>JADPRS010000027.1 GCA_015686845.1 Lutibacter sp. B2
TGTGTCTACTGTGTCTACTGATGTTACATTCGTTACTGTGTCTACTGTTCCTACTCCTGTTACTGTGTCTACTGTGTCTACTGATGTTACATTCGTTACTGTGTCTACTGTTCCTACTGTTGTTACTGTATCTACTGTTCCTATGGTGCTTATTGTGTCTATTGAATTGATATATAGTTTACCATCTACATCCGTTTTTATAGCTACTCCACTATCACCATATATTTCCGTTTTCAACTGACTAGCAACATTATTAAAGACTATATTATTGGGCATAATGATCCTCCTATTTTTATTTTTATTCAGGCTTCGTAGTTGTCTACTAACCCTACTACATATTATGAAATCTTAATAAAAAGGTGCCCGAAATAGACAAATTAAATATAATGTATTAAAGCAATATAAAAAATTATTTTGGAGGAATATAACATGATAAATATTGCACAGCCAATTATAGACAAAGAAGAAATTTTACACGTACAAGAAGTTATGAAAAGCGGTATCATTGCTTCTGGAAAAAAAGTGTTAGAATTTGAAATCAATTTCGCGAAATATTCAAATACAAGATATGGGGTTGCAACTTCCTCTGGTACAACAGCATTACATGCCGCTGTAATTGCATCTGGCATCAAAGAAGGCGACAAAGTAATTACTACTCCTTTTACTTTTGCAGCTACAGCAAATAGTGTTTTGTTTGAAAAAGCTACGCCTATTTTCGCAGATATTAATCCTAATACCTTTAATATAGACCCTGATCATATTGAAAATATTTTAAAAAACACGCCAGATGTAAAAGCACTATTAATCGTACATTTATATGGATTGCCTTGTGATATGACAAAAATCATGGCATTGGTCAACAAATATAATTTAATCCTTATTGAGGATTGTTGCCAAGCACATGGATCAAAATATTATGGGGAAAATGTAGGCAATTTTGGAATCACTTCAACCTATAGTTTTTACCCTACTAAAAATATGACTACTGGAGAAGGAGGAATGGTTCTAACAAACGATCATATTGTATACGAAAATATTAAAAAGCTTATTAATCACGGACAACAAGAACGCTATGTTCATTCACAGTTGGGCTATAATTTTAGAATGACGGATATTTCAGCCGCTATAGGCATTGAACAATTAAAAAAATTAGATCATTTTAATAATAAACGAATAGACAATGCCTCATTCTATAATAAAAATATTAAAAATGATTTAGTGACTTTACCTTTAATACCTAAAGATCATCATCATGTATATCATCAATATACAATCAAAGTCAAAGATAGAAAAAGATTTATAGATCATCTACAAAAACATGAAATAGGGTTTGGAATTTATTATCCTGTTCCTTTAAATGCACAACCCTATTATAAGCAATTGGGATATGACCCTACTCAATCGCCAGTTGCTATGAAGCTCTGCAAAGAAGTTGTGTCCATTCCAGTACATCCAGGTTTATCAAAAGATCAAGTAAGGAAAATTGTTGAGGTGATCAATCATTATGCGTAAATTGAAAGTAGGCGTAATTGGAGCAGGTAACATGGGAGAAAAGCATATTCGAATATATAAAGAACTTGCCAACGATGTAGAGTTAATTGGGGTTTTTGATATAGATGAGCAAAGAGCACATAACATTTCTAATCAGTATAGTACAGATTGGTTTCCTAAAATTGATGATTTATTAGAATTAGTAGATGCAGTTACAATTGCAGTACCTACTTCAATGCATTATAAATACGGGATATTATGTGCAAATAAAAACAAACATATTCTAATGGAAAAACCTATTTGTCAAACACAAAAAGAAGCTAGAGAATTAATATATGTCTGCAAAATAAATGGAGTATCTTTACAAATAGGACATATTGAACGATTCAATCCTGCTATTACAGAACTTCCTAGAATTTTAAACAATGAACAGATTATCTCCTTAGATTTTCGTAGACTGAGTCCTTATGATCAAAGAATATTTGATGTTGATGTAGTTCATGATCTTATGCTCCATGATTTAGATATTATGAATTGGATTGTAGATTCTGACTACGATACAATCTTTGCTCAAGGACAATGTATTTATAGTGAAAAAAATTCAGATTATGCTCAGGCACTAATTCGTTTTTCAAATAATATTTTAGTAAGCTTAACGGCAAGCCGTGTAACGGAAGATAAAGTAAGGATGCTTACTATTCATACAAAAAACACCTATATTTATGTAGATTATTTGAATAGAATCATTACAATTTCAAGACAAACAAATTTCAAACTGGAAACAGGATATGATATTCAATACAGACAAGAAAATATTACAGAGAAAGTATATGTAAACATGGCTAATCCTTTAAAAGAAGAAATATCTTCATTCATTCATTCAATCAAAAATAAAAAAACACCAATCATAGATGGTTTTGTTGGACTAAAAGCCTTAGAAATAGCAGATAAAATTTCAGAAATAATTCACGAATAATCAGTATTTTCTCAAAAGGGGACAGTTTGCTATTCACAAACTGTCCCCTTAAAAATTATATCTTATTTTAAATTATCTATTTTTTTCTTTAATAATTTTCTTATCAACTTTACATTTTCCATAGAATCTGCAGGATTTCCTGCTATAATTTCATGATCACCAAAGGATTTCGTTACAACAGCGCCTAATCCAACAATACAATTTTTTCCTAATTGTATATGCTGCATCAATGCAGCATTAGGTCCAATTGAACTATTTTCACCAATGATGGTACTTCCACTTACTTCTGCACAAGCAATTACAACTGTTCCTTTACCAATTTTACAATTATGTGCTATAAATACTAGATCATCCGTTATTACATAATCTTCTAAAACAGTTGGTTCCATAGTGCCCGAAACAATTGAGTTTAAAGCTCCTACTTCTACATTTTCTCCAATTTTCACCCCACCTATATGTGGAATTTTTATTGGAATTCCATCCGTTGCTCTTTCGATACCAAAGCCAGGTCCACCGATTACACTATTTTCTCTAATCATAGTATCATTCCCAATTTCAACATAACTACTAATGTGTACCCCAGATTTAATTACACAATGATCTCCAATTTTCACATCATGGTCAATAAAAACAAAGGGTTCAATTTCAACATTCTTACCTATAAAAACATTTTCACCAATAATACAATTGCAATCTAATTGTTTATATTTTCTTTTCTTATTATTGTTCTTTAAAATACTTTTTAAAATAATTGCATATTCTTTTCTAGGATTATCAACAAATATACATTGATTATTTTTCTTAATTTTTTCATTTATTTCTTTTGTTCTATTTGTAATTAGTATTAAACTATCTTTTATAATAATAAGATTATTTTCAATTTCAGCATTCCATATGCTACTAAATATTAAAGTATTATTTTTAGGATTATTTATAGTTGAAACATTCATTATCACGATATCTTTATATGAACGAACATCGTACCCTTTTATATCCTTTAATTTATTAATATTAAAATTAAATTTATGTTCAAATTTCATTTCTATCCCTCTATTTATATTCATTTAACTCATTATTTAACCATGAAGCTATTTTAGAAAGTGAGCCATCATTTCTTTTTAATGATCGATCTACATATTTATCCATTTTTTTAGAAAAATTATAATAGGCTTCATATATTGATTGTTCAAAATATGCCCACCAGAATGGATGGGTTAAAAATTGCATAGATAATCCTTTTTCAATTGAATCATAAAAAGAATCACTCCAAAATATTCGCCTATTACTATCTGAAAAATACTTTATGTCTTTAAAAAATCTTTTCTCATAAGTATTAATGAATCCATTTATTACAATATTATTATTCAATATATACGAAGATGGTTGATGAAAGGAGATAATCTTTGAGATTGGCATATAGTTTGAATAATAATTAAATGTACTATTTGTATAATCTACTAATTCTTCATATTCTTTTGTTATAGTGGCATCTATATGGAGTCCTATCTCATGCCCCATATTTTTTATTTTCTTTATCAAAGACATACATTCATAGGACATCATATTATAAAAATCACTATTGGGTTGAACAAAGAAAATGGATTTTACCCCATTTTCTTTTTCTATTTTTGCTAAATTATAAGCACCTAAAAAATCATTATCAATATCGTGTCTTAGATAAACAATATTTTTTTTATCACCTTTTTCAGAAGAAAAGCTTTCGAATGTATATCCTGATTTTTTAAATAGTTTTATACAACTCCCATAAAACTCATATGTAAACATATAGAGCCTCCTTATGATTTCATATCTATCTTATAGATTTTATAAAATCTATAAATTTATTATGTTCAATTGCAAAGTTTCCACTTACAGATTGTGTTTTTTCAACATTCTTTGTGACTACTGAACCAATCTTAATATCTGCTTTATCTCCAATAGCAATCATATTTCTGATGTTTGTAGAAGGTCCAATCCATACATCATCTCCAATATTAGTATATCCTGCTATCATGGTGTTTGCAGCTACAAGACATCTTTTACCTATTTTAACACCATGTGCAATATGTATAAGGTTATCAATTTTTGATTTTTCTCCAATTTCTGTAATATCATTAAAAACACCTCTACATACACAAGTATTAGCTTGGATTTCAACATCATTACTGATGATCACTTTTCCTGCATGTTTTACTGATAGAATATCATTTTCCGTTCTAACAAATTGAAACCCCTCTGTACCTATTACAGTCCCTGCTCTTATAATTGTATTCTCTCCAATATATACATTGCTTAAAATGGTCACATTAGGCTCTATTATTGCACCCTCTTTGATCATCACGTTATGGTCTGCAATATAGGCTGTTGGATGAATTTTAGCTCTACTTGAAATTTGATTATCAAATTTTTCACCATAAAAATTCGTATTTTCAATCAAATAATTATGAAATTTAAAGAAAACCAATTTAGGATCTTCAGCAATACATATTCCAATACCATCTATATCTTTTATAGCATTTACTATGTTCTTAGAGCATATAACACAAGAAATATTTTTATTTTCATAGAACTCTGATAAATATTTTTCATTATTTAAAAATACTAACAATTTTTGATCATTACCATTACTAGCTGTAAATCCAAGATTATCAAAATATCCATCTCTATATAATTCTATATCTTTATAAATATCCTTAATACAAGATAACATTTTACCACTCATTTTATCGCTCCTCACATAATATTGTTTTACTATTTACGTTATCGCTAAATTATATGAAATGAGAATGTTAATTATGTTGATTACAGCGTTACCAAAATTAATAATCTTCATATATTGATTAGTAGAAGCATTAAATAATAATAAAACAAGGAGGACATATATTGGATAATCATAAAGTGGTTTGTTTTGTATGCTTAACTCCGTATCATGTATTTGTTTCATATTTATTATCTAAAACAGTATATAAAAATAACTATAAAATTATTATGCTTTCTAACTATAATGTTGCTGTTGAAAGAGCATATAAAAATTCAAATAAATTAAATCTTTGGAATGAAATTATTTTAATAAAAGAAAGGAAAGAATCATCAGATTTTGTACGAGAACAATTAAATGATCTAGATTTTAAAAATATTGATATATTACATTATTTTTCATGGGGATCTCGTTTATGTTCTAATGTAATGAATTATGTGTTAGATGAAACAAAAATCATTTTAACAGATGAAGGTGTAATGACTTATGTTGTAAAAGAAGCATATAAAAATTGGACAAAAAAATATAAAGACAAAAAAAATCCATTAGATTTTCATAAAATATCTGAAATATGGTTATTTGATAAAAGGCTTTATGTGAGCAAATTAAAGAAACCCTTAAAAAATATTGAATTTAAAAAGTATCTTGATAGCAATTTAAAATTCGAACTATGTAATGACTTAAATATATTATTTGATTATAAACATAAAAAAAATGATTATAATCTTGTGTTTTTTGATCAATATCTTGCACTTGCTCAAATAATAACCTCTACTGAAGAAAAACACTTGTTAATAAATATATTACAGACGGCAGAAAATTTAAAAGTATTAATAAAAAATCATCCTCGTGATTCAAATGATAAATATACTGGACTTAATATTGATATTTTTAAAGATAAAGATATACCTTGGGAAGTTATATATTTAAATGAATATATAAAAAATAAATCCAAAATAAAAAATAAAATATATATGACCTATAGTTCAGCAGCAATGCTAAATAATCGTATTCTATTTAAAGATTTTGATACAAGTAATAATTATATTTTATTAAATAAATTATTACTAAATTTTACAAATAATTTTGAAATAAATGTGACTTTAAAAAAATTTTTAAAGAAATTCAAAAAATTATATGGCATGAATTTTCATGAGATTACAACATTTTCACATCTTAACAATGTTTTAAATAACATATCTAAAAAATAATAAAATGTGTGTAGACTCCAAAATCCATTAGGAGATTACACACTTCATTTATCCTTTTACACAAAAATATTTTTCCATAACTATATCGTTTCTGTATAGACCATTCATCCTTATCAAAATATTTATCATCTGATTTAAGAAGTGATTTAATAATATCAGAAGCTATGGATATTTTACTCATAACCTTTTTATCATAAACTTCTATTGAATAAGGTAAAATCCATTATAAGAAAGCACAACAACTACAATCATTTCATAGGTATTTTAGATGTATATTTTCGAACACTACTTATACCAAGTTTGGTATATTCCAAATTATTATAAGTGAGTATTATTATGCTTATTTTATTATCTTTATTTTTAGAGAGCACACCTTCAACTCCTTAATCTATATTTATTAATATATTATAAAAAAAGTTACTCTCCTATTTATAAGATAAAAAAGAGATTAACTAAAATAGGCAGTAACTGAAAAAACTACGTAGTACTTAAAAGATGATTTCTTTACTGTAAACCAACTTTCATATCTTCTAATTACTCTTCATTTCCAAATAAGCATTATAATCTATTTTTCTTACTTGTTCTATAAATAAGTCTTCTAATCCTAGTTCTTTTAATCCTTTAAATAAAGCCGTTGGAATTCTTTTTCTTTTCTTAAATCCATTCACTATATCTATCAATCTTAAAATATTATTTTTCGTTACAATCACATTATTTAAATTAAAATCTATATCTGTAAAACCTAATTTTTTCATTTCTTGTAATAATAATAAAATCTCCCTTGCTATGGTTTCTGAAATATCATTCTTTCTTTTTAGATAATTTCTCAAAGTTATTCCTTCAATATACTCCATAACAATATAGTTAGGTCCTACCTCATAAATTGTAGGACATATTATGGCTCCTTTTATTCTTTTGTATGCGGCTACCTCTGCTTCTGCTACTATTTCGCTTGCATATATTTTAACACATCGTTCATCAGATAGTTTAAACACTGCTCCATGCCATCCCTTTCCAATAAGCTGATAATTTGTTAAATTGGTTTTTACAATTACTGTTTGACCACGTCTCCCTATAATAGCTATCTTCTTAAAATCTTCCATTCTACATTGAATCTCCTTTCATATATTAATATTTCATACTGTGTCTCTGTTATCTTTCTTTTCACTATAATATATTGATAAATAACGATTTATCTGCCAAGCAATATAAGTATATTTTATATATATAATAACAGCTTCTTAAAAACTACATTTACAGCGTTACCAAAATTAATAATCTTCATATATTATATTAGTAAAAGTATTAACTAGTAATATAGTTTGATTCGACGTTTGTCAAGATACTATATCTAAAAATAATGAACTGTGTGCAAACTTCAAAATCCTATAGTGATTTATGTAAATAAAATAAAGCCATTTGAAAATTCACACAACTTCTAATGGCTTCATTCAATATTTCTCAAAAATTTGTATTTAAATATTATAAATTTCTTTTTTGATTTTTACAATTTTTTCATAGTTTTCCTTATAACTTTTCTCAATTTCTTCTATTTCTTCATTAGATAAATCTTCTTGCTTGCAATTTGCATTTATTTTTCTAATTTGAGGATTTTCTTCTAAATAGTCAACTACATCATATAGACTTAGCACCTTATTATAATTTAATTCTTTATACAAATGACTAATCAATTCATAATCTTCTTTGTAATCTAAAGTCAATCGTAACTTCGGTTTTCTTAATTTATCTGTTATTTGTATAGTCTTTACATTAAAAATTTCTGGTCTATCTATTAAAAGTCCCCAGATTTCTGTGTCTACAACATTTTTTGTTTTACATACTGTTTCCAGTGCATTTACATTCATACCATAGGTGCCACATCCTAAGGGAAGTCCTTCAAGCTTTATAAAATCATATTTATTTCTTTTTATTTCATCTACTATCAGATTAGCATACTGTATAGTAAAAAGCGGATTATCTGCTGTAATTCCCAAGAAATAATCAAAACTAAATAGCTTTGCTGCATCTAAAAGTCTTTGTAAAACGTCTTCTTCGCTCCCATTATAATAATAGATATCATTTTTCTTAGCTATGTCTATTAGTGGTTTGTCTTGTGGATTAGTCGATGTGCATACTATGATTTCAGAAATATCTTGAATTTCTTTAGCCCTATCTATAATTCTTTCTATTACTGTCTTACCATTTAAATCTTTAAGAATTTTAAAGGGTAATCTCGTTGATTTTAGCCTAGCGGTTATTAGAAAACCTATTTTCATTTTTTCGCCTCCAAACCACCTGTCAAATCTGAATAAGATGCTTTATTAAATTTATAATTAACTTTCGTAAAATCAATAATTTCATCTTCTTCAATATCAATTAGTGCTTCTAATCCTATTAAATTTAGGAGTTCCTTTTGTTTTATAGTTGATTCTTCTTCGGTTCTTTTGAAACATAAATTATCCAAACTAAGTTTTTCACCCTTTGAAATATGATTTTTAGCTACAATTGCTTTTTTCATAGGTCCTATATTTCCGTATTTAATTTCAGACTTAGACATACCTAATGAATAGTCTCCAAAAACACTTAAATACAATTCCATTTTCTTTTTTATTTCTACCATTTGTGCCTTACCAACAGCAGCATGGTAATCTATTCTTTCAGCACCAAAATCTGGAGTATAGTGCTTTTCAAGGATGTTAATTCCCATTGCCGCTACCATAGTAGAAATATCAAGATTATTTTCATCATCAAAGGCCGTATGATCAGCATAACCTATTGGTAAATTAAACATTTCTTTTATTTTTATCATTTTGGATAAATTTATATCTTTATACTTTGTTGGATAAGCTTGAAAACCATACATCAGCAATATATCATTTTTTCCATTTTTCTTTAAAAAATCAACAGCATACTCTATTTCATCTAAAGTTGAACCTCCAATACCAAGAATAATTTGATTCTTAAAATTTATGACTTCTTTTAACATATAGTATTCATTTAAACTCGTAGCATGTAATTCTATAGCTTTTATATCGTTATATCTTTCATTTATAAATCTTATAGATTCAATATCATCACATAAGGCTATAACATCAAGTTTACTTTCAAGTGAAAACTCAATCAAATTTTTCCATTGTTCTTTGCTAAACATCCATTTCTTTTCATTTTCAACTAATGGATGTTTTTTCTGAAAATAACTGTAGCGATTTAATAGTAAATGGAATTTTATAGCATTAAGTCCAATTTCACTACTATCTATAATCATTTTTTTTAAGTATTTAAAATTCCCCTCATGATTGTAAGCAGTTTCCCCTATTATATATGGTTTCATAAAAAATTATTCCCCCTATGATAATCTTTCTCTATCACTCCTACTCAAGTAAACACGTCATCTTACTTTGATATATTTCAAATTGGTATCATATATTTTATTTTTCCTAGTATATATATATTCAAATAGATCTTAAACGTTCATTGCAAAATAAAACTTTCTTATATCTAAAATATTATAAGAAAGTTTATATAAATATACTGTTTTATCTGAACTTCGCTAAAGTATTTCTTAGTTCATCTATTGATTCAATATCATATAAATTTTCTCCATATAACTCTTTAAATTTTTCGTCGAATTTATCATCCATATCATTTCCTATTTTTCTATTAATATGATTTTCTAATATTCCTTTTAATCGTATTGTTTTATGAGGTATGTTCAAATTATTTAAAAACAGATTCGTAGTAAATACAGTTTCAGAAAAATATGATACAAATATTTTATTACTTGCATTTGATTCATTATTATTTAATTCATTTAATAAAATCAATTCCCAAGGAACATGACCTTTATTTTCTTCAATTATACCAACTTCAAATTCTTTGTATTTTTCATACGGGCTACGATGATGATTTTTAACCAACACTTTATAATTTTTAAATTCATTAATAATCTTTGAAAATAGTTGTTTTTCTTTTTGCATTTCGTTATTAAAATATCCTCGCTTAAGAGGTTGGTCACAAAATATTACATCATAATCCATTAACTTATGCCTATAATTGAAAATTTTATTTAATTCATTACAAAAACGATTTAACATCTTCTTATTTTTAATATATTTAAATATTTCTATGTTTTTTACTGGTCTTTTAAACAATTTATCTATATAAAGTTTTTTATCATACACCCAAATCTCTGATACCCTATCCAAATCTATATTACAATCTATGTTGTTATTTCTTAAAATTTCACTTGCGTATAGATAATGTTCTTTTATATAGTACGTTACTTTACAAAAAATAGTTGCGATTATCTTAGTCTTATCTGGTATATAATTAAATAAAATATGAAGATAAGAGTTTTGATTCATTTGAATATAATGCAAAACATCTATCCTATCAAAATTTATCTTTCTTAATTGGTCTCTTATTTCTTTAAAACGTTGATTACGATTTTTTCTACCTGCTTCATTAATTAATATTACCTTATCCCACACACTAGAATTTTCAACTATCCTAAAATATACATCGGTACAATTCCAATCTGATAGAATCAAAATTTTGTAATCATCTTTATACACTGTTTTTGCTAGTATATACGAAATAAATATGTTACCTGGAGTAAAACATGCAAAACATATTCTTTTTTTCTTTACTTTATGCACCAACATATTAATCCCCCTTATTTTTAGCTAAATACCCTTTTACTACATCCATATTCTCAAATCACACATTCCAATATCTATCATTTTATTAATAATTCTTTCATCTATATCTGAATTTGCTTTAGCAAATATTATTCTCAAATTTTAATTAATATCAAACCCTTTATTACTTGTATCCTCTCTATCTTTGTTATAATACATTTGACTTTTAAATATTTCAAATATTTTTAAAGCTATTAAAAAAATTACCATGCGCACTTGGATGTATGACATCACTACATATAGATTTATCTAGTTCTCTATCAAATTCTTTGAACACATGGCAAATAAATACATTGTCCGCATTGTTTAAATATTCTAATTTTTCATTATAACTAATTGTTCTTTCATGACTTCCCAGGTGTTTATTATATTGCTCTTTTTTAGCTTTTGTTATATTAACAATAATTATAAATTTCAAGCTACTAATTGATTTAAAACACTTTTCAATAAATTCTTTCATGTATTTAATATATTCATCTTCATTAATCCATGGATCTTTACCTTTAAATTATTCGAAAATATTGATCTCCTTTTTTCTAGCCCAACAGTCCACGATTCCTACTTGAATCACTAAATATTCTGGTTTTATTAAACATACTTGTTTAAAATATTTCTTTATAATAAATAATGAATTATTAAATCTTTTACTCATGTTAATCATCACTATATCTTCTTGTTGAAATTCAATTTCTAACATTTATCTTAATTTCTCTGGATAGGTATCTTCACATTTTATTTCTATTGTCTTACTATTCTTAAAACGCCTTGGTAATCCAAAACTATCACCTACTACTACAATTTTCATATATTATTCTCTCCTATTAAATTAGCTGTTTCTTTCATATATAAGCACCATTTTATCAAAATTTAGTTAAATTACTTCTAAGTTCATCTATTGATTTAATATCATAGAAATTTTCCCCGTATAATTCTTTGAATTTTTCAACGAATTTATGATACATAGAACGTCCAATTTTCCTATGAACAGTATTTTCAAGTATCCCTTTTAATCGTATTGTTTTATGGGGTATATTCAACTTATTTAAAAACATATTAGTAGTGAATAAAGTTTCAGAAAAATATGATACAAATATTTTATTTTCCTCCTTGCCATTACTTATAAATATATTAACTCCTTTGAAATTAACATATTATGATTATATAAATGTTTATCATAGCAAATTCTTTAGTTTTTTCTATTCCCAAAAAAATATTTAAACATCATAAATTTATACTTTTTCATATTTCTATGAGTTCATCTTCTCCATAATCTCTAATTACAATTTTTCCAATTATTTCATCCCATCTCATTGGTGATATTCCCTTTCCTGGTCTTTTTGTTGTTAAATTTTTCTCTGAAAAAACTTCACCTTTCTTTATATTACATTTTGCAACTATACTTTTTCTTGCAATTTCAATATTCTTCAATTCAGATTCTGATGGTTTCTTAATACCATTTCCCAATGCTTTTTCTATATTCCTAATAGCTTTTACCATTTCTTTCAATTCATGTAGTTCTAAACTAGCGCTATGATCAGGTCCTTCCATTTCTTTGTCTAATGTGAAATGTTTTTCTATAATACTTGCCCCCATTGCCACTGCAGCTATTGGGACTTCTATACCTAGCGTATGATCTGAATATCCTACTTCAACTTTAAAAGCTTCTTTAATAGTTTGCATAGCTCTTAAATTAACATCTTGCATTGGCGTTGGATATTCTGTGTTACAATGAAGTATCGTAATTTCTTTTGTTCCATTTTCTCTGAGGATATTAAGGGCAACTTCAATTTCTCCAAGGGTAGACATTCCTGTTGATAGAATCACTTTCTTTTTCAACTTCCCAATTTCGTTTAAATAAGGAAGATTTGTTATTTCTCCTGATGGTATTTTAAAAACTTCAAGTCCTATTTTATTTAAAAATTTTATACTATCTATATCAAATGGGGTAGATAAAAAAATAATATTCTTTCTATTGCAGTATTTTTTCAAATTTTCGAAATCTTCAAATGGTAGTTCTAGTTTTCTTACCATCTCTAATTGTGATTCTACATTTCGTGTATTTACTTTTTGATATTCTGCCTTCTCTGCAAATTTAGAAATAACTTTATTTGATTTAAAAGTTTGAAATTTTATTGCATCTGCTCCTGCTTCAATGGCCTTATCGATTAATTGATATGCCAAATTAATATTCCCATTATGATTAACACCTGCTTCTGCAATTATAAAAACACTATTTGTTATTAAACTCAAAAAAACACCCCCAACTTTATAGAAAATCATGTAATAAATAATTCCATTCTCCTTTTTTTACATCCGTATCAAATTTCTTAATCATTAATTTTTCTTTTGACAATTTTAAAGCTTGTTGAATTGAAAATGCTATTCTTTCAGAATTTCTTCCGTCTTTATAAGGGTCATACGGATTATAAATATTACTACATGAATCTCTGAATGTTTTGCTTATAGCCTTTTTAATCCCGTTCTTTATCTCATCTGTTTCACAACCACAATTTATCACTGATTTTGCACTAATCCTGTTTTTTTGTCTATCTCCAATGTTAATAGTAGGTATACCAAATGATGGAGCCTCTACAATTCCACTCGATGAATTTCCAATTACTACTTGGGAATTTTTTAATATTGTTAGATAATTACGACTCCCTAAGTTTTCTACAAAAATTGAGTTTCTATGTTTTTTTGTAAATTCTTTTATTTTTTCTATTATAATATTTGATCCTTTTTCAACACCAGGGGCTGTAAATATTTTTTGGTATCCTTCAAAACCATCTAATGCATTTAATAAAGAATCTACTTGCTTACTTAATGAGTACTTATATTCTAATGTTGAAGGATGAAATGTTATTAAAAATATCTCCTTATCAATATCTATTTTAAACTGTTTTAGTACTTCTTCCTTGGAAGCACAATCCAAATTATATATATTATCAAGTCCACATTCTCCAACTATACAAATTCTCCAATTCTCTTCACCCATACGGCTTACGTTTTCTGCAAACCCATTGTTGGCAACAAAATGAACATGAGAAAGCTTTGTATGAGAATGTCTTACACTCTCATCTAGGACACCTTCTGTTATTTCTCCACCACTTATGTGAAATAGTGGAATATTAAAAAGCAATGCTGGTACAGATATGCCAAAAAGTTCATATCTATCACCAAGAATAACTATCCCATCATACTTTTTTTTCTGTAATATCTGCGCAATTGATATTTGAGCTAATCCTACTGATTTTGATAAACCTTGAGAAGTAGTTGTATCTAGTAAAAATTCAATTTCAATAATATTATCAAAATCAACTATATGATCTTTAACTATTTCTGAATATGAGTATCCTTTTGAATAAGAAAAATGAGCTCCAGCAACAAGTAAATCTACTTTAAACTTAGACATAAGCTGTCTTATGACATTTTTCAGAAGTCCATATTCAGATCTTGCAGATGTAAATACTGCTATTTTTTTCATTTTATTTCCTCCAAAATACAATTTATTTTATCTGCAATGTTTTTCATATTATTTTTTGAATATCTATAATCACAAGGTATAGATATTAGTTTTTTAGAATTTATATGTTCCTCATTCATCCACAAAGTATCCCAATGAATTGGACAAAAAATATTAGCATGACTAAGCTCATACTTAACCTTATCTCTTGTATATTGTGATTTGAATAATATAATAATAAATTGAGAGATTTCTTTTTTATTTAAAATCTCACATTTTTTATCATTATTAAAATATTCTACAAAAACATTGATATTTTCTTTTGTTTTGTGTACAACTTTAAAATAATTATGTCTTTTCAGAATATTTTCCGTAATATAGCTCATTTTATATCCAAAATCCAATGTTTCATTCAATAATTTTTCTGCTCTTATTAATACTTCATAATTCTCATCATTGTTAAAATCATTGAATTTACTATATCCTCTAGAAATAAAAGCGCCAGCTCTCAAATATGCAAACTCATATCTACAGTTTTTTTGAGTCAAATTTAATTTATTCTCTTTACTACCAATAAAAGCGCCATCAGGGAATGGACCCAGTTTTCGTAAACTACATATCACATAATTCGAATTAGACATTACATACGCAAAACTATTATAGTTTAATAATAAGTGTGTAATATCTGATATTACTACTGCTTTTTTATTACCTATTTTTTGATAAATATCTTTTTGCACTAATCCAAAATAATTTATTAAAAATATACAATCATTTTCCTTTACTTTATCTAAAAAATCTATATTTATTTTCAGTTTTTCATCAACATCATAAAAAACTATCTCTTTTTTAGTACAATGAATTGGTATATAAATAGATCTACATAAATAATTTGGCAACCAGATTCTATTTATTTCTATTGATTCTACCAACGAGTATATTGCATCTCTTCCCGTAGAAAAATACTTCGTATTTACACTTATCTTTTCAATAAATTTCTCAAAGGAATTCTCAATTTCATATGCATATATACTGTTATCAAAATAGTGCTCTCCACCGATCATCATTTCACTTCTTCCAATTATTATAATCACTCATCATTTCTATTAATCTTATAACAATATTTTTCCATGAGTACTTCTCTGTTTAATCCTTTAAAAACAACTTTTTTTGTTTCTTTCGTTTTAATATATCCATTATTTATAACGTTCTTAATGGATCCAATGTTATTTTCTACAATCCATCCATCAATTCTATCAATAAATGTTAAATATTCGGTAGTATAATCAATAGCAAATTTTATTATTCTTGTACCAATCCCTTGCCCTTTAAATTTATTATTTACGCCATGTCCAGTCTCAATAATATTTTTTAAATCTCCTACTACATCTAAATATAAATATCCAATAGGTTCTCCTGCGTATTCCCTAGATTTTATGATAAACATATACCTATCTTCTCTTTTTAATTGGTTGAAATACCAAACTTTCAACTTTTTTCTATCAGGTGCTTTATCATGTCCAGTCCATAAGATATTCTCTTCCTCTGATTTTAGTTCATAAAGTAAGTCAAATTGTTCTTCCTTACATCTTTCAAAATATATGTTCATAATAAAACATCTCCTTAAAAATTCAATGCATCTTTTATCAAAAACATATCCCTATTCAAAATATTGTATTTTGCTCTTATATCATAATATTTTTTTTCATCAAAAATTAATTTAGAGATATAGTATTTATATGTTTGCGTACTGAATTTCTTTTTGAATCTGCTTAATCCATCACTTTCATCTAGTGAATTTCCACCCCCTAAATGAAAATATCTTTTATTCATATTTGAATACCTAACTATTGCTTCACCTAATAGTAATTGTCCAACTTGATACTTTGAATATAATCTGTTAAGTCCACTAAAGTGATAATGAACCATATCAAAATTATCTGATAAAAACAATGCTCCTGAAATTATTTCATCTTGATCATTTATTGCTAATGCTAATTCGCAATTTTCTTTCAGCATTTGAAAATGTTCTTTCATAAATTCGTAATTAAATAAATAATACTCACTTACATTTCTTTCTTTCATTGTATTAATATATATTTCATAAAATTTCACTAAATCATCTTCAGTCAATTCATTATATTGCTTAAACTCAATCTTTATTTTATTCTTTCTTGCATAATTTATTGACCACCTTATTTTTGAATTTGCTTGTCTTGCAAAATCATCAATATTTTTATATTTTTTTAATTCTATTAAATACGTACTCCTATTTAAAAAATTATGCTTGTCATCAATAAACTTCTCATTACTTAAAAATGATGAATTTCTAATAAATAAATCAATTATATTATTATTTTTCATAAATTCTTCAAATACATAAAAATTATCTTTGAATAAATCCTTCAATTCACTGTTCTTTGAAAAAAATCCACTATACCCATATGCTGAATATGATTCATAAACATCTTTTTCAATTTCTTTTATGAATATAGGAATAAATATTTTTTTGTCTTTTCCAAAATTAATTTCAATATTTTTATATATTGCATCATCATTTTTAGAAAAAATAATATTATATTCATTTGTATAATAAATTGGTATCTTTTTTAATGGAATTTTATCAATAAATTTTACTTCCATAGCAACTCCTTTCTTATATATTTTATTATGTTATACCTAACCCTTTAAACATATTTTCCATTTCCTCAATTTGTCCCATATCAAGCCAAGACTCTTGACTTATAGGATATACTCCAACTTTTTCTCCCTTGTTAATATTTACTTTTACTAAATCAATAATATGATAAAATTCATTTTCAGGTATATCATACAATGTTTCTGGTTCTAATATATACATCCCTGTATTTACCAAAAAATCATATTTGGGTTTTTCGATTATTTCTTTTATAACACTTTTCTCATCTACTTTTATTACTCCATAGGGAACAATATAATTTTCACGAGATGCTATAACAGTAATTTTATTATTGTTTTCTTTGTGATATTTAAGCATTTTATAATAATTTTCATTTATTAATATGTCGCAATTGTTTAAAAAAAAAGTTTCTTTTATTTTGTCTTTTAACAGGTATAAACTTCCAGCTGTTCCTAGTGGTTTTTCTTCTTCTACATATTCAATCTCATAGTTTTTTTTTATGTCATTAAAATAAGCTTTAATTAAATTTTTTTTATAATTTATAGTAAGATAAAATTTTTCGCATCCAAAATTTACAAATTTATTAATGATCCTTTCAGCTATTGGTATATCTCCTATTGGAACAAGAGGCTTTGGCAACACTTTTGTAATAGGATGCAACCTAGTTCCTTCTCCCCCCGCCATGATCACCACAGGAGTTGTAATTTCCTCATTTATAAATACATCTCGTCTATTCATCTATATCCCTCTTTTTAAGATTTCACATCCTTTAATGAATCTATGACTGTCATTATATCTTGTTGATCTAAATTTGTACTACAAGGTATATTTAAAACTCTTTCAATATAATAATTTGCTTTTTCAATTTTGTAACTTTGATTATTTAAATAAGGTTTCTGTTCATGAATAAGTCCCCAGATTGGCCTAGTCTGTATATTTTTTTTAGATAATTTCTTTAACAACTCATTTCTACTTAATCCATACTTTTCTTTATTTATTAGTAAAGAATAAAACCAATAATTTGATCTTGTATTTTTATTAAAGTCCAATAAGCCTAATCCTTTAATTTTTTCAATTTGCTTTTTATATAAATTGTAGTTTTTTGTTTTTATTTTTATAAATTTTTCTAATTGTGCTAACTGTGCAACACCTAAAGCTGCCTGTAAATTAGTCATTCTATAGTTATATCCTATTTCATCATGTATATAGTATAGTGCATCGTCTTTTGCTTGAGCTGATAAGTATTTTGCCTTTTGGGCTAAATCTATATCTTTTGCTACAAGCATTCCTCCACCACCTGTTGTGATGATCTTATTCCCATTAAAAGAATATGCACCAAAATCTCCTATGGTTCCTGCAAATTTTTTATCATATTTTCTTTTTGTGTAATAGGAACCCAAGGCTTCTGTTGCATCTTCTATCACTTTTAATTTGTATTTTTTAGCTATCTTCATTACTTTTTCCATATTGGCTATATTTCCAAATACATGTACTATAACTAGCGCTTTTATAAATTTATTTGTTTTTTTATTAATTAGTCCTTTTTCAGTTAAAAAACACTCTTTTTCGCAAAATTCTTTCAATTTATCCAAATCCATATTTAAAGTATCATCACAATCCATAAACACGGGTTCTGCCCCTTGGTATTTCACAGGATTTACTGCTGCAATAAATGTAAGTGTTGGTACTATTACTTCATCTCCTAATCCAACTCCTGAAAGTTTTAAGGCTAAATGAATGGCTGCTGTTCCACTTTGACAAGCCACAGCCTCTTTAACTTTTAAATAGTTGGCTATATTTTTTTCAAATTCTTTTATATATTCGCCCCCAGTTGACACCCATTCTTCTTCTATAGCCTTTCCTACAATTTCAAGCTCTTTCCCCTTAAAATTTGGTACAGATAAGGGGATCATTTTATTGTCCATAATAATTCTCCTTTAAATATTATACATATCCACTTTATACTTATCTAAATTTTCCTTTAACCATTTTATTGTTTCTTCTAATCCTTCTTTCATTGAATATTTTTGATCCCAATTGGTTAATTTTTTTATTTTTTCATTTGATCCAAGTAGTCTATTTACCTCACTTTTTTCTGGCCTTATCCGCTCATTATCATAAACTATTTTTACCTTTGGATTTATACTATTTATTAACGCTTGAGCTAGTTCTCCTATTGATATTTCATTTTGAGTCGCTATATTTATTTCTTCTCCTATGGTTTTTTCTGATTTTGCTATTTCTATAAAGCCTTGTACTGTATCCTTTACATAATTAAAATCTCTAGTTGTTATTAAAGAACCAAGCTGTATTTCTTCTTTTCCTGCTAGTAGCTGCATTATTATTGTGGGTATTACTGCCCTTGCAGATTGTCTTGGTCCATATGTGTTAAATGGTCGTACTATTGTTATTGGCATATTAAAACTTTTATAAAAAGATTCTGCTAATCTGTCTGCTCCTATTTTGGTTGCCGAATATGGTGATTGTCCTTGAAAAGGATGTTTTTCATCTATTGGTACATATTGGGCTGTTCCATATACTTCTGATGTAGAAGTAATTAAGACTCTTTTTGTTCCTAATTCTCTTGCTGATTGTAATACATTTAATGTTCCCTTTATATTCGTATCCACATATGAATCTGGAGAATAATAACTAAAAGGTATTGCAATTAGGGCTGCTAGATGATATACCTCATCGATCCCCATTAATGCTTTTCTTACTCCATTTGGATCTCTTATGTCTCCAGTAAAAATCTCTATTTCCTTTAATTTATTTTTTGAAAATGTATCTAGCCATCCCCATGTGTTAAATGAGTTGTAATGTATAAATGCTCTTACCTCATACCCTTCTTCTAATAATCCTTCAACTAAGTGACTTCCGATAAAACCCCCAGCTCCTGTTACTAGTACTTTTTTCATTTTCATCCTCCAATCCTTGAAAATTCATTACGAGTGTAATCAACATTAACAATTTATTTTTCTTACTACATATATATTCAAATGTATTTATACGTGACACTACCAAAATAAAAAGAGGTAGAATAGTTAATACAAACTATTCTACCTCTTCCTATATGCTTATTCTCTTAAAGTTCCATCTAACTTTCCTTCTAACTCTTCAATAATCTTACCATGTACCTTCGTTACTTCCTCATCCGTTAAAGTTCTATCCTTTGATCTATATACTAATGAATAAGCAACACTCTTATATCCTTCTTCAACTTGCTTTCCTTTATATACATCAAACAGCTTAATGCTTTCTAATATTTTTCCACCATTTTCTTTTACAATATCCTCTATTTGTTTTACATAAATATCATCTTTTACAACTAAAGCAAAGTCTCTCGTCATAGCAGGATATTTTGGTAACTGTTTATAAAACTTATCTGTTTTTGCCAATTGAAGAATTAATTCAAAATCAATTTCTCCAAGGTATATTCTAGTGTTCATACCATAGTTTTCTGCTACATCAGGATGTACTTCTCCGAATACGCCCAGTAAATGATCTTTATAGATGATATTTGCACATCTTCCTGGATGGAATGTTGGGTGATTTTTTTCTGGAATATACGCTACATCTTCAATTCCTAATCCTTCAAATAATTTTTCTACAATCCCTTTTATTTCAAAGAAATCTACTTCTTTTCCATACATTCCTAAAGTCACTGCCTTTTTCTCTAAAGGTAATGACTTTTCGTCTTCTTGTGCAATAAAAGTATTTCCTAGTTCAAAAGCTTTTGCTCGCTCTACATTTCTATTATAGTTTCTAGCTAACACCTCTAGCACATTACCCATGATGGTAGTTCTCATGATACTGTTTTCTTCTCCTAAAGGATTTAGAAGCTTTATTGTATTTCTCATTAAGCTGTCTTCTTTAAAACATAATAGATCTAAGCTTTTTGGGCTTACAAATGAATAGGTTTGAATTTCATTCATTCCTGCTGCATTTAATATGAATTTAGCTTGATCTTCAAGGATTTGCCCTATTGTCTTGCCACCTTGACTATTACTTTTTGGAAGGGTTGTGTCTAGATTATTAAATCCATAAATTCTTGCAACTTCTTCTACAAAATCTACTTCCGTCTCCATATCATGTCTAAATGTTGGAACGGTTACAATTACATTTTCTCCATGATTTTCTACTTTAAACTCCAAGCTTTCAAAAATAGTTTTCATTTCTTCTGTGCTTAAGCTTGTTCCTAATACTTTATTTATTCTAGTGGGTCTAACTTCTATCCCTTTTTCTTTCACAGGATTTGGATATACATCAATATTTCCTTTTACAATACGTCCTGCTCCTAGTTCTTCTATTAATTGACATGCTCTATTTGCAGCAATTAATGTAACATTTGGATCTACTCCTTTTTCAAATCTAGAAGATGCTTCTGTTCTTAGTGCTAATTTTTTAGAAGTCGCACGTACATGATCTCCATCAAAATGTGCTGATTCAAGGAAGATGGTTTTTGTAGTATCTTTTACTTCTGAGTTTTCTCCACCCATAACGCCTGCTAATGCAACTGCTTTTTTAGCATCACAGATTAAAAGCATATTTGAATCTAGCTTTCTTTCTGTTTCATCAAGGGTTTTAAACATTTCTCCCTCTTTTGCTTTTTTTACGATGATTTGATTTCCTTCTATGTAATCTAAATCAAAGGCATGTAATGGCTGACCCAATTCAATCATTACATAATTTGTAATATCCACAATATTATTAATAGGTCTTACGCCAGCCTTCATAAGTCTTGACTGCATCCATAATGGAGAAGGCTTAATTTTTACATCTGTAATAACTTTTCCTACATATCGATCACAAAGTTTTGTATCTTCTATATCAATAGATATATATTCTTTAATATCTCCATGTTCTTCTTTTAACGCAACATTTGGATATTTAAATTCTCTATTAAATGTAGCTTGTGCTTCTCTTGCCATTCCAATCATACTAAGACAATCTGGTCTATTGGGTGTAATTTCAAATTCGATTACATGTCCTTTTAGTCCAGTTATTTCCTGTATATCTGTTCCTAATGGATATTCTTTATCTAATATGTATATGCCTTCTTTATTTTGGTTCATTGGTAATAGATTATCCGTAATTCCTAGTTCCTGACCTGAGCACATCATACCATTTGATAGGATTCCACGTAATTTTCCTTTTTTGATTTTCGTTCCATCCGGAAGTCTTCCGCCATTTAAAATTACTGGAATGTAATCTCCTACTTTAACATTATCTGCCCCAGTTACGATTTGAATTACTTCTTCACCAATATCAATTTGAGTTACGATTAAACTCTTCGCATCTGGATGCTTTTCTATTTCTAAAATCTTTCCTACAACTATTTTCTTTATGTTCTCTCCTATAGCTTCAACTGTTTCTATATTAGATCCAGACATGATGAATCCTTCTCTAATATCTTCAACAGCTATATTATCTAAATTTACATATTCCTTTAGCCATTCTAATGATACTAACATTTTTTCTTTCCTCCCCTAATTAAAATTGTTCTATAAAACGCATATCGTTTTCAAAGAATAAACGAATATCTTCAACACCATACTTAAGCATAGTAATTCTATCAAGTCCCATTCCAAATGCAAATCCACTATATTCTTCTGGATCAATTCCACATTCTCTTAATACATTTGGATGTACCATACCTGCTCCTAATATTTCAATCCATCCACTTCCTTTACATACTCTACAACCTTCTCCTTGGCATTTAAAGCATGTTACATCGATCTCTGCACTAGGCTCTGTAAAAGGAAAATGATGTGGTCTAAATTTAGTTTTCGTATTTTCTCCAAATAATTGCTTCGCAAATAAATTAAGGGTCCCTTTTAAATCTGACATTGTAATATTTTTATCTATTACTAATCCCTCTATTTGGTGAAACATTGGTGAATGTGTAGCATCTGGTGTATCATATCTAAAACATCTACCTGGAGATATAACCTTAATAGGAGGTTTCGCCTTTTTCATCGTACGAATTTGTACAGGTGATGTTTGTGTTCTAAGTAATATTTCATCATTAATATAGAATGTATCACTCATCCCTCTTGCTGGATGATTTTTAGGTGCATTCAGTGCATCAAAGTTATTATAAACCGTTTCAACTTCTGGTCCTTCTGCAATCTTAAAGCCCATTCCAATAAAAATGTTTTTTATTTCATCTAAAACCCCTGTCAAAGGATGTTTATGTCCTATTTCTACTTCTTTTCCTGGCATTGTTACGTCAATGGTTTCATTTGAAAGTCTTATATTTTTCTCTTTTTGCTTCACTTCTGTCATTGCCGTTTCTAATGCATTTTCTATATTCGCTCTAACCTCATTAACGATTTTACCAATTTTAGGTCTTTCTTCATTAGATAAATCCTTCATTCCTCTTAGCGCTGCTGTAAGTTCTCCTTTTTTTCCTAAATATTTTACTCTTATTTCTTGTAATTCCTGCATAGAATGTGCATCTTTAATTGCACTTTCTGCTTGATTTTGTGTTTGTTGTAATTGTTCTTTCATTGGTATTCTCCTTTCTATTTCTCAAATTCAATATATGTTTCATCTAGTCGAATTTATTTCAACCATTGTATAGCCATAGCAATCAACCAATAAATTACAGCTGCAAGTAAACTTTCTCTAATGATGGTTTCAAAAGTTTTTCTTTTATTTCTCTTTAAAATTTTCCCCATAACTAAACTCATTAAAACATATACTATAAAAAAAAGTGATACATTCATTATATTATACATCTACATGCTCTCCCTTTTTTAAACAAATAAAAAATCTTCAATCCCCTAAGGGACGAAGATTACTCCGCGGTACCACAGATATTAATGGCCTCACCGATAGAATCTACGCTCTCTATCATGACTATTTTCTCTATATTCAAATTTGTATACATTATAGCACAGCAAAAAATAGTTTACAATTAAATTTTATTACTGTGCCTTTGTCTTACTGCTTCATACATTACAATGGCAGCTGCAACTGCAGCATTCAACGATTCAGCTTTTCCTATCATCGGAATTTTTACTAATGCATCTGCTTCTTTTAACACTTCTTCTGATACGCCATTTGCTTCATTTCCTATTACAAAGGCCGTACTTTTCCTATATTCTACATCATAATGATACTTATTTGTATCAAGACTAGTACTAATAATTTGCACGGCTTCTTGTTTTAACTGTTTTACGATCTCCAATGTTTCTCCCATTTTTACAATAGGTAAATGAAAAATAGAACCCATTGTTGATCGAATGGTTTTTAAATTATATAGATCTACACACCCTTTAGATAAAATTACCGCATCTGCTCCCGAGGCATCTGCACTTCTTATGATCGTTCCTAGATTCCCTGGATCTTGAATCCTATCTAATACAACATATAAACCATCATTTTTATTTAGTATCTCTTTTAAGTCATATTCATTATATGAAAGAACAGCAATAATACCTTGTGTATTTTCTGTATCTGATAGCTCTTTAAATATTTTGTCTGAAATCTTATATATTTTAATATTTCTATTCATTAAATCGTCTAACAATTCTTTTCCACCGGCAGTATTATAGATGGATTCACAAAATAGTATATATACTATTTTTTGATTATACAGGAGTGCATCCTTCGTAATTCGTACACCCTCGATCATATATTCATTAAATTTTTCTCTATATTTTCTTATTAATAATTGTCGCGTATGTTTTATTACTGAATTTTCATAAGAACTAATTTCTAAAATCAATGATTTCACCTCTTGCTTTATGCATTCTTTTCTAGTTTTCGTATATCATCATTATGTCCAATAACGACTACTACATCCCCTTTATTCACTATGTCTACAGCCGTTGGAGAAATATTTATTTCTGTTCCTCGTTTTATAGCCATTACATTCACTCCATATTTTGCTCTCATGTTAAGCTCTCTTAAATTTTCACCTTCCCATTCTTTTAATGCAGCAATCTCTACGATACTATAATCTGGTGCCAATTCAATATAATCTAATATATTTGATGAAACTAAATTATGAGCAACTCTAACACCCATATCTCTTTCTGGAAATACAATTCTATCTGCGCCTATTTTATAAAGAACCTTTGCATGAGCTTCGTTTTGAGCTTTTGCAACAACATATTTAACCCCTAATTCTTTTACAATCAAAGTAGCCATAATAGAAGCTTGTATATCTGATCCAATGGTGATAATTGCAACATCAAAATTACTCATTCCAAGTGATTTAAGCGTAGCTTCATCTGTGGAATCCACTTGCACAGCATGGGTTACGGAATCAGCAATCCCTTGTATAACCTCTTCACTTCTA
This sequence comes from Lutibacter sp. B2, assembly GCA_015686845.1. Classification (GTDB taxonomy): domain Bacteria; phylum Bacillota; class Clostridia; order Peptostreptococcales; family Thermotaleaceae; genus JADPRS01. The sequence continues at coordinate 25,570 of JADPRS010000027.1, forward strand.
TCCACTGCTAACACGTCAAATCCTAATCCATATAATGTTCTAGCAACACTTGAACCAAATCTTCCACATCCAATTACAACAAATTGTTTCATTATTACACCCCTTTATGCATTTTCTATTCTATCCTACAATAACTCTTTCTTCTGGATATTTTAATAATCCTTTTTTCTTTTGCTGTTGTTTAGCAAGCGCTAGCGCAATCGTAAAGGGTCCTACTCTTCCAGCAAACATAGTAAGTGCTATTAGAATTTTACCTATGATACTTAAATGTGGTGTCATTCCTAATGACAATCCAACGGTAGCAAAGGCAGATGTTACTTCAAAGAATATAGTCAAAAAATCATTTCCCTTTTCTGTAATTGACAGAACCATTGTAACCAATATAATTAAAGCCATTGAAATTCCTATAACTGCCAATGAACGATTAACGATCTCTCGAGGGATTCTTCGGTTAAATACTTCTGTATCTTCTTTCCCTTTTATAATGCTTATAATATTGAGTACCAATACACCTGCAGTTGTAGTTTTTACCCCTCCAGCTGTAGAACCTGATGAACCTCCAATAAACATAAACACGATTGTCATAAAAATAGTTGCAGTGGTTAATTGACCTGTAGGTAATGTATTAAATCCTGCTGTTCTTGGTGTTACAGAATGAAACATAGAAGATAATATTTTTCCCTTAAACGTAAGATTACCTAATGTATCAGGATTACTATACTCTAATATGAATATCAATACAAATCCTAAAATTAATAAAATACTTGTAATGTATAAAACAACCTTTGTATGTAGTGTAAATTTAGCAAACTTTCTTTTTTGGAGCACGTCCATAATAACAGCAAATCCTAATCCTCCTAAGATAATTAACGTACAAATAACAATATTAATAAGCCCATCATCCACAAAAGGTGTTAAGCTATTAAAATTTCCGATCAAATCAAAACCAGCATTACAAAATGCAGAAATAGAATGGAATATACTATATCCAATCCCTTTAGCCAATCCATATCGCGGAATAAACGTAAATGACAAAAGGATTGCCCCAATTCCTTCTATTGTAAAAGTAGCTATTAAAATATGTTGTGTCAATCTTACAATCCCTGATATATTAAATTGATTTAATGCTTCCTGCATAACAAGTCTTTCTCTTAATGTAATTCTTTTCCTAAAAAGAAGGGCAAAGAACGTAGCCATAGTCATAAAACCTAACCCACCAATTTGAATTAATAAAATAATCACCGTTTGTCCAAAAATAGTCCAATTCGTAGCTGTATCTACAACCACTAGACCTGTTACGCATACAGCTGAAGTGGATGTAAAAAAAGCATTCAAAAATCCCACACTAATTCCACTCTTTGATGCAATTGGTAAATTAAGCAATATTGCACCCATCAAAATAACACTAGCAAATCCTAAAACTATAATCTGTGCAGGATTTAGATTAAATTTTTCTATTCTTTTATCAATCTCTATAATAATCACCCCTGTTTAATGTTTCCTATTTCTTAGCACTTATTTATTATAACACTATGGTTTTTATAATGCTATATTGTTGAATGATTCAGAGATCTTCATATCTACTCCATACTATTGTTAACAAATTTCAATTAGTCTATTAACTTAAATTAAAAAAATAGACTCTATGTAAGAGTCTATTTTATTTTAGGCATTTAATTTTTGCTTTGCAACATCCACTAATTGTGTAAAACCTAATGCATCATAAATAGCCATTTCAGATAACATTTTTCTGTTAACTTCAATACCTGCTAATTTTAATCCATTGATTAATCTGCTATAAGAGATATCGTTCATTCTTGCTGCTGCATTGATTCTTGCAATCCAAAGCTTTCTGAAGTCCCTCTTCTTTAATTTACGTCCAATATATGCAAATCTTAAAGATCTCATAACTGCTGGGTTTGCAGCTCTAAAAATCTTGCTTTTTGCTCCATAATATCCTTTTGCAAGTTTTAATATTTTCTTATGTTTTTTCTTCGCGTTTATTGCTTTTTTAACTCTTGCCATATTTGTCTACCTCCTCTACTAATCTATTCTCTATAAGTATGGTAATAATTTTTTCATGTTTGCTGCATCACCTTTAGACATGATCGCCGCTTTACGAAGATTTCTCTTTCTCTTTTGGCTCTTCTTAGTCAATATATGGCTTGTATAAGCTTTCGCTCTTTTTACTTTACCAGATTTAGTCAGCTTGAATCTTTTTGCTGCTCCACGGTGTGTTTTCATTTTCGGCATTTTAATTTCCTCCTCTCTAGTTCCTATACATTCTTTGGTGTTAGGAACATAGTCATGTTCCTACCTTCTATCTTGGATCTTTTCTCAACTACACTAACTTCAGAAACAGATTCTGCAAATTTAGTCATAACCTCAAACCCTATTTTCATATAACCCATTTCTCTTCCTTTAAATCTTAGTGTAACTTTTACTTTGTCTCCATTAGATAAGAATTTGATAGCACGATTAGATTTTACTTCCAAATCATGTGTATCAATATTTGGACTTAATCTAACCTCTTTCACATTGATTACTTTTTGTTTTTTTCTTGCTTCTTTTTCAGTTTTTGCTTGTTCAAACTTATATTTACCATAATCCATAATCTTACAAACTGGTGGCTTTGCTTGCGGAGCAATCTTAACTAAGTCTAGATTTTTTCCCTCAGCCATTTCGAGTGCCGTTTTTCCTAACACAACACCTAATTGTTCACCCTCTGCATCAATTAGTCTAACTTCTCGGTCCCTAATCTCTTCATTGATTTGCAATTCTTTTTTAATAATCTGACACCTCCCTGAAATTTCATGATCCAACTTACCTTAATTATATATAATAAAAAAGGCGAATGCTCCACGCATCCGCCTCATAAGACACTTTAAATACCTAATTTTCTTAGGTTAAAGTCCATATAAACCTTACTAACTATGTTGCAAGGTGAGAAGCGGATAACTTCTACTTCGTATTACTAGTGTATTTTATCATTGTTTTATCTACTTGTCAATACTTCTTTAAGTTTTATTTTATTTTTTAAAATTTTCATATGTTTTTCGTATATGTTGGGTACACTACTTTTATATTTAGGAAAGAAGGTGGATAAATATTGGCCAAAAAAAGAGTAATCTTAGTTTCATTTTATTGTTGTTCCATCCTGACCACTTTAATGCTTTTTGGTTCTCATAATGAGGGTTCAAATTTTCATATGGTAACCACTACGAATAAAATCGTACTTGTGTTTTTATGTATTGCTTTGTTCGTTTATTATAAGAAGCTTAATTCATCGCCTGAACTTGAACCTGTTCAGATTAAGACAACGGCAAACGAAAAAGATACAAAACAAAGTTCCAACAAACCTTCTGTTAGATTTAACGATGTAGCAGGTTTAGACGAAGTAAAGGAAGAGTTAGTTGAAATTATTGATTTTGTAAGAAACCCAGAAAAATACAAAAGAATGGGTGCTAAAATCCCGAAAGGTATCTTATTTTATGGTCCTCCGGGTACCGGCAAAACCTTATTAGCTCAATCTTTAGCAGGAGAAACAGAATCCAGCTTTTTCCCTTCTAGTGGTTCTGAATTTGTGGAAAAATATGTTGGAGTAGGTGCTAAAAGAGTAAGGACTTTATTTGAAAAGGCAAAAAAGAATAGTCCTAGTGTAATATTTATAGATGAAATCGATGCAATCGGTGCAAAACGAACTTCAGAAAGCAACAACGAAAAAGATCAAACCTTAAATCAATTACTCATAGAGATGGATGGATTTCACTCAGACCAAACAGTCATTGTAATCGGGGCTACAAACAGACTTGATTTATTAGATGAAGCACTGCTCAGACCAGGTCGATTTGATAGACATATGTTTATAGGAAATCCTGATGTTCGAGCACGAGAAGAAATTTTTCAAGTCCATATAAAAAACAAACCTATCTCTACGGACGTAAATATTAAAAAACTAGCACAAAGAACCCATGGAATGTCTGGTGCACATTTATCTAATATTGCAAATGAAGCTGCCATTTTAGCAGTTCGAAACAAGAAAAAAACAATTGGAATAGATGAATTTAACCAAGCAATAGAAAAAGTAGTTGGGGGCATTCAAAGAAAAAATGCATGTATTTTAGACAAAGAAAAGAAAAAAGTATCCTATCACGAAGCAGGGCACGCTTTAATGGGAAAAATTTTAAACACTAGTTTTGTATCTAAGATATCCATCATTCCTCGTGGTGAGGCATTAGGTTATGTAATGTATTCACCAGAAGAAGATAGATACTTATTTACTACAGATGAATTGAAAAGTAGAATCAAAGTTTTACTTGGAGGTAGATCTGCTGAAGAAATAATCTTTAATGAAATTTCTACAGGTGCATCTGATGACTTAAAAAAAGCCAATCAAATCGCTCTTCAGATGGTATGTGAATATGGAATGAGTAATTTTAAAAATCGTTTTTTTGAACCTACATTAATTAAAAGTTGTTATCCATTAATCGACACTGAAGTAAAATCTATTATAGATGAATGCTATGAAGACACATTATCTCACTTGCAAAATAACTATGACCTATTACATATTGTCTCTGAAAAGCTATACGAACAAGAAAGTCTAACTGGTGAAGAATTAGATGAGATTCTTAAACAAAATACCCTTAACTTAAATTTACAATCAATATCTTAAAATATAATGAAAAGAGAGTCAAATTTGACTCTCTTTTCATTATTCCATATCTTCAACAGCTAATGCTTTGCTCTTAATCTCTTCTTTTAAATTGTTCATAAATAAATCAATTTCTTGACTTCCTAATTCTCCCTTATCTCTAGAACGAACAGAAATCATATTTGCTTCCATTTCTTTTTCACCAACGATAACCATGTATGGTACTTTTTCTAATTGAGCTTCTCTAATTTTATATCCAATTTTTTCATTTCTATCATCTAACTCTACTCTAATTCCTTGCTCTTTCATCTTTTCCATAACAGTAACTGCATACGCTTTAAACTTATCAGCAATAGGTAAAACCTTCACTTGAACTGGCGCTAACCATGCAGGGAATTTTCCTGCAAAATGTTCTATCAAAATTCCAATAAATCTTTCTACACTACCAAATGCAACTCTATGAATTACTACAGGTCTATGTTTCTCTCCATCTTTTCCAACATATGTTAAATCAAATCTTTGTGGTAATTGGAAATCCAGTTGAATTGTACCACATTGCCAAGTTCTACCAATGCAATCTTCTAAATGGAAATCTATTTTTGGACCATAAAATGCGCCATCGCCTTCATTTAACTTATACTCTAATCCTAACTCTTCTAATGCTGCTTTCAATGAATTTTCAGCTACTTCCCATTCTTCTGCACTACCCATTGAATCTTCTGGTTTTGTAGATAATTCTACGTGATATTTAAATCCAAATCTAGTGTAAATTTCATCTATTAATTGAGCTACGCCCTTTATTTCATCCTTAATTTGTTCGGGTAACATAAATATATGTGCATCATCTTGTGTAAACGCTCTTACTCTCATTAATCCATGAAGCGCTCCAGATAATTCATGTCTATGAACTCTTCCGATTTCTCCCACTCTCATAGGGAAATCTCTATAGGAGTGCATATCATTTTTATATACAAGCATACCACCGGGACAGTTCATAGGCTTAATAGCAAAATCTTCTTCATCAATTTTTACAGTATACATATTTTCCTTATAATGATGCCAATGTCCAGAAGTTTCCCAAAGCTTTCTATTTAATATAATGGGTGTCTCCACTTCAACATATCCTGCCTTTTGATGAATTTCTCTCCAATATCCTAACAACTCATTTTTAAGTTGTGTACCCTTTGGTAAGAAAAATGGAAAACCAGGACCTTCTTCAAGAATTGTAAATAAATTTAATTCTTTCCCTAGTTTTCTGTGATCTCTCTTTTTTGCTTCTTCTAGTCTATGAAGATATTCTTCTAATAACTTTTGCTTAGGAAAAGATGTTCCATAAATTCTTTGTAACATTGCATTTTTTTCGTCTCCACGCCAATATGCACCTGCAACGCTAAGTAGTTTCATGGCTTTTACAGGCTTTGTAGTTTCAATGTGTGGCCCTGCACATAGATCTACAAATTCACCTTGCTTGTAAAATGAAATAATTGCATCTTCTGGTAAATCTTCAATCAACTCTACCTTGTAGTTCTCATTTCTATCTTTCATATATTTGATTGCTTCCTCTCTAGGAAGTTCAAATTTTTCTATTTCTAGATTTTCAGAAGCAATTTTTTTCATTTCCTTTTCAATCTTTTCTAAATCAGCCTCAGTAAATCTATGTTCACAATCGATATCATAATAAAATCCATTTTCAATAGCAGGTCCTATTGCTAATTTTGCTTCTGGATATAATCTTTTAATGGCTTGAGCTAATATATGAGAACTTGTATGTCTAAATACGTCTTTTCCTTCTTTATCCTCAAATTTAAAAATATTTACTTTAGCATCATTCTCTACTATATATTTTAAATCTACAACCTTTCCATCAACCTCTCCTGTAACTGCTTCCTTTGCAAGTCTTCCACTAATCCCTTTTGCAATTTCTAAAATACTAATCCCTTTTTCAAATTCTTTAACAGAACCATCTTTTAAGTACACTTTAATTTGTGCCATTTATAAAACCTCCCCTAATTAAATCTTTCATTTACATAAAAAAATATAAAAAAAAACTCCCAATCCCAAAGTTAGTACTAAGGGACGAGAGGTTATTCTCGCGGTTCCACCCAAATTGATAAAATCCACTTTTATGACTATAACGTTGTCACTACGATCTTCTTTTCATATACTATACTACTAGAAGACAGCTCACAGCTAGTTTTCCTATATCCATATTAAAGAATGCTCTCAGCCTATAACATTCTATCTCTTCTAACTGGATTTATAGTACTCGTTCTGTTCATAGCTTTACTATATTTAATTCATTATAAGAATATTTTAAACAATTGTCAATATGTTTATACACAGAAAATTTATATTAAATTAATAATAATCCCTTGGACAAATCCTATAGCACAACCTAGCACTGCCCCTAAAACTTCAATATGCTTTAATTCTTTTTTAGCAATAGAAAGAATGATTTCTTCTAACTTTTCTAAAGGAAATTCATTAATCTTTTCTTCTACCATTTCAGCTACCTTTATATTTTCTACTGCTCGCGTAGTCATTTTATCTATTATTTCATCAATCGCCTTGTTTCCTTCTTTGTCAATGATTTCATTTACATATTCTCCAATCATATCTTTAAATGTACTTGGAATAAAGACTGGTAATTTTTTTTCCAATACACTCTCTACTCTTATTTTCAGATTGGAAATAAGGTCTTCTCGATTTCCTTTAGTAACCATCTTATCTATAATTTCTCTAATGGAAATTAATTCTGTTTCCACTATTTCACCAATACTTTTAGCAATTTCTTTCTTCCTCTTCGGAATCAAACCTTGTACCTCTATTCCTATGATAGGAATGCGTATTGAATTTAAAGGTCTAAATATAAGCTTGATTGCCAAAATATTAGTACTCCACCCAATAACCGCTCCAACGATTGCTAAAATCAGTAATTTCATTCCAAACAACCTCATCCACCTCTATTATTTTCTTTTGTAGTTTTTAATATGATATTTAGTATAACATAGTTGAATATCTATCACAACTATGACCACTTTAGATGTCCTCATCCACAAAAAAGAGTAGAAATTAATCTACTCTTGACTTGCATTCTTGATTTTTGAACACAATTTGCACCCACTACATAATTCTACTCTACCAACAAACACCCTCTTAATCGTTTCGATAATCTCTTTTTCACATGTATTTACTGCAAAATGAATGTTGATTTTTTTAGGTGCAAGTGTAATTAAAGAACTGATCAAAAGATCCTCATGACCAATATCCTTATCTATCATTTCAGAAGCTAACTCTTCAATATATTCATTATTAATCAAACAATTTACATCATCATATAAATAATACTTACCATCCTCATTCACAAGTACATTTACAACATCAATTTTGGGTTCTTGTATATCTACAAAATATCTAAGCAAATGTATAAATTCATTATATTCCTTTTCCATCAAGAAATCTTCTACTGCTTTATCTATTGTATATTCTACTTTTTGAAGATAATTTTTTAATCTAAATCTAATAAATCCTTCTACATTTATGGAATCATAATCTTTAAAATAGCTCATAATAGAGTAGAATATCTGTGTTTTTCCTTCTATACAAGCTGCATTATCTTGTTCTTGATTTTTTATATTCTGATAATGCTTTAAAATTAATTCTCTTTCTTTTCCATTAAAATAATCATATTGACTTTGCAATATTTTTATGACGATATTTTTTTCAAGATTATAAATAATCACATTTGAAATAGCATTCGTAATACTACACTTTAATTTATTTTTAGCATAATTCAAATAATCCTCTTGTAAATACATTTCATCTATAGAATAGTAAATCACCGTCATATCTTTTTGTTTTTCAATCTCTTGATTTACAATAATGCCTTCTTTTTTAAGGCTCAGTACTTCTTCTTTTAATCTATCATAAATTTCTTTTGAATATTCATTAAGTAGCACAGTAAGTATAACCATAGTTTTTTCACTCCTTCCTACTGTATTAGTAGTATATGTGTAAAAAGAAGTGATATTCAAAATGTGAGGTAGCATTTATTTCTTCATATTCCATTATCAAAAAATAGAATAGAACCTAGATCTATTGGTTTCTCTCGATTTAAAAAAATAGGTTTAACCTTATTTTTTTTCAAAAATTCAAGTATACTATTATAATCTGGGTGCTTATTCAACTGCCCAGTAATAAACAATTTATTTTTTCCTATCAATCCCGAAGCTCCGCCAATAAATCCATACTCCAAACCAGGCAAATCTATAGACCCTGATGAAATTAGTAATACATCAATACCATATTTCACCACTTCTTTTGCGATTCCCCTATCTGCTGTAATAATTGCATGTTCATTAACAATACAAGTAGAACATTTTGAATACCCTTGCTTAACATGAATAAATCGAATTCCATTTTTTTCTAATAATTTTAATATAGCTTTATCTGTATATTTAAAATTATGTATTGCAAATTTTGAAACTCTTGCTACATTATATGCAATATTATCAGGATAGTTACTTTTTAAAAACGTATCCCCTTTAATAGGATTTATTCCATTTTGAATGAATACATCTTCAAGTAAAGAGTATACATTGGGTGCAATCACTACATTTTTTCTATCAATAGGATGAATCATTATATCTGGATGATATGAAATTGCATGGTATAATTCTTTACAGCAAGGCGTTTTCACTACTTTAATTTTAAACTGTTCCAAGGTATTGACCATTCCTTCTGTAACTCTTCCATCCACAATCACAAAATTTGAAGATTTATTTTTTTTCATATACTCACCACTCTTTTTATTATTGATCTATTACAATCATATTATAACAAAAATAAGAACCTCTCTTATATTTTATAAAAGAGGTTCTTTCATTTTTAAAATTTATCATTAAATCTTTTTTCCCATTCTTTCACAAGTTCTTCCCTAAAATTCGGATGTGCTATATGAATCAATTGTCTCGCTCTTTCCTTTAAAGATTTTCCTCTAAGAGAAGCAACACCGTATTCTGTAACTACATAATGAACATCATTACGAGAAGTAGTCACTGCAGAACCTTCATCTAACATAGGTACAATACGAGAAATTTGTCCTCTTGAAGCAGTAGATGGCATAGCTATAATAGCTTTTCCACCCTTGGACATACTTGCACCACGTACATAATCCACTTGTCCTCCTACCCCACTGAATTGCTTTAAACCAATACTTTCAGATGCAACCTGACCCATAAAATCTACCTGAATACAAGAATTTATTGAAACCATATTGTCATTTTGCATAATTACACATGGATCATTTACATAATCTACTGGATACATTTCAACAGAAGGATTATTGTCAACAAAATCATATAATCTTTTTGTACCCATAAGGAAAGTAACTACCATTTTTCCTTTATGTATACTTTTCTTACTATTATTAATTACACCTGCCTCTACCAGTTCAACGACTCCATCTGAAAACATTTCTGAATGTATTCCTAAATCCTTTTTATCTTTCAAGAAAAGTAATACGGCATCAGGAATTGCGCCTATTCCTAATTGCAATGTTGCGCCATCTTCAATCAAAGAAGCACAATTTTCTCCAATCGCTTTTTCAACTTCACCAATCCTTGGTGGTTGAAGCTCAATCACTGGATGTGATGTTTCAACTATACAATCTATTTCAGAAACGTGAATAAACGAATCTCCTAGGGTTCTTGGCATTTGGTCATTGATTTCAGCAATTACTAACTCAGCACATTCAGCTGCAGGTTTCGTATAATCATTTGATACGCCAAAACTACAATATCCATGTTCATCTGGTTTGCTTATTTGTATTAATGCTACATCAACAGGCAAATATCCTTCTTTAAATAATCTTGGTATTTCAGAAAAATAGCAAGGGGTAAAATCTGCTCTTCCTTCTGCTACAGCTTTTCTCGTAGTCCCTCCTACAAATATTGAATTATGTCTAAAATGAGGAGCCATATCAGGACTTGCATATTCGCTCTTTCCCATGGCAACCATATGAACAATCTCTACATTTTCATATTGTTCTTTATTTTTCACCATTGCTTCTGTTAATTCTTGAGGTTCACCAACTGCATGACCTACAACAACACGATCTCCTGATTTTATCTTTTTTACAGCCTCATCTACATTCATTTGTTTCTGTTTATAGATTTCATGCCAACTCATCAATATCATCCTTCCTTTTATATTCTATTTTTTTAATCCAAACAATCACTTTGTCGTAATTTTCTATGGCTTTTACTAAAAATGGATCGTATTTGGTTTTTATCCCACTATAATCCGCACAACAATTTCCACATCCACCTATAATTAAAAGGGCATCGTATTCTGTACCTTGATTTGCCAATTGAAAATCATATACATATCCAACGGTCTTCTTTATATCTTCAACAAATTTTTTTCTATCATATCGAGGATTGCATCCTCCACAATATTTAATTCCTATTTTCAAAACAACGCTCCTTACCTAGAATGATTTAGCATTTTCTTTGCCATATCTAATAAATCTTTGCTCACTTCATGTACCAATTCTACTTTTTTAATTTGTGGAATTTCTTTTTGTATTTCTGCTTGAACAATTTCTTCAATGGTAAATTTCGCAGAAGGACATCCACTGCACGCGCCAAGTAGTTTCACGTCTACAACGTCATTTTCTATTTTTATCAGTTCAATATCACCATAATGATTTAATAATTTAGGTCTTACTTTTTCTTTAATAACTTGGTTCACTTGATCAAACATAGAATCACTCCATTCCAAGATAGATTAATTTTGTCTATTTTATTTATTTTCTTTCTATGATTTTCTCTGTTAAGTTCTCTACTATATTTAATCTCATTATTACATATGGATAAGTACTCCTCTAACATCTATCTTCCTTACAAAAAGTATCTTTTCTAAATAAATGATTATACCAGTCTCATCTTCAGGCTCTATTTTAGGTGATAAATATATATCTATCTCATCAACTTTTAATTGGAGATAGTTCTTCATACATTTCTTATTGCCAAATCCCATTCTCACGGAAGGAATATAGTACCTTTTGCTCACGCCACACCCTCATCCACCACTTGTTTCTTGAAAAATCATATCTATAATTATGGAACGGGCTTTTTTCTTTTTTATATACTCTTTAACATCCATAGTAATATTGATCTTCAACAAGAATCTCCTCTCATACTTTAGATTCTAACTGACTCGTTTTACTTCATTATTTACAAAGATGCAGATAGTCTTTAATTGACTACCTGCACTATTTAACTAAAATTTCTAAATTTAGTATTAAGCAACTTCTTCTTCTTTTTCTTCTTCACCAAAAATATTCACATCATATTCAGGCTTATTTCCTAATTGAATCAATAAACAAAGAACAATTCCTGTTGCAAGTCCCCATACAGCACCCCTTGTTGCAAGTACTGCTCCCATTATTCCTGCTATTCCTAAATCATTAAAAGTACGAGCTTTCATAACTCCTACACGTACAGATACATACCCTTGAATTAACATAGTAGAAGCAAGAGCAATTCCTAATATAGGTTTACATAGTGTTACAATCGGTAGAATTAAATACCCTGTAAAAGTTCCAAATCTAAAAGAACCTGCTCCACCATGCATAGAATCCATTGCTTTACGTCCATGCTTATATCTTTCACATATAACAACCTGCATTGCTGCCCACAAAGGACCACACATCGTTAAATCTGGACCAATGATTGACATAATAAAATTTCTTAATCCAAATACCAAATGTGATCTATTTGGATTGTAATCTACAAATTCATCTTCACGAACTTTAGCAGCATCCTCTATTAAGGCTTGTGCTTGTATCATATCACCAAACAAAACAATATATGCAGATATTACCATAGGTAAACTTTTAACAAACATGCTTATTGGCGGAAATCCCACCCCTAAAATAGTCCAATCATGGAATAATGTTCCGAATGCAGGTTTTGTAATCCCCCATTCAATATTTGGCCATGGAACCTCACCAACTAAAGGTGCTACCACAATGGCCAATGCAACAACTGGTAAAATACCCAAATTTGCAATTACTTTTAGTACAGAGTTATTAGCTCTGATACTTTTAAAATGATTAGAAAATAATAGATAAAAACCTAAACCAACACAAATGATAATAGATAATGGAAAACTATCAAATCTAGCACCTTTTTTAAATATAACCATAACTGCTGCAAAACCAGCACCTAAAATTATTCCTGATTGCATAGCATTTGGCACAACAGTTACAATTTTTTTACCCAAACCTGTAACTCCTAAAACAATCGCTAAAATTCCTAGTGACATTTCAAATGCAATTAACGCCTGCATTCTTTCAGGTCCCATCTCAAACTGGGTAACATGGATCATCAATAACGGAATTGCTGGAGTTACCCACCCAGGTACTACAGGATCTCCTAAAAATACATGTGCACAATAAAACAATCCATTTAACACAACGACTGCCATCGCCACCTCAAATGGCATCCCTAAATATTCTTGAAGCATTGGAATAGCCCCTAAACAAACTGCACACATTAATAAACCTTGAAAATAGTCCGCCCACTCAAAACGATAATGAATAAAAGGAATCCTGATTTTAAATGGCCCTGCTGGGATATACGGTTGTTCTTTACCATATTCTCTTTTTAATGCCATACACTATTTCCTCCCTTGTTAATTTTATATTTCCAAAGAGATAGGTAACTATCTCTTTGGAATAAAATACTACATCTATTTTACTGCTGCCGCTTCTCTCTTAGAGATTGATTCTTCATCTATCCTTGCAATCCTTTTAGCTAATTCTTTTTTATGTGCTAAATTTCCTTGTCTTGCAATCATAATTCTTTGTGCTTGTGGAGATCCTGCTCCATGCATTGATTCTGTTCTATATCCTACTGCAGCTGTTCCTAATGTCATATTTTCAATTAATCTTAACACTCTCATACGATGCTCAGTTGGTACTACATTTACACCTTTAAAATATTTTTCACAGATTGGTCCGATTTTTGGATGTTTGAAATCTTTTTCTGAAGGCATTGTTACCATTAATCCTCCTGCAATATCCTCCGCCAATCTTGTAATTTCATATGGGAATCTTGTTACATTTTGTTTACAAATATTTGCTAATAATAAATCTATTTGATAGTTACCAGCTTCTGTTTTATGTCCTTCTGCTGAACAGGCAATTCCACAGCAATAAAGAGTTTCATTCAAGTGGGTCATTTCAATTAATTTATCCTTAACATGGGAAGCTTTTGCCGCGCCATTATACTCTGCTGCAAGGGCTGCTGCTCCAATTAATACATCACCCACACCTACTTTACATCCACCATAGCTTTGACGATGATACCCTGCAAATCTTTCTACTAACATTCCTGCAAACTCCACTTCTCCATTTAAGAAAATTCTATCGTTTGGTATAAATACATCATCAAATACTACTAATGCTTCTTGTCCTCCAAATTCTTTATTTCCTAGATCAATATCAGCATCTTCTTCTAATTTTCTTGTATCACAGCTTTGTCTTCCATAGATCATAAATAGTCCTTCTGCATCTGTTGGAATTGCAAATGATATTGCGTATGCTTCGTCTCCTGCTCTCATTGCTATTGTTGGCATAATTAAATGTTCATGTGAGTTTATTGATCCTGTTTGATGTGCTTTTGCTCCTCTTACCACGATTCCATCTTCTCTTTCCTCTACTATATGTAAGAAAAGATCAGGATCGACTTGTTTACTTGGTGCTAATGCTCTATCTCCCTTTGGATCTGTCATAGCTCCATCTACAGTTAAGTCATTTTTTTGTACATATTCTAAGTATTTTTTAAAGTTTTCATGATAATTTGTTCCATGTGCTTTATCCGTTTCATAAGTTGTGCTATATACTGCATTGAATGCATCCATACCGACACAGCGTTGGAAACATGTTGCAGTTTTTTGTCCTAAAAGTCTTAACATTTTTACTTTTTTTCTTAAATCATCCGTACTTTGATGAAGATGCGTAAAACGATTTACTTTTTCTCCAGTTAAATTTGAAGTAGCTGTCATTAAATCTTCATATTGTGGATCATGTGCTAATTCATAAGTCATAGCTACTGAATTTATGGATGGTCTAATCATAGGATGATCTACTGGATTTTCAATTAACTCCCCAAATAAATAAACCTTTATATCTAACTTTCTCAAACTATCAAGATACTGTTCTTTTGTCATTAATGCCATTTTAAATCAGCCTCCTATATAATTGTATTAATTTTTTTTATTACTTGCCTTACTATAAAGCAAAATACATGCCAAAATTTTAACAATACAAATAATTGTTATTTAAATTCGAATTTATTATTTTTTTCTGCATTTTCCAACTACTCCATGTGTTTAATTTATTTCTTTGCTATATTTTTCTATCGTTTAAAGTAACAAAAAAACAAGAAAAACGTTGCAAAAACGCAACACGCTTCTTGTTTTTTTGTTATTTCATAAGACTGTTTCCTGCGTTTTTGATGAATTCTGATAATTTTTAATATTTTTTGTATTTTTGCAACAAATTGCGTTTTTGCAACGCATATAGTTAGAATAATTCACTTTTTATATATTTTTTTCTTTTTCTAACAAAGGTAGACGCATCTATGCCCAAAGCCCTTGAAGCATCTCTAACATTGTTATATTTTTCAAAAGCTTGTTTTATTAACTCTATTTCTATTTTTGCAACCGCATCTTTCAATGGAATTATATTATTAGGATCTAAAATATTAAAATTCTTATTTTCACAAATACCAAGAGGTAAATCCCCGACCTCTATCTCAGATTGATTACTCATAACAAATACACGCTCAACTATATTTTTTAACTCTCTAACATTTCCTGGCCAATCATACTCATGCAATTGATTCAATGTATCGTTATCAAAAAATTTATTCCAATTATATTTTTTATTTAACTGAGATAAAAAACATTCAATTAAAGGAAAAATGTCTTTTTTCCTTTGACGAAGGGGGGGGTATTGTAAGTGGAATAACATTTAATCTATAATATAGATCCTCACGAAAAGTATTCGCAGCAACCATTTCTTTTAAATCTTTATTGGTTGCCGCTAATACTCTTATATCTATTTTTATAAGTTTAACACCTCCAACTCGAGTAAATTCTTGTTCTTGTAACACTCTTAAAAGTTTAACTTGCATTTTTAATGGCAATTCTCCAATCTCATCTAAAAAAACAGTCCCTCCATTTGCAATTTCAAAAAAACCTCTTTTACCTTCTGTAGCAGCACCTGTAAACGCACCTTTTTCGTAGCCAAAGAACTCAGATTCTATTAAATTTTCTGGTATAGCTCCACAATTTACTTTTATAAATTGATTGTCTTTTCTATTACTATTTCTGTGGATATATTTTGCTACTTCTTCTTTCCCTACACCTGTCTCCCCTAATATCAAAACCGTAGCATCTACCTTTGCTACTCTATTTGCTATTCTCATAATTTCAAGCATTTTATCATCTGTAGCAATTACATCAACATCACTTAAAAGTTGCAGGCGCATCTCTTTAATCTCTGAGTAATATTTTTCAGCTAGCTCTTTATTTTTTTGAACTTGCTTATTTAATTTTGCTAGGTCCGTAACATCTCTTACATTTGTCACCACTAAACCGATATCTCCTTTTTCATCAAATATTGGTGTAGCTGTAACCAACGCTTTTTTATTCGTTTTAAATTCCTGACACAAAGTGGTCGTTCGTCTAGATTTTAAAACTTCGATAGTGACAGATTTTGAGACATATTGTTTTTCCACTAATTCAGCCATGTTTTTGCCAAGCATTTCCTCTCTTTTTACCCCTGTTATTCTTTCATAGGCTTTATTGATTATTAATGTATTTGCATGCCCATCTGTTATATATATACCATCATAAGATGACTCTATTATGGCGTCTAGTTTTTTTGTTAATTTCTGAACTGTACTTAATTCATCTATAACAGATTGAAGCTCAGATTGATCTTTAAATACGACTACCGCTCCCACAGCAACATTATTAGCATATAATAATATCCTATCGCAAATTAATGTCTTATCATTAAATAAAATTTTTTCTACATGGATGTTTTCTCCTTTTTCAATAACCTCAACAAGAGAAGCTTGAGGAAAAACATCATTAATATTTTTTTCAATAAGTGTTTTACATTTTATATCTAAAATTCTAATACTCGCTTTATTATACCTAGTAATACACCCGCTTAAATTTGTTACAATAAATCCATGATTTGTACAATTTAAAATTTCTTTTAATTCTTCCTTTTCTTCTTTTTGAATTTTACCTAATGCCTTTAGTAAATCCGTATACGTAAGCATTCCTAATAATTGGTTTTCATGATCCACAACCATAAGTGCTTGTTTTTCGTCTGAAAATTCAGTCACCATGTCATCTTGAGATACAGTTTTAAAGTTAATATTCATAATCTCATCTATATGCGTTAAAAAAGATCTATCATTTACAAACAAATCTAGTACATTATCTTTTTCTATCACGCCAATGATTATTCCTTGATTATCAATTATTGGAATAATTTCTACCTTATCCTTCAAGAAATAATATATTGCATCCTTCAGTACATGATATGGTCTTAAAACTAACATTTCCCTTTTCATAACGTCCTTAATTTTCATATTATTCCCCCCTTTATTATTTATAATATCATAATTTAAAAACAAAAAAAATCCTAGTAAATACTAGGATTTTCTTATCAAACAATTTAATTGGAGGCGGCACCCAGATTTGAACTGGGGATAAAGGTTTTGCAGACCTCTGCCTTACCACTTGGCTATGCCGCCGAAATTGGTGCCCAGAGGCGGAATCGAACCACCGACACGGGGATTTTCAGTCCCCTGCTCTACCGACTGAGCTATCTGGGCCTATGGCGAACCTCACTACCAAGTCACCTTTTTCTTATCAACAAATTTAATTATACATATATTTGAATATATTGTCAAGTTTTTATGAAGTTGCTTCCTCATATAATTTTATTAATTGT
Organism: Lutibacter sp. B2; assembly: GCA_015686845.1. Classification (GTDB taxonomy): domain Bacteria; phylum Bacillota; class Clostridia; order Peptostreptococcales; family Thermotaleaceae; genus JADPRS01. The sequence continues at coordinate 43,272 of JADPRS010000027.1, forward strand.
TGCTTATCAAAGTGATATTCCGTATTGCAAAAATGACACGTTAACTCCGCTTGTCCATCTTCTTCAATAATCTCTTTTAAATCTTTTTCTCCTATACTAATTAAAGCTTTTTCTAATTTTTCTTGTGAGCAATCACATTCAAAATCGATCTCTTCTTTAGTTAATATTTTAATATCAAAACCTTCCAAATATCTATTAAGCATTTTTTCTGGATCTGTTTCTTCTTTCATGACCGTTGTAATAGAGGGCATAATCTTTAATCTCGCTTCTAACTTATCAAGTATCTCAGGCTCTATATCTGGTAATACTTGAACAATTAAGCCTCCAGCCACTTTCACTGTACAGTCCCTATCAACTAATACACCTAGTGCTATAGCAGAAGGTTGTTGCTCTGAATAGGCAAAATAAGCAGTTAAATCTTCTGCTATCTCTCCAGAAACTAAATGAGATTGTCCAACATATGGATCTTTTAACCCTAAATCTTTAATAACAATAACTTTCCCTTTACCTACCGCACTTCCAACATCTAATTTCCCATCTTCTCTTAATGGAATATCTACCATAGGATTAGTAACATATCCTTTTACTTTTCCCAGAGAATTAGATACTGCTAAAATTTGTCCTAAAGGGCCATCCCCTTTAATTTGTACTGTTACTTTATTTTTTTCGCCTTTGAGCATCAATCCCATCATTGCAGTAGCTGTAATGGTTCTACCTAATGCTGCTGTAGCAACAGGCATAGTATTATGCGTTTGTCTTGCTTTTTCTACCATTTCGGTGCTTACAGCAAGCAATATTCTCACACTCTTATTTGCTGCCATAGCACGAACTACATAATTTTTCATTTGTTTTCCTCCTTCTAATATATCTGGACATATAACAAAAGCTCTGACATTTGCCAGAGCTCTTTTTCACTATAAGTAACTAGTGTACAGAATATGTACATTTTATTTATAGTTTAGTAACAATTTAATTATGCTCTTGTTACGTTTGCAGCTTGAGGACCTTTGTCTCCATCTACAACTTCGAATTGAACCGCTTGACCTTCTTCTAAAGTCTTGTATCCATCTGAGTTGATTGCTGAGAAATGTACGAATACGTCTTCTCCGTTTTCTCTTGAAATAAATCCGTATCCTTTTTCTCCGTTAAACCATTTTACTGTACCTTTTTCCATTAAAAAAAACCTCCTAAATTTTCATACATGACACTTATCCATTGCCATGAGTAAATTCTAACATAACATTTCTATTATGTCAATAAATTTACCATATGCATTTACATAAAAATATTCTACATTTTTTTACACACGAAATAGATGCGTTCACTATTTTCTTTTGGTTCTTCGAAGCCAAATGCATCAAATACATTAATTTTTTCAAATCCTGCGTTCTTTAAGTTTTCAATTATTTCATTTTCCTTATGCGCCCGTTGCTTATGGTTTTCTTCATACTTTTTATATATCTTTCCTTCTTTCACGAATATGGTTAGGTCAAAATCACAAATATTCTTGGTTTCATCAAAATAATTTTCCCATATATAAGATACCCCTTCATAATTTTCAGCATATGTATTTTGTCCTAAGATGGTAGATAATTTATAATAAGAACTCACATCAAATATAAATAAGCCTCCACTTTTCAAGTGTTCGTATACAGATTTAAATATTTTAGTAATTTCTTCATCTTTCGTAATATAATTCATTCCATCACACACGCATAAAATTGCATCTAACTCCGTGGGAAGGAACAATTCCCTCATATCTTGATTCAAATATATAACCGAACCTTCACTTACATCCATAGCCTTTTCCTGAGCAACGCTAAGCATATCTTCCGAACAGTCAACACCTATCAAATTATACCCTCTACCCACTAATTTATTTGTCAAATTTCCAGTTCCACATGCTAATTCAGCCATATTCTTAGGAATTACCCCGTATCGTTTAAATATATCTTCTATATAATTTGTCCATTTTTCATAATCTACGTCTTTCATTAATTTATCGTAAACATATGCAAAAGCAGAATAAGCTTCCATTTAATTTCTCCCTTTTAACTCTTTATATATTTTGTTTAGAACTTCACTCGCTTTATGATTAACAATCACTTCCGCTTTTTTGTCATAAGCAGTCTTTCCTATATTTATAATCACTATTTTTTTGCTAATCTGTGCCAAATGGCTTACAGGCGCAACTTCTAAACTGGTTCCCATAACCATTAGCAAATCACATTTTTCTACTTCTTTCCACGCTTGGTCAAAACAAGGAGGTAGTGCATCTCCAAACATAACAACACTTGGCCTTACCACCCCATTACACCCCTCACATCTAGGCGGTATTTCTTTTTTCTTTATCTTTTCATTCATATGATCTATTGGCATTTTTTTACCACATTTTATACAATAGCCATCTCTAATATGTCCATGAACCTCTAACACATTTTTAGACCCTGCTTTTTGATGTAAATTATCTATATTTTGTGTAACGATTGTTGAAATATATCCATCATCTTGCATCTTAGATAAAATTTCATGGGTAAGATTTGGCTTTGCATCTGTCATACCCAATAACAATTGAAATCCTTGCTTATAAAATTTTTCTGGTCTATTCATTAATACCGCTGTTGATAGAGCTTCCATAGGATCAATTTTTTCCCACAATCCAGTTTCTGGACTCCTAAAATCAGGGATACCACTTTCCGTAGAGATTCCTGCTCCTGTAAGTACAACTACTTTGTTACTATCTTTTATTAAACTTACAATTTCTTTGATCTTAGCATCCACATATTCCACCACCTTTTAAAATATATACTTATTATATACTATAGGTCAATAACATCAAGATTTGATGCTGAAATAAAAAAAAAGGAATAGACATTAAAATGGTACCTATAGATAAGACACATAAAAAAGAGTGTTTATTCTATAGGT
>JADPRS010000028.1 GCA_015686845.1 Lutibacter sp. B2
TTATGCGCTTTCGCGCTGGCTTAATTCTTACACTGTTTAATTTTCAAAGTTCAAATTTTCGATTGCTTATTCATAATACCTTATCAATCAAACTTTGTCAACCCTCTATGTTTGTACTATTACTCAAACATCATCGAGCGACTTCTTCAGTCTATCACATCTTCGTGTTCATGTCAACTATTAATTTTCATGTAAAGATGTTTTAGCATTCTTGCTCTCTTGCGAGAACATTAACTACTATATCATTCTATTTTCATATTGTCAACTTTATTTTACTACAAACTTAATTTTTCCCAAGGTACAATGTTTTATGCAATATAATTCATTTTTTTTATTTAGGCTCATATGGATCTTCTTCATAATCAAATTCAAACTTTTTCATGGTCGCTTTGTTTGTAAACCCTGTTTTTTTCACGTTTTTTCCATTTTCAATTTTATCATAATCATCTTCTTCATAATCAAATTCGCTTCTATGACAACTTTTAAAGAACTTTTCCATCATTGTTTTCTCCTTTGTTTATACCTTCATGGTTTCCGTATATTGATTCCAGACAACTGCGTTGGTGAATTATTTTCTAATTTTAAAAATTTCAAAGTATCCTTCTACTTCTCTTCTAATCTCTTCTAATATTTCTATCTCATATGGATGAAGTTTATTTTGTCCTACTAATACGGTTTCTCCATCTCTAAAATTTTGTATAGAATATCGTTTACTTCCCTTTAAATATTCTGCAATCTCTACTATATCTTGTTTGGTTAACAGTTCTTTACATACGGTTGTCCTAAATTCATAATCTATATCTGAATTTCTTAGGATATTAATGGTATTCTTTATAGGATCTATATCTATCTTACTTCCAGTTACAGATTCGTATTTATGAAACGGAGCTTTTATATCCATGGCTATATAATCTACAATTTTTTCATCTATAAGCCTTTTCACCACTTCTGGATTCGTTCCGTTGGTGTCTAGTTTCACTAAATATCCTTTATCCTTTACTCGTTTTGCAAAATCATATAAACCTTCATGTAAAGTCGGTTCTCCACCCGAAATACATACGGCATCAACAAATTTTTTTCTTTTTTCTAGAAAAGCAAATATTTCTTCGTCACTAATACTGCTTCCCTTTCCTTTCACCAAATCAGAGTTGTGACAATACTTGCATTTCATATTACAATATGCACAAAAATATACGATACTAATTTGGTCAGGATAATCAACAAAAGACGCCTTTTCTTCTCCTATAATATGCATTTCTAATTCCCCCTTATTTAATAGAGTCCTTTCTATTTTAAAATAGCTATGGAATAAATCTATAGCTATTTTTATTATTATATTAAATTCTTTTATATACTCTATTTAGCTTCTGTTACAGCCTCATTTTTTTCAAAACGACTTAAGCTTTCGTCACAAGAGAATTCTTGTCTATCTTTAAATTCTTCTTTTTTCCCTTTATTCCACGCTTGTACAGGTCGGTGAAATCCTACAACACGAGTCCACACTTCTGCTTCTTTTCCACATGTAGGACATTCAAAATGTTCTCCAGCAATATATCCATGATCTGGACAAATGGAGAATGTTGGCGTAATCGTTATATAAGGAATAGAACTATTCTCCATTACTCTCTTAATCAACTTTTTACAAGTTTCTATACTATCTATTTCTTCCCCTATAAATCCATGAAGTACAGTACCACCTGTATATAATGATTGTAACTTTTCTTGTAACTCTACAGCTTCAAAAATATCTTTTGTATGTCCTACTGGTAATTGTGTAGAATTTGTATAATATGGTTCGTCTGTTCCTTGTGTAAATATATTAGGATACATCTTCTTATCTAATCTCGCAAATCTATAAGCTGCGCCTTCCGCTGGAGATGCTTCTAAATTCCATAGACTTCCTGTTTCTTCTTGGAATATTTGCATTACACGATTCATAAATTCCATAATTTCAACAGCAAACTCATTTCCTTCTTCAGTTGTAATATCTACGCCCAATAAATTAATACATGCTTCGTTCATCCCATTAAGTCCAATGGTGGAGAAATGATTTTTAAAGTATTCTCCCGTTGCATCCTTTACCCCTTGAAGATAATATCTAGAATAAGGATAAAGTCCTCCATCCATATAGTTTTCTAACACGATTCTTTTTTCTTCACAGATTTCTTTTGAGATTTCCATTAGTTCTCTTACTCTACGTTTAAATTCTTCTACATTTGTTGCTGCATATCCAATTCTTGCCATATTCAATGTTACAACATTGATTGATCCCGTAAGTGGATTTGCTCCAAATAATCCGCCGCCTCTTTTTCTAAGTTCTCTATTATCTAAACGAAGTCGACAACACATACTTCTGATATCTTCTGGCGCTAAATCCGAATTTAAGAAGTTTGCAAAATAAGGGGTACCAAATTTTCTTGTCATTTCCATAATGGCATTTACAGCTTCTGAATCCCAAGGAAGATCTGATGTAATATTTACGGTAGGAATCGGGAAACTAAATGCTCTTCCTGCTCCATCTCCATCCATCATAACTTCACAGAATGCCTTATTAAACATATCCATTTCTTTTTGAAATTCCTTATACGTTTTGTCCATTTTTTCTCCACCAATTACGACTTGTTGATTTTTAAGTAATGCATGGGGCGTAATGTCTAATGTTATATTCGTAAAAGGAGTTTGAAATCCTACTCGTGTAGGAACATTTAGATTAAATACAAACCGTTGTATTATTTTTTTCACTTGCTCATAGGATAAATTATCATAATATATAAAAGGAGCCAGATACGTATCAATACTTGACACAGCCTGAGCCCCTGCTGATTCACCTTGAAGTGTATACAGTAAATTTACAAGTTGTCCTAGAGCAGACTCTAAATGTCTAGGTGGCTTAGACTCAATTTTTCCTTTTGCTCCTTTAAATCCATATCTTAAAAATGCTTCTAAATCCCATCCACAACAATAAGGCGCTAAAAGTCCTAAATCATGTATATGCAAATCTCCATTAATATGAGCATTTCTTAATTCTTTTCTATAAATTTTATTTAACCAATACTTCTTCGTAATACTTTCTACAATATGATTATTAAGTCCCTGTAGAGAAAATCCCATATTGGCATTTTCATTGACACGCCAATCTTCAAGATTTACATATTCTTCAACCATTTTTTCCGCATCCATAAATAGATTTTTAACTTCTCGCATTTCTGCATGTCTCTTTCTATAAATAATATATGCTTTAGCCGTTTTAGCGTGACCTTCTTCAACAAGTACTTTTTCTACTATATCTTGTACATCTTCAACGGATGGAATACTTGCACTATAAGTTTCATTAATGATTTCTGCAACTATTTTTGCCAATCGTTGTGAAATCATTTCATTATTTCCGCCTACTGATTTAGCTGCCATAAATATTGCTTTTTTAATTTTCGCACTGTCAAAATCGACAATTTCCCCATTCCGCTTTTGAATCTTGGTAACTGACATTATATCCCTCCTATTGTAGGGGTTTCCCCCTCACGCACTACATATTGTATATTATGCACTACTTCATATGAATATGACAATCATCCTACGATATTATTTACTACGAAATTCAATAAAATATTACATACTTTCGTGGTAATTCTCCATCTTCCTTTTAATTTGATATTTGACTTTTTATTTGAATATAAAAAAGCCTTCCTTTATAAAATTTAAAAAGGTTGACTTCTTTAATCAATACTTTAATTCATATATTCTATTCTATTCCTACCCTTTTCTTTAGCTTTATATAATAATGCATCTGATTTCCCAATTAATTCAAATACATTTTCTTTCTCTAGTTCTGCAACGCCTCCGCTTATTGTTACCTTAATATTTTTTTCTTTAAATTTTATATTAGATATTCTAATTCTCAATCTTTCTGCTAATTTCACAGCATTTTTTAAATCTGTTTCTGGCAATATTACTATAAATTCTTCTCCACCATATCTTCCTGCAATATCAATTCCCCTTATTATAAACTTTAATTCATCACTTATTTCTCTTAAAACAGTATCTCCAAATTGATGGCCATAATTGTCATTGATCAACTTAAATTTATCAATATCAAACATAATGATTGAAAGTTTTTTGTTATATCGCTGTGCCCTTTTGATCTCATCAGCTAGTCTTTCCACTACATATTTGTGATTATATAAATTTGTCAATCCATCTATTTTCACCATTTCCTGTAACGCTACATTCTTTTCTTTTAATTCTTGTAATAATAAAAAGGTTCTTATATTCGCTTTTAATCTTGCCATAAAAACATTTTCATTAAAAGGTTTTATAATATAATCATCTGATCCAGAAGATAACATATTCGATATAATTTTTTGATTATCCATAGCAGAAATAGCAATAATCAAAGCATATTTATATCTTTTTCGAAGTTCTAAAATAACTTGTTCTCCAGACATAGTAGGTAGAATAAAATCTATCAAGTATAAGCAATATTCTTCTTTTTTATTTAAAAGTTCATTTGGACTAGTATAATAATCTATATTACGAATATTATTTAATTCAAATATTTTTTGAATGATCTTGAGTTCTAATTTATTATCATCCAAAACAGCTATTTTACGTTCTTTAAGTTGTTCATATACAAAATCTGCTGACTCAAATCGATCTATATAATTTTTAAATCCATCTAAAAACCTACTTTTATGTATAAAATCTATCGCTCCTAAATCAAAAACTTTCTTTTTCGTTTCCATATCATCCTTTGCAGATAATACAATAATGGGAATATCTTTATACGAGCTTTCATTTAAAGCTTTTATAAAATCCTCTCCCTTTCCATCTCTAAACTCTAATGCCGTCATAATCATATCCACTTTATTATTTTTTAATACTTTAAATGCTTCTTGCGGTGTTGGAACTGACAGATATCGAATTTTCCTTTTCTTTACAATGTCTTTGATGATTTCTTTATAAAAAAAGTTATGATCAACATGTAAAACTGACAACATATTTTCACTTCCTATAGTTTCTTTTCTACTGTATTTTCATAAATGGTTTGAATAAATATATCAACTAAATTAGGATCAAATTGAGTTCCTTTATTTTTTCTCAATTCTTCAAATGCCTGTTCTTGATGCAATCCATTTCTATACGAACGATCCGATGTCATTGCGTGATATGTATCTGCAATACATACAATTCTAGCATATAGCGAAATATATTCTTCAGATAATCCATCAGGGTATCCTCGTCCATCCCATCTTTCATGATGATTTCTAACACATGAAACAATCCCAGAATTTTTTACAACATATTTTATAATATTATTTCCTAATATAGTATGATTTTTAATAATTTCAAATTCTTCATCTGTCAATTTTCCTGGCTTTCGGAGAATATCATTTGGAATCCCAATTTTTCCACAATCATGTAATAATGCGCCTATTCGTAACACATATTGATCTTGTTCTGATAAGTTTAATTTTTCCGCAAGTAAAAGTGAATACTTTGCTACTAGTTCAGAATGTTTCCCTGTATATTCATCCTTTACATCAATTGCCGCCGCTAGTGCCAATGCTGAATCCATCAACATTTCTTGTTTTTCAAACTCATAATAATTTTTATCTACTAAATCATCCATATCTTTTTTATAAATATGACATTGATTTCTACCATTTTGTTTTGCAAAGCACATAGCCTTATTCGCTTTTTCTACTAAATCCTCTACACCTAATGCATGAAATGGGTAAGTGGCTACACCAACACTTATTGTAATTGGACGATAACCGATATTTTTCTTGAGTTTTTTAGACCTCATGACATTAACTCTAATTTTTTCAGCAATTTCAAGACTCTGTTCTGATAAACAATTTTCTAATAATACAACATACTCTTCTCCACCATATCTAAAAATAAATTCACTGTTTTTTACTGTTTCTTTTATAATATTTCCAATTTCCTTTAAAATTATATCCCCTGTATTATATCCATGAATATCATTTAGCGATTTAAATTTATCAATATCACAGAATAAAATTGTTATTGGTCGCATTCCTTGACCTATACTCTTATTCAAACACTCATAAAAATATCTATGATTATATAATAATGTCAGTTCATCTGTATTTGAAATATTTCTAAGATTTTCATTTTCTCTCTTATGCTTAAAAAGACTATCGATCATTTTATTAAAAACTGTGCCTAGATGGATAATTTCATTTGGTCCATTTACATTTACATGCATTCGCAACTTCTCTTCACTTATTTTTGTAATTTGTTTTTCAAGATTTTTAATAGGATTTATGATATTATTTTTCAATTTTGAACTAATAATAAAAATCAAACTAAGAGATAACAATAAAATTCCAAAGGTATTTCTTCTTACAAAGCTAACGCTGGAAAAAAATATATCTCTCGATTCAATCGTTCCAACATACCCCACTTTTTCGTCAGAAATATCTTTCATATAAGTACTTCCAATAATCCTTGTTTTTCCTAGTTCAATTACATGATTTCCCTTTATTTTACTAATAATATGTATGTTCTGTCTTATTTCTGCATTTATTCCATCATTTAAAATAAACTTATTATCATATACAAAAAATACATTGTATCCAAGTTGTCTTTCTATCTCTTTAAGAAACTTAGGCGTAATCTTTTTTCCAAAAATTATAACCCCTCTGGAAACGCCTTCATGGTTCGACTTGAAAATTGGAGAAAATGCTACCATATATAAATCTCCATTATACTCCTTTATTCCTTTGAAATTATCATTTTCATTATAAATATCTTCCTTAAATGCTTGATCAATCATTTTATCTTCTAATAATGGTAAAACATCATTATCTCCTAATCCATATTCTGCCACTATTTTTTTATCCTTATTCGCTATAACAATTAAATCTATATCAAAATCATTAGGAATCCCATCTAGAAAATTTTTTTTAATCCATTTCTCATCTTTTTGCTGTATTTTCTCATAAGTATCATCCCACATTGCGTAGTCTTTTACTACACGTTCCAATTCCAAACTCTTAGATTGGATTCTTTTATTTACTTGCTGCGTTTTAAATAGTATATTTTTTGCCTCTATTTCTGAAAAATACTTAGATACAACAATATTGTTAAAAAACAAAAAAAGCATCATGGGTATTATTCCAACCAAAAGCAATGAGATTCCAACTTTTAACCCTAAACTATTAAAACAACTTTTTATTTTTCCCATATATGTCCAATATCCCTCCTTCAAATCACTATTTTACTAAAATTCAGTATATGATTCTTTTCTTTTTCCCAATCTCGCCTAACATCCAGTAGGTCTTCAACTAATTTTATCATGTATCTTCCATTTGTAAATACATTTAAATAAAAAAACACCATCTTCATAAGACAGTGACTTTTCATACATATATTATCTCTTTTTTATTCCATTCCAATATATATCCCAACTCTTATTAAATTTTTCAAATGTAAACTTATCATATAATAATAGTGCAAAATTTCCATGAAGAAAACATTCGAAAGAGTAGATTATATCTTCTATATTGTCTTCTTCAATCTCTTTATTTTTAATTCCTTTTTCCATAATATAAAATGCACTGTGATAAATTTTTTCACTAATAGTACTCATTTTAGAATCGATTTTCTCTTTTAAAATTCTATTAGGGCAAAAAAGTACATTTTTCCAGAAACCTTTTTTCGTTGGATTTTGATAAAAATAGTCCATCCCCTTTGTTAGTAGCTCAAATAATATTTTTTCTGCACGATTACTTTCAATTTCAGTTTTTATTTTATCAATATAAATGCAAAAATTATTAATTTCTTCCTCTACAACAGTAAAAAAAACATCTTCCTTACTGGCAAAATGTGCATAAATAGAAGGCTTTTTTATTTCAACCTTTTCTGCAATTTCTGCTAATGTAGTTCCTTCATAGCTCTTTTGAGCAAATGATTCTAAGGAAGCTTTTTTTATTTTTTCTGATGTCATATGTAAATCCCCTCCCCTGTCATATCTTGTATTTAAAATAAACCAGCACAAAAAAGCTTACACTTATTGAACTGGTTCTTATAAAATGATATAAAGTTTTCAGTCATTACATTATGCCATAAATAGAATTAATTTCCAACAGGAATCTTTAATACAAATATATTAAAATTAAAACACCTAATATTATTCTATAATATCCAAAAATCTTAAAATCTTTTTTCTGTATGTATTTCATGAAAAAGGAAATTACTGCTAATGCAACTATAAACGAAAGTACAATTCCGATTAAAAGGATCATCCATTCACTAGACGTTATATCCAAACCCTTCTTCATTAATGAATAGGCTGTGGCACCAGCCATAGTCGGAATCGCTAGAAAAAATGAAAATTCAGCAGCCACTTGTCTTGAGCTCCCTAAAAGCATTGCACCTATAATAGTGGCAGCAGAACGAGATGTTCCAGGAACCATTGCAAGACACTGAATAAATCCAATCATCAATGCGGTTTTATAAGTTATATCTTTAATAGAATTAAATTTAGGATTCCTTTTTCTTCTTTCTAATAAAATGATTGCTATTCCTCCTAACGTAAGAGTCGTAGCAACTGTAATTGGATTAAACAATTTTTCTTCAATGAAATCTCCAAATAACAATCCTAAAACTACTGCGGGCATAAATGCTACTATCACTTTATACCAAAGATTCATGGTTTCTCTTTTTTCTCTCATGCTTTTACGTTTAGAAAAGGGATACAACTTATTCCAGTATAAAACCAAAACAGACAGAATTGCACCAAATTGAATAATAACATCAAAAGAATTAGCAAAAGACCCTTTGAATTCAATCCAATGATTCACTAAAATCAAATGACCCGTACTACTTATAGGCAAGAATTCAGTAATTCCCTCTACAATTGATAATATAATTGCTTTTACAATATCACTCATTCCATAACCTCCCTTATTAAAAATATCTTCTAATAGTATATAAATATCTTCGCCCAATAACAAGCTTTATTTCTACAAACATCCTTTAATTTCCTTCATATGTTTTAAACTACCTTCATTTTTAACCATAAGTATTTCACTCATAATACTAAATGCAACTTCTGATGGATTCTCCCCACCTAAATTAATTCCTATTGGAGCATATATCTTATTTAAGCGTTCTTTATCTAATCCTTCATTTAATAAATTGTTCATAATATATTTATTCTTTTTGGAACTTCCTATCATACCTATATATTTTGCCCCTTTATTTAAAACTTCTCTTAATACATTTTCATCATTTTGATGGCCTCTCGTTACAATGACGATATATGTATTACTATCTATAGAATATTCTTTTATATTTTCTTCAATAACGCCTACATTTAGTTCATCTGCATCAGGAAATCTATCTTTGTTGCAAAACTCTTCTCGATCATCCAATATTACAGTATAAAAACCCAACATTTTTCCTAACTTATGAAGTTCTAACCCTACATGTCCTCCTCCTGCTATTAATAGCTTATGATTAGGATTAAATATCTTTATAAAAATTTCTGCATCTCCTCCACATTGCATATGTAAGCTTCCTTGGTCATTCAATTTAAATTTAAATAATTTGCTTTTGCCTTCCTTTAAACACTTTTTAGCTTCATTGATTGTTGTTAGTTCTAAATTGCCTCCTCCAACAGTTCCTAAAATTTCTCCTTTTTCTGATACAATCATCATAGAACCTTCATTTCTAGGCGTAGATCCTTCTACTTTAGTAACAATTGCCATAGCAACTTTTTTGTTTTGTTTAAGTAAACTAGATACCTCATCCATCAATTTATACTCCATATGCTCATCCCCCTGTTTTATTTTTCATTTAATAAGTGACATATCCCCTCTAATACGCCCCCGCCTATAGTTCTTGCTTTATCTGAAATAGTTATACAATTATTTTTAATCCCTCTAGGATCTATATCGCCTATTTTCATTCCACTTACTACTTCAAATCCATTTTGTATCATGCCTCTTATTACGCCATCTATCTTCGCTTTCACTTCTACACCATCAATGGTTGCTAAAACTTCGTCCTTTTCAACGATAGAACCAATATCTTTAATTACACTCAATTTTCCATATTGATTAGCCCTTATTACTCGTTTTTCAGTAAATCCTTTTATATTCCCTGGAATCCCTGTATTAGGTTCTGGGCTTCCATTATAAATAACCCTGCCTAAATTATGTCCTCTATTGGATTCTACAACAGCATGTACATCTTTTCCTGCTGTAAATCCAGGGCCTACACCAATGACAATGTGTGCCATATCCTTATTTGTTCCTAGGTTTTTTTTAGCAAGAATTGCATCTACAATTATAGTTATTTTAGGGTTATATAAATTTTTCCCCTCTGGATCTATAATAACAGGCACAAGTCCTTCCTCTTGTTCTTTTATTCCTTCCTCTATATTGTTAACTAATTTGGCTTTTACCCCTTCAACATCTACTTCATTTTCGTAAATAGCTTGTGCAAAAGCAACCTTTCTTCTAATCAGCGAGGGCTTATTCATTTCAAAAATTATAATTTTAAATCCTGATTTATATAATCTATGAGCAATTCCTGTTGCTATATCTCCTCCACCTCGAATTCCAACTATATGATTTCCAAACATTTCCTTCCTCCCCTTTTACCTATATTTCTTCTCTACATAAATTATAATTTATGAATGGTATACACACATTATAAATAATAAATATTTTGAATATTAAGCTTGAATAATCTATGAAGAAAAAATAAATCATTATATAAAATAAACTTCTTCCTGTCGTTAATAGAAATACTCTTGTTAAAAGATTTCCTAACATTTCATCCTCTTCTTTTGAATACTTTCTACAAGTATATAATTGTATTCCTACTAACGGTTTATTAAAAAAAGCATCTCCAATGCTAATGGTTAAACCAAATAAAATAAAAGTTAGAAAACTAGGTTTGTATAGGAGCAAGATTGAAAACACCAAAGAAATAGCACCTATAAACATCAGCTTTTTTCTTTTAACTTTTTTCTGTACTTTGATATAAACATAGTAAAGTATGATAGACGATATAGCAAAGCTAGAATTTAAAACACCCATCAATGATTCACTTTTAGCAAAGCTATATAAGAATACACTATTTACCATTATGGTGAATTCCCCATAAGGAGAATGGGTTGTATTGGTCATAAGTAATCTTTTAAAGCTATTATTGTCTATGATATTGTTAAAATTTATTTTAGCTACTGTATTAATTTTACTGCTAGGTAGCATCAGCGCATTCCCTATTTGAAATAGTAGTAAAATGATCAGAACATATACCATATTTAAAAATCCATATTTTTCTATTATAAGTCCAGATATAAATGGCGTTATTATAGCAGAAATCTTAGTAACGATTCCCATAACACTCATGAATTGATCTCCATCATCTCTGCTTAACTGACCCGCTTGAAATACATTTAAATTAAAGAAAAACAATCCGTCTCCAAATCCACCCAATATGCCTATCATCATAGCATATCTTGAAATATGATCCCCTAATATAACTGTAAGTACAAATAATGATATAAAGGATAGAGATGAAAATAAATAATTTAATTTCATATTTTTCATTGCAATTCTATTGGCTATATAGAAAGAAAAAAAAGCTGCAATATAATTACATATATTAAATATTGCAACTACTTTAATATCTTTGCCAGTCTTCCAAAGATAAATATTAACAAATATTAAAACAAAGCTTTTAAATATAGAATATACAAGTCTCATTAAAATCATCTGCTGGGATGTTTTCCTCACTATTTCCACCTCATGTTTTATTACATTTCTACAACCGTTCCGCTTTTTCCTTCTAAAGCTTCTTTCGCTTTATGGAGTGATGCTATAATAGCGGTTCTTCCTTCTTTGGATTTTGCAAATGTTACTGCTGCTTTAACTTTAGGAAGCATGCTTCCTGGCGCAAATTGACCTTCTTTTATATATTCATCGGCTTCCTCTATATTCATTTTATCTAAAAGCCTTTGATTTGGTTTTCCAAAATTTAAAGCTATTTTTTCTACGGCAGTTAAAATTAATAATATATCTGCCTCTATATCTTCCGCTAATCTTTCTGATGCTAAATCTTTATCTATAACAGCAGCAACGCCTATTCTTTTTTCTTCTTCTTCAATTACTGGTATTCCTCCTCCTCCAACAGTAATTACAATTTGTCCTTCTTTCATTAAAGTATTAATTGATTCAATCTCAACTATTTTTTTTGGCATTGGAGAAGGAACAACTCTCCTATATCCCCTTCCTGCGTCTTCAACAATATCATATCCTTTTTTTTCTTTTAGTATCAATGCTTCCTCTTTCGTATAAAAAGGACCTATTGGCTTTGTAGGATTCCTAAAAGCTTCATCATTTTTATCTACTACTACTTGCGTTATTAGCGTAACTACAGGCGTATTAATTCCTCTATTCTTTAATTCTACCCCTATTGCTTGTTGAACATGATATCCTATCATTCCCTGACTCATAGCTCCGCATACATCAAAAGGCATTGCTGGCGTTATATTTTGTGAAGCTTCATTTTGAAGAAGCAATCTTCCTACCTGTGGTCCATTTCCATGTGCTATTATTAATTCATACCCTTCCTCTATAATATCTACAAGATATACACTGGTTTTTTTAATAATCTCTAGCTGTTCTTTTGCAGTAGCAGGCTTTCCCTCTGACTGCAATGCATTTCCCCCAAGTGCAACTACGATCCTTTTCATTAAAATACCCCCTTAAAAAATATTCTCTTCTCTTAACTTAGAAATATTAGCATCGTCATAAGAAAGAAGCTCTTTTAAAATTTCATCTGTATGCTCTCCTAAAATTGGAGCAGGCATTCTAATATCTCCTGGGGTAGCACTTAACTTAATAGGAATACCAGGAATCTTCAATGTACCTGCAACAGGATGTTTCATTTCTACGATCATATCCCTTGCAATCACCTGAGGATTTTCAAGCACTTTATCTACACTATTAATAGGTGAATTTGGAACGCCAATATCATCAAAAATTTTTTGCCACTGCATGGTATTATTAAGCTTAAATGCATCTGCTAATATGGGTCTTAACGCTTCATAATTTTCATCTCTTAATGGATTCGTTTTAAATCTTTTATCATCTATTAATTCTTCTCTTTTTAATCCTTTACATAATTTTGCCCATAAGTTATCATTTCCTGCAGCGATCATCACGTCTCCATCTTTCGTCTCAAAAGATTCAAATGGAATGATCGATGGATGTTTATTTCCACCTGGTCTTGGTGGGGTCCCCGTTACAATATATCTAGCTATGGCATTTTCTAGAATTGCAACCTGACAATCAAGCATTGCTACATCTACCTTTTGCCCTTCACCCTGTTTATCAAGATTTCTAAGGGCAGACAAAATTCCTATTGTAGTAAATAATCCTGCTATAATATCTCCAATGGAAGCACCTACCCTTGTTGGCTTACCATCTTTTTCACCTGTAATACTCATAATTCCACCCATCGCTTGAACGATGGCATCATATGCAGGTCTTTTACTAAAAGGTCCCGTATGACCAAATCCAGAAGATGCTGCATATATAATTTTAGGATTTACTTCCTTTAATACATCATATCCTAGCCCTAATTTTTCCATCGTCCCTGGTCTATAATTTTCTACAACCACATCTGCTTTTTTAACCATCTCTAGAAATAATTCTTTTGCCTTTTTTTCTTTTAAATTAAGGGTCATACTTCGTTTATTTCTATTAAGACTCATAAAATAAGCACTTTCATTGTTTATATAAGGTCCAAATTGTCTAGAGTCGTCTCCCGTTTTAGGCATTTCTATTTTTATAACATCAGCACCTAAGTCTGCTAAAACCATAGTTGCATATGGCCCTGCCAATACTCTTGTCAAATCAAGCACTCTTATTCCCTCTAATGAATAACCCATAAATTATCCCCCCTTTTATATTTATTTTTTATATGGGATTCTTTTAGCAGGTTCAAAATTACTTTTTCCTTCTTTTAAAATATCCTTATAAACTGCCACATTTCTATCTTCAATATGATCAAATATCATTGGTGTTTTTGTACCATAGCTAACATATTTGATTGGATTTGGATCTAGTTTAGCTGCTATGATTTCTTCACTACCTCTTGCTAATGCTAATGTTTGTGCGATTGGACTTATAATCATACTATGACCAAAATAATAATTTTCTCCTGCATCAGGCCCAACTGCATTTGCGCCTAATAGATATACATGATTATCATATGCTCTAGCTTTATTCATAACTTCCCAAATCTCATAGCTTCTTAATAATGCAGATGGTCTAGTTATAATTTCCGCTCCATTTAAAGCTAGCACTCTACTTAATTCAGGAAAATCTCCATCATAGCATATAATCATACCGATTTTCCCTAATTTTGTATCTACTACTACAATCTCCGAACCCGGTGTAGTCCAACCCCCTCCCTCTTTTCTTTCTGTAGGAAATGGATGTGTTTTTCTGTAATTCCCTAAAATTTCTCCATTGTCATCAATAAGTACAGAGCTATTTAATATCTCTCCATACTTCTGTCCTCTTTCATATAAAGGAAGCACAACATGTATGCCTAATTCTTTTGCTAATTTTTGAACCTTTTCTGTATGTCCTCCTGGAATCGGTTCTAACATTTCATAAAATTCTTCCATAGGCATATTCGGTGTAAATCCAGTCGTTATGGTTTCTGGAAATACGACTAACTCTGCCTCATATTCTTTTTTAGCTCTTTTTAGCCAATGACATACTTTATCTATATTAACTTTAATATTATTAGGTTCTACTGCTATTTGAACACAAGCAGCTATATGCTCCTTCACAATTTGTCCCCCCTTAAAACTTTGCCCGCCATTTTGGCGGGCGTAATTTAGTACATTCTATTTTTCATAATCAAATGCAACGATACGGCTAATACAAGATTCTCCACCTACAAATCTCCATGGGAAACAACCAATAACTAGACGTTTTCCTGACAACTGTTGAATATCTCCACCTAAGTTTTCAGCATGAATAATATCATGTGGGAATAAATCATAATGCATTAATTGATAATCCTCATCTGGGAATATTTCCTCTAAGTTCTTTCCATATTTTTCTTTTAAGAATTTGTCAGCCTTTTTAGCATCTTTTGGACACCATTCACGAATCTTCGTATTCATTGGATGGTCTGCAGAACCACAGTCAACGCCAATCCATTTAAACTGCATTTCTTTACACCAATCAGAAAATTCCTTAGTAGGTCCAGGATGTTTTACCATAAATCGCTCCTCATCCGCTTCTGGCTGATCCCAAGCATATTTATGGTAACCAGTATTAATAATTAGGATATCTCCCTTTCTAATATCTGCTCTTGCCATAAGGTCTTTAGAAGTATAGATACCATAATCTTCTGCTATATCAGAAATGTCTACTACTACGCCAGGAGCTACTAGTTCTTCTAGTGGAATAGAAGCAATATCTCTACCATGAGTACAAAAGTGAACAGAACCATCTAGATGTGTTCCTACGTGATTTGAGTGAGTAAGTATTTGTCCATTGGCACCATTAGGCGCTAATCTTTTAAAAAATTTAATTTGTAACGGCTCATAAGTTGGCCAAGCTGGTGTCATATGACTAAGTGGTTGTGTCAGATCGTACATTTTTACATTTTTCCATAAATTTAACATGGTAACTCCCCCTTAAATTTTTTATATATTTTTAAACTTTAAAATCTATTAGAATAATCCCTCTTCTTCAAGCATGTTTACATAAGCCTCAAGCGCATCCTCAAAACACTTCATAGGAGGTCTTACTAATCCTGCTCCTACTTGCCCTACGCCTGGGTTTTTATGGGCAATACCAGTATTAATAATAGGTCTAATGCCCGTATCAATAACCTTTTGAATGTCTATTCCAGTTGGCGTTCCCCTAAAATCCAAAGATGGTATCTTATAAGAACCGCTTTCACCTTCTGTTATCTCATACATACTCATTGTGTAATTTAGTGCATCACTAGGCGTTCCTCCTACAAATTGTACGATTGCAGGTGCCCCAGCCATTGCAAATCCACCAATTCCAGTAGTTTCTGTAATACAACTGTCTCCAATATCCCTATTGGCGTCCTCCATTGTATATCCTGGAAAATATAAACCATCAATCACTTCAGCAGGCGCAGTGAACCATCTATTTCCTAATCCAGCTACTCTAACACCAAACTCTGTACCATTTCTTGCCATTGTATATACCAAAGTACTATACTTAATATCTTCTAGAGGATCCATTGTACATTTGCAAACTGGCATCGTAATATTTAAGAAGAAGTGATCATTTTTATGCATAAATTTAAGAACTTCTGACTTAACTTCATCCGTATAATTGGTTTTAACTATGTATGGTGCTAACTCTCTGATTAAAAGTGATGTGCCTGCTTTGTTTCGATTGTGACCATCATCACCCATCTGAATGACTTGAGCAACCATGGTTTTCAAATCTATTTCTCCCGCTAAAGTAAGTGCATCTCTTAGGACAGGACCTAAACTATTTTGTATCCAATTCAGTCTTTCAATAACTTCCTCACTATAAGCCCCATAACGAAGTACCTTTCCTAAACCTTCATTCAAAGTACAATAAGCATAGTTTCCAAAAGCTTTATTCTTTAAAATCCATACAGGCATAGAAGGTGTAACCACGCCAGCCATTGGCCCTACTGCATTATGATGATGACAAGAATCAAAAGTTATTTCTCCAGACTCTGCTAATTTTATAGCATCCTCTTCATTTGAAGCTAACCCTTCATATATAAGGCCCCCTATAATAGCACCTCTAAGAGGTCCACTCATATTCTCCCAAGTAACAGGTGGTCCTGCATGTAAAAAAGTTTTCTCTGTCATTCCTGGGATATCATCTAATGCTTTTCCTATTCCCATAAGTGTAGGTTGGGCACTTACTATTTTGTTTAGCGCTTCATTATTAGCCTTACTAATTTTTTCTTGAATCATAATCTTTCCCCCCGATATATTAAAATATATAGTACAAACATTGTATATATTCTGAATATTTTTCAGAAATTATATCTATTTTAATCTTGATAAAAGAGATGCCATTTTTTTATTTCCTCCTGCTGGTGGTCTCCAATCTACATGTATTGCTTTTACATCTTGTTTTTTCAAATCTGTGTAAAAAGACTCTAACCCCATATTAATGACGCTTATCTCTTTATTGAATAATTCATTTATTTTATTCATAATATCCCTCCATGTAAGTTAACAGTTACCTTTCAACTCTTTTAATATCTTAGAAGCCAATCTTACTGCTTGGGCATTAGAAGGCATAACAATTGCGCCAATTTCTTCTAATCTTCTTTGTGACTCCTCTAAGCTTTGCGGGTCCTTATCTGTACCACAAATTGAACAAACTACAGATAGATAGTTTCCTTTATCCATCATTATTTTCTGTGATTTTTTTATGGAAGGTATCATCTCTCCAACTGGGTCCTCATGAGATCCATATCCTAATACAAAGTCCATTAATATTAAAGCAACTTCATCATCCTCAGCTTCTTTTATTATTCTTTCTACTCTCGTCGTAGGGTCGATCATTGGATGAGGCTTCCCTACTGTAAAATCATCATCCCCTAAATCTATGCACGTATTTTTAATACTTTTATTAATATCAGATAATTTATATTTAGGAGAAAGTGGTGTATTAGAATATAGCTCTCCTAAATCCTTATTTAAAAGCTTCATAGCTTCATCGGCTAACGTGCCTCCTGTATATAGACCTCTTACATACTTTTGCTTACTATGAAATTTACTTACTTCCTTTTCTACAATTTTATCTATCTCATCATCCCTTAATGTAAATCCATTAAAGTCTTCTACCTCTTCACCTTTAACTAAAGCTACTGCTTTATATGCTGCATCTTCTAAAGTAGCACATGAATATGCGCCATATTGTTCTATTAACTCTTTATCTCCACCTATAAAATCTACTACAACAGGCTTAGGTGAATTTTCTATAGCCTTAAGTACTTTTTTCGCTACCTCATCTGCAGGTGGCTTTGAAATGAGTACGATTACTTCTGTATTTGGATCCTTTAATAAAGCTTCAATTCCTTGTAGCATCATTATTCCACCTATTTCACTTTTCAAGTCCCTTCCACCCGTTCCAATAACTTGAGATACGCCTTCTCCTAATTTATCTATTATTACGGTAACCTCTTGTGTTCCAGTTCCAGACGCTCCAACGATTCCGATTTTTCCTTTTTTTATAACATTTGCAAAGGCTAATGGAACATTGTTTATAATGGCAGTACCACAATCTGGCCCCATCATTAATAATCCTTTTTCTCTCGCTAATGTTTTTAATTCTTTTTCTTCTTTCATTGAAACATTATCACTAAATAGCATTACATGAAGCCCACTTTTCAGCGATTTCCTTACTTCATCTGCTGCATATTTACCTGGTAAAGATATAACTACCACATTTGAATCTGCTTGATATTTCAATGCAGAATCTAACGTTGGAGGGTTATAATCAGATGGACTATCATTTTTTTTCTTGGTTAATAATTCATCTACTTTTATACTAATTTCCTTCATATTTAAATCTTCTTCTGAAAGTACACTTATAAAAAAGTCATTCGCTCCTAAATCATTAATTTCATCCGTTGTTATATTTAACATAGTAGCTAATTCCTTGTTCAAATCAGTTCCCATACCTACTAAGGCTTCTTTAATTCCTTCCATCTTTTTAATTTCTTTAGAGATTAACATTAATGTAACTGAATCATAATAAGTATTTTTTCTAATTTCATAATTAACTTTCACCTTCCATCATCCCCCTAAACACATTCTTCCTAACAATAATTTTACTTCCAACATAAATTCCACTCAGTATATCTGTTCCTGATGTGCCTCCAAAATTCAAAACATCTATCAAGCTATTTATAAATTCTTTTTCCTCTGAAATTGATAGAAAAGATTTCATTAGCCTTTTAATCCCTTCTGATACTTCACCCACTGATGCAAACATTAACATCTTCTCGCTTACTAAAGTAGTCCTGTTTCTAATATCCTTTACAATCTCTTTATTAAACTCATATACTTTTAAAATATCCAATCCAAAATAATCAGATAGATATATAAAAGATGTCATGAGTCCTACAATAAAATCATCTGCTGAAGGTGTTAACCCTGGTCCAAATCCAATTATTTTTTTTGCAGCTTCCGAAATATTTTCTCGATCGTCATCCATACAAAGCTTTAAAAATTTAGTGATTCTATGAATAATAAATTTACTATATTGGTTTAATGAAATATCATTATTTTCATATGTTTTTAATTCTTCTACATAATTCCCTAAGCAGAACACGATATTAGAAATCCCATCTGAATTTCCATAACGATACATATATTCCTCAATGTATCTTAATTTGTTTATGATATTTTCTTCTGTATCTTTGATATAGTTAAAGTTTGGTTTAAAATCCCATATTTTAGTTTTGCTTAAATCTATATCGAGATTTATTTCTTTAAATAAAATATGTTTTTTAATGATCCTTACTGGTAAGTTTTGTTTAATTCCTAATTGAGCAAATTTTTTTCTTGTCCCTACAACCACGGACATAGGTGAAATAAATTTTTCACAGGTCAAAATAGAAATTAGTTCGTCATCCGTTGTAATAATATTACAAGCGGTTTTAAATACAGAATGTACTTTTCCGTTTATTATTTCTTCATCATACATTTTATTTTTTATTTTCCTACACATTTGCAAAGCCATCATACAGATCATATCCTTTATATGGGAGAGTTTCTTGTTACTTATATACTACCTCAAAGCCTGTATTTTAGCTTTGGGTAAACCTTCTAAATGTAAAAAGTGTATTTTGTTATAACTTTATAAACATTCGAATCATTGATATAATTTCTAAGTAATATTAAAATATAATCCAATAACTGGATTTAATCTAGTATTTTTGGTATTCTAAAAGAGAAGTTTAATCCTATAGAAATGGAGTTGTATTAAATGCAGAATGATAAATGTGTACCAACGACTTCTACAAACACCACTACTGGTGTTCTTTATGCTGTAGGTTCAGCATTGGCTTTTGGATGTATGCCTATCTTTGCAAAAATTGCATATGAAGGTGGGGCTAATACAACAACGGTGGTTTTCTTACGATATTTTATTGCCTTAATTTTTGTATCCGTAGTTCTTTTCATAAAAAAAATTGATATAAAAATTGAAGCTAAAAATCTATATAAAACTATATGGATTGGAATTGTAGGGTATTTCATTACAGGTCTAACACTTTTTATGTCCTATAATTATATTTCTGTAGGATTAGCTACTATGCTACATTTTATATATCCTGCAATCGTTATGATATTTTCTAGGATTATTTTTAAAGAAAGTTTAAATTCAAATAAAATACTTGCTTTAATACTTTCTATCGTAGGGATCTATATTTTAATAGGCTTTTCGGAATGTAATTTAAGTATAGTAGGGGTATTATTAGCACTTGCTTCAGGATTATCTTACGCCAGTGCTGTTTTAGGGGTTAATGATTCTGGTATAAAGAGTATCAACTACCTTGTATTTACTTTTTATATCTACATATTTTCTTCTTTAACATCCCTTATATATGGATTATCTACAAAGCAACTAAATTTTCATATGAACTTTACTAGTATAATTTCTATAGTAGTTATAGCTTTCGTATGTACATTTCTCTCCGTTATATTTGTTACATTATCTGTTCGAATAATAGGTCCTACGAATGTATCTATTTTAAGTACTTTAGAACCAATAACCAGTGTCATATTAGGAATACTCATTTTTAGAGAATCCTTTACAATCTCAATTACAATAGGTGGATTATTTATTTTATCTTCCCTATATTTAGTGAATAAATCTTTAAGCAAAAAAGAAAAAAGACAACGCTCTTAAATTATTTAAAGCGTTGTCTTTTTTCTTTTTATACGATCATCATATACTCTTCTTTCTCTTGTACAATAGAGATGAACTTTCTCCCCTTATCTAAGTAACTCACATTCACCTCTGCATCATATAATAATCTTAAGTTTTGATTGGTTAAAATATCATCCATATTTCCATTGGCTAAAACCGATCCATCCTTAATCATAATTCCATAATCAGAAAATGTAAGAGCTAGATTTGGATCATGTAGTGAAATTAGTACCCCTATCTTTCTTTCACTTACTATTTTAGATATAATATTCAATACTTTATATTGATTTTTAAAATCAAGATTGGCTGTAGGCTCATCCAATAGTATATATTTAGCTTCCTGTGCAATAGCTCTAGCAATAAATACTAATTGTTTTTCCCCTCCACTTAAATTCATATAATTTCTATCTTTCAAACTACATATTCCAACTAAATTTAGTGCTTCTTTTGCAATGTTATAATCTTTAACAGAAGGTCTAGAAAACATGCCCAAATAAGGATTTCTTCCCATAACCACTATTTCTAAAACAGAATAAGGAAAAGACGAAATATGCTCTTGGGGTACATAAGCTATCTTTCGTGCTAACTCCTTCGTTTTTATTTTACCAATTTCCCTATCATCTATAATTATATTTCCAGACTCAGCCTTTAGTACGCCTCCTATTATTTTTATAAGGGTTGTTTTTCCACATCCATTTCCTCCTAACAGACTATATATCTTTCCTTTGCCAATGTTAAAGCTACAATCTTTTAATAATGCACTTCCTTCATACCCAAATCTAATATTTTGAATCTTAATAGCCATTCATACTCACCTACCATAAGTTTTCTTTTTTCATTAATAACAAATATCCAAAAACCGGTGCTCCAACTGCTGCTGTTAAAATACTAATGGGGATTTCTGATGTAGTTAATGTTCTTGCTATATTATCAATTACTAGTGTGAAGCTTCCTCCTATAATAAATGAAAGGGGTAGTGTATATCTATGATTAGATCCAATAATCAATCTAGTAATATGAGGAATAACTAAAGCTACCCAGCTTATGGTTCCTGATACACTAACACAGCTTGCAACCATAAATGAAGCTATAATAAGTAATATAAATCTTATTTTCTTTACATTTATTCCTAATGATTTTGCATCTTCATCCCCTAAAGATATTATATTTACCTGCCATGACATGGAAATTAATAGAATTACACAAGGAATAACTGAAATTAAAAGGATGGATACATTTGTCCAATTACTTCGATGAAATCCGCCCATCATCCAAAACACAATAGCTGGTAATTGTTCATATGGGTCTGCTACATACTTCAAGAATGAAAGGGCTGCACTAAAAAATGATGATATTACCATACCTGCTAGTACCAACATAATAACCCCTTGATTTTTACCTATCTTAGCCATAGAATAAGTTAATAAAACAGATATAATTCCAAATACAAAAGCCAAAATTTGAACTATATATGGATATTGTGTGGGTAATAATATTCCTAAAGCTGCTCCAAAGCAACATCCAGATGTAACCCCTAATATGCTAGGAGATGCCAAGGGATTTTTAAAAATCCCTTGAAAAAGTACGCCTGTTATAGACAATACTGCACCTACTGTAGAAGCTAAAATAGCTCTAGGTAATCTTACTCTATAAAAAATCAATTCTGGTGGTGTCACTGCATTATGACCCCATATATACTTTGGTATCTCTTTTATTAAATACAGTATTTGCACAGGTGTGAGTCTATATCGCCCAACCATAAGTGACAAAATAAATATAATGCAAAAAATCAATAAAGAAATTAATATTTTAGTAGTCCCTACTAAATTTTTACCATCCTCATTTGCTTTCTCTGCAACTATTTTTTTCATCTACTATTCCTCCAAGTTCAGTAAAGGATTTTCCATAAAATTTAGAATGAAAATGGTCAAATTCTTTCTTTAGATCTATATCACTAAATAGTTCTGGGTACATGGTTTTAGAAAGCCATAATATACCTAAAACAGATTTTGGCTCTGGCACATCCCAAGGGCCAAGATTTGAAGGAAATTTATATACTTCATCATTTTTCACTGCATTTATACTTTCAAGTTGATTATTTGCTTTTATTAAATCAGGCTCTCCTTCATTACAATACCTGACTGAAACCATAATATCTGGATTCCAATTTATAAGCTGTTCTGTAGAAATACTGTTCCATCCTCCTGATAATTCACCTGCTACATCTATTCCTCCAGCCTTTTCAATGATAAAGTGTTGATACATATCCTTTGAACATGTGGATAATAACCCATGTCCTCCTGCCATATATACTTTTTTCCTATCTTGTACAGGAATTTTTTTCAATCTATTTTCAATCATATGAATTGTGTCATCATAGTATTTTATAACCTCAGCAGCTTGTTTTTCTTTTCCTAATACCTCACCTACTAATAAAGTTGATTTTTTCATATCCTCTATATTCTCTGGGTCTATAACTACTGCTGGAATTCCTTGTTCCTCTAATTGTTTACACGTATTTTCACTTTCCTTATCTGGAAACATAATAACAACATCTGGATTAGAAGCTGCAACAGTTTCCATATTTAATCCAGGATTTTTGCCCCCTATATCTACAACTTGATCCATATTAGGACATAGTGATTTGAAAAATTTATTTTTTTTATCTTTTGTACTTACGGCTACAAGCTTATCTTGTCCTCCTACTGTAAATACTAAATTTGTTGCAGGCATGTATGAAGAAATTACTTTGTCTACTTCTTTTGGTATTGTTACTTTTCTCCCTTTTAGGTCTACAACTTCTCTCGTTTGTTTATCAGCACTAGTACTTATATCACTAGAACATCCTGTAAAAGCAAATATAACTGCTACTACTAACAATAAACGAATAATCTTGTTTTTCATTTTACCCCTCCTCTTGTTCATTAAAAATCCCCCTTATTTACATAAGAGGGATTTTGGCATCATTAACTAACCAAAGCATGTTCAAAAATTCACTTTGATTATTTACTATTATTGGTCACCCAATATCCCTCCCTGCTATTTACAGCATATACTGTACGCCGCAGTACCTCTCTATATTATCGTCCTTTCCTCGGCTCCCCAGCTTATGGATTATTCTGGTTCATCGCTCTAGAAACTTCTCCTTAGAGAGGAAGGGCTAAGCCCCGCGTATCTATATTCTATTTTCTATATATTAATTCTATATTTTCTTAAATTTACCTTTATTTACTAACCATCATCCTTAATCATTTTAAAAATTTTTAATGCAATTTGAATATTTAACACATCATTATAATTATCGAAATCAATACCTGTTATATCTTTAATCCTTTGTATTCTATATATTATAGTATTATAATGAGTATACATAGTTTCTGAAATTCTTTTTAAATTTCCTCTACATTTAAAATATGCCTCCAAAGTTTTCACAAATTCAGATCCCTTATCTCTATCATATATTACCAATGGCTCTAACATTTCTTTATAAAACTGAACAATCTCAGGTTTAAGACCTTCATGTGATAAGATCCTGTATATTCCTAAATCATCATAATGAACAGGTGTACAGTCACTACTTGCTCCAATTTTTTCAGCAGCTCTACTTGCTTCTCTATAGGTCTTGTACAATTCATTAACATGATCATATTGTCTGCCTATGCCTATTGAAATATTTTCTTTTATATATTCTAGCTCAGCCAAGGATAGAATTTGATTACAAAAATCAAATATCTCTTTCCTCACATTTTTACTATTGCTAGTAGCTTCTGATCCAAAAAGAATGATCAATCTATCACTTTTATTTCCATATATAATTTTTTCTTTTCTATATATAGTTAATCTTTTAACTATACTTAATAATTTGCCATTTAATTGATGTAAAAAATCTGTATTATTTGGCGTAAGCTTAATTTCCTTTTCCTTATTATTAACTACAATAACGATGGCTACATAACTAAGATTTTTATCGAAATCAAAAAATTGTGCACGCTCCATTGCCCTTTTTTGCCTACTATTATCACTAGAAAAAAGATCATCAAAAAACTCTATTTTATGCTTACTTTCCATTTCAAAAATTGAAAGTTTTTTTATCAAATCTAATGCAATGATAGAAATTGATGCCTTAATAACAGTAAGCTCTACAGAACTCAATTCTTTTTTATCTTTCCAAATAAATAGATCTCCATAATTCGTGCCTTTCGTATATATAGGGATTCTTATCCTATCTAAAGTTTTTCCTTTAATCGTATCCTTAGCTCTAAAATAAGAAGATTTTTCTCCTTCAAAAATATTGATATCTTCACTTTCATAATTAACCTTTGAAATTATATCCTCTATATCAGAACGTATATCGTCTTCACAAAATGTAACATGGGTTTTAAATATATTTTCTTTAATAACCAGAGAATTATTTATACTTTTATAAATAGCTTCTCCTATTTCCATTAAGCCCCCACCTTCTAGCATTACGTTTATAAGTCTATTGTGTATATTATCAATTTTTAATAGTGTATTCGTCTGATTGTTTATTATTTCTGTCAAAGCTGGCATTATAATTTCTGAATAGGATATATCATTTGGTATCTCTATGATAGGAAATTTCAAATTATTTGCTATAGTTATAATCTCCGCTGGAATTTCTTTTATATATCTTTTCGTCTTTATTCCAATACCTGCAAGTCCTTTAGTATCAAAATCCGAAATTAATTCATTTAATTTTTTTATATTATCTTTTATTGAATAGGCTGTAGTAAATAAAAATTCTCCAGAGCTAACCCACTCTAAAATATCTGGAACCTCCATTACATTAACTTTCGTTATTCTTCTATTTAATCCACCTTCACCTGCTATTATTTTTGCATTTTTTAATATTTCTAAATTTAATAGTTCTTTAACTGAAATACCAAATAGTTTATCCATATACCCCACCCTCATTTGTTAATGTTTAACAAATATTTTTACTTATATTAAAATATATTATTATTTAACTAAAATATTCTTATAATTTTGAACTAAAAAATAAGCTCTTTTAAAAGAGCTTATTTAACGAGAGGCTATTACTAATATTATTCTGGTAATACTTTGTTAAGTATAATACCTATTATAGCTGCTAGTGCCATTCCTTCAATAGAAAAGCTACCTAGATGAATAGAAGCACCGCCAAGACCTAATACAAGGATTACAGCACAAATAATTAAGTTTCTAGATTGAGTAAAATCAACTTTATGTTCAACTAGTGTTCTCATACCAATGGAAGCTATCATCCCAAATAATATGATAGATATTCCTCCAACTACTGCTGTTGGAATTGTACTAATTAAACCACCAAGCTTAGGTACTAATCCTAATAGGATAGCAAAGCATGCTGCTATTCTCATTACTTTAGGATCCCATACTCTTGTTAGTGCTAATACGCCTGTATTTTCAGAATAAGTTGTATTTGCAGGCCCACCAAACATTGCTGAAATAGCAGTACATACGCCATCAGCAGTTAGGGTTCTATGAAGACCTGGATCTTTTATGAAATCTTTTTCTACCGTAGCACCTATGGCTAAAATATCTCCTACATGCTCTACCATTGTAGCTAATGCTACTGGCGCAACGGTCATAACGCAACTCATATCAAATTTAGCCATTGTAAAATGAGGAACTCCAAACCAAGATGTATTTGCCATAGCTGAAAAATCAACGTTTCCAGTTACCAGTGCCACTATATATCCGCCTACCAAACCTATAAGTACTGGAATAACCTTCATGAACCCTTTCGTAAATATGCTAACGATCATTACAATTAAAAAACTTACTATTGCTAAACTCCACTTTTGAGAAGCCATACTTATAGCAGTTGGTGCAAGTTTTAAACCTATAACTGCAATAATTGGACCCGTTACGATTGGTGGGAAAAATTTAAGAACCTTTTCTGCATCAAAATAATACATTAGTATTGCTAATACTAGATACACGAATCCTGCTACAACAATACCGCCTCTCGCATATTGTAGCCCTACTTCTTTTGAAACATTATTTTTTTCCATCATTGCTACTACCGCTAACATGGGTGCAATAAACGCAAAGGATGAACCTAAAAAAACAGGCACTTTCTTCTTCGTAATCAGGTGACATAAAAGCGTACAAACGCCAGCCATAAATAATGTAACCGAAATATCAAGTCCTGTAATCATTGGAACTAAAACAGTTGCTCCAAACATTGTAAAAGTATGCTGCAAACCTAAAATCGTTGCTTTTCCTTTTGATAACTGGTTAATATCTGTTATAGCACTTGATTTGGTTAAAGCATCTTCGCTCATTAATTAACCCCCTTTAATTTTTTACTTCAAATTAGACAACCTCTCGTTATATATAGACATAAGCTGCAAGAAACCTCTCACAGCTTATGTTAACAATGCCTATGCTTAGTTATATCTATTTGTTATTTTTTTCTTTCATTGCATTTAGTACTTTTTCAGGTGTTAATGGCAAAGAATTAATCGTAATTCCTAAAGCATCGCATAAAGCATTTGCAATAGCAGGAGCAGAAGGAATCATGGCTGGCTCTGAAACTCCTCTTGCACCAAAAGGTCCTGTCTTTTCTTCATTTTCAATAAATTTTATAATCATCTCTGGCATATCATTAGCTGTAGGTATCTTATAATCTACAAATGAAGGATTTAAAGGTTTTCCATCCTTAAACTTTAATTCTTCCCATAATGCAGAACCTATACCTTGAACAATTGCGCCTTCTATCTGTCCTTCAACTAATGTTGGATTCACTACCTTTCCAACATCAAAGCTTGATACAACATTTAATACTTTTATATTTCCAGTTTGTGTATCAACTTCAATATCAACACCTTGACATCCATAGGTCCAATAAGCAACAGGTTTATCTCCTAAACCTGTTTCATGATCATGATCTTTAACATTAGGCGGGATAAAAACACCTCTTCCTATAATTGGACCATGTATACCTGATCCATCAGGCATTGTAAGTCCTAAAGAAAGATCAGCAATAGCTACCTTCTTATCAGGATAAATAGTAGATACAACATAACCATCTTCTAATTTTAAATCTCTCTTATATATTCCTAACTTCAGGCTAGCTAATTCTAACAATTGCGCTTTAGCATCCTCACATGCGTTTATTACAGAATTACCTGCGCAATAAGTTATACGACTTGCAACTGTTTGCCACTCATAAGGAGTATGGTCTGTATCTCCAGTTTTTATGGTTATTTTCTCTGGTGGAATAGATAATACTTCTGCTGCAAATTGAGTTAATGCCGTATCTGAACCTTGACCTATATCTTGAGCACTTACTAATAAATACGCTGTTCCATCTTCATTTAGTCTAACAATTGCTGAAGAAGCAACATTATTTGGCATTGATGGTGCCTTCATCCCAAATGCAATGCCTTTCGCTCTTACTTTATTAGGGGATAGAGATTCTACCTTTTCATTAGGATCAAAATCTTCTAATACTTGGTCTAGACAATCAAGAAGTCCACAAGTATCAATTGGTGCATTTGTAGCAGTTCTTCCTCCAACCTTTTGTGCATTGATCCTTCTAATTTCAATAGGATCAATACCTAGCTCATTGGCTATAATATTCATATTTCTTTCTATTCCAAATTGTATTTCTGACATTCCAAACCCTCTATATGGTCCTCCAACAGGATGATTTGTATAAACACAATATGAATCACACCATATATTTTCTATATCATAGGGCCCTACTGCTGCAAATCCAGCTGCCTTAGTAATATTAACTCCATATTCAGTATATGCACCACCATCCCATACATACTGATCTTTAATTGCTATAATTTTACCGTTTTTCATAACGCCAGTTTTAAATTTAGAATGCATTCCTTGCCTAACAAAAGAATTTATAAATTCATCTTTCCTTGAGAAAGTAAGTTTAACGGGTCTACCTTTACTCTTCATTGCAAGCGGTATAACTATACCTTCCAACGTAGTCCCGGCCTTACTTCCAAAGCCTCCACCTACCGCTGGCGAAAGTACTCTTATCTTATTTAAAGGAATATCAAAAGCAACTGATAAGGCAAGTCTTACTGCATATGGTGATTGACAGCTTGCCCAAACGGTTAGACTACCTTCTCTATCTACACTAGCGATTGCAGAATGATTTTCAATAGGACAATGTTGAATATGTGGTACATAAAAATCATTTTCGAAAATATAATCTGCCTTTTTAAAAGCCTCTTCAACATCTCCCTTTCTAACCTTATAATGATTACTAATATTCGTATCAGGTTTTGGTGCAAATACAGATGCATATTTATATGTACCTAAATCTGGATGTATGAGTGGTGCATCTTCCTTCATAGCATCTAATGCATTTGTAACTATTGGGAGATCTTCATATTCTATTTCGATAAGTTTAACAGCTTCATGCGCTATCTCTTCAGTCTCTGCAGCTACTGCCGCTACTGCTTCTCCCATATATCTAACTTTATCTACAGCTAAAAAGTTTTTATCTTCTAAATAAAGTCCTACCCTTTTAGGAAAATCTTTACCTGTTGTTATTACTTTAACACCAGGTAATTTTTCAGCTTTACTAATATCTATATGAATGATTTTTGCATGAGGACGTGTACTTCTCTTTACTGCTGCATATAACATTCTAGGAAACTTTAAATCATCAACATATTTCAAATCTCCAGTAACCTTCTTGATCCCATCCACTCTATTCACACTCGTTCCTACGTATTTCACTATGTAACCCCCTTTCAAATTACTACTTATTATTCTCTACAACTTCCATTATTGCTTCAACGATTTTCTTATATCCAGTACATCTACAAAGATTTCCACTAATAGCTTCTTTTACTTCATCTTCTGTAGGTGTTGCATTTTCTTTTAATAATCCTTTGGCTGACATAATCATTCCAGGGGTACAATATCCACACTGTAATGCTCCATTATTAACAAAAGATAATTGAAGCTCATCTAGTTTTGTACCATTGGATAATCCTTCTATTGTAAGAATTTCTTTACCATCTGCTTCTATCCCTAACATCATACAAGCATTAACAGGTCTTCCATCTACTAAAATTGTACAAGCTCCACATTCCCCTAACCCGCAACCTTCCTTTGCACCTGTTAAGTCAAAATCTTCTCTTAAAACCTTAAGAAGCGTTCTATTTGCTTCTACTTCATGTTCTACATTTTCATTGTTTAAAATAAAATTAATTTTATATTTCACCTATAACCCCCCCTTAGCTTCTAACTGCATTCAAGTTTCTTTTTACTGCTATTTTTATCATTTCAATACGGTACTCCTTAGATGCACGCACATCCTCTATTGGGGATGCTTCTGATGCCGCAATTTTAGCAGCTTCTTCAATTACTTCATCCGTTAATTTCTTACCCTTAATAAAGCTTTCTGCCTTTCTAGCTCTTATAGGTGTTGGTGCTACAGATGCTAATGCAATTCTTATTTCATCATTTATTTTTACGACAGTTGAAGCTACTGTAGATAAGTCAACTTCTTTTCTTCGTGAGATTTTTTGAAAATCACCAATTATATTTTCATATGCTGGTATTCTTACACCTTTGACTATTTCTCCATGTTCTAGGGAAACTTTTCTTACCCAAACAAAAAGTTCATTTATAGGTATTTCTCTTTCTCCATTTGGTCCATATACTAAGACCTTTGCATCTAATGCAAGTAACGGGGTAGATGTATCTGCCAAAGGAGAAGCATTACAAATATTGCCTGTCATGGTTGCCTTATTTCTAATTTGACCTGAACCTACAGATTTTGCTGCATTAGAAAGCACCTTATACTTTTCTTTTACGATCTGGTTATGAGCCATATCATTTAATACAACACATGCACCAACAAATAAACCTTCTTTTTCATCAAATTTAATATTATGTAATTCCTTTATTCCCTTAATATCTACCACTACGTCAGGACTGGTTATTCCCTCCTTCATCCTTATGATCAAATCAGTTCCTCCATTTAAAATATGTGCATTTGCCCCTTTTTTAATTAAAAGTTCACTTGCTTCTTTTAATGTGCTGGGTTTAAAATACTCAAAATTTTTCATCCCTTCACCTCCATAATTATTAAAAAAGTTATATTTAATATTTCTAAATAATATACTTGTATATCTAGTTATCCCTTATAACATTGTATTCAGGTTTCAATCCATATATTTTAGGTGAATATTTACTAATTCAGCTTTTGCTAATTGTTTACTATCACCAAAATGCCATTGTATAATTTTCAAAATATATTTATAAATTTTATATGCTGTATATATATCAAAAAACAATTCACTTTCTGTACACATCTGAAATACAAATGTTTTTCAAAAATATACAAAATTCTACCTATTTAGTTGCATTTTTCAAAAAAAACTATATAATATATAGTTATATAAATAGAAAAGAGGTGAATTGTAAATATACTAGATTTATTACAAAAATTAAAATTCAAAACAGAAAGGAGTAAATTCAAATGTCTAAAAAAGAATTAACTGAAAATGAGATTATTAGCATGAAAGGAAGACTTAACGTTTTTATCAAACTATTTATTACTGTATTATTCATCGTTATTTTTTCTGAATTAATAGGAGTTAAAAAATATTCCTTAGGCCCTGGTTCTGTTGTATTATTGCCTATGCTATATGCAGTAATTATAGGACTTATAATAACGCCAGATATTCTTGGTAAACCTTTGAATTTTTTAAGAAATCTTATTTCTAATGAAGAAATAGAACTAGCAGGTACAATGGTTATGCTTGCACTATTACCGCTTGGAGTAAAGTACGGTACATTGGTTGGTCCAAATATCGTAAAAGTAGTTCAAGCAGGTCCAGCATTCTTACTACAAGAATTAGGAAATCTACTTACACCTGTATTAGCTCTACCTTTAGCTTTACTTTTAGGATTAAGAAGAGAAGCTGTTGGAGGTACTGTTAGTATTTGTAGAGAGCCTACTTTAGGGGTTATAGGAGAAAGATATGGAATGAACTCGCCAGAAGGTACTGGCGTTCTTGGTACATATATGATTGGTACAGTTTTTGGAACGATTTTCTTTGGATTATTAGGTTCTTTCGCCGTTACTTCTGGTCTTCATCCATATGCATTAGCAATGGCATGCGGAATGGGAAGTGGAAGTATGATGACAGCTGCATCATCTTCATTATCAGCTGCTGTATCTCCAGAAATGAAGGATACGATCTTAGCTTATGCAGCTACTAGTAATATGTTAACAGGGGTAACTGGAATGTATTCTGTCGTATTTATAGCACTTCCTTTTACAAATTGGTACTATACTAAATTAGCGCCAAAGTTTTCAAAAAAGGGGGACAAATAAATGCTTAAGAAAAATTTAGATCAATTAAAATTACTAATTGTTATAGGTATTTTAATTTTAGTAGGACAAAAAGTTGGATTTATGGTAGTTGATAAAGAGTTTTCTGTAGCTGCTGCTCTCCCTGGAACTATACTTATAATCGTAGTTTGTTTACTTTCATTAATGATAAAAGAATGTTTACCTAATTTAAAGTTCCCTGCATTTGCTTGGGCTACTATGATCGGATTAATTTTAAGTATGCCCTTTATGCCTACTGCAAAAGCATTTTTAGCGTATACGAATGAGGTAAACTTTTTATCTACAACTACACCAATTCTTGCTTTCGCAGGTATTTCTGTAGGAAATAAAGTACAAGAATTAAAGTCAATGAGCTGGAAGAT
This sequence comes from Lutibacter sp. B2, assembly GCA_015686845.1. Lineage (GTDB taxonomy): Bacteria > Bacillota > Clostridia > Peptostreptococcales > Thermotaleaceae > JADPRS01. The sequence continues at coordinate 32,712 of JADPRS010000028.1, forward strand.
TGTATTAATTTCATTACTTGTATTTACAAGTACTTTCTTCGGTTCAGCAATAATTGCTCAGATCGTATTAAAACTACAAGGAATTATCTAATTTTCGGAGGCGAAAGTCATGGATAAAAGCACATTAAAAGCAAAGATTTGCGAAACGATTGATCAGTATAAAGATGAAATCATATCCATAGGACAGGATATCTATGATCATCCTGAACTAGGTTATAAAGAATTCTATGCAACAAATTTAATCAGTAATAAATTTAAAGAATTAGGATTATCTGTCAAAGATCATATTGCTGTTACTGGGTGTCGCGGTAGTATTAATCAAGATAAAAACGGTCCTAAAATTGCAGTTCTTGGAGAAATGGATGCAATCATGTGCCACGAGCATAAAGATGCTGATAAGGAAACAGGTGCCATTCATGCTTGTGGTCATCATATTCAATCTGCTGCAATGATGGGGGTAGCCATAGGCCTTATTCGTTCTGGTGCAATAGACTCTTTAGACGGAAAAATAGACTTTTTTGCAGTTCCTGCAGAGGAATTCGTAGAACTTGAATATCGCTCTCAACTAAAAGATGCTGGCAAAATAAAGTACTTTGGAGGAAAACAAGAATTAATTTCAAATGGAGAATTTGATGATGTGAGTATGGCTATGATGATTCACTCCTTAGATTTAGAAAAAGAAAACAAAAAAGCATTGATTGGTCCTGTGGGAAATGGTTTTGTAGGAAAAAAAGTTCAGTTTATAGGAAAAGAATCACACGCTGGAGGTGCTCCTGAAAAGGGAGTGAATGCATTAAATGCAGCTATGCTTGCCATCAACAATATCCATGCACAAAGAGAAACATTTACGGAAGCTGAAAGAGTAAGAGTTCATCCAATTATCACAAAGGGCGGAGACATCGTAAATGTAGTTCCTGCTGATGTACGTATGGAATCTTATGTTCGTGCTAGAACCATTAACGGAATGCTTGATGCAAATACAAAGGTCAATCGGGCCCTTAGAGCAGGGGCTATGGCCGTAGGTGCAAATATAAAGATCAATGAAATCCCAGGGTATCTTCCTCTGTTACAAAATGATCCTTTAGATACACTATTTAAAAATAATATACAATCATTTATTTCTGAAGAAGAAATTTTTGAAGGTGGAGATTTTACAGGTTCTTTTGACTTCGGAGATGTATCTCATATAATCCCTACCCTTCATCCAATGATTGGTGGGATCAGTGGAGATTTACATACGAGAGATTTTAAGGTATCTGACGATGAATTGGCTTATATTATTTCTGCAAAGGCTATGGCAATGACCATTGTAGATTTGCTATTTGATCATGCGAAGGAAGCAAATAATATACTATCTAATTTCAAACCTGTTCTTACAAAAGAAGAATATTTAAAACTGTTAGAAGGTATTGATCGAACAATCGAAGAATAATACATATTCAAAAAAAAGCGTTAGATAAATTTTTATCTAACGCTTCTTTTTATTAGTTTTTAACGGCACCTTCAGAATATCTATTTGCTGCATTCCAAAGTAAATATTCTTCTACTCCATTGTCTTTTAATGCTTTGATTTGAGCTCTTACTTCTTGATCTCTATATTTGATATGTCCCTTTACCCAACCTGCTGTAAAATCTTGAATCCAAGGACGAATCATTGCTGGCGTTTCAATTGTAGCATTTCTGCCTATTGCATCTTTTGTTCCAATATATACGGTTTCATAGGGATGTGCATCTGGAATATCTTGTCCATAAGTTCCATTTCCGTAGTGACTTGGATACATCATAGGAGAAACATAATCCGTTACATTACTTACTGCTTCCCAATGTTGTCCTAATCCCATATCGTCTGATACAGAACCTACTAGTCCAAATATATCCGCACTTATATAAACTTGTTCTTTTGAAAGTTCAGCATACGCTTGTTTTAAAAAGTTTTGTATTGTTTGTGGCTTGCTTTTATCTGCTACATTGTTTCTATAATCTAGCACTGAGTCGAGTTTGTTTCCATTTGAAGCTGGGAAACGTACATAATCAAATTGTATTTCATTAAATCCATTCTTAGCAGCTTCCTTAGCAACGGCTATATCATAATTCCAAAGTTCTCTATCATGAGGAGATGCCCATCTTAATTTATCTTTACTTTCAAATACATTTCCAGTTCTTTTATCCAAAATAGCTCTATCTGGATGAACCTTTGTATACATAGGATCTTTGAAAGTAACAATTCTTGCTATGGTATAAATTCCATTATCTTTTAATATTTTCATTCTCCTATTTAGTTCTTCTTTATTCACTCTTGCTCTACTATTTCCTTCTGGCGAATATTTTGCAGCTGCTTCATTTGCAAATAGCATGATTCCGTCATCATCTTTTACATCGATAACAAATGCATTAATATCACTTTCCTGTGCAAGTTTTAAAAGAGAGTCAAATTTTGCTCCTATAAAAGAGTGTTGGGTCATATAAACACCTTTTACTTTTACCCTTGGGTTGTTAGGATATTCTTTTACTTTCTTTTGTGGTGAAAAATCTAAAACTCTTAAAGATTCACTTAATAATTCCATTCGATCTTTTACTGTATATTCAGAAGTAATCCATCCTAATTCTTTTCCATTTGGCGTTTCTAATTCTATTTTGTACCACACATCATTATTTTCAGTTGTCGCTTGTTCTATTATCGTTACTGGACTTCCTTTAATTAGGCTTCCAACTGAAGGTGCCGTGCTATTTGCTTCTTTTCTTACGTTTAATTTACTCGCGCTAATATATACTACATTTTCACTCGCTTTTGCTTTTTGTTCTTTTTCATTAAAAGTTTCTTCTTTCCCATTGTTTTCCTTATACACTTCTTTTGTCGTACTTTCATCCGCTTTCGATGTAGATGTATTATCTTTTTTTAATACACTCATACCTCCAATAATTATTGCAATTATTACTAAAACTGCCATAATTTTGTTTTTACTCATATTGCCACCTCACTCTTCCCTATTTTCTTTATTATAACACGATATTGTGACAATTATTTTAATTAATTTTTTACATTTTGGTTTCAAAAAGCACCTATCTTATAATAGGTGCTGAAAACAAAGGCTTATAGATTTAAATTTTTTACATTTACATTTTTTTCAAACTCACTTCTAATATTTTTAATTAAGTCTTTTTCATTTTCCACAGTAGGTAATTGATTAATTATTCCTAGAATAGATTTTTTTGTTATTTTTTCTATCATCTTAATATTATCATCGTCAATGATACTTCCTTTATAGCCATTTATAATAATACCTTTTATTTCTACCCCTAATCCCTCTGCATAATGAACCGTTAGACAAGTATGATTAATCGTTCCAATGCCTGCTCTTGCTACGATTATAACGGGTAGATTTAAATCCTTCATCAAATTACTTATGGTATAATTTTCATCAATCAAAGGTACGACTGCTCCTCCGCTACCTTCAACTACAACTAGGTCATATTGATCCGCTAATACTTTATAATCTTTCATGATCTTTTCTGGCTCGATTTTTACATGCTCAATTTGTGCCGATAAATGAGGGGATGCTGGCTTTTTTAAGCAATAACTATAAAGATTTTTTAAATCTTCCTCTATATTGGCAACTTTTCTAACAAACTCAGCATCTGTAGGAATCAGCCCCTCTTCTGTTTCAAGTCCACCACTTTGAACGGGCTTAAATCCACATGCATTATATCCATTTTTTCTTAAGACATGTACCAATCCTGCTGTTACAAATGTTTTTCCAACATCCGTATCGGTTCCTAAGATAAATATTCCTTTTCCCATTTTATACTTTCCCCCTACACTTTAAACTTCAAATCCAGCTTTTTTAATCATCTCAATATCTTGAGGTATTTTATTCCCAATGGTCGTCAAGTAGTTTCCCACCAAAGCCCCATTAATTCCTGCATGAAGTCCTTTTTCCTGAAGATCTCCCAAAGCGATTCTCCCTCCTGCATATCGAATACTCGCCTTTGGTAAAATCAAACGATAGATAGCAATGGTTTTTAAAATCTCCATAGGTGATACAATCTCATTATCCTCAAGTGGTGTACCTGGTACTGGCGTTAGAATATTAATCGGTACAGATTTGATCTTTAACCTTTTAATCTCATAGGCCATATCAATTCGATCTTCTACGGTCTCCCCAAGTCCAAGAATCCCTCCACAGCATACTTCAATTCCTGCCTTTTGAACATTTAAAATCGTATTGATACGATCTTCATAGGTATGGGTCGTACATATTTTTTCATAATATCTAGGGCTCGTTTCTAAATTATGATGATATCTTTTAACTCCTGTTTCCTTTAATTTCAAAGCTTGTTCATAAGAAATAAGGCCATGAGAAGCACAAATCTTTATAATGGTATCCTGATCTAATTTTTCGTAAAAGTTAACTAAGTCCTTAAATTCTTCTCCCATCGGACCTCTTCCACTACTTACAAGTGAAAATCTATGGGCTCCTTCACTTTGCATCTCTAATGCTCTTTCTAAAACCTTATCATAGTCTAACAAGTCATACATTTTTACGCCTGTATTATAATGGGCTGATTGAGAACAATACGTACAATCCTCACTACATTTTCCACTCTTTACATTCATAATCGTACATAAATCTGCTTTATTTCCAACAAATGCTTTTCTAATCTCATTGGCAGCATGAAATAAATAATCACATAATTCACTATTGTTCTCATCTATATTCATTACTTTTAATGCTTCTTCTTTCGTTATCTCTCCACCACTTACGATTCTTTCCTTTATCTGATCTATTAATTTCTCCATATTAGATCTCCTTTACTCCAGTTTTTGATCGTACCTTAAAGTATCCTGCTCTTTTTAATACTGGAATCACTCTCGTAGCAGCTATTGCTATTACAATACTGATTACTAAATCTTTTATAATGAATGGATAAAAACCAAATGTCATTGCATCTGAAAAATCAATTGGCTTTTTAAGATAATAATGCAAAATCATATATAAGTACGGAACCCCCACTATATAAACTGCTGCAAGTCCTGGTAATACGCATTTTAATATATTAAAAAATGAAAATTCATCTTGTTTCTCAATTAAGTATCCAATGATCAGTGCACATAATATATATCCTAAAAGATATCCAAATGTAGGAATCAATACATAAGATGGCCCTCCACCTTTTGTAAATACAGGCACGCCACAAAGTCCAATGGCTACATATAATAATTGTGAATAAAGTCCTAATCTAGCTCCTAAAAACACACCTGAAAAAGCACAAAATACATATTGTAGTGTAACAGGTACTACGGTTATGGGAATCTGGATAAATGCTCCTATTGCAGTAAGTGCAGCAAATAATGATACCAATATAAGTTCTCTCGTTGTAATCTTCATTTTTCTCCTCCTATAAACTAATTTCGACTTTTATAATATAGTAGCAACCCTCGTTTGTCAACCGTATAAATTATACAAGTTTACAATATGATTATTTGTATAAGGAGTATCTGTAACAAAAAGAACGTTAAGAATCTAAGCCTAGTAACCTTAATATTAAAACAGGAGCTATTTAAAATATCTCCTGTTTTTTAATACTTACTATACATGGAATTTTTAATGTTCCCTATTTTCAGTAAACCATTGTTTCATTTTTCTTTATTCTTTTAATTTTACAATCAACCTTTTCATACAATTCTTTGGTAACATCACTTAGTTCTACACCCAATTCACGCTTAAAATCATTTGATATCTTTTTATAATGTTCTTTAAAACTAGTGTAGTCTTCTATATTTACATAAGCACGGAGCAATATTGCATGAATTTCCTCAATATATGGATTTTTTTCAAGTATTGCTTTTAAATAAGAAATTGCTTCACTGTATTTTCCTTCTATCATGTAGAAATCTGATATTTCTCTAAGTATATTCATATATCTCTCACTAAATCGTTCCTGTTCATTCTTCGCCCAACAATAGTCATTTTCTTCTAGATACTCTGCGCTGTATAATTTAATCCGTTTTTCGAATAATTCTATGTTTTTACTGTTTATGACCCGATTACTATTAAACATCTTCTCAAATTCTTCAATGTCAAAAAACATTGTCCCTATATCTAATTTATACATTTCATTTGAATACATAATTGCTTGATCAAGGTTTATAGATTTTAATCCATTCCTTACATAATATATAGTGGTATGCAAAAGCTTGATTGCTTGTTCTTCTTCTTTGTCATGCCAAAGTGCTTCAATGATTTTGGATTTATGTACAAACTTACCTCTATTATGTACAAGATATGCAGCAAGCTCTTTTGCTTTAGAAGTCCGCCACTTGATCCCTTTTTGATCTCTTATTATTTCAAAGTTTCCAAAACACAAAATTTTATTTTCTACCTTCTCTTTCTTTGGTTGAAGGATATCTTTATGTCTTTTTACAACCCGTTCTAGTGTCTTATCTAGTCTTCTTTTCAGTACTGGCTTCATGACATAATCTATTGCATTCACTTCAAATGCATCCACTGCATAATCATTATAAGCTGTAACAAATACGATTTCCACATTGTTGTCTATTTCCAATATTTTCTCTGCCACCTCAATGCCGTTCATCTTTGGCATTTCAATATCTAAAAAAATCAAATGGACTTTTTCTTTTTTTATTTCTTCAAAAATCTTAGTTATATCTGTATATGCTCCTACAATCTCAATATAATCATATCCCTTAAGAATACGTTCTAAGTTGTTTAACGCTGGTCTTTCATCATCGACCAATATCGTTCTAATCAAAAACCTCACCGCTCTCATGTGGAATCTTAATACAAACTGTCGTTCCCTTTTCAACTTCACTTTCAATTTCAATTCCATATCCGTAAATGCATTTCAATCTTTTGGTTACATTTCTAAGACCTACACTCTTTCCTGTGAACTTCTCATCTAGAATAGGTGTTAGTTTGTCCTTCGGTATACCCACCCCATCATCTTCTACTTTAATGATAATAAAGTCCCTATTTTCTTTAATAGAAATTTTTATATTTCCACCTTCTTCTCTTTTCAATATTCCATGCTTCACTGCATTTTCTACTATTGGCTGTAAAAGAAGTGTCGGAATCATAAAGTTAATAGGATCAACATCATATTGACAGTTTATTTTTTCCTCAAATCTAGCTTTCTCAATTGATAGATAAGACTGAACAAACTCTATTTCTTTTTCAATGCGCACAAATTTATCCATATTGCTAAAATGGAAGCTATTTCTTAAATAATTGCTTAAATCCGTAATTAATTCTGCTGCTTTTTCAGGATTTGTCCAGCAAAAGGATACAATTGTATTTAATGCATTATACAAAAAATGTGGTTTTATTTGCGCCTGTAAAAATGCCATTTCTGCATGAATTGCATAATGAACAGATTTTTTTAGTTCAAGAAGCGTCTTTACACGAGCTCTTAATTCACTCATTTCAAAAGGCTTTGGTAAAAAATCATTGGCCCCTGATTCAAAGCCTGTCAAAATAGCTTCTGCATTATTCTGCGCCGTAAGCATGATCACAGGCAAATCATAAATAGAATATTTCTCACGAATCTTTCTACATACTTCGTATCCTGACATGTGTGGCATCATAATATCAAGAATGACAAGGTCTATTTTTTTATTTTTTGAAATTGTATTCAATGCCTGTATGCCGTTTGTAACTGCAATAACAGAGTATCTTTCAGTAGACAATATATTGACAAGAGAATGCAAATTTACATAGTCATCGTCCACTATTAACACAGTGAATTCTCCATCCTGCTCAAAACTTACTGGTTCTTCAGAAAATGGATGTTGTAAATGATTTTCCTCAAATATTCTTTCCTTTTTAGCGGTAACAATTTTTTCTCTATGATTACTAATCGGCATAGTAAAGGTAAATTTTGACCCTTTTCCTACCTCTGACGTTACCCATATTTTCCCTCCCTGTATTTCTACAAGCTGTTTTGTAATGCTAAGACCTAGTCCAGTACCTCCATAGGATCTTGTTAAAGATGTATTTCCCTGCTCAAAGGACTTAAAAATATCATCCAACTTCTCTTTTGGTATTCCAATGCCCGTATCTTCTACACTTATTTCTACCATGTTGTTATTTTCTATAGCTGAAATACTTATTTTACCATTTTCCGTAAACTTCACAGCATTTCCTACTAAATTATATATAACCTGTAGCATTCGATCCTTATCCCCATAAACAAAAGGGATATCCATTGGCAGATCATTACTTACTATAATTTCCTTATTTGTAAGCAGATGTCTTTGTACAGCCAATACCTCTTGTACGATTTGTTGTAGATCTACACTCTTTCTATAAAGTTTTATATCTCCATATTTTAAATTTGAATAATCCAATATCTCATTCACAAGATTGGCAAGTCTTCTTCCGCTTGATACAACCAAAGATAAATTTTCTGTTTGTTTTTTGTCTATCTGTCCCTCCATACTTTGTAAAACAGATTCTGTAATACTGATCATCCCGTGAAGAGGTGTTCTCAATTCATGAGAAGTATTTGCAAGAAACTCATCTTTAAGCTTATTTAATAAAAGCATTTTATCGGATAATTCTTCAACTTCATCAAATGTCTTTGAATATCTTGCTGCTAAAATATATGCTTGGATGAATAACATTATAAATGTTGTAAATCCTATCAATCCACCAGGCTGACTCTCAATTATATTCAAATAATATAAACAGTCATGAATATAAGTTGCCACAAAAAGTATGATTCCTAAAAATAATAAAGTTGCTCCTTGTTTTTTTCTGCGTACAGCTCTAATAACAGAAGTTACTATATTGTAGGATATCACTGCCACAAAAATTTCAATAAACATTAAATACTTTGTGTAAATATACATAGGTGTAATAATTATGAAGATTGTAAGCAACAATGCTATACAAACACAAACCTTCACAACTTTTTTTGAAGATTCGGCTGGATACACCTCATGAACAAAAACGAACCATATGGTTGCTCCCCAATAAACTGTCATATATTCAATAAATATGAGCCAATTAAAATCTATTGTAGGAATTAAGGTAGTAATAAAATACTCTCCTGTAAAGAAAATTCTTACTGACATGCCCAAAAGTGCTACAATGAAATACAAAATAGCTTTATTTCTTCTTTGCAGCCAGTATATGGCCACATGATACAGGATCATACTCAACACAGCACCAAAAAGAAGCATCTCTCTTCTTGACGAATTTTCTTTCATCGTTATTATTTGTGTAATCGATCCTAAATCTATAGAATGCCAAAATCCACCTCTTGCGTAGGTATAGTTTGATACTTGTATAATAATTTCAAATTCATTAGAATCATTTTTAAAATGAGCAATTTGTGGTTTATATTCAGGTACAGTAGTCTCTTTACTTTTCCCAACAATACCACTTGTTGCAATAGTCTCCCTATTGATCATAAGTTTGTAGGCAGTAGATTGTGTCAATATTTTCAATCCTTTTAAATCATCTATATCATTTGTTTTTATCTTTAATCGATAGGTAGCATATCCTTCCCCTAGAAGATTTTTATCATCTATTTTATATTTGTTCCATACACTAGGCACATTAAAATACCCACTAGGCTTATACTTTTTATCATCTCCATGAAAATTATCATAAGTAAGCAATTGATTCCAGTAAAATTCCCACTCTCCATCAAGCTTTATGGGTCCATCTTTTTGAAAATTCCACTGGTTAAGATCTAATAAGCCTTTTTTAACTATAGGCATTTTTTTATGTGTCCCTGAATTAGAACTACAGATGAACAGTATTCCTATAAGTAAAACAAATATAATAATGATGTATTTTTTATTTATAAAAGATTTCATTTACAAACCGCCTTTATAACCTTTTTCTTTGTAGCTCTAATATTCTTATCATATAATCATTTTTCTGCTATATTTCATTTTATCAATTCTAGTTCATAAATTACAAGTTGTATATTCAAAACATCTGTGAAAACTTGTCAATTATTTATAAAATATTAAAACAGGTGGCTGTCATCAGCCACCTGTTTTAATATTTCATTTCTTATTTCATTCTTTACCTTTAATTCAATCTCCTATTAAATTTTTAAGTTACAATTAGTCTCTCGGTTCAGTAGGTGTTTCTGGAAGATCTCCATCATCATCACCTACATTTTGAAGTGTTGGTCTGTCTGCTCCAGATTTTATTTCCCATATATCTGTGAAATTCCAACTGCTTAGTGGCTCACTATTCTTATCTTTCATACTTGAAATATCTGCACTATCTATTTGTTTATATGGAGCACTACCAGTAACCTGCATTATACTATTTGCATAGTTATTTGTTTGTGTTCCACTACTGAAATTAGTACCTATTTTTGCAGTATTAAGGCTTCCAGTTACTTTAGCATTATATACAATATTATTTTGGAAATTAAATGAATAAGCACCCCCTACAAATCCTCCTACAGACGCATAGCCATTTACATCTCCTGTTGCATAGCTGTTTTGGATTGTATCTGCATAAGTACTCCCTACAAAACTCCCTACAAGACCTCCTACATATCCATATCCATTTACGGCTCCTGTTGCATAGCTGTTTTGGATTGCATCTGGATAAGTACTCCCTGCTACAAAACCTCCTACAAGGCCTCCTATATGGTTTGTATTCCCATTTACAGCTCCTGTTGCATAGCTTTTTTTGATTGTTCCTGCGTCAGCATTCCCTACAAGGCCTCCTACATAACTATTCCCATTTACAGTTCCTGTTGCATAGCTGTTTTGGATTTCACCTACAGAAGCACGTCCTACAAGGCCTCCTACATTATCTGCATCCCCATTTACAGCTCCTGTTGCATAGCTGTCTTGGATTGTACTATTATTCTTACCATTACCTACAAGGCCTCCTACATACGTATTCCCATTTACAGCTCCTTTTGCATAGCTGTTTTGGATTTCACCTGAATCAACATTCCCTACAAGGCCTCCTACATAGTATTGCCCATTTACAACTCCTGTTGCATAGCTGTTTTGGATTTCACCTGAATCAGCACTTCCTACAAGACCTCCTACATTGTGTTGCCCTTTTACACTTACCTCTATTACTCCAAGATCTTTTATCTTTGCATTCTTTGTACATCCGAATAATGCAATGGTATTTTCATCCGGTCTATCAATATATAAATTTCCTATTGTGCAGTCATTACCGTCAAAACTTCCCACAAAGCTATTAACATCTGTTCCAATAGGTTTCCAACCATGACTTGTTTTGAATTGTGTTTTAATTGTTTCTGTTGTACTTCCATCTTTATTCCAATCTACTCCTGTAGTATTAGGATTATCATAGCTAGAATTTTCATTAAAATTCAAGTCCTTCATCAATATATAAGCTTCGCCCATACCCCAACCATCTACTCCAGTACCAACTTGAGCAAGGTCTTCTATCGTAAAAATTTTAAATGGGCTTTTAACTGACCCATCCTCTTTAACAATTATATATTCTGCCATAAATACATTTGATACATTTCCTTCTACATCAACTGCAATTGCTTTTAGTGTTGTTGTTTCATTTATTGCGATTGCTGTTGTGTATTCTCTACTGTTTGTTGTTGGATCACTTCCATCTGTTGTATAGTAAATGGTTGCTCCTTCTTCTGCTGTTAATGCTATATTTTGAGCTTCATTATACGTTCCTGCTGCTACATTTGCCTGTGGTGCATCAGGTTCCGTTCCTTTTATAACGAGTGTATATGTTTTTTCAGCCACTACATCTCCTACTTTTACAGTAGCAGTAAGCGTCACTTCTTGATTCTTCACTTTTCTTACTACCATACCTTGATTTCCATTAATTAAAATAGACGCTTCATTAGAAGACTTCCATATTACTGTAGACTCTTCTCCTGCTGTTGATACCAATTCCACATTTTGTGTTACACCGTCATATGTATCTCCCTCTGTCAATAGAATAACGGTTTCTACTTCCAAGCTGTCAGCAAGTCTTCTTGCCTTTTGTTTGTCTGTTTCTGATTCTGCTTTGATCACTTTTAAAGATGATTTATTGTTATGATCATCCATTACAACAAAATGAATATAATAGCCATTTCCAGATACAGCATTATTATATACATGATTAACCACTGTATTGGCTTCTT
>JADPRS010000029.1 GCA_015686845.1 Lutibacter sp. B2
GTAGAGGATATGCATTTTTCAATGAAAATTGTAAAGCATATTAAATCCAATGGAATTGTCATTGCAAAGGATGGACAAACGGTAGGAATCGGACCCGGTCAAGTAAATAGAATTTGGGCAGTAGAGAATGCAATCAAACAATCTAACTTTGATATCAAAGGAAGTGTATTGGCTTCAGATGCATTCTTCCCATTTGATGATTGTGTAGAAACAGCGGCTAAGGCTGGCGTGACTGCTATTATTCAACCCGGTGGTTCTATGAGAGATGAAGAATCCATTAAAAAAGCAAATGAGTACGGAATGGCTATGATTTTTACTGGAATGAGACATTTTAAGCACTAGAGGAGGGGTTAGGATGAAGGTATTAGTAGTAGGAAGTGGTGGACGAGAACATGCGATTGTTTGGAAATTAAGACAAAGTAGTCATGTAGATAAAATCTATTGTGCTCCAGGAAATGGAGGAACTGCTCATATAGCCCAAAATATAGATATTAAAGATCATGAAATAGATCAATTACTAACCTTTGCAAAGGAAAATGAAATAGATTTAACAGTAGTAGGACCTGAAGTATCTTTAGTTATGGGAATCGTAGATTTGTTTCAAGAAAATGGACTTAAAGTATTTGGACCTAACAAAAAATGTGCTCAGCTAGAGGGAAGTAAAAATTTTACAAAAAAATTCTTAATTCGTAATAATATCCCTACAGCACCTTACGTAGAAGTAAGAGACATTAAAACAGCAAAAGAAAAATTAGAAAATTTCGGATACCCCGTTGTTATAAAAGCAGATGGATTGGCTGCAGGAAAAGGTGTTGTCATTGCAGAAAATCAAGAACAAGCTCATAAAGCACTAGAGGATATGATTGTTAGTAGAAAATTTGGAGAAGCAGGAGACAATGTAATAATAGAGGGCTTCTTAACAGGAAAAGAAGCTTCTATTTTATGTTTTGTAGACGGAAATACGATGGTTCCTATGGAAAGTGCTCAGGATTATAAGAAGATATTTGAAAATGATTTAGGGCCAAATACGGGAGGAATGGGAAGTTATTCTCCTAATTTTTTGTATGAAACAACCTATAAGAAAGAAGTAGAAGAAAAGATTTTAAAGCCTATGCTTGAAGGTTTTAAAAAAGAAAAATTAGATTTTAAGGGAATCCTTTTTATTGGACTTATGCTTACAGAAGAAGGGACGCAAGTGTTAGAACTAAATGTAAGATTCGGAGACCCTGAAACACAATCGATTCTCATGAGGTTAGAAACAGATTTAGTAGAGATTATGGAGAGCATCTGTGAAGGAAATCTTGAAAATATGAATATTAAGTGGAATGACAAGCAAGCAGTATGCGTAGTTATATCATCAGGTGGATATCCTGAGCTCTATGAAAAAAACAAAGTGATTGAAGGATTAGAAAATGTAGATGAGGATGTAGTTGTATTTCATGCAGGAACAAAATTAGAAGATGAAAAAGTACTTACAAATGGCGGTAGAGTATTGGGGGTTACAGCTCTTGGAAATACCACTGAAGAAGCAAGAAAGAAAATTTATAAAGAAATAGAAAAGATTCGTTTTGATGAAATGTACTATAGAAAAGATATTGCACAGGATAGTAATTATTAAGAAGAATTTATTATAATCTAAATAACGAGATACTCTTTTTAAGAGCATCTCGTTATTTAGATTATAAATTAAGTTGTTAAACTTGATTTTTAGCTAGAAGATCTAAAAATACATCAACGATTTTTTCATCGAATTGAGTACCTTTGCCTAACTGAAGTTGCGTGATGGCTTGTTCTGTTGTTAAGGGGGCTTTTCTGTAAGGTCTGGCACTTGTCATTGCATCATAAGCATCTGTAACCATTAATATTTTTGCTAATATATTAATTTCATCTCCCTTTAATTGAAGAGGATATCCTTTGCCGTCAATACGTTCATGATGTTGCCGTAAGATATTTCTACTTTCTTCAAGGAAACCTACATCTTTAAGGATATTATAGCCAATTTGAGGGTGTTGCTGAATTAATTTAAATTCTTCATCCGTTAACTTACCTTCTTTATTAATAATAGAAGAGGGAATACCTATTTTTCCTATATCATGAAGAATACTAGAAAATTCAAGGACGTTGATTTTAGTTTGACTCATGTTAAGTTCCTTTGCAATGATTAGTGAATAATTTCTAACCCGATCACAGTGTCCGTGTGTATATTTGTCATTTGCTTCAATTGAATTTGCAAGAACGTTAACAGTTGAAAGATAATTTTTTCTGACTTCATCTAAAAGGCTTAATAATTCTTCATTCATTTCTTCTGTCTCTTCTGAGTAAGCAAGAATTTCTTCTTTTTGTGATAATATTTCCTTGTTTTTGTCTACAAGCTCTTGAACATGAATGTTCCTTTCTTCAAGAAGATCCCTAATTTTCTGGATCATATTATTAAAATTATCCCCTAGAATTTTAAATTCATCGTGTGATTTAATTTTTACATGAACATTAAAATTATTGTGGGTAGATACTTGATTAATTACTTTCATTATATTGTTTATAGGATTGATGATGATTGAGGATAAAAAATAACCTATTACAAAAGTGATGAGCATACTAAATATGCCAATAGCAATGAATCTATTTTTTATGGGAGAAACTTCTTTATCAATATTTATTGGATTGACTCCTACAAGTTTCCATTGCGTATTTGGTACTGTTAGATAAGAGATCACTACTTTTTCGTTATTCCATGTATGTATATCTGTTCCCTTTTCATTAGAAAGGATTGTTTTTACCCACTCTTTATTACTTATATTTTTTGTAAGCATTTTGTTATTTGGATGTGCGTAAACATCTCCTTTTTTACTAAGAAGCATAAGATAACCGTTTTCACCGAATTGGATATTATTAATAATGTTTGAGAATTTTTTTAATTTGATATCCATACCTATTACACCCACTAAGGAATCATTCTTATGAATAGCTTTTGCTACAGTTACAATAACATTTCCAAGATCTCCTGCATCTACATAGGGTTCTGTCCAAATGATTTTTTCATTATTGTTTACTGTAGCCTTGTACCATGATCTAGTTCTGCAGTCGTAATCATCAGGCATGGTAGGGTCTATAGGCGTAATAAAAATCGAACCATCTTCTTCTACACCTAAATATATCCAAGCAATATCAGGGATTGAGTTAACATAACCTGTCCATTGATCTGATATAGGCTTAAAATGTTTAGGGATAGCGGTAACCATTTTAAGCTGATTGGCATGATTGCGATAATTTTTCAAGTCATCCTTTGAAGCCCAATCATTAATGATATACTCCATATCATACATAAAATTTTTCAAGAAATAATCGTTTACATTTTGTAAAGTTTCATAATTATTCAATTTTATCTGATTAACCACTATTTTTTTTGAGTCATTGTAAGTTAAAAATCCTAATGTTGTAACAGAAATAATAATTAATATGAGCATTATGATAGTGAGTTTACTTCTAATCTGTAGTCTCAAGAGGTTTCCTCCCTATGCTTTTGAATATGATGAAAAATTAAAATAAATATAATACTTTGATATTTATAATATCCTTTAAAATGGTGATTTTTTTCCTATTATATCATATAACAGAGCCAGTCCATATAGAAAGAAAAAAGGTAGTAGTTTGAATGATAAAGAAGGAAAAATTGGTATTATGTAGAAAATATATGAATTAAGGGATGTTAGAGGAAAACTGTAGTGTGGTTAATTTATGATTATATGGGGAAATTAGATTTTAAATTAAATAACAATTTTTGAGGGGGATGACGCGTTATATGTTTTGTAATAATATTGAAATGAAAACATTGTTAGATACTGTACCTGTACCTATTATCGTTTTTGATAACAATAATGAAATAATAAGTATAAACTTAGAAGTCATAAATATGTTTAAGAATGATTTAGATATAGAACGTAATGATACCAATAGCTGTATAAAAGAGTTTTTCAAAAAAGATTTAACTTATTTTAGAAATAAGGCTAGTGAAGAATCTTTATGTTTGGAAAAAACATTTAAAATACATAAGAAACTTTTACATTTTAAGGTTAAATTTAAAAAATCAGAAGAAAATACAATCGTTGTTTTAAATGATATAACGAGGCATAAGAAAACTGAAATAGAACTTAAAGAAAGTAAAGAACGTTTAGACTCTGTTCTTCAAAATATGCCTATTATGATGGATGCTATGGATGAAAATGATAATATTATAGTATGTAACAATGAATGTGAGAGGGTTACTGGTTATTCAAAGGAAGAAATGATAAATAATCATACTATATGGGAGAAGCTATACCCAGATCAAGACTATAGAGAAAAAATAGTAAATCAAATAAGGGAGAAGGATTGTAATTTTAGAGACTTAGAGTATGACATTGTATGTAAAGACGGTAGCGTGAAAACCATATCTTGGTTTAATATTTCTAAGAAGTTTCCTATTCATGGATGGCATTCATGGGCATTTGGGATTGATGTTACAAATAGAAATAAGACAGAAGAAAGGCTAAGAAAAAAAACGAAAGAACTTAAAAAGATATTTGAAGCATTACCTGACCTTTATTTTCGCATAAATTCACAAGGTATTATATTGGATTGTATGTCAGGTATACATTCTGATTTTGATATAGTTCCTAAAGAGTGTATTGGATATGCATTTCGGGATATAGTCCCTGAGGAGATGAAGTCATTTATTAATAAAAAGATAAGTAAAGTTTTTAAAACAAATAGGTTAGTTGAAAAGGAATTTGAGTTAAAAGAGAATGGTAAGTTAAAATATTATGAAAGCAGAGTAATACCTTTAATAAAAGATGAGATGATAATTATAATTAGAGATATTTCAAAAAGGAAATTAAATGAAGAAGCCAAAAAAAGAGCTAAAGAGAATATGAAGCTACTAAATGAGGCTGTTGAACACGAAAGACTTAGAACAGAGTTTTTTGCCAATATATCCCATGAATTTAGAACGCCCATAAATGTGATATTAGGGGCTATACAATTAATTGATATTTATTTAAATGATATACCTGATTTAGAGGTTTATGAAAAACTAATAAAGATAAAGAGAAGCATGAAGCAAAACTGTTATAGACTAATAAGATTAGTAAATAATTTGATTGACATTACAAGAATAGATTCAGATTTTTTAGAATTAAACCTTAGAAATTATGATATTGTAAAAATAATAAAGGATATAACTTTATCCGTTTCAGAGTTTGTAAAACTTAAGTCTTTAAACCTTGAATTTTATTGTAATAT
The DNA here is from genome assembly GCA_015686845.1 of Lutibacter sp. B2. GTDB lineage: Bacteria > Bacillota > Clostridia > Peptostreptococcales > Thermotaleaceae > JADPRS01. The sequence continues at coordinate 5,278 of JADPRS010000029.1, forward strand.
TGATAAAAAAGTCATTGCTTGTGATTTAGATAAAATTGATCGAATATTATTAAATCTGTTATCAAATGCAATAAAGTTTACAAAACAAGGTGGTAAAATATCTGTAAGTGTAGAAGCTGAAAAGAATGAGGTTATTGTTTCCATAAGGGATTCAGGAATAGGTATTAAAGATGAAAATCAAGAAATTATATTTGAAAGATTTAGGCAGGTAAATAAATCTTTAACTAGAGAAAATGAAGGTAGTGGAATAGGATTATCTCTTGTAAAATCCTTAGTTGAAATGCAGGGTGGAACTATATGGGTAAATAGCGAATATGAAAAGGGGAGTGAGTTTATTATAAAACTTCCTGCAAAGTTGGTTGAAGATCATACAGATCATAATATACTAAAAAGCATTCAGTCAGATAAGGTTGAAAAGGTATCCATAGAGTTTTCGGATATATATTTTTAAAGGTTCGTGAAATGATATAATACTTCAATAAATATCTCCTACAGGATAGATTTTTTTGTCTACTCTAATAGGGGATATTTTAATTAATTATTCTCTTTTTAAAATTTTTGAAACTTCATTGTCCTCTATTATTTCTTCAATACGGCTAATTCCAAATTGTTTAAGTATTTTCATTACATTTATATTATCAAAGGGCGTCATTATAAGGGAATCCTCTCCAAAGTCATTTACTAAGCGAGTGGCTTTTTCCACATCAATATTTGTTTTTGGTCCTCCTACACAACCACCTAAACATCCCATTCCTTCGACAAAATTATAATCTACATTTTTCTTGATAGATAATTCATCTAGGAATTGTTTACATTTTTTTACGCCATCAATCTTCTTGGATTTAAGTTTTATTACTCTTTTTGGTTCTAATCTATTTACTACTGTTTTTACCGAAAAGCTTACGCCTCCAGTTCTTGCATATAATCTTCCTCCAAAGGATGCTTGATCTTTTTCATCACTAGGCAAATCTTTTAAATTTATTTCTAGCGTATCAAATATTTCTTTTAACTCCCTATATGTTACTACAAAATCTATATCTCCTTTTAAAGCTGGGTCTTTTGCTTCAGCTTTTTTCGCTACACATGGACTTATGAAAACAACCTTTGCATTCCCATAGAGTCTTTTTAAAAATCTACCTGATGCGATCATAGGAGAAATAGATGGAGGCATATGCTCAAAAAGGGTAGGATAATTTTTCTTCACTAGATTAAACCATACAGGGCAGCAACAACTAGTTAAATGAAAATCTTCTTTGCTTTTTACTAAATGAATGAATTCAAAGGCCTCTTTAATAGTTAATATATCTGCAAACATAGCCACTTCAACCATATCTTTAAAACCTATACTCTTTAGAGCAGTTCGAATTTGCCCCATAGTTACATTTTCTCCGAATTGGCCTACTATAGATGGTGCAACGGCAGCATAAACGGTCGTATTTTTATCCTTTAGAAAATCGATTAATGGAATAAATTCTATTTTATCTACTAAAGAGCCAAAATCACAGTTAGTAACACACTCACCGCAACTTAAGCACGTATTATTGTCTATTATTGGTCCTTTGCCCCTGTTGTAAATATGAGCTTCATATTTGCAAGAATCTATACATTTATCATCTTCACAATACTCACATGGACCTTCTATTTTTGCAACGATAGGTTCCTTGATTTCTTTGGAATTTTTTATTATATTTATTTCATCTTCAAACTCATGCCCACTAGGATCTAATCCCATAGCGACTCTAATATGATCCTGAATAAATGGAATATCTTTGTCTTTAAAATTATATTTTTCTTTTATTTCTTGTGTTAATTTATTTAAATCTTCATTGTCTTTTAATTCTTCATCCCAGTACTTCTTTACTATTTCAGCAAAAATTTTCATTCTTTTTTCTTGAAAGTGTTTAAATCTAGTATCTATAATAATTCATCCTTCCTTTTTTATCATTAGGCAATCAATAAATGCTCTATTAATTTTTATACATATAATATATTACCCAAATTCAAGGGGTTTATTCAAACTAGGAATAGTAAGATATGATTTTTAAATCAAAGAGTTAAAGGAAGTTTTCTGATTTAAATCATATTTAATGGGTAAAATAAAGTATCATAATACAAATGAGCGTTAGGAGGAAAACATATGGATAAACATTTTATAAAAAATATTGATTTTTCAAAAGTCATAGAAATGGATTCCCTTGTAGAATATCAAGAGGGAAGAGTCGTTAGTAGAACATTAGCACAAGGAAAACCACTAAGTGTAACTCTATTTGCATTTGATCAAGGAGAAGAGATTAGTTCACATTCTGCAAGTGGAGATGCTATGGTTTATATACTTGATGGTGAGGCAGAAGTTACAATAGGAGAAGAGAAATTTACTGTGAAAAAGGGTGAAACCATTGTTATGCCCGCACATATTCCTCATGCACTTTTAGCAAAAGAAAGATTTAAGATGCTTTTGACTGTTGTATTTAGTCTTTCTTGATATGAATTGTATGAATGTCTATATAAAATTAATAGGATAAAAGACAACTCTAGAAAGCTAAGATGAAGTTTTCTAGGGTTGTTTTTTGTTGTATTCACAATCCTTGCAATATCCATATAATTCAAGCTTATGTTCCGTTAAATTGAAATTTTTTTCTTTTGATAATTGAATTAAACTCTTTAGAGGACAAAAATCTATTACTTCAGTTTTACCGCATCCTTTGCATATAAGATGGTGATGATGTTTATCAGAACATGCCAATTTATATAAAGTCATACCGTTTTCAGCGATCACTTTATATAAAAGATCTAGCTTTTCTAATATTTCTAGATTTCTATACACGGTGGACATATTCGTTTTAGGATTCATTTCTTTTGATTTACTAAGGATCGTTTCAACAGAAATTAGATTTTGATCATTTGACACAAGAACTTGTAAAATTACTTTTCTTTGTTCCGTGGTTTTATAACCATTGGCTTTTAGTTTATTTAATAAAACATTTAAGTTCATAAGATTCACTCCAAAATTCTATCATATTTCCATAATATCATAGAATAAATGACAATAACAATGTATTTGCCTAAATAACACCGTTGACATTTAAATACAAACATGGTTAAATGAAATTGCAAGTTACTTGCAATAAGAAAGGAGAAATAAATTTGAAGAAGAGTTTTGTATACTTATTGATGATAATAATGATAATAACCATAAGTGGTTGTGAATCTAAAAAATTAGATAATTCGAATCGGGAGAAAAAAATTACTGTAGCCGTATCAATCGTACCGCAAGAAAATTTTGTTAGGGCGGTGTCGGGAGATTTAGTAAATATTATAACCATGATACCGCCAGGAAATAGTCCTGCAAATTATCAACCAACACCTAAACAAATGATTGAATTCAGTGAATCTAAGGTTTATTTTTCTATGGGTGTGCCTACTGAGGAAGCGAATATTTTGCCGAAGGTAGAAGATTTAAACAAAGATATAAAAGTAGTCTCATTAGCTGATAAAGTAGGGGAAGTTTATCCACATCGTACTTTCTCTGAAGAAGCCCATGACCATAGTGGAAGAGATCCTCATATTTGGCTTTCTCCAAAACGTGTCAAGGTTATGATAAAAGTAATAAAAGATGAGTTAATACTACTTGACCCTAATAATAAATCTACTTATGAAAAAAATGCAGATGAATATATAGCAAAGCTTGATGAAGTTGATCATGAAATCAAAGATACATTAAATGGATTTAATCAACAGTCATTTATTATATACCATCCAGTATTAGGATATTTTGCTGATGATTATGGATTGAAAATGATGGCTATAGAAGAAGACGGAAAAGAAACTACTGTTAAGAAATTGCAAGAGGTTATTGATTTGGCGAAAAAAGAGAATATTAAATTTGTGTTCTATCAACAAGAATTTGATAGTAAGCAAGCTGAAACCATAGCAAAGGAAATTAGAGGAGCCACTGTTAAAGTAGCACCATTAGCTCCAAACTATATTGAGAATTTAAAATCTATAGCAAATACATTTAAAGATGTACTAAAATAGGAGGAAATTGGATGTATGATATTGAGATCAATGATGTAAGTGTCAATTATGGACCAATATGTGCACTCCAAAACATTAATTTAAAGGTTAAGAGTAAAGAATTTTTAGGAATAATAGGACCAAATGGTGGTGGGAAGACGACTTTAATTAAAGCATTGTTAGGATTATTAAAACCCACAATAGGTTCAATTTCTATAAAGGGGAATCATACGATTGGGTATGTTCCTCAATTCACATTTTTTGATAGAAACTTTCCTATTAATGTTCTGGATGTAATCCTTATGGGGAGATTACCAAAAAAAATCAGCTTGTTCCATAGATATTCAGCTAAAGATAAAAAACGGGCAGAAGAGATTATGGATAAATTAGGAATACTGGAATTTAAAAATAGACAAATTGGACAACTATCTGGAGGACAATTACAAAAGGTACTTATAGGAAGAGCTTTAATTACAGATCCTAAAATTCTTATATTAGATGAACCTACGGCTAGTCTAGATACTAAAACAAAAAAAGAAATATATGAAATATTAAAAATGCTCAACGAGGATAAGACGATCCTTATTGTTAGTCATGATATAGAAGAACTATTTTCATATATAGATTCTGTTACATATATAAATAAAAAGTTACATTATCATAAAAATGATTCAAGTTTAAATCATGAAGATATTAAAAAGAGTTGTGGATATTCAGTTAAACTTTTTAGAGAAAAGGAGATTCAAAATGATCGAATCATTATTTAGGTATTCATTTCTTCAAAATGCCTTTATGGCTGCTTTTTTAGCTAGTATTGTATGTGGCATAATAGGAACAATTATCGTTGAAAAACGATTGGTTAGTATGAGTGGAGGCATAGCACATGCTTCATTTGGAGGAATTGGTTTAGGATATCTATTAGGGATAGAACCTATAATAGGAGGGCTTGTATTTTCCATATTAGCGTCTTTGGGTATATCTACCATAAAAAGAAAAACCAATACGAATTCGGATACATTAATAGGGATGTTTTGGGCTGTTGGAATGGCATTAGGCATATTGTTTATTTCTCTAACGCCTGGATACCCGCCTGATATGACCTCTTATTTATTTGGAGACATACTTACAGTTTCTTCAATATATATAAAGATGATGGCAATATTAAGCATCATAATAATATTTTTTATTATGAGTATTTTTAATTATTGGAGAGCATATCTGTTTGATGAAGAATTTACTAAAGTAATAGGTGTAAATGTTTTGGTATTTGAATATATTTTATTTATATTAATAGCTTTAACGATAGTGATTCTTATAAAAGTTGTAGGAATTATATTATCAATAGCATTATTAACGATTCCACCAGCTATAGCAAAATTATTTACGTATAATCTTAAGAAGATGATGATCGTGTCTAGTTTATTAGGGGTTGTATTTAGTATTAGTGGATTGTTTATATCTTATCAGTACAATATTCCTTCAGGTTCAACGATTATATTATTATCTGTAATAGGGTATTTTGTAGTTGGTAGTAGTAGTAAATTGTTCAATAAAATAAAGTTATACAATGTAAAAAAAGAACTGATTTAGAATGATTTAGTCAATCACTTTGAATCAGTTTTTTTATGAATACAAGATAAAAATAAATATTCGAAAAATTATAAAAAAACATTGACAGCATTACAAATAATTGATACTATTACAACAATAACCATTTATGAATACGGCTGATGAAGTGATTAATTAATAAACTTTTACCATTTTCTATTAAAAGAAAGATGGTAGGGGTTTTATTTTATAAGTAGATTCAATAAAGAATACAAGGGGGAATATTTATGAGTTTGATGATGGCATTTTGTACAGTTCTTATTGTATTAACGATTGGAGATGTTGTATCTACAAAAACAAAAGCTTTTGTACCATCGGTTTTTGTATCAGCAATCATATTTCTAATTGGGTTTTGGACTTTTTTTCCAAGTGATATCGTTTCTTTAGCAGGATTTACACAACCTGTCATTATTCTATCTATGTATTTGTTAATAACACATATGGGGACGATGCTGAGTGTAAGAGAGTTAATTTCTCAATGGAAGACCATTGCTGTAGCATTAGCAGGAATTATTGGTATATGTTTATTAACCTTAACAATTGGTAGAGTTTTATTCGGTATGGAGGCCGTTGTCATAGGAACCCCACCTTTAACAGGAGGTATTGTAGCGGCTATTTTGATGTCAGAAGCAGCAACAGCAAAAGGGTTACAAGACCTGGCAGTACTTGCAATTATCATGTATGTTATGCAAGGATTTGTAGGATATCCACTAACTGCAATCATGCTTAAGAAAGAGGGTAAAAGATTATTAAATATATGGAGAAGCGGAGCAATAAAGATTAAAAAGAATACACAAGATGAACTGGCTACAACAGTAGAAGAAAAAAGTAAATTTATGATTTTTTCACCACTTCCTAAAAAATATCAAACTACATATATGCTTCTTGCAAAATTAGGTTTAGTTGCTTGGTCAGGAGTAGCTTTTGCTGGACTTATTGATAATATCATATCAAAATATGTTATTTGTTTAATGTTTGGAGTGATAGCATCAGAAATAGGTTTTTTGGAAAGGAAACCACTAAATTTATCAGGTTCTTTTGGATTTTTTATTACAGGGTTAATGGCATTTATATTTACAGGATTAGCTAAAGCTACACCAGAGATGCTAGGTCAAATTGTTGTACCATTGGCAGGTATTATTGTTTTAGGGGTTTTGGGTATGGCTGTTTTATCTATGTTCGTAGGTACAAGGTTAGGTTATACAAAAGAAATGTCTCTTGCTATTGCACTTACAGCTTTATATGGGTTTCCGCCAAATTATATTTTAACAGAAGAAGCAGTAAAGGCATTAACAGAGGATGAAGAAGAAAAAAAATATTTGATGGATGAGATGTTACCAAAGATGTTGGTAGGAGGATTTACTACAGTTACGATTGTTTCTGTTATTGTTGCAGGTGTTTTTGTAAAGATGCTATAGGCCGATAATAACATTAAAATTATTATATATGGGGTGATGGATTATGGGTATTAAAGAATTGGCAAGACAAGACAAAGAGTATGTAATTGATTTAAGAAGAGAGTTTCATATGCATCCTGAACCAAGCTGGCATGAGCAAAGGACTGCTAAAAGAATAAAAGAAGAACTAGATCAGATGGGCATACCATATGTTTCGGTAGCAGGTACAGGGGTTGTAGCAACTATACAAGGAAACAATGAAGGAAAGGTTGTTGCACTAAGAGGAGATATTGATGCATTACAAGTAAATGAAGCAAATGATATTTTTTATAAATCTCAAAATGAAGGGATTATGCATGCTTGTGGTCATGATGGACATGGTGCTATGCTTTTAGGAGCAGCTAAAATTTTAAACCAATTAAAGCATGAAATAAATGGAACAGTAAAATTATTTTTTCAACCAGCAGAAGAATTAGCTGAAGGTGCAGCGAAAATGGTTAAAGAAGGTGTCATGGAAGGTGTAGATAGTGTATTTGGTATTCATCTATGGAGTGATTTAGCTTATGGAACTGTATCTGTAGAAGCAGGAGCACGAATGGCATCAGCAGATTTGTTTAAGATTAGAATAAAAGGAAAAGGTGGGCATGGCTCCCTACCACATCAAGGGGTAGATGCAGTCATTGTAGCTTCTGCACTTGTTATGAACTTACAATCTATTGTAAGTCGAGAAATCAGTCCTCTAGAGGCTGCAGTTGTAAGTGTAGGAAAGATTCAAGGGGGAACAAGATTTAATGTTATTGCTGATGAAGCAGTACTTGAAGGAACGACAAGATGTTTTAATAATAAAATTAGAGGAGAATTTCCTGAAATTATTGAAAGAATTGCTAAAAATACAGCAAGTAGTTATAGAGCAGAAGCATCAATAGAATATAATTTAGGAACACCTGCAACGATTAATGAAGCAGAGTGTTCAAGAATTGCTACAAAATCAGTAGAAAAGCTATTGGGTAAAGAAGGTATTGTGAAGTTTGAAAAAGTTACAGGTGGAGAAGATTTTGCAATGTACTTAGAGAAAGCTCCAGGGGCTATTGCATTTGTTGGTATAAGAAATGAAGAAAAAGAAGCAAACTATCCACACCATCATCCAAGATTTAACATGGATGAAGATGCATTAGAAATTGGAACAGCACTTTATGCACAATATGCAATAGATTTTTTAAATGAAAAATAAGGAATGAAAAAACCTGGGAAACCTCGGAAACCTCGGGACAGTTAACAAAATATCAACATAAAAGAATATTTTAAAAAAGTTTAGGCATACTATTATCAAACTAAGAAAGGATGATCGTATGCCTAGAATAGCTAGATTAAAAAGCAATGACTCTATATTTCATATTATGGTGAGAAGTATAAGTGAAATACAATTATTCAAAGAAAATGAAGATAAAGACAGATATTTGGGTTTAATAAAAAAACATATGAAAAAGTTTGGGTTCAAAGTATATGCATATTGTCTTATGGATAACCATGGACATCTAATAATAGATTCAAGTGGAGCAGACATATCAAAAATAATGCATGGAATAAACTTTTCGTATGCGGCATACTTTAATAGAAAATATAAAAGACATGGACATGTATTTCAAGACAGATTTAAAAGTAAAATAATAGATTCGGAAAGATATTTAATTACACTATCAGCATATATTCATTCAAATCCTACAGATATAAAAAAATATAAGAAAAAACCGCAGAAATACAAATATTCTACCTTGAATTTATATTTAGGATGTAGAAAGGATCCATATGGCATAGTAGATGAAAAATATGTGATGAGTTTATTTAGCAATCAAGTAAATAAAGCTAGAGAACAATATTTAGAATTTGTACTAGGATATAAAAATGAAGAAATGAATATGAAAGTAGAATTTACAAACGAAGAAACAGAATACAGAAGTGAAAGAGTGATTCATAAGAGAGACTATACCCCTAAGGATATAGTAAAATATGTAGCAGCATATACAAAAATAGAAGAGAAGAAAATATATATAAAATACAATAAAGAAGCTACAGTTAGTAGATCATTAGTTGCTTTATTAATGAAGAGATTTTGTAATTTTTCGCATAAGGATATATGCAAAGTGATAGGAAATATAACAAGTTCAAGGATATCAAGTTTATGCACAATGGCAGTAGAAATTGTGATGGGAACTAGTATATACAATAAAATAATAGATGATTTTATATATAGTGAAGTAGTATAAAAATAAAAAACTAAATAGGCTTATTCAATCTGGGCTAATAGGGTGCAGATTATTTATGATGCTTAGAAGTGGATTAAAGGGGTTAGAAATGTGGATTTATTGAGACGATTGTATAAAAAACCATATTTCAAATAGATAGAAAAATAATTAACCGTCCCTTTCTTTTTCTCTTTCTTCTTTTTTTTCTCATAAAAGAGGTTAAAAAGAAGTTTTATAGAAAAAATATATATAGACTAAGGAGGGCGTAGTATATGAAAGTAATATTAATTTACAATCCTTTTGCAGGGAATAGAGTGTTTAAAAATCATTTGGATTATGTAATTGAAAAATTTCAACAACAAGGTCTTCAAATAATACCGTATAGAATGGATAGCCAAGAGTCTTTATATAAAATGATTTCTGAAATTGATGAAAAAGAATATAACAAGATATTGATTGCAGGTGGAGATGGCACCATTAATCAAGTTGTTAATGGACTTTTAAAATATAACATTCAGTTACCTGTGAGTATTTTCCCTGTTGGAACTGCAAATGATTATGCACAATATTTTAATTTACCTAAAAACATTGAAGAGATGACAGAAATAGCGTTAGGGGATCATTATACTTATAGTGATGTAGGATATGTAAATGATCAATATTTTATCAATGTTGCAAGTTTAGGTTTTTTAATTGACATTAGCCAAAAAACAGACCCTAATTTAAAAAACAATTTAGGCGTATTAGCATATTATTTAAAGGGTATAGAAGAATTGCCCAAAATGAAACCCATAAATGTAAAGGTAAGTAGTAAGGAAATAAACTATATTGGTGAAATATATTTTATGTTAATTATGAATGGAAAATCTGCTGGAGGATTTAAAAAAATAGCTCCTTTGGCTTCTACAAATGATGGGTTATTAGATATTTTTATATTTAAAAAATGTGCACTATACGAATTAATACCTTTAATGTTGAACGTTGTTAATGGGGAACACATGAATAATGCACATGTTATTTATTTTCAGACAGATGAATTAACGGTTGATTGTGATGGCAACATAGGAACAGATTTAGATGGGGAAAAAGGGTCTACTTTTCCATTGGTTATTAAAACAATTCCTAAAAAGTTGAAAATAAATATCAAAAATAATAGTATAATATAAAAACTTGTTAAGTATATATAAGGCATATTGAAAAAATAAATTAGCCATTTTACTGGTTATTTGAATTATTTTCTTCGTTATGGAGTCGTTTACATATGTTCAATATACTCGCTCACCATGCCTGGAAAATAATCCGAATTCCTCAGTGTCTTGACTAGTTTGTTTTTTTTATATGCTTAAAATTTTATTGACAGTTATAAAGGGATTTAGTACAATTAACATGGAACATGTTTCATAGTGTTCTAAATTGGATTTTTACTACGAAAAATGTAGTTTAATATTACATAAAATATAAAAACAGAAGAAGGAAATGAATATGATTTATATTGGTATAGATTTAGGTACGTCATCTGTAAAATTAATAGGGCTTAGTCAAGAGGGAAGTATAGTAGGAGAAATCACAAAAGAGTATCCAATTTATTTTCCGAAGGCAAATTGGGCGGAACAAAATCCTGAAGACTGGTGGAAACAAACGGAAGAAGGAATGAAGGAATTAATAGAAAAGTTTAATATTCCTAAAGATCAAATTAAAGGGATTGGATTCAGTGGACAGATGCATGGGTTGGTTGCACTGGATCAGAATGGGGAAGTATTAACACCGGCAATATTGTGGAATGATCAAAGAACGAGCAAAGAATGTATTGAAATAGAAACACATTTTGGACAAGCTAAATTAACTGAATTAGTTGGAAATAAAGCTTTGACAGGATTTACAGCTCCAAAAATATTATGGCTTAAAAATAATCATAGAGAATTATTTGACAAAGTAGCACATATTTTACTACCAAAAGATTATATAAGATACAAGTTAACAGGAGATTATGCAACGGATGTTTCTGATGCTTCAGGAATGCTTCTCTTAGATGTTAAGAATAGAAATTGGTCTCAAGAAATGATCGATTTTATTGGTATAAAAAACGAGATGTTGCCGAAATTGTATGAATCTTATGAAGTTACTGGTGTGTTATCAGAGTCAGTTAAAGAATCATTTGGTATACAAGGTGAAGTGGTAGTTGTAGGGGGTGCAGGAGACCAAGCAGCTGGTGCTGTTGGAACAGGCACGGTAGAAGAAGGTGTTATTTCTATAACATTAGGAACATCAGGCGTTGTATTTGCTGCACATAATGATTTTGCAGTTGATGAAGAAAATAGATTACATTCATTTTGTCATGCCAATGGTAAGTACCATTCAATGGGTGTCATGCTTTCTGCTGCTAGTTCTTTAAAATGGTGGGTAGAAGATGTTAACAAAGGAACATCTTTTGAAGAATTATTAAGAGAAGCAGAAGAAAGTGAAGTAGGAAGTAAAGGGGCTATTTTCTTACCTTATTTGATGGGAGAGAGAACACCATATGCTGATCCCGATGCTAGAGGATGTTTTATTGGTTTGAACATGCACGTAAAAAGAGGAGATCTGACAAGAGCCGTATTAGAAGGTGTTTCATTTGGTCTTCGTGATTCATTAGAAATATTGAAAGATTTAAATATTCCTATTCATCAAATTAGAGTCATTGGCGGTGGAGCAAAAAGTAAATTATGGAAACAAATACTTGCAGATGTATTGAATCATCCGATTGATGAAATTAATACAAACCAAGGCGGTGCTTTAGGGGCTACAATTCTAGCAGCCGTTGGGTCTGGTCAATATGAGAATGTTGAGGAAGGCTGTAAAATGTTAATAAAAAGCATAAATCAGATAAAGCCAGTTGAAGAACATGTGAATCAATATGAAAAAATATATATAAAATATACTTCACTATATACTTGTTTAAAAGATTGGTTTAAATCATAGGTAGGAGGCTTTATGGCAAATATTAGAGATATTGCAAAGGAAGCTGGGGTAGGCATTGCTACAGTATCTAGATATTTAAACGATACGGGTTATGTAAGTGATGAAGTGAAAGTGAAAATACAGAAAGTTATTGAAGAATTAAATTATAAGCCAAATGCATTAGCGAGAGCAATTTTTACAAAAAACTCAAAAACAATAGGATTGATGGTACCAAATATATCCAATCCATTTTTTAATCAAATGGCTTCAGTAATTGAGGAATATGCCAATGAGATGGGCTATAACATATTTTTATGCAATACGGATGATAATCCTGAAAAGGAAAGCAAGTATCTTGATGTTTTACAAAGCCATAGAGTAGCAGGTATTATCGTTGCTAGAAGTAAATGTAAAGAAGCGTATAGCAATATAGATATTCCAGTGATCTCATTTGAGAGCCATATATCTGATAAAATAATAACGGTTTCTTCAGATAATTATAATGGAGGCAAAATTGCGTTTGATCATTTGTATCAATGTGGATGTAGAAAGATGATCCACATAAAAGGGCCTACTTGTTTTGAAGCAACGGAAGATAGAAGTAGAGGATTTTTAGATGCAGCAAAAGATAAGAACTTGAAAATCGATCTTATTGAGTTTGAAACGGACTTTCAAGTGAAAATGCTTGAAGAAAATATTGAAAGCCTTAATAAAATAGGTGAATGTGACGGCATATTTGTTTTTAATGATATTGCAGCAGCAACGGTCATCAAATTTCTTAGAAAAAAAGGCGTTAGGATTCCAGAAGAAGTCCAAATAATGGGTTTTGATAATAGTTTCATTTGTGAGTTGCTACATCCTTCGCTGACAACAATTAATCAGCCAATACAAGCGTTGGGAAAGTATACCATTGAATTATTAATTAAATTAATAAATGATGAAGATATTGAGATAGAAGATTATCTTATGGAAACGAAACTGATCAAGAGAGAGACAACATTGAGCTAAGTGAATGGAAAAATGGAACTAGTTCCATGAAATGTAAATTTGTAGAATTGGAGGTGTTCATGTGGAATTAATTATGAAGGATATTAGCAAATCTTTTGGTGATGTGAAGGTTTTAGAAAATGTAGGCGTTCACGTTAAGGATAAGCAAATTCATGCACTTATGGGTGAAAATGGTGCTGGTAAATCTACTATGATGAAAATTTTAACGGGCGTTTATAAAAAAGACGCTGGAAAAGTAATCATCAATGGTAAAGAACAAGAAATTAATACTATAAGAGACAGTGAAAATCTTAAACTTGCATTTATTCATCAGGAATTAAATGTGTTACGTGAAATGAGCATTGTAGACAATATGTTTTTAGGTAAAGAGCTGAAAAATAAATTTGGTTTGCTGGATAAAAGTACAATGATTAAAAGAGCAAAAGAAAAATTACAGTTGCTAGGTTTAGATATTAATCCGAATGTATTTATGAAAGATATTTCTCTTGGTTATAGGCAACTTGTTGAAATCGCAAAAGCACTTTTATTAGAGGCTGAATTAATTATCATGGATGAGCCAACCGCTGCACTTACAGATAAAGAAATCGAATTGCTTTTTAAAGTAATAAGAAATCTAAGAGATCAGGGCGTTTCATTTATATATATATCACATAAAATGGAAGAAATATTTGAATTGTGTGATGAAATTACCATTCTGCGGGATGGAAAATATATTGGTTCTAAAAAGATAAAAGAAACAAATTTTGATGAAATCGTAAGTATGATGGTTGGTTATGATATGGATGAACGTTTTCCTAAAATAGAAATAACGCCGGGTGAAGTGGTTTTATCTGTAAAGGGGTTAACGAAAAAAAGAAAATTTGAGGATATTAATTTTGACTTAAGAAGTGGAGAAGTACTAGGGTTCTCGGGATTGATGGGTGCAGGTAGAACAGATGTGATGCATGCAATATTTGGAAGTGTTAAATATGATACAGGTTCAATCTATTTAAATGGGAAAAAAGTTAATATAAGCTCACCTATTGTTGCAAAGAAATTAGGGTTTGGCTTTATTACGGAAGATAGAAAAAATGAAGGGTTAATATTAGACTTTGCTGTTAATAGTAATGTGGCCTTACCTGACTTACCAAACTTTACAGATAAGGGTATTGTAAATGATTCTAAAATTTCAAAAACTGTAGATGAGTTTATAAAGAAGTTGAATATAAGAACACCAAATCAGCATATAGAGATAAAAAATTTAAGCGGTGGAAATCAACAGAAGGTTGTAATCGCAAAATGGTTGGTCACAAAGCCTAAAATATTGATTTTGGATGAGCCTACACGTGGTGTAGATGTAGGGGCTAAAAAAGAAATATATGAAATCATTAATGAACTTAAGAAGCAAGGTGTTGCAATCATTGTTGTTTCTAGTGAATTACCTGAGGTATTAGGGATTTGTGACAGAGTAGCTGTTATGCATATGAAAAAGATCAAAAAAATATTCGATATCAAAGATGCTACGCAAGAAAAGATTATGGAATATGCCACGGGTGGAGGAAAATAGCTTATGAGAAAAATAGGTGATTTATATAAAAAGTATGGAACAGTAGTCAGTCTGATGATATTAGTAGCCATCGTAACAATATTAAATCCAAGATTTTTTACTATGTACAATATTTTAAATATATTTAAACAGGTATCAATTAATGGATTGATTGCATTTGGTATGACTTTTGTAATTTTGACAGGTGGAATTGATTTATCTGTAGGAGCAACTCTAGGATTATCCGGTGTGATTTTAGGATGGATGATATCCACAGGTACCCCTGATTATATAGCCATAGGAGTTACCCTTGTATTTGGAGCTGTACTTGGAGGAATGAATGGTGTATTAGTTTCTAAGGTAAAATTGCAACCCTTTATAGCTACATTAGCCACAATGACTATGTTTCGAGGGATTACAATGATTGTTTCAGATGGTATTCCATTTATGGGATTAACGAAAAATGCACCTATGCTAGATTATTTCAGTCAAGGAAAATTTTTAACAGTGCCATTTCCAATGCTTGTATTTATTATAGTATTAGCCATCCTATTCGTTATATTACATAATACTGTTTTCGGTAGAGGGGTATATGCAGTAGGTGGAAATGAAGAGGCTGCTAGATTATCATCAATACCAATTACGAAGATCAAAACATTGGTTTATACTATAAGTGGTCTTATGTCTGCATTAGCAGGTATTATATTAACTTCTAGATTAAGTTCATCTCAACCAACTGCAGGAATGGGTTTTGAATTAGATGCAATTGCAGCAGTTGTTATAGGTGGAACAAGTTTATCAGGTGGAAAGGGAAGAATTTTTGGTACATTTTTAGGGGCTTTAATTATTGGAGTTCTAAATAATGGATTAAATATAATTGGAATTTCTGCTTTTTATCAACAATTTATTAAGGGACTAGTAATACTTTTTGCGGTTATATTAGACCGTAAAAGTAATGCATAGATAAAAAAAGGGAGGAATTATGATGAAAAAAATTACTTCACTATTACTAATCATCTCATTACTATTTGTAATGGTTGGTTGTGGTGACACAGAAACTGCAAGTAAAAAAGAAGAACAACAAAAAATTGCACTACTTATGGCAGACTTAGGAAATCCATTTTTCCATGTACTGAAGGATGCAGTTGAGAACAGAGGAAAAGAATTGGGTTATGAGGTTTTAGTTTATGATGGACAAAATCAAGCTTCTAAGCAACCTTCTCAAATAGAAGATGCAATTCAAAAAGGAGTTAACGCAATCGTTATAAACCCAGCAGATGAATCTTCAACTGCAAATGCTTTAAAAGAGGCTATTGCTCAAGGAATTCCAGTAGTAACTGTTGATAGATCTGTAGACGTAGATGGTGTTTTATCTTACTTAGTTACAGATAATTTAAAAGGTGGAGAACTTACAGGAAAATGGTTAGAAAAGAGATTACCTGAAGGTGGAAAAGTTATTCATATGGAAGGTATTATAGGTACTGCTCCACAACGTGAACGTGGGGGTGGATTCCTTAGTGTAATTGATCCAGCAAAAAATGCAAATAGTAAATTTGAGATATTAGATACAGCTGTAGGTGAGTTTTCAATGGCTCCAGCTGAAGCTGCTATGTCTGATTTATTAGCAAAGCATGATGATATTAGTGTAGTATTTGCACAAAATGATACAATGGCAGTTGGGGTTGCTCGTGCAATTGAAACAGCTGGAAGATCTGATGATGGTATTATTGTTATTGGTTTTGATGGTGCAAAAGAAGCATATGACTTAATAGACCAAGGAAAAATGTCAGTAACAGCAGTTCAGGATTTTGAATTTATAGGTTCTGAGGCAGTTAACTATGTTGATGCTTTCTTAAAAGATGGTACAAAACCAGAACCAAAAGTTTTAGTTGATGTTTTCATGTCAGATGAAAAATAATTAGTAAGCAAAACCCCTTTGATTTATAAATCAAAGGGGTTATTTTGTATAAAATAAAAGTTTTAAAATCCTTAAGAATAAATATCTGAAAACTCAATATGAATTCGTTCGATACATCCTACTTCAGGTTGATTATAAAGATTTTTTTCTTCAGTAGGTAGTGTTTGAACAGGAAGTTCTATAATAAAATTACTGCCTACATTATATTCACTTTCTAAATATATTTTTCCATTATGTAGCTCAACAAGAGATTTTACCAAAGATAATCCTATGCCACTTCCTTCATGATTTCTAGCAAGTGTTTTGGTAACCTGCTTAAATCGTTCAAAGATTTTTTCATGTTGTTCCTTTGGTATACCAATGCCTGTATCTGCTACACTTATTCGTATATTTTTTTCTTCCGTATAAATTGTGACGCTAATACTTCCACCTGTGTCTGTAAACTTTATTGAGTTAGAAAGAAGATTTAAAATAATTCTTTCCATTTTATCAGGATCACAAGCTATTATTTTTTCTTCTACATCTGTGTCGAATAAAAGGGTAATGCCTTTATTCTCAATATAGTCAGCTACTGATAGTGTGATATCTTCAATAAGGCTTACCATATTTACATTTTGTAGCTTTATTTCGAAGAAACCAGTATCTATTTTTGTAATGTCAATCAAATTGTTTATAAGCCGTAATAAGCGATTACAATTTTGTCTCATGATCTTTGTGTATTTTTTTGGGATGTTATTATAAAAAGATGAATTCAGTAATTGTAGAGTGCCTAAAATTACATTAAGGGGTGTTCTTAACTCGTGGGAAACATTTGCAAAAAATTCATTTTTTAATTCATCGTATTCTTTTACTTCTTTTAATAATCGTTCATTTTCTTCTGCATTTTTTCGTTCTGTAATATCTTTACAATAGCATAATAGATATAGAGGTGTTTCATCTTCGTTTGATACTACAGAAATACTGGAATAAACCCAAGAGATTTCTCCATTTTTTTTAATATATCGTTTTTCCTGTTCAATAGACTGGGCTTTACCTTGTTGTATTATATTTAATTTTTCTATGGTAGCGTTGTAATCGTGCGAAAATATAATGTCTTTTATATTTGCAGATTGTAATTCTTGATCAGAATAGCCAATAAAATCACAAAAACTAGGTGGAAATTTAAGTATTTGGCCATCTAATCCTACATGTAGAATCATAATATTTGATAAATGTTCAGCTTTGTTTAAACGGATTTGATTTGTTCTTAATTCATCGTGTGATAATTTTATTTTTTGTATCATTTTTACAATTAGTAATGATGCACCTATTAAAATTAGATCATTTATAAGTCCACTTATAAAATAAATTTTTGCGTGAATGGGTGCAGAGGACAATCTAAATAGCCACGTAAAAACATAAAGAATACTAATAATAAAATTAATATAAATGGTTTTTAATCCGTTCATAAACACAGAATAGATAATAATAATGCAAAAGATTCCAGTTATATCTGGGAATTTTATTCCATTTAATACAAGGATTGTATTGATGATCAAAATAGTTAATGCAATTATTGGACAGGCTAATTTTTTAAAAATATAAATCACTCCTTGATTGTAGTGCAGTATTCTTCTAAAAAATGTACTTATTTACATTATATTCTACAATATAAAGATATATCCTTTTTAAAAGAAAAAATTTCCAATAAGTACTATGAATAAGAAAAAACTAGGCTGAAAATGCTTGGTATTTACAAATGTTGAAAATAAAAGAATTTTTCTATATAATATATAATAGGTTTTATGTAGAAAGGAGTGGAATTATGATTATCGTAACAACTAATTTTATCAATGACAAAAAACTTGAAACGATGGGAATCGTTAAAGGTGCAACTGTACAGTCGAAGCATGTTGGAAGAGATATTTTAAGTGGACTTAAAACACTAATAGGTGGAGAAATAACTGCTTATACAGAAATGATGGAAGAAGCAAGAGAAATTGCTACAAAAAAAATGATGGAAGAAGCAAAGAGACTGGGGGCAGATGGAATTGTAAATGTCAGATATGCTACTAGTGCAGTAATGCAAGGAGCAGCAGAAGTCATGGCTTATGGAACAGCAGTAAAGTTTTTATAATCAAATCGGGAAAGTTATTAAGTGTAATAACTTTCCCGATTTTTAACTTTAAAACAAAGTCTCATGACCAATATAACAGGCAATATCATGATCTAAAAATATAGATTGAATATGCTCTAGTGTATACATAGAAGTAGGTTCTGTATCCTTATATAAATAATCATATCCAAGTTGTGTCCACTTAGAATCGCCCATTCTGTGAAATGGAAGAATGTTTATTTCAAACAAGTCTAATGTTTCCATAAATGTAACTATTTTTTTTATATTTTCATGCGTATCATTAAAATCTTTTATAACAGGCATTCTAAGAATTAATCGACCTTTCCAATTAGAAGATTTAAGGGCTTTTATATTTTCAAATATTAGATCATTATAAACCCCAGTTTTTTTCTTGTGTTGATCCCGATCCATATGTTTTACATCTATAAAAGCAAAGTCAATGTAATTCATTACCTCTAAAAAACTAGACGTATCTACATAAGCAGTGGTTTCTATTGCAGTATGAATATATCTTTCTTTGCATTTTTTTAACGTTTCTAATAGAAATTCTTTCTGAATAAAAGGTTCACCACCACTAAAAGTGATTCCTCCATTTTCTCCCCAATATTGTCTGTCTCTATCCATTATTTTTAATAAATCATCCACACTATAATATTTGCCACAAAGTTTGAGGGCTTCATAAAAACAAGCTTTTGTACATTCAAAAGTAGTACATTTTCTACAAAGGTTCCAATTTATAATAAGTTCATCATCACAAAAGTTAATGGCCCCATAGGGACAAGAACTTTTACATCTAGTGCAACCTTTACTGTGTTTACATTTGCTAGAAGCAAACATTACCTTTTGTGATAATTTCCAGCTTTCTGGATTCGCACACCAATCACAATGGAGGGGACATCCTGATAAAAAAAATAGAGTTCTACATCCAGGGCCATCATGAACTGAATAGCTTTGTATATCAAATAATAATCCTTTTGTATTCATTTTAATCGCTCCATTTATTTATTATTGGGTGTTGCAGTTAGTGGTAAGAAGAATGCTACGATAGCAGAAATAGCAAAAGAACAGGTCGCAAATATGATAGAGTTTTGATAATTTCCAGAGAGATCAAATAAGTAACCGCCCATAAAGCTTCCTATTGCAGGGCCAATACCCATAACGATTAAGGTAGCAGCTCCCCAAATTTTACCTAACGTTTTTCTGCCATAGATAGCTCCAGTATATCCTGCTACACCACCTGGTTCAATTGCCCAATATACTGCAAATAGTACACAAGCAATAACACCAAAAGCAATGGTTGATTTAGTCATTAGAAGTAATATACAAGCAATAACACCTACGATAGGGGCAAATATCAACATTTTTTTTCTTCCATTTGATTCCAACGTTGAATTTGCAACTACTTTATCAGCAAGTTTTCCCATAAGAGGCATTGTGAAAATTCCAGCGATACCAATCATTACATATAAGTTAGTAGCAGTTCCTAAAGAAAGTTTTATATCTCTTGTCCAGTACATAACTACTTGTGTCCAAATTAAAAATTCACCAATCATACTCGTTAGAAAAGCGATTATAGCACCCCAAATAGCAGGTTTACTATAAGCTTCTTTTAATGTCCAAGTATATTCATCCGTTGGATTATTATCATTTTTTTTCATACCAAAAGGGGTAAGACCATAATCTTCAGGGTTTTTCTTAGCAACAAAAGAGGCTATTACTAAAGCTATAAATACTACGACAGATAAGCCTTTCATAGCAAGACGCCAATCCATAGTTAAAAGAACTCTTTTAACGCCTAAACTAAGAACTACTTGTGCAACTGGAGCACCCATGAATGCCATTCCCCACATAGTTCCATATGATTTTCCTGTATACCATTTACGAACAGAAATAGTAGATGAAACCCAAAGCATACCTGTACCAATACCAGCAAAAATCATATAAGGAATTAAATAAGCTAGATAAGTATGTGCATTACTTGTGATATAAAATCCCAATGCTGCACAAACAGAACCAATCGCATATGCAGGTTTCGTTCCCCACTTATCTATAATCATTCCACTAAAGAAAGCAGTTATAGCATATACAGTCATCATTAGAGAATACCCTAGTGATAATTGAGATATGCTCCATCCTAAGTCTTTAGACATAGGACCTAAAAGAACTGAAAAAGTTGCACGATATCCAAATAAGCAAAAAACTGCTAACCAAGAAGCAAGAACAACCATATGGCCTAAATGTTTTGCTTGTTTTTCACCCATATTACAGACCTCCTTTTTTTCTTTTTTAGTTTTTTAGGGACGGTTAACAAATTTATCATAAATTCCTTATGAATTAAATATTAATTATTCATTAACCGTCCCTTATTTTCTTTCTTTTTTTCTATTTTTTACTGTAGCCTGCACAAGTTGTTGCAACTAAATTAGCATAGGTCCAATTTTCTTTTTCAAGTCCGGTACAGATCCCCATATTTTCCTGTTTAGAGTTAACAAAATGAGTACAGTTTCTACATTTAGCTAGTTCTGAAAATGCAGGACATATTGGTGTATCTATAAATACTGTTTTATTCGTAATTCTGCATATGCCTTTTGCAACATCAATTGGTGCAAAGTTTAAACAATCATTGTGTTTGAAATTTTTAGTTTCCATTACATCACTCCTTCGTATTCTGTTCTTGCAATAACTTCATCTTGAATTGGTTTACCAATTTCACACCAATATTGAGTAAATCCAGCAACACGAACCATTAAATCCCTATAAGTTTCAGGCGTTTGTTGTGCATCTTTTAGCATTTTTGAATCTACAATATTATATTGAATATGGAATCCACCTTTTCTCATATAAGCACGAGTAAGTTCAAGGAGCTTTTTAGATCCTTCAATACCGTTAATTGCACTTGGATGAACCTTTAAGTTAAGTTGAGAGTTTTGTGATTTAGTATGATCCCATACGGTAGCAGAATTGAATAAAGCATATGGACCATTTTTGTCTGTGCCAGGATATGCTGACATAGAACCATCTGCATAGGTTGTTCCTGCTAGTCTGCCATCAGCACTTGCAAGGGTAGCTCTACCTTGAGCACCATGGGTGGAAACAGAAATTTGACAAGCGTATAATGGCTTAGCATATAGAGATTCATAGTTATGGCACATTTCACAGAACCAATCTTCGTATTCTTTAAGAATAGAATCAGCATAAGGATCATCGTTACCATATTTAGGAGCAAGTAAGCAATCTCCATAAAGATCATCATAGTTATCTCCATTAGGAAGTTTAACTTGATCTGCTAAGGAGTAACTTCCAATTTTTTCTGCATTTTCAAACCCAAAATTATGAAGGATCGCAGTAGTCATTTCATCTAGGGTGTATTTTTTGTCTTCGTATACTAATTTTTTAAGTGCTACTAATGAATTAGTCATGTTTGAAGTACCACAGCTTTCAATATTATAGGTTCCATTGTATCGATAGCCTAAATGACCAATATGATGTCCCTTATCTAAGCAATCAGGTTTTAGCATGGAGCTAAATACAGACATATTGTGTCTTCTCCAAATATCATGTTGGATATTATTCGTTGTAGTTAAGCAGTCACAAGTCATTTCATAATACATTTTAAATGTATACCACAAATCCTCATATGTATCTAATTTATGATTATGAGGCGGATATACTTGTATACCTGTTCTATGGTCTTTACCATTTGTAAGTACTAACTCTAGTACTTTTGGATTTGCAATAAAGTGAACGCCTACACTCGTAGGTTGGCCTGAACCACCAGGGATACTATACTTTTTACCATTTAAAGTTAACTCTTTCCAAGAACATGGAGAAGTTTCTAGACATCCTCCAATTGCAAATGATCGAGCTTCTGATATAGTCATTCCTTCAGGGCCATATTGTTCCATAATGAATTGAATACCACCTTGATTATTCATCCATGCTGGATAACCTGTACCCGTCTTATCACATTCAATGCATTTAAGCAAAAATTCTTCTGGTAATTTTTCATCATATAATAAAGATAGAGTTGGTTGAGGAGTAGCACAGGTAATACCAGCTTCTACAATTAACATTTCTAAAGGATTTGTAGCGGACAAACCATCCTTCGTAAGGCCACCAATACTTAAATTGTTAAATGTATTTCCCGATAAAACCCCTCCAACAACGCCCATTGAAGCAAAGCAGTCTATACAAGTCATTTTTACACGATGAAGTTCTAATAGTTCTAATACTTCATTCTCTGTAATTTTGCCAGCCTTCATATCTTGTTCAAACCAAGGATAAAGAACTTGACCCAATCGTCCAGGAGATAGTCCTGATATAGCATCTTCATTTAAACAGCCAATATGTACAATATAGGATAATTGAAGCGCTTCTCTAAAAGTACGAGGTTGATGATGAGCAACCCACTCAAGACAATCAGCAATCTCTTCATATTCGCTTTTTTGAACAGAATCTTTCTCAGTAGTAGCAAGTCTTTTTGCTTCTTTTGCATAATTTGAAATCCATGTTTGGATTCCCTCGATAATTATACGAACAGCTTCATAGAAATATAAACGATCCATACCAACTAATCCGTCTCCATCAGCTCTTCCAGCAACTTTAGATTTACAATCTTCAGCCATTTTTTTAAGTTCATCAAAACCATATTGAAGGGGATAATAGTAATTGATAACCTCTCTTCCCTGTGGAAGGGTAAATCCAGAGTCAAACATACAAATTAATGTACGCATAATATTTTCTTTCATTTTGTATTCAGGAACCATTTGTTCATATTTATGACCTACATCATCTACAGATTTGCCAACCCACATTTTAGCTAGTTTTACTAAAATAGGGATTTCTTCTTTTCTCATTCCAAATTTACCTGCAATAGAAACCACATTACCAAAGCTTTCAGTAACATTTCCACCGCCTGTACCAAACTTACTAAGTTCATCAGAACTAGCACTACCTCTTTCTAATGCATCTTTATAGAGTTCATCTTCTTTTGCTACAAAAAATCCTTCAGATAGCCATGGCATAGGGAAGGAACCTCTATAATAGCTAGCTTTTTGCATAACTAATTTCTCACCGGGGAAAATTACTGGGGTAAGATGAGAAAATGCACATTTTAATGATTCCGCTCTTCTTACTACAGTGACCTCTCCTTCTAGCTCATTCCATTTACGAGTATACCAATAAGGAAATTCTGTATTAGCAGAAGATAAAGTATCGTAATAAATATTTCTTAATTTGTCTGCTCTAGGCGTAGGTTTCTTGTTTATTTCTCTGTCGATCATTTCAGGGGGTGCAACTCCTCCCGATTGGAAATTGATGGATAAGCCCTTTGAAGCTAAGATCTCAGCTAATTTTTTTTTCGTACTCATGTTTTAACCTCCTTTTAATCTTAATAATATACATATTAGCTTTTGATAGAAATCATGCATCAAAAATGAAAAAACAAGAAATCATGCATTAAAAATAAAAGATGAATATCTTTATTCAAATAGTAAATGGCATTTGACAATAACTAAATAAAAGGTATAATATAATTAGCAAATGCCAATAATGAAACGGGAGGGATAAAAATGCAAATAAAAAAAGAAAAACCACAAGAAGGAACAAATATTAAAAAGATTGTTGCTATTATGAGTGGAAAAGGAGGCGTAGGAAAGTCTTCAGTTACTTCTTTAATTGCAGTATCTTTACAGAATAAAGGATATAAGGTTGGAATATTAGATGCTGATATTACAGGTCCAAGTATTCCGAAAGTATTTGGATTAGGTGGAAAAAGAGCTATTTCAATTGAAGAAGTCATTCAACCAGTAGAAACAGTAACGGGTATAAAAGTAATGTCTATTAATTTAATGATAGGGAAAGAAGATGATCCTGTAATATGGAGAGGACCATTGATCGCATCTATCGTAAAACAATTTTATACAGATGTAGCTTGGGGAGAGCTAGACTATCTTTTAATTGATTTACCACCAGGAACTGGAGATGTTCCTTTAACAATTATGCAATCATTACCAGTTGATGGTATTGTAGTTGTTTCTTCTCCTCAAGATTTGGTACAATTAATAGTGAAAAAATCTGTAAATATGGCCAAGATGATGAGTATTCCTATTTATGGGCTTGTAGAAAACATGAGTTATTTTGAGTGTCCAGATTGTAACAAGAAACATTACATATTTGGAAATAGTAATATAGAAGAGACTGCAAAAAATATGAATATTGATGTATTAGAAAAGCTTCCTATTAATCCTGATTTTGTAACTTTATGTGATGAGGGAAGAGTAGAGGTATTTGGTAAAACATATTTTGGATTATGTGAAAGTCTTGCTAAAAAAGTAGAAGAAAAAATAGGAGGAATTGAAAAATGAAAATAGCTATTACAAGTGTTACAAAGGATAAAGAATCAGTAATTGATGAAAGATTTGGAAGATGTAATTATTTTGCAATTTATGATACAGAAAGCAAATCTTTTGAGCATGTTGAAAATAAAGGAGTGACTTCTTCACAAGGAGCTGGAATTGCTGCAGGACAACAATTACTTGACTGTGGAGTAGAGGCGGTTATTACAGGATATGTAGGTCCTAATGCCATAAGAGTATTACAAGGTGGGAATGTAGCTATTCACAAATTCACTGGAAAAAGTATTCAAGAAGAAATAAATTTATTTTTAGACAATAAATTAGAAAAAATTAATGAAGCAGGTCCTGCTCATGCTGGAATGCAAAACAGAAATGGAAGGGCATAATATGCAAATTGCAGTTTTAAGTGGAAAGGGTGGAACAGGAAAAACCACCGTTTCTACGAATTTAGCGAAAGCAATGGGATGGCAATATGTAGATTGTGATGTAGAAGAACCCAATGGATTTATATTTTTAAATCCAAAGATTACAAAAACTGAAAAAGCCAGTATACCTGTTCCTAAAATTGATCCGATCAAGTGCGTAGGATGTCAAAAATGTGTAAAAATATGTCAGTTTAATGCCTTGGCATGGGTAAATAGAGACGTATTATTTTTTGATAAATTATGCCATGGATGTGGAGCTTGTAGCTTAGTTTGCAGATATAATGCTATTTCTGAAGTGGATAGAGAAATTGGAAATATTGATGTAGGTAATGATGGCGAAATAGCATGTTTGAGAGGAACCTTAGATATAGGAGAACCCATGGCTGTACCAATTATTCGTAATTTAAAGAAAATGATAGGAAATGAAAATACAATCATAGATTGTTCTCCAGGGAGTTCATGTACGGTAGTAGCTTCTATAGAAGGTGTAGATTACGCACTTTTAGTAACAGAACCTACGGCATTTGGACTTCATGATTTAAAAATTGCAATAGAACTTGTAAGAAATATGAATATTCCCTTTGGAATTATCATAAATAGAGCAAGTGATGAAAAAGATTTAATAGAAGAATATTGTGAAAAAGAAAAAATAAATGTATTAGAAAAGATAAAGTTTGATAAAGATATTGCAGTTTTGTATTCAAAGGGTAGGATGCTTGTAGAACATGATAAATATAAAGATTTATTTTTAAACATAGGGAAAAGAATTGAGGAGGAAGTATCATGCAACTTGTTGTAATAAGTGGAAAAGGTGGTACTGGAAAAACGACTGTTACAGCTTCCTTTGCATACTTAAATAAAGAAAGTATAAAAGTTGATTGTGATGTAGATGCCTCTAATCTTAATATTGTTCTACAAGGAGAGGATATAGAATCTTCTCAATTTATTGGGGCAAAGATGGCTAAGATTAATAAAGGTAAATGCATAAAGTGTGGAAGATGTGCTTCTGTATGTAGATTTGATGCAATAAAAGACAATCAAATTATAGAACTTAAATGTGAAGGATGTGCAGCATGCAAAGTAGTTTGTCCAGTGGATGCTATTTCTTTAGATGATGAAGTTACAGGCGAAACAATCATTACTAAGACAGATGCAGGTATATTATCTAGAGCTGAGATGATTGTTGGCGCTGAAGGGTCAGGAAAACTAGTTACAGAGGTTAGAAAAAATGCAATGAAGTATCAAAAAGATAATGAGTTGGTGATTCTTGATGGTACACCAGGAATTGGGTGTGCCGTTATGGCATCCATTACTGGATGCGATGTTGCTTTAATCGTAATAGAGCCTACTCAATCGGGACTAAATGATTTTAAGAGAGTACTTTCTTTGATTGATCATTTTGGTGTAACGCCTCTTGCCTGTATTAATAAATATGACATTAATGAAGAGATGACTTTAGAAATTGAAAAATATTGTGAAGATGAATCTGTTGAGGTTTTAGGTAGGATTCCATTTGATCCTATGGTTCAAATAGCTGTTAATGAATTAAAACCTATTATCTGTTATGAGAAAAGCATTGCTGGAGAAGCAATTAAAAATATTTGGGAAAAAATAAATAAAAAATATAAGGAGGAAATAGTATGAAAATAGCAATTGCAAAGGATGGAAATGTGGTATCAGGTCATTTTGGACACTGTGAGGGATTTGAAGTATTTAATGTAGAAGGAAAAGAAATCAAAGGAAGAGAATTTTTACAAAACCCAGGACATAAACCAGGATTTTTACCAAAATATATAGCTGAAAAGGGAATCGATATTATTATTGCTGGCGGAATGGGTGGTACAGCACAAGAGCTTTTTAAAGAAAATGGTGTTGATGTAGTTGTTGGAGCATCTGGAAATTTAGAAGATGTAATGAATCAGTATTTAAATAAAGAGCTTACATCAACAGGTAGTGTATGTCAAGATCATGCACATGAAGGACATTGTAACGATTAATATGAAAGGGGTTCTAATGAACTCCTTTTTATGTAGGGAGGGAAATAATGCCTAGACCGACAAAACTAAGAAAAATTGCTTTTATGCCTGAAAACAGATACTTTCTTCCTGTAGGAAAACCAAAATGTTCTCTAGAAGAAATACAATTAAAGCTTGAAGAAGTTGAAGCTATGAGGTTAAAGGATATAGAAAAATTGTCGCAAGAGGAATGCGCAAAACAGATGCATGTTTCAAGACAAACGTTACAGATTATTTTAGATGAGGCAAGAAGAAAGGTAGCTAAGGCCCTTACGGAAGGAATGGCTATTCACATTCAAGGTGGAAATTATACAATGAATATTTGTAAATATGAATGTCAAAATTGTGGTCATAAGTTTGATGAAGCTTATGAAAAAGAAAAACATGTATGTCCTAAATGTGGTTCGGATGATGTTTTATGTATTAATATGAATAGATGTTGTATGAAAGGGAATAGAAAGCCTTGGTGTAAAAAAAATGAGGAAGAATAAAAGTCGAGATTTTCTTCTCGGCTTTTGTGTATAAGAAAGGGTGATAAAATGCCTATAATTACAAAACTAGAAATACAACAAAAGGACAAGAAAAGAGTGAGTATATATGTAGACGACGAATTTTTTATGGGGGTAAATGAAGAAATCATTTATAGTCTATATATTCAAAAGGGTCAAGAGATCGACAATGAAAAACTCCAGAAAATGATAGCAGAAGAAAATTATTTAAAGGCAAAAAGTAAAGCTTTAAAACTATTACATTTTTCTTCTAGAACAGAGAAGGAAATTCGTGATCGACTTAGAAAAAATGAATATGAGGATGACACCATTGATAGAGTTATTGTATTTTTAAAAGAATATGAGTTTATCAATGATGAATATTTAACGAAAAATATGATTAATAATAAATTGAATAATAAAAAATATGGTAGTAAACGTATAAAACAAGATTTGCAGAGAAAAGGGGTAGATGCAAGTATTATAGAAAGTAGTATGGAAGATTATGTAGATGAAGAAATAGAATATGAAAATGCCATTTTGCTAGCAGAGAAAAAGCTAAAGGGGTTAAAGGATGATGACCCTAGGAAAATCTATGAGAAAGTTGGACGTTATCTAGCTTACCGAGGATATAATTATGATATTATTCGTAAAGTACTAAATACAGTTCTAAAAAGATGAGTTTCTATTTATTGTATGATATACTAAAATAGATATATATATTAAATTATGTTGGGAGTAGATTTCATTGACATATGAAAAAAGTACGGTATATATGATTGGAACCTCCAGGATCAATAGTAATGATCCCATTACAGCAACCTTTGATTTTTTGTTTGTAGGCATAATAGTAGATAAAGATACTGATATTATTGTTGATTTTACATGCAACATGGTAAAAGAGGTTACTTCTAATTTTATTAAATCATTACTTGTAGAATATAACTTTATAGATGAAATAGATGAAATCATAAATGAGATCAAAACAAGATTTTATGGAATGGCTCAAAAGGCAGTTATTGCAGCTGTAAAGGATGCACGAAATAAGTATATGATGATTAAAAAGGATTGAATAAATCCCTAAAAATGGTATAATGAAGATGTAATTAAAAATTAAATATAATGTTTTGTTTATTCGTATGTAGATTAGCCTCTATCATACAAAGATAAATAAGACCCAGTTAACTTTCGAGTTGAGCTGGGTCTTTTGCGTTTTTTTATGGATAAACAACTTGATATAGCAAGGTTGTGATTATATAAACGTCGTTCCGGCAAGTATGAAGATTGCAAGTCACTCCTTATTATATAATCACAACCTTTTTTAGTTAAAGTATGAAGTTGTTTATCCATAGTAAAATTTTTAAATGAGGGAGGAATAGAAATGAAAGATTTATCTTATGCAAGTCCTTATGAAGTTAGAAAATTAATAAGAAACGGGGAAATACAAAAACCTACAGCTGGTATGTGTAGAGGATATGCACAGGGGAATTTGGTGATTTTACCTGAAAATTTAGCTTATGACTTTCTTTTATTTACCCAAAGAAATCCAAAACCTTGTCCAGTACTAGAAGTTACAGATGTAGGGTGTAAGGAATTTAAAAATATTGCCCCAGGTTCAGATATAACTACGGATCTACCTAAATATAGAGTATATAAAAAAGGAGAACTTCAAGGCGAATACACAGATATAAAATCATTTTGGAGAGATGACTTTGTTTCATTTATGTTAGGGTGTAGTTTTACATTTGAATCTGCTTTAATGGAAGCTGGAATGAATATAAGACATATAGAGTGTAACAGCAATGTACCTATGTATATTACAAATAGAGAATGTAAAAAAGCAGGCATATTTACAGGACCAACGGTAGTAAGTATGAGACCTTTACCAATGGATCAAGTTGTTAAAGCTGTACAGATCACATCTCGATTTCCAGGCGTCCATGGCGCACCTATACATATTGGAAATCCTGAGCATATAGGGATCAAAGATATATATAAGCCCGATTTTGGAGATGCAGTAGAGATCAAAGAAAATGAAGTTCCTGTATTTTGGGCATGTGGCGTTACACCTCAAGCTGTTGCTATGAAAGTAAAGCCCGAAATAATGATTACCCATGCGCCAGGCCATATGTTTATTGCAGATATAAAAAATCAAGATTTAGCTATTTTCTAAAAGGAGTTGATCATATGAATAAAAAATATTTTGAGCAAATAGATAGAGTGATCAGAAAAAATTTAGAACAAAGAGGAATGGATAAGGTTAGACTTGTGGGAGAACTTGAAAGAGCATCGAGAAGTCTTTTTGAAAGTGAAACTGTTTTTATTGTCACAGGATTTTGTATAAGAGATACCCTTACAGGTGAAACAGATGGGCCTATAGGAGCCATATCTTTAGCGAGTGGATTAGAACAATTAGGGAAAAAAGTAGTAATTATAACAGATGAATATTCTAGAGAAATGTTGTTTAATTGCAAGATGGTAAAAGGTGTTAAAGGGCCGATAGAAGTTGTTCCACATAAGGCCGCAGAATATTTTTGCAACCATCTTATAAACAATTATAAACCATCTCATATTGTGGGGGTAGAAAGACCTGGAAGAGCAAATGATGGCTGTTGCTATTCAATGAGGGGCGAAAATCTTAGTGATATCGTCCCAAATACAGATATATTATTTGAAAAAGCAAAGGAACTTTGTATAAGGACAATTGCTGTTGGTGATGGAGGAAATGAAGTTGGAATGGGAAAAGTTTCATCACTCGTAATGAATTGTGTAAATAAAGGAGAAAAAATATGTGCAGCTATTAGTTCTGATTATTTGATTGTAGCAGGTGTATCAAATTGGGGTGGGCATGCTTTAGTTGCAGGGCTTTCATTACTTAGTGATAAAATATTACTACATGATCGTAAAACAGAGATACAATTACTCAAAAGTATGCTAGAGGCAGGAGCTGTAGATGGATGTACGAAGAAGAGTACTATGACTGTGGATGGATTAAGTTTAGAAGAGAATCTTGAAATTCTTGAAAGCTTACGAAAAATAGTAAAAGGAAGAATGCGGAAAGATTGTGTAATGGCTGGATAACGGAATAAATTTATAGATAAAGTAAAAAAGAATTTTAGGAGTAGCTAGAGTGAACCATATCATAAGTAACGGTGTTTTTTTTCAGTATAAAAATGTTTTTATATAGAATGAAGTTACAATAGATAAGTAATACATTCATATTAATAAAATACTTTAAAATTTATAAAATATAACAAAAATTAAATAAAAAAGTGAAAAGTAAGAAAAGTCTAATTAAGATTTTCTTACTTTTCAATGGATTGATTGTATTTCTAAAATTTGTATTAAGAGGTAACATTATAGATGACTTATGGGAAGTTAAACAATTAATTATTTTTAATGGATGATGAAAAATGCTCATCTAATCGCTCAAATTCTATATCAGGTCGATCTATTTTTATATTTTTGATTATATTGTTTTCTGATAAAACATAGATGCCACCAAGAGATCCTGCATAATCTTTACTAATGATAGGATAAACACTTAATTGTAGATTTCCTTCTTTGTTTATAGCTTCATTCCCGCCATGTGACAGATTAAATTTATTCTTGAAATCAGACAAAGATTTATTTAAGAATTCTTTTTTAAGCTCCGTTAAATCAGGATCTTTTTCTATATCAGGTAAATCTTTTACATCAATATCTGATCCTAATTGGTATGAATAGGCATTTACTTTATACTCAGAATCCTTCCAAGTGTTGCTTGGTACTCCTGAAAATTCATCCATTTTTACATCTACAATTTTGTCATTTTCCATGAATACATACAAAGCACTACTTTCTTCTTTGCTTTCTATAGGGTAGATGGATTCACTAGACAAATTCTTTAATATCTCATCTTTAGTAAGACCTTTTGTATTTACATAGTAAGTTTTTACATAAGGGGTTCCTATGATTTCCCATATATAGGCATAATCCTTGCCAAGGATATCTTTTTTATTTTTAAATATTTTTTGTGCATCAGAAAAACTAAGGGAGTTTTCATTGCTCTTTATAGGATTTTCTTGAGTTGTTTTTTCTGTAATTTCTGTAGGATTAGCAGTAGATTCTGGTACACTAATAGAGCTGCATCCAACTAAGACTATCAATAAAAAGCTTATAATTGTTAATGAATAAGATGTTTTACTAAATTTTTTAATCATAATAATTCTCCTTTTAACTTCAGATTTATTTTCTAATATATTTGTGGATATTGGAATAAAACGAACATGAGAAAAATATTCCAATAGGGCTATAATAGCTTTTCCATAAGAAATATGCTTTTCTTTCTCTAAATGATTTAATACAAAATCATCACAAGCAACTTCCATATCATTTTTCATTTTATAAAAACCAATCCACACAATAGGATTAAACCAATATATTAATTGGTAAATCAATATAATCCAATTCATGAATAGATCTTTTCTTTTTAAATGTGCCAATTCATGAAGGAGTATGAATTCCAATTTTTCATCATCAAAATCAGATAAAATTTGTTCTGGTAAAAGAATCTTTGGATGGAATAGTCCCACTAGACTAGGAGTAGAAAAATTCTTGGTTTTTATTAATTCTAAGTTTTTTTCTATACCCAAGTAACTTTTACATTTATAAAGCAGAAATATTTTTTCTGTATTTACAAGCGTTTGTTCACTGCTTATTAATTTGTGGAAATGAATGGTCTTTATAAGAACAATGAAACTTAGTAATAAGAAACCTAATAACCATATGTATGCAAAAATATTTGCAAGGGCTTTGGATGTATACAGGCTGGTTATGAATTTCAATATGTTGCTTTTTCTATTGGTTGTAATTTTATCTCCTTTTGTTTTAATGAAAGGTTTATTTCTTTCTTTTGAAGTAGATTGATTGTTTTCTAAATAATATTTTTCTCCATTTGTATTTGCTATATGAGTAGTGGGAAAAAAAGTATTTTGACTAAGCTGTATATTTAAAATAGATGCATTATAAAAAAAGTATTTTGGAATATTGTATATGCTCATATTACTCTTGGGTGCATAAGGTATTGTAAGGGATATAAACAGTAAAAACCATATGAAATAATGTGTTTTTGCTGTAAAAAATCTATTAAATAGGAATTTTACTATTAATATGACCAAGATTAAAATACTTGCTTTTATTGACATCATGAATAAAATTTGAGTAAAATTAATCATTATTTACTCTCCTCATCCAATATATTTTTTAGTTCATCTATTTCTTGGGTAGATAATTTCATATCTTTTATAAAGTGAACAACCATGGCATTAATAGAGCCGTTGTAGACTCTTTTTAAAAAGGATTTGTTTTCCAGTATTCTGTAATCAACTTCCTGTATTAAAGGATAATAAAGATAGGATTTACCATCTTTTGTATAGCTAATAGCTTCTTTTTTTAGAAGTCGATTGATCATCGTTTTGATGGTTTTTTCACTCCAATGATTACACACATCTACTTGCTCTATGATTTCTTGTGATTTTATAGGATGTTGTTTCCAAATAAGTTTCATGATGTCATATTCACTATCAGATATTTTAGGAATATTTGTATGCATTAAATATAACCTCCTTATTAGCGAATTACAATTGTAATCTGTGTTTAGTATTACATGTGTAATCTTTTTTGTCAATAATATTTAAAAAATATATTTTAATATGTATAAACCTAAAAAAACACAGTTTAAGGAAAATGGTGAACCGTACCATAAGTAGGCTCAAAGAATAGCTTGATTTAATATAATGACAGCTCTCCTAGTAACTATCCCCTATTTTTCACAAAAGTTTTTAAAATTGTATTGAAGAACTAGTTACATCATATTGTTTTAGTTTTCTTGATCGGTTCCACTGTATTCATTCTTTTACCTATTTTCTTTCATTTTCAGTATTTCCTGCAGTAATTCTGTGTACTTTCCATAAATATCTAATAAGCATCCCTACAAACCCTACATTGATTCCTAGAATTAAAAGGATAATAAAACCCAATAGCTAATAAGACTATAGAAATTCATAGATCAACAACAAGTTAAGTAAGGAAAAAGAGTGATTTTATCCGGTTAAAAAATTCACCTAGATATAGCTTCAGTTTATATGAAGGAAAAACTGGTAAAGTTTTCAGATGAAATTTTTACTAAACAGTCATCAACTAATTAATTACTGCATAGATATCAAGCCAATCTTCATGGAAGGCGAAAAGCAGAGAGCTGATGAACGTACATTAGAACAGGAATACATTCAAAATTTCTTAGATGCTGGCGCAACAGTATATGAATTAACAAAAGAAGAAAAAGATGATTTATACAAGAAATGTGAAAGCGTATATGCAATGCAGAGAGAAAGAACAGGTGCTGAAATCTCTGATAAATTCCTGTCAACTGCAGGTAAATAAGCATAACGTGTAAGTGTGAGAAATAGTAGTCATATCATTGTAAACTAAATTTTGCTTAGTATGATCATCTGGGTTGGATCTAAAGTTCCACCCAGATGCATTTATATATGGGCATGGAAATATTCGTAAGATTTAAAAGTAATTATTCGTATAATCTTAGAAATAAGCTAGAATTGGAGGTAGTGATGAAAAAAATCGCTTAATCAATGTTTATAATCACTTCGAAGAAATACTTCTGGTAACAATATTTGCAGTTCTAGTTGCTGTATCTGTTCTTGCATGTATGTTTTTCGGCGAATTATCCGGTTCTGGAATGGCTACTACATCCGCAATCGGAAGCATGATGAAATACATCATACCATTCTTATTAGTGTCAATAGTTGCACTGATGATCATTACCTATGTACCAGCATTATCATTAATATTCCTAGACTAAGATGATAATATTTGAGTCCCTCAGAGTGTGATATAAACGCCTTAGATTTTTTCACAATAGTCTCTGTGTAATACATTTTAAAAAGAAAAGTGATAACACTATAAATATGTGAAAGAATGAAATTGTATATGATAAAGAGGTGAGCACAGTGGTTAATAAAGAGTACCTGTTGGATACGAATGTAGTTATAAAAATATGGAATGAATATCCTTCCTTATTTCAAAGTATAGAAAAACATGAGGGCGTTGATTTTAAGATTGATCATCATATAGCTGGAGAATTATCTATAAAAAAATTCCGAGAAATTGATGGAGTCCCAGTACTTACATATAAATTTGTAAAATTATTAGAGCATATCATTGATGAGGATGTAGTTAAGTTTTTAGAAATTCATAAACCGAATGTTTGTATCAAACATGATTCCAATAAATACATCTATTCTATAAATGGTAATAAACTTTCTAGAAATGACTATAAGCTTATTTGTATTTGTGAAAAATATAAACAATATACATTGGTTACGCAAGATAAAAAGCTGCTCAATAGTGCAAAAATTATATTAAACCCTTCTAGGGTATTGACTTTTAATGAATTGCTGTGTGATTTAAAGGATGATTTTTAATAATCATCCTTTTTTAATATCCCATATTTTTAGCTTTCTTAAGAAATAAAGAGAAATCAATTGACTGCTTCCTATAAAAAGTAAAAAGTAATTAAGTACCCTATCATTTTTTATAAAAGTTAAAAGGGTCATCAATAAGATTGTACTTATTATTCTGCCTATATTAAGAGCAATATCCCTGTTTATAATATATTCAACTCTCATATTCGCTTCATGGTGTTGAGCTAGGACATTAAAAGTAGCTGATGTCATAGGTACATAAAAAAAGGGTACAGATATTGCATCTAGTATGATAAAGAATAATATAGAATAATAGTTAATTTTGACAACGAGTCCTAAAACTGAAATAAACATTATTATTGCACCTATATGTAGGGCAAATATTCTTCTTCTAGGCTTTATAAACTTTTGTTCTGATATATAAGATGCTGATGAAATTAAATAAGAAATTAAAAAAAGTTTTCCTAGTTCCATTTCACTTCCTGTTGTTTTATATATTAGGATATTGAGTAAAAATAGTATTACAACGTCTCTTATTCCCCACGCAACGGTACTTTTTCTTAAATTACTCCACTCAAAATTATTACTACCTATTATTTTCTTGAAATCTAGTTTTTCTCCATAGTGCTGTGAGTGAAGGAATAAACTGATAAGTATTAAAACAACAAAAAATATTAATGAGAGTAAAAATACGATCATATAGCCTGTCATATTTTCACTTCTAGAAATAATATAAGCGGATGTAAAAGGAGCAATGGCAGCACATATTCCATCTATAGAACCATTATATCCATTAAAAGTATCGCGGTTAATAGTAGATGTGAAATCAAAACTTAGTACATTAAAAGCAAGCCAGTAAAATCCTCCTGCTACTCCAAATAATATACCAAGAGGGTAGATGTATTTTATAATGTCATCTTTTATTAAAAGAATAAAAATAAAAAATAATATATAAAAAACAATGCCAATTCTAAGTGCCCATACGCCATTCTTTTTTTTTGACAGCCACCCTGCCATCGTAAAAGCAATTGGCAAAAATATATACTGAATTAGATTATACTGTGAAATCATGATAAAATCACTTGATTTTTTCCATAAGAATATATTTACAAAAACATTAGATAACCCTTTAGCAAGGGTAAATAATCCACTAACGAGCAATAGGATTTTTGCTTCTTTTGACATTTTACCTCCAAAATATAAGTATTTTAAATTTATATATCATTTTATTGTTTTCAATTAATATGAAAATTATAAGGATAAAAAAACTAGGTTTTGTTGGAAGGAACATTTGTATATTCTACATTAGGAAATATGTGAGAATTAATAGACGTATACATGGTTGATAACTTTTTATATTTATTTACAAAATAGTAAACACTAATTACAAGGAGAGATAAAAATGAAATTATCAGTGGCAGAAAGAGAACTTAAAAAACTTAAAAATCAGATAAAGCAGATTGAGCAAATAATAACCAACACAAATATAAATGCACTTTGGGAGCATGAAGGGGCTCTTCGTAAGAAATTGAAGCTTATAGGAGAAATGGAGAAAATATTTAATAAAAATAGAAATTCTACAAAACAGAAGGAAGTAAATAAATTATATAAAAACTATGAGAAACTCCTGAATGATGTATCTGAGAGAATGCTTTTAGATTATAATCAAAAAAATAATGCAGATCATAAATTAGAAGAAATAATAGGGAAGCATTATGAAAGTTATAAAAGTTCAGGATTAATGAATATTTTGATTACCAAATATATTCCAAAGCTAATCAATGAGAAACTGGATATAATATTTCCTCAAAATCCAAAGGATGAATATAAACAAGCGAGAAAAATAAAGAGAACGATTTATCTACATTTAGGAGAAACCAATACAGGCAAAACTTATAATGCAATGCAAGGACTTAAAAAAAGTAAAAAAGGCATATATCTTGCTCCGCTTAGAATACTTGCATTAGAAAACTATGAAAGATTAAATAATGAAGGGGTAGTGTGCAATTTATTTACAGGAGAAGAAGAAATCATCCATGAAAATGCAGAGCATATTTCATGTACGATAGAAAAACTAAATATAAATGAAGAATTTGAAATAGCTGTAATTGATGAAATACAGATGATCTCTGATGAAAAAAGAGGAGCAGCATGGACGAGAGCACTATTAGGATTAAGATGTAGAGAAATACATATATGTGGAGCATTAAATGCAAAGAAATTATTAATTGATATTATAAAAGATATAGGTGATGAGTATACTATTAAAGAGTATACACGCAATATTCCACTTGAGATAGAAGAAAAGTCCTTTAAATACAAAGATGTTAAAGACGGAGATGCGCTCGTTGTTTTTTCTAGAAAAAGAGTTCTTGAACTTGCTTTGTTCTATTCGAAAATTGGAATCAAATGCAGTATGATCTATGGTGATTTGCCACCAGAGGTTAGAAAAAAGCAGTATACTCAATTTTTAAATAAAGAAACATCTATTTTAATTACAACAGATGCAATTGGTATGGGCGTGAATCTTCCCATTAAAAGAATCGTATTTATGGAGATAAAAAAATTTGATGGAAAAGAGTTTCGGTTTTTAAATTCTCAAGAAGTGAAACAAATAGCAGGTAGAGCGGGTAGAAAAGGAATATATGATGTGGGGTATGTTTCTGTATATGGAGATAATTATGAATTTATAAAGAAATCGATTCATAAGCAAGATCATAATATTGAATATGCAATTTTAGGGCCAAGTGAAGATATATTGAATATAGAAAATGTTTCTCTAACAGAAAAACTGTCTGTTTGGAGTGAAAAAGAATGTGAATCAGTATTATATGAAAAAATGGATATAGGGGAATATTTAATTGTTTTGCATAACATAAGAAGATATAAGCTTTCACAAATTAATCAATGGAAGCTTTTGAAGATACCCTTTGATGTACAGCATAAAGAGCTTATGAATACATTTCTATCCTATGTGGATGAATTATTTATTTCCAAAAGAAATGAAATATTCAAGCCCATATGCAAATATGAATCCCTTGATGAATTAGAAATTTATTATCAGAAGATCAATATATATTATTCTTTTGGTAAGATTTTTGAACCTACGATTGATGAAGACTGGATCTATGAGGAAAGGAAGAACGTGAGTGGAAAAATAAATAATCTATTACTTAAGATATAATATATTAGTGTTAAATATTTTAGAAGAGACAATAAAAAATTCCTAAGAATTTTAATTCTTAGGAATTTTTTTGAGACTATTTATAATTATAAAATCAAATTTGGCCGTGTAAAAAATTTTGTGTAAACTGAATAAAATAGACTTCTTCTTGTC
>JADPRS010000030.1 GCA_015686845.1 Lutibacter sp. B2
TTTTTGACATTAGTTCCCCCTATTTAGTTTGGAAATTCTTAAAAGTAACCAATCCATCTATAAAATCCATTTCCTCTTTTTTTTCTATTACTAAAAAATTTTCTTTTTCCTTTTCTTTCAATTTTTCTAAAACTTTTTTTGCTTGAGACACTTTCATCAATTCATGTCGTCGCTTTGCAACTTCATGCTTACATTCTTCTATCCTTTTCCCTTGTAATTCTATGTTTGTTCTATAATACTCTAAAAAAGAATTACATTGCATTATTGTCCCTGCACTTGTACCTTCACTGACTATTTCATTAATGTAATTCTTATAATTTTCGCTCTGACTTTTTAAATGCTCTAATTCTTTTTCCTGAACAATAAGCCTTTGTTGAGCCTCATTTAGTTTTCCTTTTGCAATATCCTCATATCTGCATTTTATGTCTATTATATTTTCATATTTAAAACAAAACTTATTCACTATATACACCCCTAACCAATTAAGTTATTTAAGTTTACAAGAGCATCATCAAAATCAATTTTTTCATCTACTCCTTGTTTTAAATAATCGTTTAATTTATCAATCATTTCAATAGCAAAATCTATTTTTTCATTACTTCCTGCAACATATGCTCCTATATTAATCAAATCTTCTGCTTCTTTATATACAGCCAAAATATCTTTAAATCTACCAGCAGCACTTTTATGTTCTTTACTTGCAATATTTGGCATAACCCTACTTACGCTAGCAAGAATATCTAATGCTGGATAATGATTTTTATTTGCAAGTTTTCTAGATAATACAATATGTCCATCTAGTATTCCTCTAACTGCATCTGTAATTGGTTCATTCAAGTCATCTCCATCTACTAAAACTGTATATAATCCAGTTATAGAACCTCTATCAGAATTTCCAGATCTTTCGAGAAGCTTGGGTAATGCTGCAAAAACAGAAGGCGTATACCCTTTTGTCACAGGCGGTTCTCCTACTGCTAATCCCACTTCTCTTTGAGCCATAGAAAATCTTGTTAATGAATCCATGAGTAGCATTACATTTTTACCTTGATCTCTAAAGTACTCTGCGATAGCAGTTGCTAATAAAGCGCCCTTCATTCTTACTAGTGCGGGCTTATCTGATGTAGCAACTACTAACACAGATCTTTTTAACCCTTCTTCCTTTAAGTCATTTTCAATAAATTCCCTAACCTCTCTTCCACGCTCTCCAATTAAAGCTATTACATTAATGTCTGCTTTCGTATTACGAGCAATCATCCCCATGAGTGTACTTTTACCCACTCCACTTCCAGCAAAAATACCAATTCTTTGTCCTACTCCGCAAGTTAATAATCCATCTATAGCTTTTACCCCTAAGGATAATACATCTTCTATCTTTTTTCTTTTCAAAGGGTCTGGAGGACTGTTATTAACTGGATACTTGTGTGTGTTATAAAATCCCCCTAAATCGTCCATAGGATTTCCTAATCCATCTAAAATTCGACCTAATAATTCTTCTCCCACATTTACATTAAGGGTTTCTCCACTAGCCACTACTTTACTCCCAGGTCCTATACCATCCATTTCTCCTAATGGCATCAGTAAAACTTTAGTATCCTTAAATCCAACTGCTTCAGCTTTTATAGGCTCATTTCCTTTTAGAGGATATATATAACACAATTCTCCTAATTTAACAGCTGGACCTAGTGATTCTATTGTCAGTCCAACGATTCGAGATACTTTCCCACTATATTTAATCAAGTTTGCAGTATCTAACACATATTTATATTTATTGAGATTAAGCATCATTTTGAGAATCCTCACTCTCTAACAATTCAAGAAATAATGATTTAATTTGATTAAATTGTGTATCTATACTTGCATCTATTCTTCCTGAAATAGTATCAAGAATGCAACTTCCTCGTTTTAATGAAGCATCCTGCTTTATGATTATATCTTCTATATTTTCAGCTAGACAAAGAATTTTATTTCTTTGCAAAGCTACATACTCATAATCTCCTGTACTTACTCTGAGTACTAAAGACTCAGTATAAGCACATTTTTCTAAAGCAACTTTTATTAAGTTAATAATCGTTTCATGAGAATCTTCTATTTTATCATTTAATATTTTTTCTACTGTTCTAATAACAAGCTCTATACTTTCTTTTTCCAAATCTCGTATTATTTTTTCTTTTAATTTCATCGTTTCGTTTTTAAACTGCAAGGCCTCATCTATAATTTTATTCACTTCTTTATTTGCTTTAGTAAAGCTTTCATTTTTTCCTTCGTCATAACCTTTTCCATAACCTTCATCTTTTGCATTTTTATATATCTTTTTCGCATCTTCATAAGCATCAGCAATAATACTTTGTGCTTGAAGGTTTGCTTGATTTATCTTTTCTTCTACGACTTGTCCTACTTCTAGCATCTTTTTTTGATAAGTTTCATTATACCTTTCATTTTGGTCAATATTATTACATATTTCTATGTTCTCTGTATTCTCAAGATTTTTGTCGTTTTTTTTAAAGGTACTTATAATTTCTTTTTTTTCTCCTATTGTAACGAAAGAAGATTTCAAAATTCTATGCAATAATTTCGTCTCCTCCTCCTCTAGCTATAATAAGTTCTCCTGCTTCTTCAAGTTTTCTAATATTATTAACAATCTTTTGTTGTGCTTCTTCAACATCTCTTAATCTTACAGGACCCATAAACTGCATGTCCTCTTTGATCATTTCTGCCATTCGTTTTGACATATTCTTAAATATAATTTCTTGAACTTCTTCCGTTGCTCCTTTTAATGCAACAGCTAATTCACTTTGTTCAATATCACGTATAAATCTTTGAATAGATGAACCATCCAATGTAGCCACATCTTCAAATACAAACATTCTCTTTTTAATTTCCTCAACTAATTCAACATCTTCTATTTCTAATTTTTCCATGATGAATTTTTCTGTTCCGCGATCAACTGAATTTAAAACATCAACAATTGTTTGTATTCCTCCCGTAGCAGTATAATCTTGCGTAACCATTGCCGATAATTTATTTTCCAAAACTGATTCTACTTCTTTTATAATTTCTGGTGTAGTTCTATCCATTATAGCAATACGTTTAGCTACTTCTGTTTGTTTATTTTGAGGCAAAGCAGATAAAATTTGTCCAGCTTGCTGCGCCCCTAAATACGAAAGAATAAGCGCAATTGTCTGGGGATGTTCATTTTGAATAAAGTTCAATAACTGACTAGCCTCAGCTTTACGTGCAAAATCAAAAGGGCGCACCTGTAATGATGCTGTTAGTTTATGCACAATATCAAATGCTTTCTGTGAACCTAGTGCTTTTTCTAAAATTTCTTTCGCATAATTGATACCGCCTTCTGAAATATACTCTTGTGCCAAACAAACTTGATAAAATTCTTCTAAAATCCTATCTTTTTCATCTGGAGATATCTTTCTCATGTTGGCAATTTCTAAAGTCAATTCTTCTATTTCCTCTTCATTTAAATGTTGAAATATTTTTGCAGCCTTATCTGGCCCAAGAGAAATCAGTAAGACTGCAGCTTTTTCTTTTCCAGTTAATCCTGTTTTAATACCCATTTGCTACACTCCTAATCTTCATTTAGCCATGTTTTTAATAATTTAGATACAGCCTCAGGATTTTTATCTACTAATTTATTTATTTGCTTTTGATATCCTGATTTTTTATCTAATTCCATCTCAATTTCATCAATACCATCATTCACAACGATAGGTTCTTCATTTAAAACTTCTTCTATATTACGTTTTCTTTGTCTAACGTAATATACACTAGATCCTATAGCTCCTATTAATAAAATTGCTAAAACAGCAATTGCCCAAGATGGTATTTTTGCAAAACCAGATGCATCCGTGTGATTCTTTTGTGCATTTGCAAATTCATCTGCTAAACTTGTATCAAACTCCCTTGCCATTACTTTTACTACCTTTGTATCTAATCCTGCTGATGCAGAAACCAATTCTGTAACTTCTTTTCTTTGTTCATCCGTAAGTTCACCATTCAGTAATACTTTTTCATTAATAAGTACAGCTATAGTAACATCTTTAACTTGTCCTTGTGCTTTTACTATTTTCTTTTTGATCTCATTTAGTTCATAATTTACTACTTTATTTGCTTTATCATATTGGGAAGTATTAGATGCATTTTCTAAATATTGAGGAATTTCATCTTCATTAGAATCGGTCCCGGGAATTCCTCCTTGACCATCTCCATTTATAACCTTTTCTTTTAATTCAGTCATACTTCTAACAAGTCCATTGGTTTCATCTTC
This sequence comes from Lutibacter sp. B2, assembly GCA_015686845.1. GTDB lineage: Bacteria > Bacillota > Clostridia > Peptostreptococcales > Thermotaleaceae > JADPRS01. The sequence goes on from JADPRS010000030.1 coordinate 4,280, forward strand.
TATGGGAGGTGAAAATTCCACTACATTGGTTTCCTCACTGTCAAAATCAAGTTTTACATTAACCATTACCGCCACATTATCTGTTCCATATACTGTAGTCAAAAATCCTGTTAAACTCTCCGTTAGGTCTTTTTGAACTTGTTGCTGTAATGTGAACTGCGTATTTGCATCAAAAACTTCTCCTTCTTCCTTTTTGCTAAGAACTTCTCCCTTGTTATTAACAATAGAAACATCCTCTGGTTCTAAATCTTTTACTGAATTAGATACTAACATCGCAATACCATTTACTTGCTTTTGCGTAAGTTTCTGTCCAACTTCTAATTCTACAAATACAGATGCTTTAGATTTTTGGTCTTTCATCAAGAAATTACTATCATCTGCTATGCTCAAATCTACCCAAGACGATTTAATTCCATCAATAGCCTCAATCGTTTGTGCTATATTATTCATTTGAGCAATCTGATATCTTTTTGTTCTTTCCTCATTCGTCATAGTCAAACTGCTATTATTTAACATATCCTCGTATGAAAACCTGTCCCCTGGTACGCCTGTCATAGCTAGATTAGCTTTCGCTTTATTCTTATATTCTTGCGGCACCAGTATATTGGTACCCGTTTCATCATCTTTCCAAGGTATACCCATTTCATCAAGTTTTTCTGTTATTGGTCCCACATCTTTTAATTCTAAGTTATTAAATAATGTTACATATTCTGGTTGAGAAGTAACATAGATTAATGTTGCTATAGTAAAAATAATAAATAATCCGCTAATTCCAATCTTTATCTTTTTTTTCTTATCTAGTCTCTGATAAAATTCATTCAATTGTTCTTTTGTTTGTTCTAGCATATTGCCCATTCACACACCTCGTCCCATTATAGATCTACTTAAATATTATACTTGCAATCTCATAATTTGATTGTAGGCATCTAGAACTTTACTTTTTACTTCTAGCATAAATTGCAAAGCAATTTCAGACTTTCCACTAGCAATCATTGTCTCATGCATATTATCTATCTGGCCTATCGCAGCTAAATTATCCATTTTTTCAGATTCTACTTCATATTGATTCACTTTTCCTACAGATTCTTTTAAAAAATCTGAAAAACTCTCGTTTGTCTTTTTCAGATTTGTATTAAATATATTTTTAGATGAACTTTCTACATTTCCAATCTTAATCATCTGCTAATCCCCCTATTTCAAGTGCCTTATTTACCTATTTCTAATGCTTTCATCGCCATACTTTTTGCTGCATTCATAGCAGTTACATTTGCTTCATAAGCCCTTGTAGCTGAAATCATATTAATCATTTCTGTTACAATATCTACATTAGGCATTTTAACATATCCATCTTTATCTGCATCTGGATGTCCTGGATCATAGATTCTTTTAAAAGGACTTTTATCTTCTACTACATCTATAACCTCTACTCCATTTCCAAAATTCACCTTCCCTTTAGCTGCATCTAAGGACTCGCTAAATTTAAAATTCCCTGTTTTTTCTTTAAAAACAGGCATCTGCCTTCTATAAGGCATACCATTAGCAGTTCTTGTTGTATTGGCATTTGCTATATTTTTTGAAATAACATCCATTCTAAGCCTTTGAGCAGTAAGCCCAGAAGCACTCACGTTAACAGAATTAAATAAACTCATATATTTTACCTCCCATCTTTAACAAGCATCTTTAACTTTCTGATTTTTCCCGAAACTCTTTGTGCTAACAGATTATACTGCAGTGTATTCTTTGCTAACCTTGCCATTTCCGCATCAATATTTATGTTATTTCCGTCTTTTCTATATTTGCTTTTTAAATCCTTTGCCATCACTGGATTTATATTTTCTATACTCTTAGGTTGTATTGCTAAATGTTTTTCATGTGTCATTTTCCCTTCAATTGATGTACTTGATAAATTTTCTTCTAGAACAGTTTCAAATTTCACCATATCTCTCTTATAATTGGGCGTATCTACATTTGCAATATTATTAACAATAGCTTCATTACGCATCCAGCAAGCATTCATAGATTTTTCTAATATATTAATTCCCATAAGGGATTTTTCTAGCATATATACCCTCCTTTCTTTAATGAGCCATACTCAGTTCAGCAAGAATTTTGACCTTTTCATATCTTAATTTATATATTTCCACATTTTCCCCTTATATATATTTCTACATTTTATTGCATTTTCCTGCTTTAAAATTAAAATTTCAACATATTTACTTTCTATGTGTCTATTTTTTTCTTTCTGATTCTATTATAATACCTTTTTTGCAATATAGTAATTGTTTTCTTACAATTAGTAAATATTTACTATTAAAAGTGAGAGGGGTTTATAGTTGGTTATAAAAAATTAAAGGATAAAAAATAAAAAGCAACCATGGTTGCTTTTTATTTTTTATCTCTTTAATTTTTCTAATTCATCAATTAGTTTTTCATTCAATATTCTAATATGCGTACCTTTCATTCCTAATGATCTTGATTCAATAACGCCAGCACTCTCAAATTTTCTCAAAGCATTTACGATTACAGATCTAGTAATTCCTACTCTATCTGCAATTTTACTAGCTACTAATAAGCCTTCCATACCATCTAATTCATCAAAAATGTGTTCTACTGCTTCTAACTCAGAATAAGAAAGAGTTCCTATAGCCATTTGAACTACAGCTTTTTTTCTTGCTTCTTCTTCAATTTTTTCACTTTTAGCTCTAAGAATTTCCATCCCCACTACGGTTGCACTATATTCAGCTAATACTAAATCCTCATCCGTAAATTTATTATCAAGTCTTGCTAAGATTAAAGTTCCTAGTCTTTGCCCACTTCCATTAAGAGGAACAATCGTTACTAATTTCCCCACACTTTCTGTATCATATTTGAAAATTCCAAGTAATTCATCACCTGTAATATTATACTTTGTTTCAGTGATTTTGAGTAATTGCTCATTATATTCTTTTGGAAATTTTTGTACGCCTGTATCTGAATCCAAAACAATTGGGTTTTCAGATGGATCTGCCAAATGCACGCCTAAAACCTTACCTCTTTTATTAGCCACAAATACATTTGAATCTAATACCTCGCTTAAAGTTTTACTTAACTCTGTAAAAGACACGGGTACGTTTCCTGATTGTTGTAATATTTTGTTCAGTTTTCTTGTTTTTTCTAATAATGTAGTAGTCATTTATATCCTCCTCGTATTTTTATCTTATAGTATAATTTTTCATCATACTTTGCGTTTTTAATATCTGTAATTTTGAAAGATAAATTCATAAGTTGTATTTTCAAGTTCACATAATTCCATCTTCAACAATACATTAAAAGCCATGGGTATGATATCATATTTCCCCTTTGAATTCAACATAAAATTAAAAATATTTGTTAAATAATACTTTATAATTATTTTTCTTTTACTTTTTTATATTCACACTCTTTATCAGTACATTGCACTACTATATCATTTTTTCTATTTTTAGTAACTAATAAAGAATTACATTCAGGACATCGCTCATCAATGGGTCTATTCCAAACCATAAAATTACACTTTGGAAAATTTCCACATCCATAAAACAATCTACCTTTTTTCGATCTTCTCTCTACTAATTCACCCTCACATCGAGGACATTTTACGCCTATTTTCTTTAGAAATGGCCTACTGTGTTCGCATTCAGGATACCCAGAACAAGCCAAGAATTTTCCATACCTACCATATTTTATTACCATGTTTTTTCCACATACTTCACAAATTTCATCTGTTTCTTCTTCAATTAGTTCTATCTTTTTTATTTCTTCTTCTGCATGTTTTAATGTTTCTGAAAAAGGTTTATAAAAATCATCAATTACCGTTCTCCACTCTATTCCATCATCATCGATCTTATCTAATTGTTCCTCTAATGATGCAGTAAAATGTTCATCTACAATATTTGAAAAATACTCTTCTAATAGTTCTGTAACAATCGTTCCTAATTCTGTAGGCTTTAATGATTTATTTTCTTTTTCTACATAACCTCTACTTAAAATAGTAGATATAGTAGGTGAATATGTACTCGGTCTCCCAATCCCTTTTTCTTCCATTTCCTTAACCAAGGACGCTTCCGTAAATCTTGCGGGTGGCTGAGTAAAATGTTGTTTTGGATTAATAGAATCCAGAATTAACTCATCATTTTCACTAACATGTGGAATTTCATCATCTGCAGTTGAAGCATACGTATAAACTTTCAAAAAACCATCAAAGCATACTTTTGCCCCAGATGCTTTAAATACAAAATCTCCATTATTAATTTTAATAGAATATGTATCATATACTGCATTTTCCATTTGACTGGCTAAAAATCTCTCCCAAATCATCTTATATAACTTATATTGATCCTTACTAAGATACGATTGAATCTCATCTGGTGTTCTATATATAGACGTTGGTCTTATTGCCTCATGGGCATCTTGAATTTCTTTTTTAGATTTATTCTTATTTTTGTAATCTCCTATATATTCATCCGAGAAATTTTCTTGTATGTATTTACGCGCATCCTCTTTTGCTTCATTTGAAACACGCATTGAATCTGTTCTGATATAAGTAATAAGCCCTATAGTATCTCCCTTTTTCAACTCTATTCCTTCATACAGTTGTTGTGCTATTCGCATCGTCTTTTTTGTAGTAAATCCTAATCTATTAGCTCCTTCTTGTTGTAAATTACTTGTAATAAAAGGTGGATACGGTGTTCGCTTTTTCTGACTTTTCTTTACAGCCGATACTAAATAATCATTAACATCTAATTTTTGTACAATTTCTTTAACTTCATCTTCTGTTTTTATATCTATCTTATTATTATCATTTCCATAAAACTTCGCCACAAATTTTTCCTTTGTATTTTCAACACCCAAATCTACATTTATACTCCAATATTCTTCAGCAACAAACTCGTTAATCTTTTTCTCACAATCACAAATCATTTTAGTTGCAACAGACTGTACTCTACCTGCACTTAATCCTTTTCTGATTTTTCTCCATAATAAAGGACTAATGCTATATCCTACCAATCGATCTAAAATTCTTCTAGCTTGTTGTGCATCTACTAATGCTGCATTCACTTTTCTAGGACTTTTAATTGCTTTTTTAATAGCTTCTTTTGTTATTTCATTAAATTCAATTCTACATTTTTCACTTTCATCTATAGATAGAATATATGCTAAATGCCATGAAATAGCTTCTCCTTCTCTATCAGGGTCAGTAGCCAAGAATATGTTTTTCACCTTTTTGGCTTCTTTTTTTAATTCCTTTATAACAGGTCCTTTTCCTCTTATTGTAATATAGTGAGGTTCATAGTTATTATCAATATCTATTCCCATCTTACTTTTAGGTAAATCTCTTACATGACCAACAGATGCAACTACTTTATAGTTTTTACCCAAAAATTTGCCTATTGTTTTTGCTTTTGCAGGCGATTCTACAATTACTAAGGATTTTGCCATGATTTCACCTCCATTATTAAAAGCAATAGTAATTATATCAGAAAACTTTTTTAATTTCAAAATATTAATTTAAATTTTCTTTGCAAAAAATATATTACCTGGAAATCTTTGGATTATTCCTTTCAATTCCAAAATGGTTATTATGCCATTTATTTCATTCATATTCCATTTGTATCCTTTCATAAGTTCTTCTACATGAAGGGGTTGCTTTTCTAAAATAGCATTATAAATTTCAAGTTCTGTTTCACTTAAATCAACCTCTATATCATCATTTTTAGTGGAAATTTTAATATTAAGTTCTTCTAAAACATCTTCTATGCATGTAACTAATTTGGCCCCTTCTTGAATCAATTTATTTGTACCACAACTTCCTGTACTATTAATATTTCCGGGGACAGCAAATACGTCTCTGCCCTGCTCTAATGCAAAATTTGCTGTAATCAACGATCCACTCTTTAAGCTTGCTTCAATAATTATAACACCTTTAGATAAACCACTAATGATGCGATTCCTAGCAGGAAAATTACCTGCTACCGGCTGTATTCCTACTGGATATTCTGAAATTATAGCTCCATTATTTTGAATATTTTTCATCAAATTATAGTTTGTCTTAGGATAGCAAATATCAAGCCCACATCCTAAAACTGCTATCGTTCTGCCTCCATGATCAAGTGCTGTTTGATGTGCAATTGTATCTATTCCATAAGCCATACCACTAACAATTGTAATATTTCTTTTTGCTAATTCTTTAGCTAATTCATGTGTTACATATTTACCATATGCTGAAGCTTTCCGAGAACCTACAATAGCTATTGCATTTGCATCTTCATGATCAATTATTCCTTTTTTATACAAAATCATGGGTGGGTCATATATGTGCTTTAAATTTTCCGGATAATCAACATCTGTTTTTTGTAGCAAATCAATATTATATTTTTCTAAAGAATTCAATATTTGTTTAACCTTATCCTCACTTTTATTCTCTACTATGTTATGAATAACATTCTTATTTATTCCTCTTATATTGTTTAAACTTTCATATTTAGACTTAAATATATTTTCAGCACTTCCAAAATAGCTTAATAGTTTACTTAAAGTCTTATTGCCTACTCCTTTTACATTCAATAACCATGCTATGTAGTATTTTTCTTCTATTTTATTCATTCTTTATTATACACTCCAAAATTTTTTATCTAAGTTTCCATATTGTATTGCTTCTGCAATATGTGATGTGGATAGTTCTTCACTTTCATTTAAATCGCTATCGTTCTACTTAGTTTTATAATTCGCTTATATGCCCTTGCACTTAATTTATCAAAAGCACCTTTCATCAATTCTTTTTCTACTTTTCCTAACTTGCAATGTTTCTTTATTAAGATTGTATTCAATTGGGCATTATTTAAAATCAACTCATTAAAATATCTTTTCAATTGAATCATCCTAGCCATTTGTACTTCTTTTCTAATTTCATCAGAACCTTTTGCTTGATCATTACTAGTTAATTCTTCATATTTAATAGGAAAAACTTCAACATGCATATCAATCCGATCCAATAATGGTCCTGAAATTTTTAATAAATATTTCTTTATTTGCCTAGATGTACAGATGCACGGATGCGTTAACAAAATGCAAAATTGTGTAATCTTCATCAATCTACTATAAATGATTATGCAGATAATAACATCAAGGGTAATTCTGAAACTCTTAAGAAAATATTTAATATTATAAATTATCTCCCAGTTTCAGAAAAATAAACAAAAATTTTGCTAATTTCTTTCTCCACACTAGATAATTCTAAAAAATTTATATTCTTTTATATATTGCCAATTTTTTTGCAAGTCTTCAGGCTTTCTATTTTTACTTTCAAGCTATTTTTTATAAGTTACAATACCACAATACCCTCGAAACAATTTGCCTTCAAACACATTTTAAAGACTTTAACAAAGGACCACCTTTTTAAAAGTATAAACAAAATGAGCAGAAGAATGGTTAATCTCCTGCTTTTTCTAAAGGTTCAATTCGCTTATAAATTTGATGTATTTGTGATCATATCAAAAATAATTCTTTATACTTTGAGATGTATGTAAGATATTTTTCAAAGTAATTTTACACAAAAGAGAAGAGCTTTGATTATCCAAAGCTCTTTACATTTATTTTATCACTATAGCTTTTGATGGACATAAAACTACACAAGAACGACACTTTATACATCTAGACATGTCTACCGAAATAATTTTTTCCCCTACTATTGCATTTACAGGACAACATTCTATGCATTTTCTACATCTACTACATTTACTTTGATCTACTTTTATAATCATAATATCCCCCATCTCTTCTACAAACAAAATAACAATATATGTATTCTTGAAATAAAAATAAAACCCTTTAAATTTAATATTATTATCAATCATATAAGATTTTAATAAACATTCTACCGAACAATTCTTCAATATATAAAAAGTGAAATAAATAGGATAGGACATCAAAGGGCCTAGTATGATTAATGCTGATATCGCGGATAGGGATTATGCATTAGTAAAACAGTAGAATTCAGATAAGAATGGTGATATTGTTGTTGCTAAGATTAATGATGAAGCAACTGTGAAGAGATTTTATAAAGAACAGAATTGGTTACAGGTATATTTGGAAAATTATAAAAGGCAGGATTAATTTCCTGTCCCTATTAATTTTCTAAAATAGATTTTATTTTTTCTATAGTCGCCATGATTTTATGACCTTGTGGTGTTAAATGTACTCCGTCTATGTAAAACTCATGTTTATTCTTTTCTGTAATATGTTTCTTTAGTTCTGAACAAAAGTCAATAATTCTCACATTATTAATCTTTCCAAACTGAACTGCCCATTCTCTATATTTCTTAATGTTTTCATTTACTCTTTCAAAATCAGTTGTAGCAGACCAATACATATTGGACATCTTAGGCTCCGTTAATGGTTGAATTCCAATAATAGGCACAATATTATTTTCATATGTCTGATTACCCATATTAGCAATATTTAATTTAATAATATTAATGGAACTCCCGTTATCAAATCATTACTACCACCCATAATTATTGCATGAGAAGGGTTATTTCTAACAATATCCATATAAAATCTTGATACCATTCTTTCTGTTGTATCTCCATTTATGCCTTTATTTAATATCTGTACATCATATCTATTCTCAATTAGATTAATCCACGCCTCTTCCCTATTTACTCCATAGTCATAAGTTAAACTATCTCCAATACATACTATTTTCAAATATATTACCTCCTTCATCACTAATGCTATTTCATTTCCTATTGTATAACCCATTATACTTTTTTTGAAATACTCATAGCAATTCTATTACTAATGAAAGTTGTAATATTGAGTAATTCTTATTGTCAATTAGTCCCATGTATTTTCTTTTTTCTTCCTTAAGCTAATGTATTTCTTTTATATATGATATTTGTCTGTTCTAACCTATTGCTACAATCTCGAATATATTCTTGAAAGCTTTTTTCATTATTATTATTAGTTTTTTTCTCATAAGTACTATTTTGCTTTTTGTTTAAAAGATCTGGATATAAATGCGCTACTACTATTTTCATTTTTATAACTCCTTCCAACAAATATTGTATTTGTTATAGATTACGAGTTACATTAATTTTTTAGGTACGCTTTATAATTTTCCAATTTAATACATATTTTGTTAGGAAATTGTAACAACATTAATAAATAAGAAGGGTTATTATTAAAACGGTACCTATGTCAAGGGCACTAAAAAAAGAGAGTTAAGCAGCAAGAAGATGATTTCTATATTGAATAGGAGTCATCTTCTTTGAAATGACCAAAGAATTATTCCTGTGGTGTATTATCCGAATAATTTCCCCTTTTGGATATAGATTGACCTAATCCCTATCCATTAAGTAGTTTTTGATAACGGGGACTAGTATAGTGACTGCCTTGATCTGCATCTTTTATAGAGTACTTTAATATCTTTTTGTGAACAAGTTATTTTGCTCATTTATCTGACTTCTATTAATACTAGTTGATTATACAAAAAAATACCTATAGATGAAACACTTTTCAAGTGTCCTATCTATAGGTACGATTATACTCTCTTATCTTTCTCTTTTATCTTTCAACTCTGGAATCTCTTTCATATTAGGTTCTTTCCTTGCTCTTTTTACATTACCTTTTTCAGGATCTAAAAGTTCTTTAGCTCTTTCAAATTGTTTCATATAATCACCTCTCTATTATTATTTGATATAGGAAATGATAATATGTATTTTGTTTTATTAATAAAAAACAGTCGCTTATTTTTATTTTTTGTCTACTATCATTTTTATTTTAGCTTTCCATGCTTTTCTACTTTTACAATATTGTATATCCACTCTTTTCTAATATATCGAGTTGTACTAAAGCTAAAGAAGGAGATGTGTTAGAAATTAAAATTGATGCAACTGAAACTGAAAATAGAAAGAAAACTATTAAAGCGTCAATGGGTGATTTGTTAGAATTACTTTTTGGTAGCTTTTTTTAATGTTTTAAAGAGGAAAAAAATTATTTTCGTCTTCTTCTATTTCTACTATACAAAACATCATCAAATATTTTTACGTGATGCGTCTCACCAACTTACTTCCTATCATACACTCCAAAATTTTTTATCTAGGTTTCTATATTGTATTGCTTCTGCAATATGTGATGCAGATATTTCTTCACTTCCATCTAAATCTGCTATTGTTCTACTTAATTTTATAATTCGATTATATGCCCTTGCACTTAATTTCAATTTATCAAAAGCATCTTTCATCAATTCCTTTTCTGCTTTTCCTAACTTGCAATGTTTCTTTATTAAGCTCGTATTCAATTGCGCATTATTTAAAATGGACTCATTAGAATATCTCTCTAATTGAATCGTTCTAGACTTTTGTACTTCTTTTCTAATTTCATCTGAACCTTTTGCTTTCTTATTACTAGTTAACTCTTCATATTTAATAGGAAAAACTTCAACATGCATATCAATCCGATCCAATAATGGTCCTGAAATTTTTGATAAATATTTCTTTATCTGACTAGATGTACAGGTGCATTCATGGGTAGAATCTCCATAGTAACCACAGGGGCAGGGATTCATACTGGCTATGAGTATAAAATTTGATGGGTATGTTATCGTTGCACGTACTCTTGAAATAGTAACAATTTCATCTTCAATAGGCTGTCTTAACATCTCTAACGCACTCTTTTTAAATTCCAAAACTTCATCTAAAAATAGTACCCCATCATGAGCCAAAGACACTTCTCCTGGTTTAGGCCTCGTACCACCGCCTACAAGTGCGGTACTTGAAATTGTATGATGCGGTGCTCTAAAGGGTCTTCTATTTATTAATGACACTTTATCTGTGAGTTCTCCTGCTACACTATAGATTTTTGTAACCTCCAAACATTCTTCATAGGTCATACTAGGTAATATACTAGGAAAGCTTCTAGCCAACATAGTCTTTCCTGAACCTGGAGGGCCAATCATCAATACATTATGCCCCCCCGCAGCGGCAATCTGCAAAGCTCTTTTTGTAAACTCTTGCCCAAAAACATTCCCAAAATCTTCTTTGTAGAAAATTTGCGACTCATGTTCTAATTCAGACTCCATTATATAATGACTGATTTCTTTATCAGCTTGTAAATATTCAATTACATCTTTCAAATTATTAAACGGATATATATTTACATCTCTAACCATTCCAGCTTCTTTTTTATTTGATTCTGGCAACACCACTTTTTTTACTCCATTATTTCGAAGGGCTAATACCAAAGGTAATGCTCCATCAATCCTATTTATCTTTCCATTTAAAGATAGTTCTCCTACAAATCCAATATCATCTAGTCTTCCATTATCAATTTGACCATGGGCTTTTAATATTCCAAGTGCTATCGCTAAATCAAAATGAGTTCCTTCTTTTTTAGTATTTGCAGGTGCGAGATTTACTGTTATTCTTTTCATAGGAAACTCGAATCCTGAATTTTTAATTGCCGAACGTATTCTTTCTTTAGATTCTTTTACAGATAGATCTGGTAATCCCACTATAATAAAACTTGGCAATCCATTTGATATATCCACTTCAACATCTGTAATATTTCCATCTAATCCATTCAATGTACAACTATATATCTTAGATAACAAAAAATCCCACCTCACAAAACCCCTACTTTATAATTTTTAATATATTAGAAAATATTCAATATTATAAATCTTTCCCTATTTAGAAAAAAATAAACACTTATTTTCTTACCATTGCTAAATTTTCCAAAAAAAAAGAGTGCTCTTTTGCACTCCTCCTATTAAATCATTGCTATATTTTCTATATGATTAATTTCAGGAACTCTTGATGGTAAAATTATAACTTCTATAGCATCAAACCTCATACCAAATGAATATAGCTTAAAATTACTCATATAACATTGCGCTACTTTCATTATGGTTCTTACCTTATTAGGGGTAATTGCCTCTATAGGTCTTCCAAAGGAAAAATTTCTTCGTGTTTTCACTTCAACAAAAATATAAGAATCGTTTTTATAAGCTATAATATCAATTTCACCAATCTTACATCTATAATTAGAACAAACAATCTTGTATCCATGTTCCTGCAAATATTTTCTAGCCATATTCTCTCCTAAGTTTCCTAGCATTTTTGAAGTTTTACTCATATTCGTTCATCTTTGCTGTATCAACTTTAATTATGAAAGATAATATTTCAGCAACTACTTGGTACAATTCAGGAGGAATCTCTTGACCTATAGATAAATTATTCATTTTTTTTGCTAGCTCAGCATTTTTATAGATTGGTATACTTGATTCTTTGCCTATTTCTTTTATTTTCTCTGCTACAAGACCTTCTCCTTTTGCTACAACAACGGGCACATCATTTTTTCCTGAATCATATTGAATCGCCGATGCTATTTCCTTTTTTGCCATACTCTCACACCTTCAAATCTATGGAATATAATGTTGAATTTGCATCATTACTTTCTATATTTAAAATACTCATTTTATCTTGAGAAACAACATAATTTAAATTAACTCTTTGAAAATCATATTTTTTCAATGCATCCATTAATATTTTTTCATATTTTTTTACGATTAATTTTGCATCATCTGTCACAAAACGAAAATTACAAGTAATATCTTTATCTTTTATTTCTATAAGTGCATGTACATAGTCTAAATTATTAGTATCTAGTGCAATAAATATCCGTATATCTTTTGGATTCAATTTTTTTTTCTTGTTTTTCTTATGCTCAATAAACAGTTCTAGATTTTTCATCTCATTATTAATCATAACAGGCATTTGAAAATAAGTTTGAAATTGATTGATCTTGTTAATAAAATCTAAACTACTTTTCAAATTTACGATTTCATTAGTTATGGTTCCTTTTTTAGTATTATTTACACTTTCTAAAAATGTCTCTATAGAATTTAAGGTACTATATATTTTTTTGAGGTTTTCTGCTATTGGCAATTTAACCTTTTTTGAATCTTTTAGTTCCATATGTATATTTTTTAGTTCCTTAATGATTTCAAGGTCAACACCGGAATCATCAAGTAATTTTAGTAAAGAATTAAATTGGTCTGTTAATGTATTGTCTTTATTAATAATATTATTTATATTCGTAGCATTCATCAAATTGACTTTCATTTTGTGTTGTAACATAAATATAATCTTATCAAAATCCATCTTGTCAATATTGATCTTATCAACACTCACTTTATCCTTATTTACGTTACTATTATTTTCTTTATTAATATTCACTTTCTCAGTGTCTTCTTTATTAATATTCATCTTATTGTTCATTCTATTTAATTCCGTATGTTCAACTTTTGTATTCGCTTCAAAACTAGTGGTATCGCCTTTTTTATTGAAGATTTGACTTTCTTTTTTATTTGGTATTTGTTTTAAATTATTTTTCTTTTGTGTTACCTTTTCATCAACTTCATCCATTTCTTCTTTATCGTGTATACAGTCATCTGATTGACTCGATTCTTTTAATAACTTTCTAAATAGAGTTTTTATATCCATTTCAAACTCTTCATCACTCAAATTCATAAAAACATTATCTAATAATTCTTCTAATTGTTCAAAACTATATTTTGCATTTAATATAGATATGATATTAGCCTTTGTAATAGGCATTTTATTATTCATTAACTTTTTCACTAATATTATTATCTCTTTTTGAGGATTAATTTCTAATTTTTTAAGTAAATCCAAGATTTTTCCTTCAAAATTTCCCTCTTTACTTGACATCATTTCTTCCATAACTTGCATTTCTATTTCTTTTATATTTTGCTGAATTGAACCTTCTTTAAACTGACTTGAACCCAAATCATTAACATTATTGTTAGTGTTACCTATTTTTAAAACATTATAAGTATTTCCTTCGATTTTCATTATTTATATCACCCAATTTATATCACCTATTATATTTTTTAAAAAAAGATTTCCTATGAATTTGACTCAACCCATGCTTATCAACATTTTCATAGTGAAGTTTTGTCCCATATCCTTTATGCTTAAGGAATCCATACTGTGGATACTCTAAATCATACTTATCCATAATTCTATCTCTCGTTACCTTGGCAATAATAGAGGCTGCTGCAATAGATATACTTTTAGCATCTCCTTGTACTATAGCTACCTGCTTAATATCTATATCGGCTAATCTAAGGGCATCTATTAGTAAATATTCTGGCATGTCAGATAAATTTTCTACAGCTCTACTCATAGCTAATTTAGTTGCATTTAATATATTAATCTCGTCAATCATTTCATGATCTACTATTCCAACCCCTATAGCCACAGCTTTTTCTGTAATAATATCAAATAATTCATCTCTTTTTTTACTAGATATTTTTTTTGAATCATTCACTCCTTCAATAAAAATATTATGTGGTAAAATCACCGCAGCTGCAACTACTGGTCCTGCAAGAGGTCCTCGACCTGCTTCATCTATCCCTGCTATTAATTGAAACCCTGCTTCAATAATACGCTTTTCATACTTCCAAAGATTTTTCACTCTCTCTTTTTCACATAAATATCCTTTATACTTCTTTTCTATTTGATCTGCTAACTTTTTTATAGACTCTCTTTTATCTGATTTTAAATCACACAAATGTTCTGTAGATTCTTCTATATCCATAGATTGTAGCCAATCTTTAATTTCTTTTACCTTCATATTTTCTAATTTCATTATCTATTCTCCTTCATACAATATATTTTTGCATTTTAAATACAAATAAAAGCACTATTAAAAATAGTGCCTTCATTATAGATCACTTGATATATCACTGGGACTTTCTAAACTAATTCTATCTATTTTACCACTTCTAAATTCATCAAGAACAATATTTGCAACTCTAGCATAATCAATTCTTCCACCAGACATAATACAGCCTCTTTTTTCAGCAATATTATCCATATTTGTCAAACCATCTTCATCTATTTCATCTAACTTATATCTATTTTTCATAGCTTCTGGATTTTTCTCACAAATATACTCTATTAGTCTTAATGCAATTGTCTCAATATCTAGTATTTCGTCTTTTATAGAACCTGCAAACGCTAATTTTATCCCAACTTGTACATCTTCAAACTTTGGCCATAAAATTCCTGGCATATCCAATAATTCCACATTCCCTTTACCTTTAAGTCTAACCCATTGTTTTCCTCTTGTTACACCTGGTTTATCTCCTGTTTTTGCACTTTTCTTTCCTATCAATCTATTAATAATAGAAGACTTTCCAACATTAGGAATTCCAACAATCATAGCTCTAACTGGTCTTTTTTTCATTCCCTTTTCAATTCTAGCATCCATTTTTTCTTTTACTGTTTCATCCAATTCTTTCATTAATTTGTCTAACCCTGCACCAGTCAATGAATTTACTTCTATTGCTTTAATCCCCTGCTTATCAAAATAGCTTACCCATTCTTTCGTAACCGCATTATTTGCTAAATCAGTTTTATTCAGAACTATAACTCTTACCTTATTGGTAATAATCTCATCGATTTGAGGATTTCTACTACTCATTGGTATTCTAGCATCTAATAATTCAACTACTACATCTACTAATTTTAAATTCGCTTGTATCAATTCTTTCGTTTTTTTCATATGTCCAGGATACCAGTTTATTTGTTTCATATTCGTCACCACTCAC
The DNA here is from genome assembly GCA_015686845.1 of Lutibacter sp. B2. Lineage (GTDB taxonomy): Bacteria > Bacillota > Clostridia > Peptostreptococcales > Thermotaleaceae > JADPRS01. The sequence continues at coordinate 19,938 of JADPRS010000030.1, forward strand.
TTTATTATTTTTTGTAGCCCTATTCTAAAAAACACTTTACCTATTATATCTTCATTATAAATATACCCAATTTCTTCAAATCTACTATCTTTACTCTTAATTCTATTATCTCCAAGTACAAAAACTGTATCATGTGCTACTACTTTTCTTTTCACATTCTCCAAAGAAGACTCTAAAATATAGGGTTCTTTTAAAGCAATATCATTTATAATTACTTGACCTTTTATAATTTCTATCACATCACCTTGTAAGGCTACTATTCTCTTTATCATTTTTTTATTAGATGAAGTTCTAAAAACAATAATATCTCCTACTTTAGGATCATTTATAATATACTCAAATCTATTTATTAATAAACAATCTTTATTTTTTAATGTAGGATACATAGACACTCCTCTAACTTGTATACATTCAAATATAAAAATTTTTATAAAGGATATTAGTATAATTGTAATAATTATAATATAAAAAAAATTTCTTTTTTTGAAAATCATTTTATTATTCACCTTTTTATATACTAATAAAGGGACTGATTCCAGTCCCCTTAAATTAAAATCTTTTTTCTTTAATTTTTGCAGCTTTTCCTACTCTTTCACGGATGTAGTATAATTTAGCTCTTCTTACTTTACCTTTTCTCAATACTTCAATTTTATCAATTTTTGGTGAGTGTAATGGTAAAGTTCTTTCTACCCCTACACCAGAAGAAATTCTTCTTACTGTAAAAGTTTCTCTAGCTCCACCGTTTTGCATTTTAAGTACAAAACCTTCGAATATCTGGATTCTTTCTCTAGTTCCCTCTTTGATTTTCAAGTGTACTTTTACTGTATCCCCAACTCTAAATTCAGGAATATCTTGCTTTAATTGTGATTGCTCAATTGATCTGATTATATCCATAATCTTTCCTCCTTTTATCCTAGACGCTCTTATTGTTCTTTATACACAGCAGAGGAACATCCGTATTACAATACAACAGTATATCACATTTTTTTATTTATGCCAATAAATTTTTATCGAAATCTTTATTATTTTTATAAGAATCTATTACTTCTTTAATCTGACTTAATCGTCCCATGGCCTTTACATTGAAACTTTCATCATGCATACCAATGATTCCATAAAAATATACTTTAATTGACAATAATCTTTCTAACTCTTTAATTATATAATTGGACTCGGCTTTAAGTACATTTAAAATATTGATTGAAACTTCTATTAAAGTAGCTTCTGCATTTGTATGACTTGATATACGTCTTATTTCCTTTTCTATATTTTGAATCATGGTATCCTCTGACATAATGCTTCCTGTTCCACTACAATATGGACATTTTTTCTCCAAAATAGATGACAGTCTTCCTTTAACTTTTTTTCTAGTCATTTCTAATAATCCTAAACTTGAAATACCTAGTACATTGGTTTTTGTTTTATCTTTCTTTAATTCTTCCTTTAATATTTCTATAACCTCTTCTTCTGCACTTTTAGCATCCATGTCTATAAAATCCACAATAATAATTCCGCCTATGTCACGTAATCTCAATTGTTTTGCAATCTCTTTAGAAGCTTCTTTATTTGTTTTTACAACTGTATCTTCAAGATTAATACTTCCAACATACTTGCCTGTATTTACATCTATAACAGTAAGTGCTTCCGTTTTATCAAAAATAATATATCCTCCACTTTTTAACCAAACTTTTCTTGATATAGCATTTTTTATCATATTTTCAATTCCATAACAGTCAAAAATATTTAAATCAATTGATAAATTGGTTACTCTATCTTCTAAATGAGGGCTTATATGTTTTACAAAATCCTTTATAGTTCCAAATTTTTCTTTGTCATTTACAATAAGTTTTGTAGTATTTTGTGTAAATAAATCTCGAATGGTTCTATGTATTAAATCTAAATCTTTATACACAATTCTAGGTGCATATCCTAAATACTTCTCATTTTCAATTCTTCTCCACAATTTGAGCAAAAATTTAAGATCTTCTTTTAACTCTTTTTCTTCCTTCATACCGCCTACAGTTCGCACAATCACACCCATATTACGCGGTCGCAAATCTTCAACAATGTCTTTCAGGCGCATTCTTTCTGTTTCATCCGTAATTCTTCTAGAAATACCTATATAATTTACACAGGGCATTAATACTAAGTATCTTCCTGGAAGAGTAATATGAGTTGTTACTCTTGCCCCTTTTGTTCCCATGGCTTCCTTTATAACTTGAACAATAATTTCTTGGCCATTTTTAACTACATCTTTTATAGAAATATCATTTCTCTTAGATTTTTCTACAGTAGGCGGTATAGCTTCCTTTACAAACAAAAATGCATTTTTATCTAATCCAATATCAACGAATGCTGCCTGCATTCCTGGCAAAACATTTACAACTCTACCTTTATAAATATTGCCTGCTACTCTTTTATGGTTTTCTCGTTCAATATATAATTCAACAAGATTATCATCTTCCATTACAGCAACACGCGTTTGATTTAAACTAGCATCAATGATAATTTCATTCATTTATCAAATCCCCCTAAATTTACAACGATGCACTAATATCAATAGGTGTAACTAGTTGATTATTTTTCACTGCATAAAGATCTAATCTCTGTATACGAATAGATTCAGATACAATAGACAAAATTGTCAATTCATTTACTTTCTGCATAAGTACATCGGGTTTCAAATTTCCTTGTTCTCCTGTAGCAACAGTCATCTTAAAAATGCAAGTTAAATCATTTTTATCAATAAGTCCTAATTCTTTTATCATAGGACGAATATTAATTTCTTTATTTTTAATTTTATTTCTCTTCTTTACTGTTTTGTATATCATTATTTCTTCATTTCCAAGAAATTCTTCTATCTTTTTACGGATGACATCCTCAGTTACATCATTCTCTACATTACACTTTACAATATATGTAGAATATTCTACTATAGACGTTAAAGATTGACTTTTTTTATCTATGTACATACATTGTATGATCTCAACGCCTTCAGGTAATTGTTCTGTTACTCTTCTTTCAAATTCATCTATATCTATTTTTTCTTCAATTTCTATATCAATATATTCCCCATCACTAGAAACGCCAAGTGACAATGCAGTCGCAAAAGAGATCTTAGGATGTGGATTAAACCCTTGAGAAAAAGCCAAAGGAATATTTGCTCTTCTTAAGGTTCTTTCTATCATTCTTGCCAAATCAAGGTGTGAAATAAACACCATATAACCTTTTTTTGTAAATTTCATTCTTATTTTAAACATTCACACTCACCACCTATTAATCCTTGATTAATTCCACATCCAGCACATTTAACTCTACAATTTAGTGTCAATTCCTCATCTCTAGCTTTTCTATCTTCTCGCTCTAAAAATTTCTTAGTGACACCTACATTTATAAAATCCCACGGAAATACTTCATCGTATTCTCTTTTTCTATTTACATAAAAATGAGGATCTATATTACATTCATCAAATGCTTCCATCCACTTATCATACTCGAAAAATTGTCCCCATCCATCAAATTTACATCCTTTTTCCCATGCTTTTATTAATACATCCGTAGTTCTTCTATCTCCTCTTGCAAATACCGCTTCTAAAAAACTAGTTTTATTGTCATGATAGCTGTATTTAATATTTTTATTTCTTAATTTTTCTTTTAAATAAGATTGTTTTTCTCTAAACTGTTCAATAGTATCTTGTGGATGCCATTGAAAAGGCGTAAATGCCTTAGGTACAAAAGAAGATACACTTACAGTTACATTTAGACCTTTTTCTCTTTTTTCTCTCGGAATGCTATAATAAGCATCTATAACTTTACCTGCTAAATCCGCAATCCCATCCAAATCTTCATATGTCTCTGTTGGAAGTCCAATCATAAAATAAAGTTTTATAGTTGTCCATCCAAGTTCAAATGCATTTTTTACAACGCCTATTAGATCTTCTTCTGTAATTCCCTTATTAATAACATCCCTTAATCTTTGTGTTCCTGCTTCTGGTGCAAAAGTCAGTCCCGTTTTCCTTACCTTTTGAATTTGCTCAATGATCTCTATAGGAAAAGCATCTAATCGAAGAGAAGGCAAAGATAATCCTACTTTTTTATCTCCATACTCATCCATTAAACCTCTAACAATTCCCTCTATTTCACAATGGTCACTAGTACTTAAAGACGAAAGAGATAATTCTTCATATCCAGTTGCCTCAATTATTTTTTTTGCAGATTCTGTAATTGTTTTAGCTGATTTTTGTCTCATAGGTCTATAAATCATTCCAGCCTGACAAAATCTACAGCCTCTAATACACCCTCTAAAAATTTCTACTATAGCTCTATTATGAACAATATCTATAAATGGAACAACGACTTTATCTGGATACTCTACCTCATCCATATTTTCTATGATTCTTTTTGTAATCACTTTAGGATACGCTTCTTTTTTAGGCTCAAATTCTTTAATTGTATGATCATCATTATATTTCACATCATAAAAAGATGGAATATAAACGCCTCCTATATGAGCAATACTCTCTAAAAAATCTTTTTTAGTCTTTCCCGTACCTTTCCACTTTTTATAACTATCCATCATTTCTAGTAATACTTCTTCTCCTTCACCAAGAACAAATATATCTACAATATCTGCCAAGGGTTCTGGATTATATGCACACGGTCCTCCAGCAAAGACAAAAGGATCTTCTTCTTTTCTGTCCTCACTTTTAATAGGTATCTTGCCTAAATTAAGAATGTTAAGTATATTACTATAGCTTAATTCATATTGTAAAGTAACTGCTACAAAATCCATGTCCTTAATTGGACTATGAGTCTCTAATGTAAACATATCCATATTTTTTTCTCTTAAACACGCCTCCATGTCCGTCCATGGTGCAAAAATTCTCTCACAATATATATCTTTTTGTTTATTTAAAACATAATATAAAATATGCATGCCCACATGAGACATGCCTACTTCATACACATCTGGAAATGTAAATCCAACTCTTACATTAACATCCTTTAAATCTTTTTTTACAGCGTTAATTTCATTACCTATGTATCTTGCGGGTTTTTCGACTTTAAAGAGCAACTCTTCTAAATCTAATTTCTTCATTTGTAGTCCTCCTAATTACTTTTATGCTCTATATTCTATTATTTGTATGTAGCATCCGTTTAATACTTTATTTCTCTAAACGTTTCGCATTACTATTCTACCATTTTACTTACTTGATAACAACTTCTGTAACGAAACATTTAATCCATATTTCATCATTCCCTCTAGAACATCATTTTCTGTTAATAATCCTATTATATTACAATTATGATCCATAACAGTTACTATATGATATTTTCTAGGTATAAATTGGTTAACAACTTCTTTTGCTGAAGTATTTTTTATCGCAACTAAGTTTTTAGCATTCAACACTTCATCACAAAGCAACAATTGTTTTTTTCGTGTAAATTCTTTCATAAAAATAAAAGGTGCCATTTTATACTCTCTATCTGCAGCAATATATAGAAAAACGGCCAACATTAAAGTAAATATATTCATCTTATCATATTGTATAAGATAACATCCCCATAAAAACAACACTGCTATCATTATTTTAGAAATGATCACAACAACCTTTGTCGCTTTTTTAAGTCCTATAATATAAGAAAAATATGCTCGAATGATTCTCCCACCATCTAAAGGAATAATAGGCAGTAAATTAAAAACACCAATTCCTAAATTAGAATAAATAAAAAAAATACACATTTCATTATTTATAGATAATAGATCAAAAATATTATAACTAATAATAGCCATCACTAAATTAAAAATGGGTCCTGCTAAAGCTATCATAATCTCATGTGTTGGATTCATTGAAATACATTCCTTTATTCTTGCAACCCCTCCAAAAGGAAATACTTCTATATTATCAATTGAATACCCTAATGTTTTTGCTACAATCGTGTGCATCATTTCATGCAATATGACCACTACAAAAGAAATAAGGATATTATTAAAATAACCTAAAATAAAACATATAAAAAAAACGATGCATAAAAGAATATTAATTTTAATTTCCATCCCACATAATCTTATCCCCCTCATTTATATACCTCCCTGTCCTTAAGGAATATTATAAACATAAATCCCTTCATAAAATAGGATTTCCATGTTTTCTTATCCCTAAATAATCTTTCTATCAAAAGATATATAATGAGTAGGATCCACTACATTTCCATGTATCCACAGTTCAAAATGTAGATGAGAATTCTTGTTTTCTGAGGCAGAAAAAACAGTAGCTATATGCTGCCCTCTCTTTACCCTTTTGCCTTTCTCAATCAAAAAATTCGAACAATTACCATATAAAGAAAAAACATCATTAGAATGTTTTACTTTAATATATTTGCCAAAATTTTTACTTTCTCCTGTTTCTATAATTACTCCGTCAGCTATGCTAACAACTTCCTTATCTTCTACATTCACTATATCAATTCCTCTTTGGAACGTATTCGTTTCTAAAATGGGATCTACATTTTTTCCATAGTGAGAAATAATTTCTCCATCAATAGGTGGAATGAAATTCATTTTAATGTCTTTCTTATCTGAAAAATCATTAAACACATTTACAACTTTATTTGATAACTTAGGTACCTCTTTTACATATTCAACAATCTGTTTAGTTGTTTTTTTAACATCTATTTCATTGTTAATAGAATCTTTCATTATATCTAGGGCAGTATTTGTTATAGAAGTATTAATATTTTTAAATAAAATTACTAATGATATGATAATAATGCACCATACGATTTGTTTGATCATCTTTTTATAAAAAGGTTTCTTTATATTACTATTGTTTTTTCGTACAAATCCTTTTGCATTTTTTCCTTTAACTCTTCTATAGGATTGGTTCATAGTTAACCCCCCTTATTTTTTATAGATTATTTAGTAACCTATTTTAATATATTTTAAAATACACACATTTATTACTCTAAATACAGAATTGTACTCTTTTAATAAAAAAATCTTCCTTTAAACTATAATAAGCTAGAGCAATCTTTGCTCTAGCTTATTATAGTTTAATTTAGACATATTCATCCATAATCTCAAATTTTTTATTTATATATTCTCCAGCTAAATTCTCCTCTTTCCATAGCCCGCAATAAAATTTCTGCTGTTGCAATATTCGTAGCTACAGGAATCTTATACACATCACACAATCTAATTAATGCCTGAATATCTGGTTCATGAGCTTGTGCTGATAAGGGGTCTCTCATAAAAATAACCATATCTACCATATTTTTCGCTATTTCTGCTCCAACCTGTTGGTCGCCTCCTAATGGGCCTGACTTCATCTTTTCAATCGTAAGTCCAGTAGCTTCTTCAATACGCCTTCCAGTTGTTCCTGTAGCAATTAAATCATATATTTGCAGTGTCTTTTTATATGCTATAGAAAAATTTACTATATTTTCTTTTTGGCTATCATGTGCTATTAGCGCTATCCTCATAAAATTTTCCCCTCACATTAAAAGTTTATTTTTTGTCTCCGCATACCTATATTTAAAACAATGCCAAGGGCAATCATATTTGTTAAAATAGAAGTTCCTCCATAGCTTAAAAAAGATAAAGTTACTCCTGTCACAGGCATAACGCCCATAGTCATACCTATATTTTCAAATATTTGAAATGCAAACATAGAAGTAATTCCTATAACAATTAATGACCCATATCTATCCTTTGCATCCTTTGCTATTTTAATCATTCGATAAAGAAAAATAAAATACAAAATCAATACAACTATTCCTCCTAAAAGTCCAAATTCTTCTCCTATAACAGCAAAAATAAAATCCGATTCTTGTACGGGTAGAAAGTTATTATTATTTTGAGTACCATGATATAATCCTTTACCTAATAATTGACCTGACCCAATAGCTATTTTAGACTGCATTACGTGATAATTTCCTGGTAAACTCAAATCTGAAGGATGTAAAAAAGCATCAATCCTAATTCTCTGATGAGGTTCCATAAATTTATACGCAATTGGTACACCCATAATTGCCAATATTAATCCTTTTTTGATCCATTTATAATTTAGTCCTGCTGAAAAAGTCATACCTAAAGCAATTACTACAAATACCAATGCATTTCCAAGATCTGGTTCCTTTAGAACCAATAATATAGGTACTAAAGCATACAGCCCCACAGGTATTAGATCCTTAACAGTATCTAACTTATTTTGCCGTACTTCCAAAAATTTTGCAAAAGAAAGTATAAAACCAATCTTAACAATTTCAGAAGGTTGCATATCTATAGGGCCTAAATTCAGCCAACTTCTTGCTCCATATTGAACCTTACCAAGACCTGGTATGTATACGCACAATAGCAAAAGAATGGAACCTATATATATGCCTTTAGCAAAATCTGAAAACTTATTATAATCAATAAATAGTATGAGTATTACTGCAACTATCCCTATTAAAAATGAAATGGTTTGAATCTCTACTTTCTTAGTCAGTCCATATTTGAGTACATGAGTTGCACTGCTAATCATCATTATACTTATTAAAAATAATGCAATTACAACAAAAATCATTTTTATATCTATATGCTTCATTAATTTTTTATCTATCATAAACACACCTCTTTAACTAATCTACTTAGGATTATACCATATAACGCTATCTGCACTCAACTACAAGAGAACTGTTAATAAAAAAAACTGACAAAGTCAGTTTTTTATTTTCCCTTCATCTTTTTAATTGGAATATTAGCAACTAATGCTGGCACCATAGCATCATCTGTATCTCTTTTAGTCCTTGTAATTCTAATATCCAATCCCTTCTCATCAATTTCAATATAATCTGAAATTACATTTAATAAATCTCCTCTAATCATCTCCAAAAAATGTGGTGAACAATTAATCCGATCGTGCACTAACACTAATTTCAACCTATCTTTTGCAACATTTCTGCTTGAGGAGTTATCTCTACTAAAAAATTTAGAAAAATCCATTGTCTTCTCCCCTTTCTTATTTAAAACCAAATAATTTTCTAAGTTTAAACATAAAAGTCTCTTCACCCTCAAGTTGTAAAAATGTAACTTCTTCACCTAAAATTCTTCTGGCAATATTTCTATAAGCTTGTCCAGCAATTGATTTATCATCAACCACAGCTGGTTCACCTCTGTTCGTTGATATGACTATAGCCTCATCGTCAGGTACTACGCCTAACAAATCTATTGCTAATATATCAATCATATCTTCAATATTCATCATATCACCTCTTTTAACCATATCAATTCTTAGTCTGTTTATAATCAATTTAGGATTCCTTAACTCTGCAGCTTCTAACAATCCAATAATTCTATCTGCATCTCTAACAGAAGAGATCTCCGGTGTACAAATTACAATGGCTTTGTCTGCACCTGCAATTGCATTTTTAAAACCTTGCTCTATGCCCGCAGGGCAATCTATTAACACATAATCAAACGTTTCTTTTAACTTATTACATAGCTCCCTCATTTGCTGAGGGGTCACAGAATCTTTATCTTTTGTTTGCGCAGCCGGAAGTAAAAATAATCCATCATATCTTTTATCCTTAATAAGCGCTTGTCTTAATCTGCAGATACCTTCAACTACGTCCACGATATCATATACAATCCTATTTTCTAATCCCATTACTACATCAAGATTCCTAAGTCCAATATCAGCATCAACTACTACTACTTTTTTCCCTTGCATTACCAAACCTGTTCCGATATTTGCAGTAGTTGTTGTTTTTCCAACCCCGCCTTTTCCTGATGTTATTACAATTACTTCACCCATTTTTTATTCCCCTCCATCATTTCCATTCATTAACTACATCTTATAACCCCTTACTTTTTGGGTAAATAGGGCTCAATTACTAAAATTCCATTTTTAACCGTAGCAATTTCAGGACTTATTGGTTTGATCAAATCACAATCTGGTGATCTACCTATTATATTAGCAATTCTTAATTGTGTTGCTTGCAAACTAAAAGCTGCTACAAAAGCTTTTGTGTTTCCACTTATACCTGCATGGGCTAATCCTCTTAATATTCCCATCACTAAAATGTTCCCTTCTGCAATAACTTCTGCACCAGGATTTACATCTCCAATGACAACAATATTACCTGAGAAACAAATCTTTTGTCCTGAACGTATCGTGGAGCGAATAAACTTTGTATTTCCTTCATTAATTCCTTCAAATTTTTTTTCTGTATTACTTTTTTCTATCCTTTCATTTACTTTCTCTATTATTTTTATACCATATTTTGACTGAATGATTTCCTTAATTTCAATTATTTGTTCTTCCGTTAACTTTTTTCCTTGAATACCAATTACTTTTGCTCCTTTAAAAAAAAGTTTTGCAGATTCTAGTTTTTTAATTAATGCTTCTTTCAAATTATCAAAATCTAAATTCTTGTTTAGGTAAATAGAAAGTCCATCTCTATTACCTTTAAATGTAACAGAATTATTTTCATACATTCAATGACTACCTCCAAATAGTGCCCATAAAAGTCAAACTTTATCTCTTATTATTAATTTATTCTTCACAACTTTTATAATTCCTCTTTTTATTTGAAATACACTTGCAAATTAATTTACAAGTGTATTTTTCAATATAATTTTATCATATTCTTCTTCTATTTTAAAATACTCAGCCATAATTTCCTTTGCAACAGGGGCTATATATCCTCCATGTCCACCTTGAAAAGCTAGTGCAACTACTGCAATTTGTGGTTTCTCGATTGGTGCATAAGATGCAAACCAAGCAAAATTGTCATAATCTTCCTTAAACCTATCCATCAGCTCATTCGTTACTTTTCCTTTTGTTATATCTTTTATTGCTTGGCGCATTGCTACGCCATCATCATGATACTCTTCCTTATATTCATTTGTTTTTCTTTCAAGTAATTCCCTGTCAATATTAGGAGCAATCCATTTCAAATGCTTATTCAAATAAGCCACTTCATCTTTTGGTTGAATTTTTCCTGACTTTTGTGCTGTTCCAGTTTTACCTGCAACCTTAATAGGAAAATTCATAAAAAGACGTCTCCCTGTCCCTTCTTCTCCCTGGGTTACGTTTGCCATTCCCTGTTTCACATAGGAAAGATTGACATCATTTTTTAAATCAAGTTTATTCTTTGAATCTTTCTTCATCATAATAGACTGATTTTTTTCTCCAACTTTTCTAACGATACTAACTTTATTTTTATATCCTCCATTTGCTAATGTAGCAATATAATTTGTCATCTGTAAAGGCGTATATGAATGTTCTCCTTGTCCAATAGCTAGATTAAATGTATCTCCTTTTGTCCATTTTGATTGATTAAAATAACTATATTTTATCATATCTGTTAAAGAAACTACCTTATCTTCTTTCACATCAAGTTTCTCTATTCTTTTAATCAACGTTCCTCTACTTGGATTTTCCTTAATCCAACCTGCAATTTCGTGGATTTGATTTTCAATTTCTTCTTCGTTTTGTAGAATCTCGTCTTTAAAATATTCCTTTTGCTTTAATCTAAGTATTCTTATTAAAGAATTCTCAGTACTTTTCATTTTTCTTTTTGGATCTGGAACACCATATGCACTTTCTGAAATTTCAATTCCTGTACGTTGCCCCAATCCAAACATACTCGCATACTTTAATATTTTATCCACATTCATATCTATATTCAATGGTTTATTTTTGTAATGATCCCAAGCAGTAGAAACATTATAAAAATAGTAATTACATGAAACCTCCAAAGCTTTAAAAAGATCTACCCACCCATGCTTTCCGTGATAATCATTCCAAATCCAGCAACCATAGCTTTTCCCGCCTAACATTATATGTCCATTATCATATAACTTCTGAGAAGGATTCATTCCTCCTTCTAACGCTGCAAGTCCTGTAATCATTTTAAAAATAGACCCAGGTTGAACAGCGGTTTTTGTAGCAACATTAAAAAGGGGTAGGGGTGATAATTGATCTCTTGGGTTTTCACCTTGCAATGTTTTCCAATCTTTCGATAAGATTCCTGTGGCAAATAGATTCGGATCAAAAGATGGATAATTTGCAAGAGCTAATACTTCACCTGTATTCACATCTAATACAACTACAGCGCCAGAAGTAGCATGAGGATATGCTTCGCTATATTTGTAATCTCCCCATTTACTTTTAAAAGTTCCACCTTTTTGTATTTGTTCTAATGCATGTTTTAATGAGTCTTCTGCAACTTTTTGTAGTTTGGTATCTATCGTTAAATAAATATTTTTTCCTTTCTTAGGCGCTTCTTGACGTAATGTATTAACTAATCTTCCATATACATCTACTTCAACATATTTTGCTCCATCTTTTCCCTTTAACTCATTCTCAAAAACATGTTCTATTCCATCTTTACCAATCAAATCACTTTGCAAATAACCTAACTCTTTCGTATATTTTTCTATTTCTACATCAGATATTTTCCCTAAATAGCCAATACTATGGGATGCCAAATTATCATTAGGATAATATCGAATAGGTTCAACCTCAATATTAACACCAGGTAAATCCATATTATTCTCTTCTATCTCTGCAATTGTCTTTTCATTCACATTCATGGCTAATTTAACAGGTTGATATTGTCTATATCCTTGATCCTTTAATTCATTTCTTACAATCAATATTTTTCTTGTATTATCATTGGAATAAGAATTAGGAATCTTAAATTTTTCTTTCAGAGCAAAAAAAGCTTCTCTTGCATCTAATTTCTTATCTAAAGAATACTTTTTTAAAAAATTTTCTTTTTTCATTTGTGGAATAAACTTCATAGTTTTCACTGAAATTGGTGGATAAATCTCATGTTCTTTTTGCATAATACTTTGTGCTTCAAAAACAGTTAATTTTGGATCAATTTCTAAATTTTTTCTTAGAGCATTAAATAATTTTTCGCCATTATTTATACGATCAACATCCACTCCTTCTAAAAAATATTTATTTTTATCAATCCAATCTTTTATCTCTTTGTCAAAAGTATAATAAAACTGTTCATTTTCTATTTCTATAGGTAAATTATCATTATATTTTTCTCCATTTTTTTGTAATATATTTAAAAGCTTTACGGATATACCATTGATTTTCTCATCAATCAATTCATTTTTCATGATTTGGACAGTAAAACTAGGCTTATTTACAGCAAGTGGTCGTCCATAACGATCTCTTATTTCTCCTCTTTGTGCCGTAATCGGAATTTTTTTTATTCTAATTTCATCGGCCTTTTTTTTATATTCATTTCCTTCTATAATCGTTAATATAAATAATCTCATAAATAGAATCATAATAAACAATGTAAAAAATATCATCATTTGATTATGCCTATCTTTTAATTTTTCTAACATTTTGATCCCCTTATTTTTTCTTTCATATATGATTTTCTAGTTAAATTATATATCCATCTATAAATAACTACTGAAACAATCCCATTATATATGGTTTCTGGAAGAACAATATTTTTAAACACTATTAAAAATTCAACTGGATTATTTGTCATATACATAACTGAATAATATGACACATGGTATATACTAGTTGATATTATGGCAAAAAACACTGGTGTAAGATAAGTATCTTTAAACAGTATCTTTTGAAAATTCCCTATATTATAGGCAATTAACATATAAATTAATGCATTTATACCTACAAACGATCCTACTAAAATATCTTGTAACAATCCAGTAATAAACCCAATCACAGCACCTTTTTTTTCTCCCCACAAAATAGAAAATACGATTACAATCAATAATGCTGTATTTGGTAATACTCCTAATATCCTAAAATATTGAAAAATCGTAGATTGTAAAATAAAATTCACAATAATAATAGATAGAACAATATAAAATCTCATATGTATACCCCCTTTTACTTATACTCGTTGGGCATAATAATAAACACCTTATCTAACTTTTTAAAATCCACTGCTGGTTTTACTACAATCGTTTTTAATAACTCATCTTCTTTTTTTATAACTTCTTTTATTTCTCCAATCAGTATACCTTTTGCATAATTACTTAATCCTGACGTAATCAATTTATCTCCAACTAATACTTCTGCTTCTGGATCAATAAGCCCTGTTATTTCAGAATTTATACTACCCCTTACGATACCCATATATTGATTGTTTCGTAATACTTCAGAACTTACTGAACTTTTATTGTCTATAATACTAATAGCCTTAGACCAATGATTTCCTACTTCAAATACTTTTCCTATTAATCCTTGTCCATTCATCACAGTACTATCTTTTAAAACACCTTCTTTTTCTCCTGCATCTATTGTAAAAATATTAAACCAATTTCCCGGATTTTTTGCAACAACACTTGCTGCAATATATTTGTATTCGTTATTAAATTTTTGGTAATTTAATATCTTGTATAAACTTCTTAGTTCATCTAATTCATCTCTCGTTAGCGATTCCTCTATACACCTTGTATTTAACTCTTCAATTTGTTTTTGCAATTTTTTGTTTTCTTTTTCAATTCTTTTAAATGCAAATAATGATTCGGCAAACTCATTTACGCTTTTTCCACTTCTATAAAAAAATTTTTGCACTGGTAATGTTACTTTACTAACCATATTTTCAGAAGTAGACACCCTCGTTCTTCCTCCAGCTGAAATTCCTATCATGATAATGAGAATGATAGTAACTATTGTCACTATCATTCTCATCCCTTTTTTAAAAACTTTTCCCACTACGCATCACCACTTTTATCTTAATCTTTTAGTATTAATTAATACTTTCTTTAAAATTTCAATTTCTTCTACAGCCTTACCCGTACCCAATGCAACACAGTCTAAAGCTTCTTCTGCAATATGAACAGGCATTCCTGTTTCCTTTATAACCAATTTATCCAAACCACCTAATAGTGCACCTCCACCCGTTAGCATGATGCCTTGTTCCATAATATCGGCCGCTAATTCTGGTGGTGTTTTTTCTAATGTATATTTTATTGCTTCAATAATAGAATTGATTGGCTCACGCAATGCTTCCAATATTTCAGTAGATGTAATTGTCAATGTTTTCGGTAACCCAGAAACTAAATCTCTTCCCCTTATAGCCAACTTCTCTTCTTTCATCTTAGGATACGCCGAACCAATCTTAATCTTAATGTCTTCTGCTGTTCTTTCACCAATCATAAGACTGTGTTCTTTCTTTACATATTGAACGATAGATTCATCTAATCCGTCTCCACCTATTCTAACTGATTTACTTGTAACAATTCCGCCTAATGATATAACTGCGATCTCTGTTGTTCCTCCACCAATATCTACGACCATACTTCCAGTAGGCTCTTCAACAGGTAATCCAGCTCCAATAGCTGCAGCCATTGGTTCTTCAATAAGATAAGCTTCTTTAGCACCAGCTTGCATTGCTGCTTCCTCTACAGATCTTCTTTCTACTTCTGTTACGCCTGAAGGTACTCCTACTACAACACGAGGTGCAGAAAATAAAGATTTTTTTGGATAAGCCCTTTTTATAAAGTATTTTAACATATTTTGTGTAATATCAAAATCAGCAATAACACCATCTTTCATTGGCCTAATGGCAACAATATTTCCCGGCGTTCTTCCAATCATTTTTTTTGCTTCTTCTCCTACTGCAAGAACTTCTCTCGTATCTTGTTGTATAGCAACAACAGAAGGTTCCCTAACTACAATACCTTGTCCTCTTACATATACTAGTGTATTTGCTGTTCCTAAATCGATGCCCATATCCTTCGAAAAAAAGTTGAATATTCCCATTTATACTGCCCCTTCCTGATAATTGCTCTATATTATAGATTTTTCTTTAAGACTCACATAAATTCCATCACCAATAATAATATGATCTAGAATTTCAATTCCTATTATTTTTCCAGCTTCTATTAATCTTTTAGTAATTTTTATATCTTCTGTACTTGGATTAGGATTACCACTTGGATGATTGTGTAATAAAATAATAGATGAAGCACTTTTCTTAATAGCAAACTTAAACACTTCTCGTGGATGTACCAAGGAACTGTTTAGTGTTCCAATCGAAATAACTTCGTTTCCTATTATTTCATTTTTTGTATTTAATAGGGCGATTTTAAAGTGTTCCTTTTGATAATATCTCATCTCCTCCATAAATACATTTGAAATATCTCTAGGAGAATTAATATTCATCCTTGCCCTATTACTACTCCTAGATAATCTCTTACCAAGTTCAATAGCAGCTATTATTTGACATGCCTTCGATGGTCCAATTCCTTTGAAATTACTTAATTCTTGTACTGTACAATTTTCCAAATACAATAATCCAGTTCCACTTTGCGATAGTATATTAGATGCCAAATCAATGGCAGACATCTGCTTAATACCAGTCCTTATTAAAATCGCTAACAATTCAGCATTAGACAAAGTCCTTACGCCTAAATCCATAAGTTTTTCTCTTGGACGCTCGCTTTTAGACATTTCTTTTATGGAAAGATGATACATATTACTCATATAAATTTCACCTGTCTATTATAATTTATTATGAGCCTCTAAAGTAGTTATTGTATTAAATTTCATCAGAATAAATCAATATCAAAATATTTTTTCAAGTTATTTTGTAACTTTGATATAGGTAATCCTACAACATTGAAATAATCTCCTTCAATCCATTCTACAATAGCAGCACCTTTTCCTTGCACTGCATAGGCTCCCGCCTTATCCCACACTTCTCCAGTATTAATATATTTTTTGATCATCTCATCATCTAGCGCTTTCATTTTCACTTTGGTTTTTTCATAACATACAATTTTTTTATTTGTACTTAATTGAATAATTGAAAAACCAGTAATTACAAAATGAATATTATTTTGAAGTGCTTTTAACATCTTAAAAGCATCTTCATAATTTTTTGGTTTTCCCAGAACTTCATCTTTTACCACAATTGTATCTGCCGCAATTATTATATCTTCATAATTGCATTTATTAGCTACATCTATTGCTTTTTGAAATGCCAGTGACATTGCAATTTGTTCTGGCATTTCCCTGTCATCCATCTTTTCTTCAATCTCTGACCCTTTA
Organism: Lutibacter sp. B2; assembly: GCA_015686845.1. GTDB lineage: Bacteria > Bacillota > Clostridia > Peptostreptococcales > Thermotaleaceae > JADPRS01. The sequence goes on from JADPRS010000030.1 coordinate 36,989, forward strand.
ACCTTAAAAGGAATCTCAAAATTATTAAGGATCTCTTTTCTTCTTGGTGATGTTGATGCCAAAATAATATTATACAAAACTTCACCTACAATCTAGTAAAAATAAATATAGCTATAATCATTCCTATAGCACTAGCTAAATTTAAAAACAGTTTGAATCCTAGTGTAAGATTTAAGACAATAAGATTTATACTTACAGGTTCAAAGCCCACAGTCTTACTATACCCTAGAATTCCTAAACTATCTTTAAATATATCGCCTATGAGTCCTCCAATAACTGTTCCTACTACTAAAAGTAATAACAACAACCAATGGTTACGATTACTATTTCTCATATAAGCCCTCCTAAACATCTCTCATTTTATCTCTACCATTAACACATGGTTCATTAGATACAATCTTTTTTAGATGCTTCGATACATATTGAGCTGCTAGTCCTACAAAATATCCAGTAAATATACTCATAAGCATCATCATAGGTAGATATATAAAAATTAACCAGTTATGTATGATACCACTTGCAACAAATAATTGTGCAATATTGTGAGATAATGCTCCATAAATACTTACTCCTATCAAGCTAAAATATTTAGATAAGAAACGATATACACACCACATAACAATAATACTACATGTAGCACCTGCTAAGCTATAGAAAAAACCTGTTACAGAACCTGTTCCAAGCATAGCTACGCTACATCTTAATATTGCAATAACCAATGCATTTTTCATTCCAAATACTACCAGCGTCACTAAATTCACAATATTTGCCAACCCCATTTTAGCTCCAGGAATACCTACAAATGGACTTGGAATATATGATTCAATTATTTGAAGTACAATTCCTATGGATGTAATAAGTGATAAATACATTATTTTCTTTGTTTTCATACTATAATCCTCTTCCTAATAACTAAGAACATCTATATTAGATTTATTAGATACCAATTTTACAGACACTCTATTTGGAATACATACTATCACTTGATTTGCTTTAGAAATAGTACCCATTTGTATACAAAGATGATTTTTGCAAGTTGATTCATACATTGAAACCTTTTCTCCTTCAACTTTGACTAGATTATGTCCATATTTAGTATCTACTGGAATGAGTTTAGTTTTAGTTCCATCATCTATAGATAATTTTTTATACTCTTCTCCATCTATTTCAATTATTAAATATAAATGATCAGAATTAGAAGTAATCTTTGTAGTCCACATCATACCTATTACTGAACATAATACAATTACCACTATTAATAGTTTATCCCATTTTGTCATATATACCAACTCTTTATATATTTATATATTTTTTCCAACTCACATCAAATCATACCTATCAATTAGACTTATTTCTGTATATTTTTTCATACAATTTAGTTTAACATTTTGCTATAATCATGACAAGTAGTAAATTGATATTATCTATTGGTAAATAATAAGAACATACTCAATGAGTATGCTCTTATTATTTTTTTATTTCATTTCAATTACTTTCTTTGGACATTTTGCTACACAAGCTCCACATCCAATACATTTATCTTCTAATACTTTATGAGGCTGTTTTAATTCACCCTCAATTGCATCAACGGGACATTGTTTTTTACAAATCGTACATCCGATGCAATTTTCCTCATCAATCGTAGCTTTTTTTCTATTTTCAAAATTAGCATAAATAGCTTTTGTTGGACATTTTTCTGCACAAAGCATACAATTTGTACACTTATCATAATCAATTTTTGCAAGATTATTCTCAAATGTGATGGCACCAAAGGGACAGGCCTTTACACAAATTTGACATCCGATACATCCAACAGAACAATTATCTTTTACACCTTTTCCACGCTCTTTATTATTGCAATCGATTACTACATCTTGCTCATATGGTACAATATCTATTACATTCTTAGGACAAGCTTCAACACATTTTCCACAAGATGTACATTTTTCAGGTATTATTCTTGCAATACCTTCATCTGTTATTTCAATGGCATCAAATGGACACACATTTACACAAGTTCCAAGACCTAAACATCCATATTGACAACCTTTACTTCCTCCAGCAAGCATAGCCGCTGCTTTACAATCTTGTATTCCAATATATTCAAATTTTTCTTTACAATTTGAATGCGTCCCATTACAGATCACTCTGGCTACCTTTTTCACACCTTCTCCTGCTGAGACACCCATTATTTCAGCAATTTTATTTGCACATTCAGCTCCTCCAACAGGACATCCGTTTACAGGTGCCTTTCCGTCTACAACAGCATTAGCAAATCCACCACAACCTGGGAATCCACATCCTCCACAGTTTGCACCTGGAAGTGCTTCACTAATAGCAGTCACTCTTGGATCAACTTCAACAGCAAACTTCTGAGAAGCATAGGCTAAGCCTGCACCAAAAAGTAATCCCATTCCTCCTAAACTCACAACAGGGACTATAATCGTTGACATATCCATATCCTTTCCCCCTCCTCTTTACACAAGTCCTGCAAATCCTAAAAATGCAATAGACATTAAACTTGCTGTAATTAACGCAATTGGAAATCCTTTAAATAATTCTGGTACATCAGAAATCTCAAGTTTTTCTCTAATCCCCGCAAATAACACAATAGCTAAAGAAAAACCAATAGATGCTCCAATAGCATGCGTAATCGTTTGAATTAAATTATATTCAAATTGAATATTTAATAGAGCCAAACCTAATACTGCACAGTTTGTTGTAATTAAAGGCAAATATACGCCTAATGCTTGATAAAGAGTTGGACTTACCTTTTGAATAACCATCTCTACAAACTGAACAAGTGCAGCAATAACTAAAATAAACGCTATTGTTTGTAAGTACCCTAATCCCCAAGGGTCTAATATATAATGTTGAACCATATACGTAATAATAGATGCTACTGTCATAACAAACGTAACAGCCATACCCATACCTGTAGCTGTTTCAACCTGTTTTGATACGCCTAAGAATGGACATATTCCTAAGAATCTAGATAATACAAAGTTGTTTACCAGTATACTACTTACTAGTATCACAAATAATCCTTTTATTTCCATTTATTTTTCCCTCCCTTAATTTTGATTTGCTCCTCTTGATTGAATAAAGTTTAAAAAAGCAAGTAATAATCCTAGTGCAAGAAACGCACCTGGAGGAAGAATCATAATTAAAGCTGGTTGATAAGAAGCTCCAAATAAAACCTTACCAAAAATCGCTCCTGCTCCTAATATTTCTCTAACACTACCTAATATTGTAAGTGCCATAGTAAATCCTAATCCCATACCAATTCCATCTACCGCAGATGCCAACACAGAATTCTTTGATGCAAAACCCTCTGCTCTTCCTAGAATAACACAGTTAACAACAATCAAAGGAATAAATAATCCTAACGATTCATCTAATGCAGGTAAAAACGCTTTCATCAGAAGTCCAACAACTGTAACAAACGTGGCAATAACAACAACAAAGGCTGGTATACGCACTTTACTTGGTATTACTTTCTTTAACATAGAAATAACAATATTAGATCCTATTAATACTGCTGTTGTAGCTAATCCCATACCAACACCATTTACAGCTGATGTAGTAACAGCAAGTGTTGGACACATTCCTAGCATTTGTATAAAAATCGGGTTTTCAAATAAAATTCCCGCCATTAATATTTTACCTAACTTCATTTTGTCACCTCCGCAACTATTTTAATTTCTCATTAAATAATTTAATCGCACTATTTACTCCTTTAGTTACTGCACTTGAAGTAATCGTTGCTCCTGAAATTGACATAATTTCATTATCACCAAGTTCTCCTGCCTTAATTACTTCTAAATCTTTTTGTGTACTTTTTCCATTATATTGGTCTTTAAATGCGCCTGATGCTTTTGCACCTAAACCTGGTGTTTCTTGATGACTTCCTATGTTTACGCCTGTAACAATTTCATCAACACCAAGACCTACCATAACTTCTACAGCTCCACCATATCCCCCTGGATTTGTTTTTACTGTATACCCAACAACTTCACCATCTTTTAATCCTTCATATACTTCAACGATATTTTCGTATCCATCAAACTCATCTTTTGATACTTCCTTAAATTCTTTAGCTGCTGGAAGTACAGTTTGTCTCGCTGATATATTAGCTTGCATCATTTGTTGTTCAATAGGCCCCTTAGTTATGTCGTTCGTATATCCAAGGATCATAGCTGCCACTGCAGTAATAATTAATAATATAACTCCTAATTTTCCAATTTCACGCATTTACTTCACCTCCCCGAATACTCTTGGGCTAGTATACTTCTCTATAAGTGGTGCAGCAACATTCATTAAAAGAATTGAATACGATACGCCCTCTGGATATCCACCAAATTTTCTAATTACAGCTGTTAAAATACCACATCCTAGTGCAAATATTACTTGTCCTTTTGGTGTTACCGGTGATGAAGCATAATCTGTTGCCATGAAAATAGCACCAATCATTAAACCGCCTGCAAACACTTGAGCAATCATAGCATTTACATCATATCCATAAAATACAAATGAAAGTACTGCTACTGTAGCAATATAAATCACTGGAATTCTTGGCGTAATAACACCTCTGTATACTAGATAAATACCACCTATAATTAATAAAATAGCTGAAGTTTCTCCAACACATCCTCCTACATTACCAATAATTAAATCTGCGATCGATGGCAACGCTTGTCCCGCAGCTTCTCCACCCATAATTGCAAGGGGTGTTGCTGTACTTACTGCATCTGCTCCTGGTGTTACCCAAGCAGTCATTTGAACTGGCCAAGATGCAAGTAACATAGCACGTGCAGCTAATGCTGGGTTCATGAAGTTATGTCCAAGTCCACCAAAAATTTGTTTTACTATGGCTATAGCAAATATAGCTCCTATTACCGGAATCCATAATGGTGCACTTGCTGGTATATTAAACGCAAGTAATAACCCAGTAACTACAGCACTCCAATCATTAATCGTAACGGTTTTTTTACACATTTTTTGTACTGCTACCTCTGTTAATAAGCAAGCTATTACTGATGCTAAAATTACCCTTACAGCACCCATTCTGAAAAAATATACGCCTGCTAATGTTGCTGGCAACAATGCAATAACAACATCTCTCATGATTTTACTTATTGATTCATCTGCCCTTAAATGAGGAGATGACGACACAATAAACTTATTTTCCATATCAGCATTGCCTCCCATTACTTATTCTTCTTTTTATTTGCAATAATTTCACGTTTTACTACTCTTATTGAATGTAGTAGCGGTCTCTTTGAAGGACAAATAAATGAACAAGACCCACATTCTATACAATCAAGGGCACGATAACCTTCTGCTTTATCATTCATTCCCTTTAATGCATATGCACTAATATATACGGGTTGTAAAAATGCAGGACAAATTTCAACACATTTTCCGCATTTAATACATGATTGTGGTTCTGGTAATCTTGCCTCTTCTGGTGAAAGAATTAATATTCCTGAGGTTCCTTTAATTGCAGGAATTTCATCTGTATATTGGGCTAGTCCCATCATTGGTCCACCCATAAGAAGTTTTCCTGGCGTTCCATTATAGCCTCCACATTGTTCTATAATTTCTTTAAAAGATGTTCCAATCTTAATCAATAAATTTTTAGGTTCTTTTATTCCTTTTCCTGTAATAGTTGCAATTCTTTCTATTAACGGCATTCCTGTTTTGATTACGTCAGAAATAGCAGCAGCAGTTCCAACATTATTTACAATCACATGCACTTCCATCGGAAGTCCTCCTGATGGAACTTCTCTTTTTGTGCAAGCATAAATCAACTGCTTTTCAGCTCCTTGCGGATACTTCGTATGAAGTCCTACAACCTTTATTTCAGGTTCATCTTTAGTAGCTTTGATCATACATTCAATAGCGTCTGGTTTATTATTTTCAATTCCTATATACGCTTGATGTACATCAACAATTTTCATCATAGCTTTTAATCCATGAACAATACTCGCTGGATTTTCAAGCATTAATCTGTGGTCAGCAGTCAAATATGGTTCACATTCTGCACCATTTAAAATAATCGTATCTATTTTTTTATCTGGTGGTGGAGATAATTTTACATGAGTGGGAAATGCTGCTCCTCCCATACCTACGATACCAGCCTCTTTTACTA
>JADPRS010000031.1 GCA_015686845.1 Lutibacter sp. B2
TATTGACAAGAAGAAGTCTATTTTATTCAGTTTACACAAAATTTTTTACACGGCCGAAGTTTGATTTTATTATTTCTTACGTCTTAGTATACTATATAGTATTAATAATCCACCTATACCAGCACCAAATAATTCAGGCTCTGCCATCCCACCTGTAAATGGTAAATCAGGTATAGACTTAACCGGTTCTAGTGTAGGTTGAACAGGTTCTGGTTCTGGAATATCTGGTATGGGTTCAATTATTTCTTCTGGTTCAGGGATATCAGGTATAGGTTCAATTATCTCTTCATAAATAATTAATTCTGCTGTTGCTGTATCTGATATTACCTGACTTTTATGCAAACTCTCGATTAGAGCAGTATTTTTAATTTTGCCTGCTTCAGTATCTTCAGGGACTGTATATGATACAGTGAATTCTTTGTCCTCATATCTTTGAAGGCTGTCTAGTTCATAACGCCAGTTTTCTCCAAACATTGGATCTGTGACTACTACATCCATTAATGCTACATCTCCTGAATTTTTTATTGTAAATTTATATGTTACTTCTTCTCCTGCTTTTGCTTTATTTGGTATTACTTCCTTTGTCAATTCTATAAGTGGATGATCTTTGTCTCTATGAGGGGGAGGATTATCTGGTTTTATGGTTAAGACTGCTTTATCTTCATCAGTTACTACATCAGTATCAATTTCACTATACCAGCCCTTTGTTGTAGCTGTATTTGGAATTTTTCCTGCCTTTGTACCTGCTGGTATCGTATAATTGTGTGTAAACTCATGGGTTTTATTGTCTCCTAATCCTAGTGTTCCTACTGGATATTTCCAATTTGCTCCGAACATTGGGTCTGTTACTTCTACATTATTTAATGGCACATCGCCTAAATTCTTTACTATAAATTTATAAGTTACTTCTTGACCAATTTTAGCTTCACTAGGTTCTACTGTTTTTGTTAATTTTATTTTTGGATTTATTTCTATTACTGTTAATTCAGCAATATCTGTATCTGTTACGGGTATTTCATTATCGTATAGTCCTTCTACTGTAGCTGTATTTGGAATTTTTCCTGCCTTATCATCTGGTATTGTGTATTTAACTTCTATAGCCTTTTCTTCTTGTGCTCCTATACACCTTCCCCAATCGTTTTGTATTTTATTATTTATTTCATTTTGCAGAACAGAGTCCATAGAGTCTATTAACTTCACATCTGCTATTAGACATTTTCCTATATTTTTCACAACAAATTTATAAGTTACTGTATCTCCAGGCTTAGCTTCAATAGGATCTACTGTTTTTGTTAATTTTATTGCTTGTACTGTCAATTCTGCTGTAGCTGTAGCGGTTATACCATCAGACTCAAGAACTTCTACTGTAGCTGTATTTGGAATTTTCCCAGCCTTATGATCAGGTATTGTATAGTCAACTGTTATAGTTTTTTCTTTACCTACGTCTAGTACTCCTATATGTGCATCATTTCCAAGTTCATTTTGTAGCATATCGTCTGTTAGTAATATCGCATATAATGGTAAATCTCCTGAATTTTTCACAATGAATGTATAAGTTACCGTATCACCTGGTTTAGCTACACTAGGATTTACTGTCTTTATCAATTCTATTGATGGGACTGGTTCTTCTGGATCGTCTGACCCATAAACATGTGTGAGTACTGTTTCTTCATCATTTGCAAATACCTTTGCATTGTTGCTTGTAAAAACTCCTACAAACATCAATGCAAAGATTAGAAATAAAACGCCTGTCTTTTTAAGAAAGCTTTTCAATCTTTCACCCCCAATTTTTCTGAGAAACCATAATCATAAATGCACGAGCTAATCCTTTACCCCTATACACCTCCTCTTAATAAAAACTAAATATAGAATCATTCGTATACCTTATCAATTTTTTCAAGTTTCGCTCTAACAACGAGTCTTTGTTTTGCAGACCCTGGAGGATGACATGCTGTAAGTGTAAGTGCAGAATATCCAGTTGGTTCAGTAATTGACCATTCTTTCTTATTTACTGCAAATACTTTTTCAACTTTATAAATGTATGTAAAACCGTTGAACACAATATGAATTTCATCTTCCTTCTTAAGCTTATTTGTATTTCTAAACCAAGCACCATAGGTTGTTCTATGACCAGCAATACATATGTTTGCATTTTCTTCAGTGACAAGAGGGCTTTTTTCGTATAGTCCTGGCCCTTTCTTTAATTGGGGTTTTGAAGTGCCTTTTATCACGCCTGCGTGAATGTTGAGTTTTGGAATATGAATAATCATCATACCATCTTCATAGTTTTCTCTTTTTATATAGGAAGTTTTATGATCTGTATCAGTATCAATCATAGTTTTTTCTTGTATATTTATAGAATTGGTATCCTCACTGCTTCTCATTTCAGTTTCTAAAATATTATTTACTTTTTCTTCTTCACCAGTGAATTTATTTTGGATAAATATCCATTTGTTCAAATGGAAAAAAGAAATAATAAGCATAAAGATTCCTAAAAAGAGCAAATTATTTGAAATATATTTTTTAATAAGTCTAAAGTTCATACAAATCGCCTCTTTAATGGATAACATTTTTATAAAATATAAAAAAGAAACCTTTTATTACAATATGAGTTATCATATGAAAGTGTTACAATAAGAATAATGAGAATTTATTTGCATTAATAACTTTAAAGCTAGACAATATTTCGGCAAAGCATGGTAATATAGATAAAGAAGATTAACATATGGGGAGGCATTCCTTATATGTTGATTTTTATGAAATGAATATGGGTTCAGAAAAAAGAAAGTTCTATGGCATAGGTTATATTACAAAAGGGGTTGGAAAATTTGCAATTAGAATTCTTGAAATATTTACAAGAAATGAGTAATCCTTTCTTAGATACATTTTTTATATTAATTACAAATTTGGGTAGTGAAGTATTTTTTATTTTAGCCATAACTTATATCTATTGGTGTGTTGATAAGAACATGGGAATTAGACTCTTTTTTATCATAATGACATCCGTCTATATAAATAATATCTTAAAAGAATTGTTTCATATACAAAGACCCATATATGCAGAAGGAATAAATGCAGTATATAAAAAATCTGCACCTGGCTATTCTTTTCCAAGTGGACACTCTCAGACAATAGCTACCTTTTGGATTTATCTGATGAAAAAGATGAAAAACAAAAGGTTGTATATAATTGGATGGAGTTCAGTAATATTTGTTGCTTTTTCAAGATTATATTTAAGAGTACATTGGCCACTAGATGTAATCGCAGGCATAGTTATAGCTGGAAGTATTGTAATCGTATTGGATTATACCATTGAAAAGATGGTCAAATATGAAATAACATATAGTATGAACATAATCATATGTGCTTTTATTTCAATGATACTTTTGTTGTCTAATTTTAACGAAATAGCCGTAAAAATTTTGGGCTTAACCACAGCCGCATTGATTGGGTATTTTGTAGAAAATAAGTACATTCATTTTCAGGAAAAATCTAGTTTAAAATATCAAATTGTAAAATGTGTTAGCGGTGTATTCATATTCATAGCACTTCAAATTTTAATGAAAAAAGCTTTTCCATCAGGTATTATTGCCAATTATATGAGGTATTTCATAGTAGGCGTATGGGTGACATTAATAGCACCAGCTTTATTTAAAAAATTCATACCTTCATTTAAAATTTCAACATCTCATACTTTGGCAGAATAATATAAAAAAGAATTGATTTATATGGAAAAAAGAGTTAATATTATAAATGAATAAAAATTCATTAAAAGGGTGAAAAAAATGGCAAGAAAAACAGACCCAAATAAAATAGAAAAGGTTAAGAAAGCTGCAATGGAAATGATGATCCAACAGGGGTATAAGGGTGCATCTATAGCTCAAATTGCAAAAAAAGCAGGTGTTTCAACAGGGTATTTATATAGATATTATTGTACAAAAGAAGAATTGGTAGAGGATTTAGTTAAAACATATACAAAAGAAACGAGAGAAAATTTCATAAAAATTTTTGATAATAAGAGAAGTTCCAATGAAATTATTCATGATTTTGTGCTAGAAATATTTAGATGGGCCAAAGAAGATGTGTTTATTATAAAATTTGTCATAACACTCATTTTTGAAACAAAGTTTGAAAGTAAAGATAAAGAAAAAGATATGTGTGAATGTATGAAAAAGATTATTGATGTAGGATTAATAAGGAAAGAAATGAATCCTAAAATAACAGTGGATGAAGCAATCATCGTATTGTTTACTATTCCTTTTATGTATATAGCAAAAAATATAAACAAAGAAAATTATAAAGCATTGCTTAATGAAGCATCAGCAAAAAGAATTACAGAAATTTGTATTAATGCATTAAAATAATTTTCTTTTTTTTAAATAATTAATGAATGATTAATCATTCATTAATTACAAGTATTTACATATTCAAGACTTAAACAATGAAGAAGGGTGGACTATTTATGAAAAAATTCTTATTAATTTTAATGATGGGTAGTATGTTGCTAACATTAGTGGCATGTGTAAAGGCAGATGAAAATATACCAAAAGAAAAAGTAAAAGCTGTTAAAGTACAAAAGATTGAAGAAAGCAAAAACCCTGTGACACTGAGCTATATTGGAACCGTAGATTCAAAAAACAGTATGGACTATAGTTTTAAAACAGGTGGAAAACTTGAAAAGGTTTATGTAGAAAAAGGAGATAAAGTAAAAAAAGGAGATATTTTAGCAAGCCTAAATACAAAAGACATAAAATTGCAACTAGATGCTTCAAAAGCAAATGTAGATTCAGCAAAAGAAAACATAACAAAAGCTGAAGATGCAATGCGTTATAATGAAGATCAATTGAACAAAATAGAAAAATTATATGAGGCAGGTAGTGTATCAAAAAATGACTATGATCAAATAAAACTTCAAAGAGATGCCTCAATATCTACCTATAATCAATCAAAATCACAATATGATTCTGGCAATAGTGATTTTGAATATAAGGCTACGTTGCTTGATGGAGCAGTGATTTATGCAAAAGAGGATGGGATTGTTGTGAATGTACCTCATGAAGAAGGAGAGCGAATTGCGAATCCGAGTATGAATTATGTGACAATCGTTACCCTAAGAAGTATGAATCAGATCATTAATGTTGGAATAGCACAAAAGGACTTAAATAAAGTGAATATAGGTACGAAAGCATTGATTAATGTAGATGGAGATAAAGCTAGTGGGACTATTGAGAATATTGATGAGGCACCAGATATGGCAACTAGAACATATAACGCAGAAGTATATGTAAAGGATAAAAGTTATCGCTTAGGATCTATCGCTAAACTATCTTTTGGTATTGGAAATGAAACAGGGGTATGGATTCCTATGCAATCCATTTTTTCAAATGGAGAAGATTATGTATATATTGTAAAAGAAGATAGAGCATTTAAAAGAACCATTACGATATTAAAAAATCATGAAGATCAAGTAATGGTAAAAGGGATTGAAGCAGGAGAAATGTTAGCAATAAGCGGTATGAAAAATCTAAATGATGGTTCAAAAGTAAATATTGTAGAATAGGGGGCATTTACATTGAATAAGTTAATCAAGCAGCTAATAAAAGAAAGAAAAGTCACCCTATTTTTAGCAGCCATTATAGGTTTCTTAGGGATCTATTCATATTATGTATTGCCAAGACAGGAAAGCCCTGATGTATCATTTCCAGCAGCAATGATTATTACACCTTATCCAGGGGCTTCACCTATAGATGTAAAAGACTTGGTAACCAGTAAAATAGAAGATGAATTATCAGAATTAGATGGGATAGACGAAATTCAAGGTATATCAAATCAAGGACTATCAATTACGGTGGTAATGTTTACAATTGATACACCGTATGATAAAGCCATGCAAGATATAAGGAATGCAGTTGCAGATGCTCAGTCAAAATTACCTAAGGGTGCTTTTGTTCAAGAAATAAGAACAGACTTAGTAGAAACTGCTGGAATTATTATTAGTCTTTCAGGGGAAAATTATTCCTATGAGCAATTGGGCTCTTTTGGAGAATTGTTTAAAGATGAATTAACGGGTGTGAACGGAATTACAAAATTTGAAATAGAAGGGGAAGTAGATAAAGAAGTAAAGGTAGATATAGATATTGCAAAATTAAATCAACTAGGGATATCAATCGCAGATGTGGATAGTTTAATACAAGCACAAAATATTGAAATTCCATCAGGAAAAATAGAATATGCATCTGGTGAAATAACAGTTAAAACACCAGGGATCTATAGTAATATAGATGATATTAAAAATACCATTATAGCAGTATCGCAAGATACTGGCGTGGTTACTAGATTATCGGATATTGCAAATATATATATGGACTTAGAAGATGGTGTGGAAAAATACAAACAAAATGGATTAAATTCAGTACTTTTAACAGGTTATTTTGAAAAGGGTAAAAATGTAGTAATCGTTGGTAAGGATGTACGTGTAGCACTAGATAAAGTAAAAGCACAATTACCTGAAGATCTACTTGTAGAAGAAGTTATTTATCAGCCTGATGATGTAAGTAAGTCTGTAAATGATTTTATGATTAACCTTTTAGAAGGGATTATATTGGTTGTTGTAGTCGTATTTTTAGGTATGGGACTTAGAAATGCATTGGTGGTTTCAGCAGCAATACCCTTATCCATACTGATGACATTTATTGTAATGTATTTAATGAAAATATATATCCATCAAATGTCCCTTACAGCCCTTATTGTAGCACTAGGGATTTTGGTTGATAATGCAATCGTTATAAGTGATACCATTCAAGTAAGAATAGATGATGGAGAAAAGAAATTAGATGCTGCCTATAATGGAACTGCACTTTCATCCATACCTATTTTTACAGCAACGTTAACGACCATTGCAGCATTCTCACCCCTTATGGGTATGCCAGGAGCGGCAGGGGAATTTTTAGGATCTATACCAAAGGTATTGATTATTTCTATTATTGCCGCATATATTGTATCTATGTTTATTACGCCTGCTATGGCAGCAATATCTTTTAAACCAAGTAAAATGAAAAGTGATAAAGAAAATATTGTAAGGGTATTCTTTAAAAGAGCATTACAATTAGGATTAAAAGCAAAAACAGTTACGATTATTGCTACATTTTTAATGTTGGTTTTTGTTATGAAAGTATTAATGCCACAACTTCCATCTGAGTTTTTTCCTTATGTAGATAAAAATTTATTCTATGTAGAAATGACGACGGAAATAGCTGGAAGTATAGATGCTACGGAAAAGCTTACAGATGAAGTTGTAGCTTTATTATCAAAGGAATCTGAGATAACAAATTATACGGTTGGCGTAGGAAATGGTGTGCCAAAATATTATATTTCAGCGCCTATCGTAAGTCCATCAGATGACTATGGTCAAATGGTATGTAAGTTTGATTTAGGAGATAAGAAAAATAGAAGATTTAATAATAATGTTGAGTTTGTTAATTATATTCAAAATATGTTAGATGAAAAAATTTCAGGAGGGAAATGTTCAGCAAGGCTTTTAGCCAATGCAAAACCAGCTGACGCCAAAGTAGTATTGAGAATTTCAGGGGATAATCTTGAGAGACTAAGAGAAGTATCAAATCTTTTAAAAGATGAGATTTCAAAAATACCTGGAACTACAAATGTACGTCATGATATGAAGGATAGTACATACCAACTTGAAGTAAAGGTGGATGAAGAAAAAGCTAGTAATTTAGGGATCGCAAAATATGATATTCAAAAACAAATAAATATTGCTTTATATGGAAGGACATCTTCCGTTTATAGAAGAGATGGAGAGGAATATAGCATTAAAGTAAATAGTACAATAAATAGTGTAGAAGAACTTGAAAATTTAGAAATAGCTTCTTCAATGACAAAGAATAAAATTCCTCTAAAACAGTTTGCAGAAGTAACCTATGGAAAAAAAGAAGATACAATAAAAACATATAATCGAAATCAATCCGTTCAACTATTGGCAAATGAACTTCCAGGATATAGTCCAGCAGATATAGAAAATATTATTGAGTTTGATCTTTTACCTAAGCTAGATACATCTGGTGTGAAAATTGATTTTGATGGAGAGCGAGAAGACATTGGAGAAAATTTTGGTGTAGTTGGATTACTGGCAATGTTTGCTATATTTGTGATTTATATAATATTGGTTGTACAATTTAATTCATTTATTCAACCAATGGTTATATTAATAACCATTCCGTTATCTTTAATTGGTTCTGTTATAGGACTGTATATTTTCCATAAACCATTATCATTAACAGCATTTTTAGGAATTATTGCGTTGATTGGATTGGTTGTGAAAAATGGTATATTATTACTTGAATACATTAATGATGCAAGAAAAATAGGATGTTCTATTGATGAAGCTTGTATAGATGCAGTAGGAAAGAGGTTTAATGCCATTATTCTTAGTGCAACTACAACCGTTATAGGGCTTGCCCCTCTTGCAATATCGGGAAGTGGCCTATTTGCTCCGATGGCAATATCTTTAATGTTTGGGCTTATTGCATCAACGTTCTTGACGATGGTCGTTATACCAGTTGTATATAGCTTAGTTGAAACGTGGATTGAAAAAATAAAAGATAAAAAGAAAGTAGCAATTAAAGAGTAAGGATTGTTTTAAAAATAAATTGGATAAAGGGGGTTATTTTATGGGAATGAGTACTGAAGTACAAAAATCCATCAAGATACAACAACAAATTCAAAAAAATAAAGAAGAACGATTAAAATATTATTTTGATAAAAATGTGGAAGATCAGTATATTGCCTATGTAAAAGAGCGTATTATACATACGATTATTACTTCTGAAAAATTAAAACATGTGAGTGTTACGGTTATACCTTTTCCTCATATAAGTTTATATTTTGACATGGGGACTGAAAAAATCAGCCAGACCATAAAGAAAACAAAAAATTATTTTATGGGAAATGAGATTGAGGTAGAGATTGTAGATAATTTTCCAAATCCTAAACATGTGGAATATAAAGTGAAAATATAAATGGAAAAAGCTTCAGATAATATAAAATCTGAAGCTTTTTTTATAAATATTTTTTAGTGAAATAGTAAAGAAATAGAAATAGGGATTGAAATTAACTTTATAAAAAAGGAAGGGTGATTAGATGATCTATTTAACGAGTGATACACATTTTAATCATGATAAGATCATTGACTATGAAAATAGACCTTTTGATAATGTAGAAGAAATGAATAAGATATTAATTGAAAATTGGAATAAAACCATATCAAACAAAGATACCATTTATCATTTGGGAGATTTTGCATGGGGGTGCCAAGAAGATATACAGAAAATTGGACAACAATTAAATGGGTATAAAATACTCATTATAGGGAATCATGATAGTTCTTACAGTAAAACATGGTGGCATAATGTAGGTTTTAATGATGTCATTGACGGTGGGATTATATTAGATGATTTTTATTTATTATCACATGAACCCCTGTATGTAAATGAGAATATGCCATATATTAATATTCATGGTCATCTACATAATAATAAAATGGAAGGTTCTCAGTATTATAATGTGAGTGTTGAACTTCACGATTACAGACCTGTTTTATTTGATGATTTAAAAAAGATAGATGGATAAAGGTATAATAGATATAGCATATTATAAAATGAATATTGAATTTACATATATATAAAACGCTAGATTTTTTAAATCTAGCGTTTTTATTTAATTTGCTTTCTTATATTCGTTTAGATTACCTCAAATCTCCTTAATATTACCAGAACCTTTGGCCATATCCAAAGAATGGTGCAAAAAGCCATAACCATGGTGCAAAGCCATATCCAGGACGACCATACCCTGGTCCGTATCCTGGTCTATATCCAGGGCCATACCCCGGTCCATGTCCAGGGCCATATCCTGGTCTGTATCCAGGGCCATATCCCGGTCCGTATCCAGGCCTGCGTCTTGGGTTCTGAGTGTTTTCACCATCTATTGAATAATCATATACATTATTATACATGAAGCATTACCTCCTAATACTTTTTGATTTTTTTTACATCTACTATTAAAATATGATTAGGAGAAATTATTGTTACTGTTATCAGTTGTTTTTCTTTTTAGCGCTAAATCTAGGTAAAACAAAATCTAGTGTTTTTGTACAAAACGAATGTTCGTATACCCTACTGGAAAAATGGAAAATATGATATACTATTTTTTATCGAAGTTCTTTTGAGGAGAATGAATAAGTTACATATAGATGGAAAAAAAATAAGAAAATGTACATAAGAAAGGAGATTATTTATGGATCTATCCATGTTAAATCCTCCACAGAGGGAGGCCGTTTTAAAAACAGAAGGACCGTTACTTATATTAGCGGGAGCGGGATCGGGAAAAACAAGAGTGCTTACACATAGAATTGCTCATTTAATAGATGAATTAGGCGTATATCCTGGAAATATACTAGCAATTACATTTACGAATAAAGCTGCAAAAGAGATGAAAGAAAGAGTAACAAATTTATTAGGAAGACCTACAGATATATGGGTTAGTACATTTCACTCTTCCTGCGTAAGAATTTTAAGAAGAGAAATACAGAAAATAGGATATAGTAGAGATTTTGTAATTTATGATGCTATGGATCAAAAAGTAGTTTTTAAAGAATGCTATAAGGAACTAAATATTAATGATAAATTATATCCATTAGCAATGGTTCAACATAGAATAAGTGAAGCAAAAGACAAGATGGAAACACCAGCAATGTTTATTAAGAATGCGGATGGGGATTTCCAAGCAGAGACAATCGGAAAGATTTATAAAAAATATCAAGCAAAACTTAGAAAGAATAATGCACTTGATTTTGATGATTTGATATTTAAAACCGTAGAATTATTTGAACAAGATCCTGTTACACTTGCTTATTATCAAAACAAATTCCACTATATTATGGTGGATGAGTACCAAGATACCAATCAGGTTCAATATAAGCTAATATCTATGCTTGCTGAAATGCATGAAAACCTATGTGTTGTAGGGGATGATGATCGTGCGAGATGTTCTCGTATAACTGTTGCTTAAACAGGAAAACGAGGTATTCTAACAGAATATAACTAAATTGACGAAAAAGGGAATGAGGACTCCATGCTGTCTGAAACCTTTTCCTTGATACTCCTGCATGCAAATGTAAGGACATAAACATTTGTATGAAGCCAGGTAAAGTCGGCCGAAGTCGCCTAAGTCCATATGGATAGGGTAGTATGATAGGTCGGAGGTCTAGAAAACTCATATGGTGAGAATGTATCAAATTGTAGATACTGACGAACTTGCGAATGAAAGAGTCTATACATTGATTTATATGAAAGTATAAAAGGCACAGGAATGTGTCGTGGCATACCGAAAAGTAAGAATGATCGTTATGAAATTCGGAATACCAAGCAATGGAGGTATAATGTCACAGGCTCATAGCAAAGCACCTAAGTGAGTATGTAAAGATAGTCAATTTGGAACGTCTAAAGCGTACAATAGGAATGAAAATCTGATGTCTCAGAGATGTCCTATAATATGGGGGAAGCCAATGTGGAAGAAACTATATGTATGTACGTGAGAGTAGGGGCACAGTACCTTTGAAACCATGATAACAAGTGGTGGAGGGATAGCCCTAAGTCGAATATATTTAGATATTCGATGGAACGCCGTATGCGAGGAAACTTGCACGTACGGTGCGGAGCGGGGGAAAAGATAGAGATAAGATCAAAATTTTACCTATCGCTATAATCAATTTACAGTTGGAGAGGCGCAGATATTAGGAATATATTAAACTTTGAGCAGGGTTTTGATGATGCAACCGTAATCAAACTAGAACAAAACTATCGTTCAACACAAAATATATTAGAGGCAGCAAACTGTGTAATCAAGAATAACTATGGAAGAAAGAACAAAGTACTTTGGACTTCTCAAAATGCAGGAGAAAAAATAAAATATTATCGTGCTACAGATGAAAAAGATGAATCTAACTATATCGTCAATCAAATAGCAAACATGACTTCAAATGGGGATGTAAATTATTCGGAATGTGCAATCTTATATAGAACAAATGCCCAATCACGTGTTGTAGAGGATTCGCTTATGAGAAATAGAATTCCTTATAAAATATATGGTGGTTTAAAATTCTATGAAAGAAAAGAAATTAAAGACACGATTGCATATCTTAGATTAATTCAAAATCCAGTAGATAATGTGAGTTTAAAAAGAGTAATAAATGTTCCTAAGAGAGGGATCGGAGCAAAAACAATTGAAAAGATTGAAGACAGAGCAAATCTTACAGATGAAAGTGTATTTAATGTTTTATTAGATGATGAATTTATACAAGGTTTTTCAAAAAAGGTATCAACAGGACTTAAAGACTTCGCATCTATAATTACAAAATATAGAAAGTTAAAAGAAGAAATAAGTATAAGTGAAATCATAGAGAATGTTTTTGAGGAATCTGGATATATAGATGAACTTAAAAATGAAGATACGGTTGAATCACAGTCAAGAATAGAAAACTTGCGAGAACTTTTATCAGTAGCGAATGAATTTGAAAAGAATAGTGAGACTGGAACATTAGAGGAATTTTTAGAAAATATTGCGTTGACATCACCATTGGATAAGATGGAAGATGAAGAAAATCACGTAACTTTAATGACTTTACATAGTGCCAAGGGGCTAGAGTTTCCAATCGTATTCTTGGCAGGTTTAGAGGAAGGAATTTTCCCAATAAAAAGAGCTCTTAATAGCGATCAGGATTTGGAAGAAGAGAGAAGACTTTGTTATGTAGGGATTACTAGAGCCGAAAAGATTTTATTTTTAACCCATGCTAGAATGAGGATGCTTTATGGTAAAACAAATTATAATCCTATTTCAAGATTTATAGATGAGATTGCAGGGGAATTAGTTGATCGGGATAAAGAGGCTATTCGAAAAAGAGATATGCAAGCTCTAGCGCCATCTGTTGGTATTTATAGAGGAAGTAGTATTAATCAAGCACCTAAAGAGTCTAAGCCTGCATCTAAGGAAAATGTTACTCCCGGTAGAAAGATTATGCATGATAAGTTTGGTATTGGAACGATAATAGCTGCTAAAAATAAGGGGGAAGATACTGAACTTACTATTGCTTTTGATAATTCTGGGATTAAGAAGCTTATGCTTGGTTTTGCACCCATTAAGGTCATGTAGGGGGTATAAAATGAATATACAAGAAGCAAAAATAGAGATAGAAAAATTGACGAATGAATTAAATGAACATAATTATAACTACTATGTATTAGATCATCCCACTATTTCTGATTATGAATATGATCAAATGATGAATAAGCTGATTGAAATCGAAAAAGAGTTTCCTGAATTAATGCAGTCTGATTCTCCTACTCAAAGAGTAGGGGGAGTGGCATTAGAATCTTTTAATCAAGTTACGCATACTGTACCTATGCTAAGCCTTGATAATTCCTATAATCAAGGAGATTTACTTGATTTCGACGGAAGAACGCGTAAGGCGCTTGATGAAGAAGTAGAATATGTTGTCGAACCTAAAATAGATGGATTGTCCGTTACATTAAGTTATGAAAATGGCATATTTGTTAAAGGGGCTACTAGAGGAGATGGCTACATAGGTGAAAATATTACCCAAAACCTAAAAACCATTAAAACAATTCCTTTAAGATTGAGTGAAAATGTTAATGTAGAAGTAAGGGGAGAAGTGTACATTTCCCGGGAAAAATTTGAAGAATTGAATAAAAGACAAGAAGAAAATGAACAACCTCTTTTCGCAAATCCACGAAATGTGGCAGCGGGTTCATTGAGACAATTGGATTCAAAAATTACTGCACAAAGGAATTTAGACATTTTTGTTTTCAACATTCAAACCATTGATGGGAAAACATTTGATACACATATAGATGGGTTTGAGTATTTAAAAAAATTAGGGTTTAAGACTTCAAATTATAATGTATGTAATAGCATGAAAGAAGTAATAGAACTTTGTGATGAATGGTCAGAAAAAAGAGCAACTTTATCCTATGAAATTGATGGATTGGTTGTAAAGGTTAATGATTTAAATCAACGAGAAATATTGGGAACGAAATCTAAAAGTCCAAGATGGGCAATTGCCTATAAATTTCCTGCAGAACAAAAGGAAACTTTATTAAAAGATATAGAAGTGCAAGTAGGAAGAACGGGCGCACTTACGCCTACTGCTATATTTGAACCTGTAAGAGTAGCAGGATCTGTTATTAGTCGTGCGACGCTTCATAATGAAGATTATATACAGGAAAAAGATATTAGAATAGGGGATTATGTAATCATTCAAAAGGCAGGAGATGTAATACCCGCAGTAGTAAAGGTTGTATTGGATAAGAGAAATGAAGATGTAAAGCCTTTTAATATGCCAGAGCATTGTCCTATATGTGGAGAAGAAACCGTAAGATTAGAAGGGGAGGCTGCTACTCGATGTGTGAATTCTGCTTGTCCAGCACAATTAAGAAGAAGTATTATTCATTTTGTAGCTAGAAATGCTATGAATATAGATGGCCTTGGAGAATCGATTGTTACGCTTTTACTTGATAACGGTTTAATATCAGATATAGCTGATTTATATTATCTTAAAAAAGAAGAGGTACTTTCTTTAGAGAGAATGGGAGAAAAATCTGCAAATAACTTATTAAATTCTATTGAAAAATCTAAAGGGAATGATCTATCAAGAGTTGTATTTGGACTAGGAATTAAGTTGGTTGGAGCTAGAGCTGGTGTATTGCTTGCAGATGTTTTCAAAGATATGGATACTTTGATGAATGCCAGCTTTGAAGATATAACGGTTATCCCAGAAATAGGGGATAAGATGGCACAAAGTCTTGTGGCTTTCTTTAAAGAAGAACGGAATTTAGAAATCATTGAAAAATTTAAATCAACAGGGGTAAATATGAAGTCATTAAAGGTAGAAGATGATTCTATTGAAAAGAAATTTGAGGGAATGACTTTTGTAATTACTGGAACATTGAGTAAATATAAAAGAACAGATGCTAAAGATATTGTAGAAAAATTAGGTGGTAAAGTTTCTGGAAGTGTAAGCAAGAAGACTCATTATGTTTTAGCAGGTGAGGAAGCGGGATCTAAGCTTACAAAGGCGCAAGAGTTAGGTGTTCCTGTTATTTCTGAGGAAGAATTTGAAGAAATGGTTAAATAGTTGATAAAAATAGCCTATAAGAATATAAATTCTCATAGGTTATTTTTATATATAGACATATAATATTGAAATTGTAAACAAATTTTCTGAAATGAACTTGATTTTTTGTCTTGTAAAATAGAGTTAAAAAATAATGGAAAAAATTTCTATTCATAGATTAACTTATAATTTATAATAGAAAGTGTACATTTATAGTTTGAAAAATTTCAAGTTTGTTTTTGTTGGATTTTAAAAATCAAAGAAACAAAAGGAGGATTTTTATTATGCAAACACCTTATATTACAATTGACTTAAAGAAAATCGAACACAATGTTCGGACTATTATGACATTGTGTAAGAAACATGACGTTTCAGTAGCAGGCGTTACAAAAGGTACATTAGGTATGCCGGAAGTTGCAGAGGCAATGATTCGAGGCGGAATCACATGGATTGGAGAGTCTCGACTAATGAATATAGAAAGATTAAGGGAAAATAACATTAATATACCGTTTTTGTTAATAAGATCTCCACATAAATCGGAAGTTGAGAGAGTAGTGTCTCTTGCTGATATAAGCTTGAATACAGAATATGAGATTATATCAGCACTTTCTGAAGAGAGTCTAAAAAAAGGCATTGTACATAAAATTATAATTATGGTAGATCTTGGGGATTTAAGAGAGGGCGTTTGGCCTGATGAAGTAATGCCTATGGTTGAAAAAGTCATAAATTTAAAAGGTGTTAAGGTTATTGGACTTGGTACGAACTTAACAGATTTAAATGGCACAATTCCAACTTATGAAAACAATCAGCAACTGGTAAATCTTGCAGAAGCCATTGAAGAAAAATTCAATATAAAACTGGAATATTTATCTGCTGGTAACTCTAGCTCACTAAAATTATTAGGGTCAGGAAAAATGCCAGAGAGAATTAATCACTTTAGAATTGGTGAATGCATTCTTTTGGGAAGAGAGACTATAAACAGAGAGATATGGCCTGAAACGCATCAAGATGCATTTGTTCTATCGGCAGAAATAATTGAAAAGAAATTAAAACCATCCGTACCTATTGGAGAAATCGGGCAGGATGCTTTTGGAAACATTCCCGTTCTTGAGGATAAGGGAATGATGGTAAGAAGCATCTTAAATATAGGTCGTCAGGATACGAAGGTAGAAGGTCTATGCCCTCGTAATGAAAATATTGAAATAGTAGGTGCTACAAGTGATCATTTATTAATGGACATAACGAAAGACGCAAGGTTAAATGTAGGTGATATTGTTTCATTTGATTTGAATTACGGGGCGCTACTATCGTCAATGACATCTCCATTTGTAAAGAAAATTATTTTATAATAGGGAGTTTTCTTATAGTTATTAAGCTAAGGTGATTTAAATTAGAAATATTTGAAGAGATGGTTAAGTAGTTGATAAAAATAGCCTATGAGAATCTAAATTCTCATAGGCTATTTTACTAGATCGCATTTACAATTAATTGTCTGCTATTGAGTATATGAATTTTATGTTTTCCATTTCCTTTAATGATTTCTCCTTTGATGGTACGAGAAGGGGTTTGAGTTTCTTCATTTGTTTCTTGCTTCTGAGGAATATTCCACTGTACATTTCCTCCAAAATCTTCTTCGTTTTTAACAAAACCATCTATTGCAACATTTACATTTTCTCCCAGCCTAACCAATGTGTCAAATCGACCGTCTATTACCCAATCATTATTTAAATCATCAATCAGTAATTCTAAACGATTGCCATCATTGATTTCTACTTTTCTATCCAATGGAAGTATAATAGTGTAATTTTCCATACAATCATTATATATTAAATTACTCCTTGAAGAAGCCATATTGAATGATAAATAAAGGGTATTGCCTGATTTTTTCGTAACAATGTTTTTTGTTTTCACTAATTTCTCGGCTATTTCTTTTGAATCTGCTGTAATACGTGTAGTACCTGATGCAGTAATTTTGTTTCCTTCATTTGTACGAACAATTAATTTGCAAAAGTCAGGTGCATCTACAACTATTTTTTTAATACTAGGATCTAATTCAAATTCTTCATAAGGTGTTTTTAAAGTATAATCCTGAGATGAAATCATCATATTTACCTTTGAAACAACATCGAATTGTATAAGACTGTAGATGGTTAAATTGAATACAACAATGATACATATAATGAAAATACTAAATAAATCGTATTTGATCTTTGAGTTTTCATCCTTAGCTTTATAGGAATACCATAAGATTTCCCCACCTAATAGAAAGAGGATTATAGGCCACCCTTTTAATGCTATATCTATAACTTGTGCTTTATTAAATTGAGCAATAAACATCATAAAGCCTGAAGCAATTAATAAAGCAGCCATGGACAATGTACCTACTCGCCTTTTTTTCATATTTGGTCCTCCTTTTCTTCCACTTTATTGTTTTTAAGAAGCTTAATGCCACCAGCAATAAATATGATGGCTACCATAGAAGTTTGAATATATCTTTGAATTTCCCAAGGAATCAAAGGATAAATAATTCTTTCTAAAACAATGAACGCTCCTAATACAATCAATCCCCATCCAATCCATCGGTGATTCATTTTTAATAAAGGAAGTGTGAAATCTTCATCCGTAGGATTTTCTTCATCAACCAGATGAAAAGCATCAAAGAAGCTGTAGAACCAAATAACGGGCAATATGAATAAAAATAGACTTATACTTAACCATCCCATAAAGAAAACGGCGAAGAAAAAGATACTCATAAAGGTTAATCCTTTTTTTGAAAGGCCTATATACATATGTCCAGCACCAGGAATAATAGAAAGAATCATCGTAATGGTTTTACGATTGGATTTTTCCATGATGTTTTGATCGTGTATTGGTAGTTCAGAATCATTTTTAATTATTTTTTCTTTTAAGGAGAAAGCATCAATGAGTGCAATCAACCAAATAAGAGGCAATGCAAACAATAAAATGATAGCAGGATCATCATCTGATACTATAAAGCATAGCCCTCCAGTACCAATAATGGCTCCAAAAAATGCCATCATAAATATGATTGCCCTATTCTTAAGGCCTAAGTAAAGATGACTCAACCCTGGAATAACTGATAACATAATCATTACTAATCTACTTTTTTTCATTTTAATTCCTCCTTATCACATACTTCAAAATTATCGATGAAACTAGATGTTTTATTTACCACTCTTTCAGAAAAGTTCATGATGAAATTTTCTGGTTTTAGATTTTCCTGTATTACAGCAGTTTGAGAAGCATAAGGGACTGTATCTACAAGCTTTTCAAAAAATCCACTGCTCATTAAAATAAGGGTTACTAAAGCAGCAGCAACATAATAAGTAAATAGATTTTTGCTTCTTACTTTAGAATTTGTATTTATTTTCTTCATTATAGTATCTGTAAATTTTGGTGAGATGAATTCTGATGCTATTTGTATTTCAGCGTCATCAACTAGAGAAAGAAAGATTTCTAAACACGGATCACATTCTAATAAATGATCTTCCATTTCTTTAGATTCTTGACTTGAAAGAACACATTGTTTATAAAGAAGCCATTTTTCTTTACTATAGTGATTCATCTACTTTCCCTCCATTTCTCTTTAAATAAACTTCGAGCTCTATAGAGTCGAGATTCTATGGTTTTTAAAGGGGTGTTACCCTCTAATGCGATTTGCTGATAGCTTTTTCCTTCAAAATAAAATTTGATGATCACATGGCTGTATATTTCAGGTAGACTTTCACAAATCGCATAAATTTCCTCGCTGTTTTCCTTTTGAAGCAATATTTCTTCTGGTGTGCTACATTTATGATCCTTTTCACTTCTAAAGTTTTCAATATCTACTACGGTCTCCTCACAAAAGCGTTTTGCATTAGATCTTTTAAAGTCGATGGCTTTGGTGGTGGCAATTTTACCAATCCATGATTTTAGGTTTTCAAAACGATATTTTGGTAGGGATCGATAGACTTGTATAAACACTTCTTGCGCTATGTTTTCTACTTCGTTATGGTCTTTTATAAAAGTTAGAATGATAGCAAATACATAGGCCTTATATTTTTCAATAATTTTTTTAAATGAATTTTCAGCACCAGACAAAAACTGTTTAATCAATTCATCATCACTAACCATATCGCCCCTCCTTTCGTACTCATTAATAAAGACGTAAAGAATAAAAAAAACACTGCAAAAAAAACGAAATTTTTTTAAAAATAGAGATGAATTACCAAAATCTATAAAAAAGGATATAATAATATTATATTATAACAAGGATAGAAGGAGGGAATAGTGAATGTCAATTCGTATAAAAGATGTAGAACAGGTGGCAGAACGATCAAGACTTTCATTTACGGAGGAAGAAAAAGAAGGACTTAAAGATCAATTGAACAATATTTTAGAGCATGTAAAAGAATTAGATGAGGTGAAGTTAGAAGGGGTTGAGCCTACTTATAATATACTAGAAGTAAAGAATGTATTTAGAGAAGATAAAATGAAACCTTCTATGGATCGTGAAGAGGTACTTATGAATGCATCTGATACTCAAAATGGATGTTTTAAAGTACCCAAAGTAGTAGAATAAGGAGATTTAAAAATGGAAGTATATAAATTAACTGCACATGAAGTAAGAGACAAGATTAAGAACAAGGAAATAAGTTCAAAAGAAGTAACAGAATCAATTTTAATACATATTGAAAAAACAGATCCTCATATAGGAGCCTATGTAAGTATTCGTGATGAAATAGCACTAAAACGAGCAAAGAAAGTAGACAAAGATATAGCTGATGGGAAAGAAATATCTGATTTAGGAGGAATTCCTATGGCTGTTAAAGATAATATATGTACAGCAGGAATGGCTACAACATGTTCTTCTAAGATGCTTCAGAATTTTATTCCACCCTATAATGCAACGGTGATTAATAAGATATATGAAAAAGATAGTATTTTAATAGGAAAAACCAATATGGATGAATTTGCAATGGGTTCTTCTACTGAAAACTCTGCATTCAAAATAACAAAAAATCCTTGGGATACAAAAAGAGTACCTGGTGGTTCTAGTGGGGGTTCTGCCGCAGCAGTTGCATCAGGAGAAGCTTTTTTTGCATTAGGTTCTGATACAGGAGGTTCCATTCGTCAGCCAGCTTCATTTTGTGGTTTGGTAGGACTTAAACCTACCTATGGATTGGTATCTAGATATGGACTTATTGCCTATGCATCATCATTAGATCAAATAGGGCCAATTACGAAAGATGTAGAAGATTGTGCACTGGTTATGAATGCAATTGCAGGATATGACTCTATGGATTCTACTTCTGCAAATTATAAAAAAGTAGATTATAAAAAATCACTAGTAAAGGATGTTAAGGGACTAAAAATCGGAATTGCAAAGGAATATTTTGAAGAAGGCATAGACTATGATGTGAAAAAACAAGTATTAGCAAGCATAGAAATATTTAAATCTCTAGGAGCAGAAGTAGAAGAGGTTTCACTTCCGCATACAAAATATGCACTTTCTGCTTACTATATTATTGCATCATGTGAATGTAGTTCAAATTTTGCTAGATTTGATGGAATAAGATATGGATTTAGAGCACAAGGGTATGAAAATATAAAAGACTTGTTTATAAAGAATAGAACAGAAGGATTTGGAGATGAAGTAAAGCGTAGGATTATGCTAGGAACTTATGCCCTAAGCGCAGGTTATTATGATCAATACTATCATAAAGCATTGAAGATCAGGACACTAATTAAAAGAGATTTTGATAGAGCATTTGAAAAGTTTGATCTATTAATTACGCCTACTGCTCCTACAACTGCATTTAAGATAGGAGAAAAGACAAAAGATACACTCCATATGCATATGTCAGATATTTGCACAGTACCAGTAAATATTGCAGGGGTTCCTGCTATGTCTATACCATGTGGCTTTAAGGATGGATTACCAATTGGTATGCAAATTATAGGAAATTATTTTGATGAGAGTACTATTTTAAGAGCAGCATATACATTTGAGAAAAATACAAACTATCATAAAGAAAGGCCAAATAGAAGGTGATAATATGAATTATAAAACGCTAATAGGCTTGGAAATACATTCAGAGCTACTTACAAATTCAAAAATATTTTGTAGTTGTACCACTTCTTTTGTAGGAGATGAAAATACCCATTGTTGTCCTATATGCTTAGGACTTCCAGGAACATTACCCGTTGTGAATAAAAAAGTAGTGGATTTTGCTATAAAAGCAGGGCTTGCATTGAATTGTGAAATCTCTCAATTTAGCAAAATGGATAGAAAAAATTATTTTTATCCAGATTTAACAAAGGCATATCAGATTTCTCAATATGATCTACCCATTTGTCATGATGGGTATATCAAAACAGAAGCAGATCAAAAAATTAGAATAAGAAGAATACATCTTGAAGAAGATGCAGGAAAATCAATACATACCAATGAGGGAAGTTCCTTACTAAATTATAATAGAGCAGGCGTACCGCTCATAGAAATCGTTTCAGAGCCAGATATGACATCAGCAGATGAGGCCTATGAGTTTTTAGAAAAGTTAAAGGCCATACTCCAGTATATTGAAGTTTCCGATTGTAAGATGGAGCAGGGATCTTTAAGATGTGATGTGAATATAAATGTAAAATCAGAAGATGGAACATTCGTAAGCAATATTGTAGAATTAAAAAATTTAAATTCTTTCAAGGCTGTAGCAAAGGCAATAGAATATGAAGAAAAAAGACACATTCATCTTCTTGAAAAAAGTGAAAATACGGTAAAAGAAACGAGAAGATGGGATGATGCTAAAAACGAAACAATAAGAATGAGAAGTAAAGAATACGCACAAGATTATAGATATTTCCCAGAGCCTGATTTAGGAACGATAGAAATTGATTATGATTGGATCGAAAAGATCAGAGAAACCATTCCTGAATTACCGAATGATAAAAAGAAAAGATTTATAAAAGAATATAATCTACCAGAAAAAGATATAGATGTTTTGATGATAACGAAGAAAATGGCTAATTTTTTTGAGGATGTAGTAAAGGAATTTAAGGATGTCAACATGGTTAGCAATTGGATTAGAATAGAGTTATATAGGAGACTTAAAGAAAATAATACTGAAATTGATGATATTAAATTTAGTATAGAAGATTTTTCAAAGTTCTTAGAATTAATTAAAAAAGGGACCATTAACAATAATGCTGGTAAAAAGGTATTTAAAGAAATGTATGAAACAGGAAAAACCCCTGAAATGATCGTAAAAGAAAAAGGCTTAATCCAAATAGAGGATGAAGAACAAATAAGAGATATTGTAAAACAAGTCTTAAAGGAAAATCCTAAATCAATAGAAGATTTTAAAAATGGGAAAGATAGAGCATTAGGTTTTCTCATAGGACAAGTGATGAAATTATCTCGAGGAAAAGCAAACCCACAAATAGTAAATACGCTTATAAAAGAAGAATTGATTTAATAAAATCAATTCTTCTTTTTTTAGATATATTTTTATACATTTCTTAATATACATAGTATATGTACAACCTAGCTAGTAGGAATAAAAACAGAAAGGAGTTTGGAAATGGGAAGGTTTATAGCGAAAAGATTTATTTCAATGTTGGTTACATTATTATTTGTAGTCACAATAACATTTTTCTTAATGCATGCAGCTCCAGGAGGTCCATTTTCTAGAGAAAAAGCGCTTCCAGCCCCTATATTAAAAGTCATAGAAGAACGTTTTAATTTAGATAAACCAGTTTATCAGCAATATTTAATATACTTAAAAGATGTAGCAAAAGGGGATTTAGGACCATCCTTTCAAAGGGTAGGATGGACAGTAAATGAAATCATAGAAAAGACTTTTCCTGTATCTGCAAAAGTAGGAGGTGTATCTGTTTTATTAGTACTAATACTAGGAATTCCTATAGGTATTGTATCCGCGTTAAAGCAAAATAAATGGCAAGATCAATTGGCTATGTTTTTTGCAACATTAGGTGTTACTATACCAAGTTTTGTAATAGGGACACTCATTGTTCACATATTTAGTACGAATTTGAGAATATTGCCTTCTAATGGATTGAGCACATGGAAACATTATATTGGGCCAGTCATAGCTTTAGCTGGTTTTTCTCTCTCATTTGTAGCTCGATTGACGCGCTCTAGTATGCTTGAAGTGATGCAACAGGATTATATTCGTACGGCTAGGGCAAAAGGATTATCTGAGTTTACTGTACTTACAAAGCACGCACTTAAGAATGCATTGATTCCAGTAATTAGTTATGTAGGACCATTGGTTGCAGCTATTTTGACAGGTTCCTTTGTAGTAGAGCGGATTTTTGCAATATCGGGAATGGGAAAATATTTTGTTGAAAGTGTAGGAAATAGAGATTATACAGTAATTATGGGGGTTACGGTATTTTATGCAATATTTTTAGTCGTTATGGTATTCGTAGTAGATATATTATATGGACTCATTGATCCTAGAATAAAATTAGATCGATAGGAAGGAGGCGTGTATATGGAAGAAAACATGAAAATTCCTGATTATATGTGGGAAACTTTATCAAGGGAAGAAAAGGATAAAGAAAAAATAGATAGACCTGTTATGACCTATTGGCAAGATGTTTGGAGACGCCTTAAGAAGAATTATTTAGCTATGATTGGACTAGTAACAATTATTCTTATTTTTTTAATAGCAATTTTTGGACCCTATCTATCTTCCTATACTTTCTCGGATCAAGATTTAGAAATAACGAATCAGTCTATGAGTATGAAACATTGGTTTGGAACAGATTCTCATGGAAGAGATTTACTCATAAGAGTCATTCATGGAGCAAGAGTATCTCTTACTGTTGCAGTGGTTGCAAGTATTGTTAATTTTTTTATAGGGATCGTATATGGAGGAATATCAGGCTACATGGGTGGAAAAGTAGATAACATTATGATGAGAATCGTAGATATTATTTCAACTATACCGTTAGTATTATATGCAATTATATTAATGGTCGTATTAAAAAGAGGATTGAGTAGTGTAATCCTTGCTATAGGAACTATATATTGGGTACGAATGGCAAGGATTGTAAGGGGACAGATATTAAGTCTTAAAGAATTGGAATATGTATTAGCGGCAAAAACTTTAGGGGCAAGTACATGGCGAATACTATTTAGACATCTAATACCGAATGCTATGGGACCTATTATCGTAACCATGACAATGATGATTCCAAGTGCAATATTTACAGAATCTTTCCTTAGCTTTATAGGACTAGGAGTTTCAGCACCTAAGCCATCATGGGGTTCTTTAGCTAGTGATGCATTAGGAGGATTAACTTCTTATCCTTATCAATTATTTTTTCCTTCCATAGCTATTTGTATTACGATGCTTGCATTTAACTTTTTAGGAGATGGGTTAAGAGATGCTCTGGACCCAAGATTACGTAAGTAGAGGTGATTTTGTGGAAAATAAAAATATATTAGAAGTAAAAAATTTAAGAACATCATTTTTTACCCATGTAGGAGAAGTAAAAGCAATAAGAGGTGTTGGTTTTCATTTAAAAGAGGGAGAGGCAATAGGTATTGTAGGTGAATCAGGAAGTGGTAAGAGTGTAACTTCTATGTCTATTATGAAGTTAATTCAGGATCCAGGAAAGATTGTTGATGGGGAAATTATTTTTAAGGAAAAAGATTTAGTTGAGTTTACGCAAAAAGAAATGCAAAAAATCCGAGGCAATGAAATTGCTATGATATTTCAAGATCCCATGACTTCATTAAATCCAGTATTTACAATAGGAAATCAAATTATAGAGGTAATAAGAAAGCATAAAAAGATGAGTAAAAAAGAAGCTAGAAAAAAAGCCATAGAGATGCTTACCTTAGTAGGAATACCATCACCAGATAAAAGAGTAGATCAATATCCCCATGAATTTAGTGGTGGAATGAGACAACGAGCCATGATTGCAATGGCTCTATCCTGTGAACCATCTTTATTAATTGCAGATGAACCTACCACTGCTTTAGATGTTACTATACAAGCACAAATTTTAGAGCTTATGAAGAATTTAAAAAACGAAATTAATACTTCTATTATACTAATAACCCATGATTTAGGGGTTGTGGCAGATGTATGTAGCAGGATAATAGTAATGTATGGTGGACTGATTATGGAAGAGGCAACTTCCGAAGAAATATTTTATAATCCAAAACATCCATATACGAAAGGTTTGCTAAAATCCATACCTAAAATAGATTTAGGAGAAAGTCAAAGGCTAATACCGATTGAAGGTACCCCACCAGATTTATTAAATCCGCCTAAAGGATGTCCGTTTGCAGCAAGATGTTCAGATAGCATGAGAATATGCAAAGAAAAACAACCTCCTTATTTCTATACAAACGAAGAACATCGTGCTATGTGTTGGCTACTCCATGAAGATGCTCCTAAGACAGATACCAAAGCAAAAGGGGGAATTGCTATTGGATAAACAAAAGGAAGTTTTAATGAAAGTAAATCATTTGAAAAAATATTTTGAGATAAAAAAGGGATTTATAAGAAGCAAAATTGATTATGTAAAAGCAGTAGATGATATTAGTTTTGATATATATAAGGGAGAAACTTTGGGGTTGGTAGGGGAGAGTGGATGTGGAAAATCTACTACTGGAAGAACGATTATTAGATTATATAAGCCTACTAGTGGAGAAATAATTTATGATGGTGTAGATCTATCTCATAAAAATGAAAAAGAAATTTTGCCCTATAGAAAAAAGATCCAGATGATATTTCAAGACCCTTATGCATCCTTAAATTCAAGAATGACCATTGGGGATATCATAGGAGAGCCCATGGATATTCACAATATAGCTACAGGAAAAGAAAGATTAGAAATTATTCACAATCTTTTGTCTAAAGTGGGACTATCTTCAGGGCATGCCATAAGATATCCACATGAATTTAGTGGAGGACAAAGACAAAGAATAGGAATCGCAAGAGCATTAGCCGTGAATCCAGAATTTATAATATGTGATGAGCCCATATCGGCACTGGATGTATCCATACAAGCACAAGTTGTAAATATGTTGTCAGATTTACAAAAAGAATTAGGGCTTACCTATTTATTTATAGCCCATGACTTATCTATGGTAAGACATATTTCGGATAGAGTAGGGGTTATGTATTTAGGAAAGATTGTAGAAATAGGAAAATGTGATGATGTTTATAATCACCCTAGTCATCCATATACAAAGGCTTTACTGTCAGCAATACCTATACCTGAGCCCATTGTAATGAAAGAAAAGAAAAGAATTATATTAGAAGGGGATGTACCAAGCCCAATGAATCCACCTTCAGGCTGTAGATTTAGAACTAGGTGTAGGTATGCGACTAAAAAATGCATAGAAATTGAACCAAAGATGAGAGAAGTAGAAAAGGGACACTTTTCAGCATGTCATTTATTATAAAAAAAGGGGGAAAAAGAATGACGAAAAAAGGTTTGGCTTTAATCCTGATCCTAACATTGGTTTTTACTAGTTTAGTGGGGTGTGGAGGTCAACAGCAAGAACAGGCAAAGGTTGAAAATGAAAAGGTATTAAAATGGAACTTGGGTTCTGAACCAAAAACATTAGACCCACAGCTTAATAGTGCGCAAGATGGAGGACACGTTATAAACAATGTTTTTGAAGGATTAATGAGAGATGCAAATGGAAAATATGAACCAGCTATAGCTGAAAGTTATGATATTAGTGAAGATGAAACTACGTATACTTTCCATTTAAGAGATGCAAAATGGTCAGATGGAAAGCCTATTACGGCCTATGATTTTGAATATGCTTGGAAGAGAGCATTAGATCCAAATCTTATACCTGAGCCATCAGAGTATGCTTTTCAGCTTTTTTACATAAAAGGAGCACAAGAAGCGTATGAAGGTACAGGAAGCTTAGATGATGTAGCCATTAATGTAATAGATGAAAAAACAATACAAGTAACATTAACTGCTCCAACTCAATATTTCTTAGAACTAACTGCATTCTATACGTACATGCCAGTTAGAAAAGATATGGTAGAAAAAGATCCTCAAAAATGGGCTACAAATCCAGAAACTGCTGTATCCAATGGTCCTTTTATGTTAGCTGAGTATAATTTAGGAGATAAGGTTATATTAAAGAAAAATCCAAACTATTGGAATGTAGATAAAGTGAAATTAGATAAAATTGAAGCCTATATGATCGTAGATCAATCTACTTCTCTTTCTGCATATGAAGCAGGAGATGTAGAGGTAATAGATGAAATGCCTGTGCAGGAAATTCCAAGAATTCAAAAAGAAGATCCAACATTTAAGATTTTCCCACAAGTAGGAACCTATTATTATATTTTCAATGTAACAAAAGCACCTATGGATGATGTAAGAGTAAGAAAAGCATTAACCCTTGCGATCA
Source organism: Lutibacter sp. B2 (assembly GCA_015686845.1). Lineage (GTDB taxonomy): Bacteria > Bacillota > Clostridia > Peptostreptococcales > Thermotaleaceae > JADPRS01. Next base: position 27,627 of record JADPRS010000031.1, read on the forward strand.
ATAGAAAGCAAATCGTTGAAAAGGTTACTTTAGCAGGAGAAATTCCTGCAACTGGATTTGTTCCACCTGCATTATATGATGCAAATGGAAAAGAATTTAGAGAAGTGGCTGGAGATTATGGTGTAGATGTAACAAAAGCACAAGTTGAGGAAGCAAAAGCATTATTAGCAGAAGCAGGGTATCCAAATGGAGAAGGATTTCCAGAGTTAGATTTAGTATATAATACGAATGAGAAACACAAGTTAGTTGGAGAGGCTATTCAAGCAATGTGGCAAGATAATCTTGGTATAAAAATAAACTTAACAAATCAAGAATGGGCAGTTTTCCAAGATACAAGACATAGTGGAAACTTTACTGTTGCAAGGGCTGGATGGTTAGGTGATTATGCAGATCCTATGACTATGTTAGATTTATGGTTATCCTATTCAGGAAATAATGATTGTCATTGGAATAATCCGGAATTTGATGCAGCCATAGAAAAAGCAAAAACGATAACGGGTGAAGAAAGATTTAAACTTTTATATGATGCAGAAAAAATGATGATAGACAATCAAATTGTTATGCCAATTTACTATTATACACAACCAGTTATGGTCAAAGAATATGTTAAAGATTGGAATAAGACTCCATTGGGACACTGGTTCTTTGGATATGCTGATATTGAAAAACAATAAAAATGAGGGCAAAAATTTGCCCTCATTTTTTGTGTGAAATTACAAAACATCCATAATGTGGTTGTTAAAAATATGTTTTTTACAACATATTTAGAAATATTTGAGGAGAAAATAAATATATAGTAATGATTTGAAATTTCTATTTAAAAGGAGAGTTGAATCATGGGTAGATTTATAATCAATCGGTTTATTTCAATGATTATTACATTATTATTTGTAATTACCATCACATTTTTTTTAATGCATGCAATACCAGGAGGTCCATTTACTAGAGAAAAAGCATTGCCCCCTGCAGTTGTAAAAGTATTAGAAGAAAAATATAATCTAGATCAACCTTTATGGAAGCAATATATTATGTATGTAGGAGGGATTGCAAAAGGAGATTTAGGACCTTCATTTCAACGTGTAGGTGTTACGGTAAATCAACTGATAAGAAAGGGATTCCCTGTATCTGGAAAAATGGGGCTTGTTTCTGTAATTATGGTATTGGCATTAGGGGTTCCGATAGGAATGATATCGGCACTCAAACAAAATAAATGGCAAGATCGGGTTGCTATGTTTTTAGCCACATTAGGCGTTACCATTCCAAGCTTTGTATTAGGAACACTCATTGTATATATATTTAGTGCAAAGTTAAAAATACTTCCATCCTATGGATTAACCACATGGAAGCATTATATTGGACCTGTAATTGCATTAGGAGGATTCTCATTATCTTTTGTTGCAAGGCTTACACGATCTAGTATGCTTGAAGTTTTAGGACAAGATTATATTCGTACTGCTAGAGCAAAAGGATTATCTGAGTTTGTAGTGGTAGGAAAGCATGCACTTAAAAATGCCTTGATTCCAGTAGTTACCTATATAGGGCCATTGGTTGCAGCCATTTTGACAGGCTCATTTGTAGTAGAAAGAATTTTTGCAATTCCTGGAATGGGAAAATATTTTGTAGAGAGTGTAGGAAATAGAGACTATACGGTGCTCATGGGAATGACTATATTTTATGCAGTATTTTTAGTATTTATGGTACTTGTAGTAGATATTTTGTATGGATTTATTGATCCGCGTATAAAAGTACACAAATAGGAAGGAGGAATCTTTATGACACAAAATGAAAAATTCACACAAGAAATGTGGATTCCTATCAATCAAAATGATAGACATAAAGAAAAAATTGTAAGACCTAGTATGACCTATTGGCAGGATGTTTGGAGAAGACTTAAAAAGAATCCATTAGCTATGATTGGCTTAATTATGATTATCATCGTCTTTTTATTAGCCGTTTTTGGTCCGTTTTTTTCCGCTTACACATATTCAGACCAAGATCTTATGAGAAGTAGTGAAGGACCTAGTGCACAACATTGGTTTGGGACAGATGGACATGGAAGAGATTTATTTGTACGTGTTTTATATGGTGCACGTATCTCGCTTACCGTTGCAGTTGTAGCGAGTGTAGTTAACTTCTTTATAGGAATCTTTTATGGAGGAATTTCAGGATATATGGGCGGAAAAACAGATAATATTATGATGAGAATCGTAGATATTATTTCAACAATTCCGCTAGTACTATATGCCATTATTTTGATGGTTGTATTCAAGCCAGGACTTACAAGTATTATATTGGCAATAGGAACGATTTACTGGGTAAGGATGGCAAGGATTGTGAGAGGACAAGTATTGAGTTTGAAGGAGCAAGAATATGTATTGGCAGCAAAAACCTTAGGTGCAAGTACATCAAGAATACTATTTAGACATTTGATTCCTAATGCTATGGGCCCTATTATTGTAACCATGACGATGATGATTCCAAGTGCAATTTTTACAGAATCATTTTTGAGTTTTATTGGACTTGGGGTATCAGCACCTATGTCTTCTTGGGGATCTCTTGCAAGTGATGCATTAGGAGGACTTAGATCATATCCATATCAATTGCTATTTCCTGCATTGGCGATTTGTGTTACTATGATTGCGTTTAATTTTCTAGGAGACGGATTGAGAGATGCCCTAGATCCACGCTTACGTAAATAGGGGTGATAAATTTGAATAAAGAAAATATATTAGAAGTTAAAAATTTAAGAACATCTTTTTTTACTCATGTAGGAGAAGTAAAGGCAATAAGAGGCGTGAGTTTTAATTTGAAAAAAGGAGAAGCAATTGGCATAGTAGGGGAATCTGGAAGTGGAAAAAGTGTAACTTCTATGTCTATTATGAAGCTACTTCAGCATCCAGGAAAGATTATAGGCGGAGATATTTTATTTAAAGAAAAAAGTATTGTAAACACATCTGAAAAAGAAATGCAATCGATTAGAGGAAATGAAATTGCAATGATTTTTCAAGACCCTATGACTTCACTAAATCCAGTATATACAATAGGAAACCAAATAAAGGAGGCTATTACAAGGCATCAAAATGTAAATAGAGAAGAAGCTAAAAATAAGGCAATTGAGATGCTAAAAATTGTGGGTATTCCATCTCCCAGTGATAGAATCAATCAATATCCTCATGAATTTAGTGGTGGAATGAGACAACGTGCTATGATTGCAATGGCTCTTTCTTGTGAACCATCCCTATTAATTGCAGATGAACCTACAACTGCATTGGATGTAACCATACAAGCGCAGATTTTAGAGTTAATGAAAAAATTAAAAAAAGAAATAAATACATCCATTATAATGATTACCCATGATTTAGGTGTGGTTGCAGATGTATGTAGTAGAATTATCGTTATGTATGGAGGATTAATCATGGAAGAAGGAACAACAGAAGAGATTTTTTATAATCCTAAACATCCATATACGATGGGGCTGTTAAAGTCTATTCCACGATTAGATTTAGGAGAAAATCAGAGATTGGTTCCAATAGAAGGTTCTCCTCCTGATTTATTAAAGCCACCTATAGGGTGTCCATTTGCTGCAAGATGTCCTTATGCTATGAAAATATGTGAGAAAAATCAACCACCTTATTTCGAAACAGATAAGAATCATCGTTCCATGTGTTGGTTGCTTCATGAAGATGCCCCTAAAGTAGAAGTAGACACTTGTGTCAAGAGGGGGAAAATATAATGAATAAAAGTAAAGATGTATTATTAGAAGTAAGAAATTTAAAAAAATATTTTGCTATGAAAAAGGGTTTTTTTGGAGGAAATACACAATACGTAAAAGCGGTAGATGATGTGAGCTTTTACATAAAAAGAGGAGAAACTTTAGGACTTGTAGGAGAATCAGGATGTGGAAAATCTACGACAGGAAGAACTTTGATTCGATTATATAGACCAACAGATGGAGAAATTATCTATGGTGGAAAAGATATTTCGAAAATGGATGATAAAGAACTAATTCCCTATAGAAAAAAAATACAAATGATTTTTCAAGATCCTTATGCATCGTTAAATACGCGTATGACAATAGGAGATATTATTGGGGAAGCACTAGATATTCATAAAATTGCAACGGGTAAAGAAAAGACAGAGATTGTACATGATTTATTATCAAGAGTTGGGTTATCGCCAGATCATGCTATACGATATCCTCACGAATTTAGCGGAGGGCAAAGACAGCGTATTGGAATTGCGAGAGCCCTTGCTGTAAAACCTGAATTTATAATCTGTGATGAACCCATATCAGCACTGGACGTATCTATACAAGCACAGGTTGTAAATATGTTATCCGATCTTCAACAGGAATTAGGGCTTACATATCTATTTATAGCCCATGATTTGTCCATGGTTCGATATATATCCGATAGAGTGGGTGTTATGTATTTAGGAAAGATTGTAGAAATAGGAGAAAGTGAAGAATTATACGAGCATCCTGCACATCCTTATACACAGGCATTGTTATCGGCTATTCCTGTTCCTGATCCAGATATAGTGAAAAATAGAAAAAGAATACTGCTAGAAGGAGATGTACCCAGTCCTATAAATCCACCTTCTGGCTGTCGATTTAGAACCCGTTGTATGCATGCAATGCCAAAATGTGCAGAGATTGAACCTGTTATGAAGGAAATATCATCAGGACATTATGCAGCATGTTACTTATTATAATAAGCATATAAAATATATGAAGGAGGAATAAAATTGAAAAGAAGAACTTTAGCTTTGATTCTTGTTTTCGCAATGTCAATGACTATGTTTGCTTGTGGACCTAAAGAAACTGAAAAAACACAAAATGTATTAAAATGGAATTTAGGGTCTGAACCAAAGACCATAGACCCTCAGCTTAACAGTGCATCTGATGGAGGTCATATTATAAATAATATGTATGAAGGACTAATGAGAGAAGTGGATGGAAAATTACAGCCAGCCGCAGCTGAGCGATATGAGGTATCTGATGATGGCCTAACGTATACTTTTTATTTAAGGGATGAAAAATGGTCAGATGGAGAACCTATAAAAGCAAGTGATTTTGAATATGCATGGAAGCGGGCGATAGATCCTAATCTTGTACCTGAACCAGCTGAATATGCTTTCCAACTATTCTATGTAAAAGGAGCACAGGAAGCATATGAAGGAAAAGGAAGTTTAGATGATGTAGGAATAAAAGCAATAGATGATAAGAAATTACAAGTAACATTAAATGCACCTACAGAATATTTTTTAGAATTAACATCATTTTACACTTATATGCCAGTTAGAAAAGACGTGGTAGAAAAAGATCCAGAAGGTTGGGCTAAAAATCCAGAATTAGTAGTATCTAATGGACCTTTTAAATTAAAAGAGTATGCTTTAGGAGATAAAATTGTATTAGAAAAAAATACGAATTATTATGATGTGGATAAAGTTAAAATCGATACGATTGAAGCCGTTATGATTGTAGATGAATCTACAGCACTTACAGCTTATGAATCAGGGGAGTTAGATGTATTAGATGAGAAAATCCCTGTTCAAGAGATTCCACGATTAAAAGAAAGTGATCCTACTTTTAAAATAATTCCTCAAGTAGGAACCTATTATTATATATTTAATGTAACAAAAAAACCTACGGATGATATTCGAGTAAGAAAAGCATTAACATTAGCTATTGATAGAAAAGCGATTGTAGAAAAAATTACAAAAGCTGGCCAAGTTCCTGCAACCGGATTTGTACCACCAAAACTATATGATGCAGATAAAAAAGAATTTAGAGAAGTAGCTGGGGATTATGGAATAGACCCAAATAAAGCAAGTGTAGAAGAAGCAAAAGCATTACTTGCAGATGCGGGATATCCAGATGGAAAAGGATTGCCAGAGATGGAGTTAATCTATAATACATCTGAATCACATAAAGCAATTGCAGAAGCCATTCAAGAGATGTGGAAAACAAATCTTGGCGTAAATGTAAAACTTACCAACCAAGAGTGGGCAGTATTTCAAGATACTAGACATCAAGGAAACTTTACTATAGCTAGAGCTGGTTGGTTAGGAGATTATGCTGATCCTATGACCATGTTAGACTTGTGGCTGTCTTATTCAGGAAACAATGATGCACAATGGAAAAAACCAGAATATGATAAATTAATCGAAGGTGCAAAAAAAATCACTGGTAAAGAAAGATTTGATTTACTATATCAAGCAGAAAAAATGATGATGGATGATATGATGGTTATGCCAATTTATTATTACACAAAACCAGTTATGGTAAAAGAAAGGGTTGGAAATTGGCAAGTAACACCACTTGGACATTGGTTCTTTGGACATGCATCAATTAAATAATATATAAAAACAGTGTATACAATCGTATACACTGTTTTTATGTAACGTAAACCTCCTTTTGTGAATATTATGAAAGAAGTTATAAAAAAAGGAGGTTTCTATATGGTGGAATTAACTACAATTCACTGGATCTATATAATGATGGTCGTTGTTATATTTGTAGTAATGGTTATGAGAAAAGATATAATAATTCCTTCAATTGTAGGTATATTTTTAATGGGGTTTGTAGCAAAAAAAACATTATTAGGAGCTACAAAGGCTATATTTGATTCTTTACTTGTTGCAGGAGGAGAATTGCTTGGGATTATTATGATTATATCTTGTATTGTAGCTATGTCTAAGGTATTAGAAGAAACTGGAGCAAATCGATTGATGGTTAAACCATTTAGGAAATTTATTAAGACACCAGATGCTGCATTTTGGTTTATTGGCATTATTATGCTTGTTACATCATGGTTTTTCTGGCCATCTCCAGCAACTGCTTTAGTAGGAGCAGTACTACTACCAGTTGCACTTCGCGTAGGATTACCTGCAATCGGAGTTGCAATGTCTATTAATTTATTTGGTCATGGTCTAGCGCTATCTACAGACTATATTATTCAAGGGGCACCAACCCTTAATGCAAATGCTGCGGGGGTAAGTGTTGAATCAATAATGAGTAAAGGAACACCCCTATTTTGGGTAATGGGAATTGTAACGATTGTTACAGCTTATATTTTATTAAAAAGAGATATGAGAAAAGGAAAAATTCAAAAATCAGTGATTGATGTATATGATACTGAAGAAAATCAGAATAGTAGTTTTGCTACAAAATTTACAGCTCTTTTAGTTCCCCTAGCATTTTTACTAGATATCATTGCTATGTTTAAATTTGAGCTTAGAGGAGGAGATGCTACTGCTTTAATAGGAGGAACGGCACTGATTGTATTAATTGTGATTTGTATATTAGAATATAAAGGTGAAGCGTTAGATAAAACGACACAATTTGTACGTGAAGGATTTATGTTTGGCATGGAGATTTTTGGACCTGTCATTCCAATAGCAGCTTTTTTCTATATGGGCGAGATGGGATCACTTGTAAAAGTTTTAGGAGAAGGGGCATTACCAGTAGGCTCACAAGGAATTTTATCGGATATGGGCTATGCACTTGCATATATAACACCACTTAATAGGCCACTTGTATCAATTATGGAAATGCTTATAGGTGGAATTACAGGGTTTGATGGATCAGGATTTTCAGGAATTGCGCTTGCAGGCTCATTGGCAAAGGTTTTTGGAACTTCTATTCAGGCAAGTATTCCCAAATTAGCTGCATTAGGTCAAATTGGAGCTATTTGGATTGGGGGAGGTACTTTAGTTCCTTGGTCATTAATTCCTGTTGCTGCAATTTGTAGAGTTTTACCAATAGATTTAGCAAGAAGAAATTTTATTCCTGTTATGACTGGTTTGATTGTGACTACGATTGTAGCCATGTTTATTATTTAGCTCATATAAAAAAACCGAGTTTAATGCTCGGTTTTTTTATGTTATCCAGTTTTTTAATCTATCACTTGAGGAGGTGAAGTATCAATACTGGATGAAATAGAGGAAGACAAGGATGTCTTTGGAGGAATAAAATATACGCATTCAGAATGAGGTGTGGAGGATAAAAATGTAACATGTGTTAGATTGCATTTTCCATCTTGTTGAAAAAGACAGTTCAAGGAGCAGTTAATGTTCATCAAGTAAAACGCCTCCTAATGATAGTATTTGAAATAGGGTGAAAATTATAGCTTGAAAAAAATGTATGTAATGGATTTGATAATATTTGATAACACTAAAGACATGAGATTGCTGACAAATATTATTAAATAAAAGAGAGGGATATAAAATGATTTTTCCTGATTATGAAAAAACTGGAGTGGTATATCATGTTATTCATATTACAGACTTAAAAAAAACACTGCAAAATGGAATTAAATATGATGATAAATTTACGTACAAAGCAAATTATGATGGATTTCACGAACTAATAGACAAATACAGACCGTTGGAGATTCCTAACTTTGTCATTAGAAATAAATCCATTTTTGCCAGTATGAATTTCCCCAAAAAGCATGCATTCCATTCTCATAGTGCTATATTAGCAATTAAAATTTCCAATGATCAATGCTGGATAGCAAATGAAAACTATGCAAATCAAATTTATGAGCCCTTTGAATTACAAAATATTGAAGAATTTTCAAAATGTAAAAAGTATCTTGATACAAAAGGAATAGAACTTTTAGAAAAATATTGGCATACTTCATTAAGTTTTAATGAAAATTTAAAAAAGCGAAAGGATCAAGAAAAAGGATACGATGCGGAGATCCTTATTACACATACCATTCCTCCAGAAGATATTGAAGTTTTATTTATAATATCAGATCATAGAATGCTTAGCGTAAAAGAATGGAAAAAGACATTTCTTGTAAAGTGATGTATAATAGAGATGATAAAGGAAGATAACAAATCAACTTATGTTGATTTGTTATTTTTTGGAATATATTACATGATTATTACAAATCTTCTACATAAGTTGACATAAGTCTTGTTGCAATGATATAAAAGTATATATAAAGAAAATATAGTATACTTATTAAAAAATGTAGAACGGTAAAAACTAGGGGGACGAGGCATGAAACGTATATTTTCTATTGTGTTGGTGATGATGATTAGTTTGATTATGAGTATTACAGCATTTGGACAGAAAGGTGAACAAACGACAATAAGAGTAGATGATGGAATTTCTCATAAAGTACAAGATGTACATGCAGTAAACCTATTGATGGGAGGAAAAGATGTTTATACAGATGTTCCTTCCGTACTTTATACAATCCAAGGGAAAAGTCGTACGCTTGTACCGATAAGATTTGTTGTTGAAGAATTAGGTGCCAATATAGATTGGAATCAAGAAAAACAGGAAGCTACAATAAAGACAGATAATAAGGAAATTATACTTAAAATTGATAGCTCTATTGCTTATGTAAATGGTAGAAAAGTAAATTTACCTGATGGAGTACCTGCAAAACTATTAGGATATCAAGACAAATATAGAACTATGGTTCCACTACGTTTTGTGGTTGAACAATTAGGAATGGATGTAAACTGGATAGGAGAAACGATGACTGCTACAGTAGATTTACCAAAGCAAGCAGTTAAAGATATTTGGTTTGAACAAGTAGGAGCAACGCCTTATGTAATGATTAAAACAACTGGAGAAGTAAATGTAAGACCTATGTATTTAGAAGGAAGTAAGTATGGAAGTAAAGATAAGTTGGTAATAGATATTCCAAATACAGAATTGGATATTCAAGACCCAAACTTTGAAGATCGTAATGGTGTATCTACAAAAACCATTGGCTTTAATGGGATTTCTGAAATAAGAACATCACTTTTTGAAACAAAACCTAGAGCAGTTACACGTATTGTAGTTGATTTAGAAATTCCTAGAGGATATCAAATATTTTATGATAAAGAAAATCATGGCATCAAAATAGAGTTTACGAATACGGTAAGAGATGTAGGTGTAAAAAAAATAAATGGAATGGATGCTATTGCAATACATACAGATGAAATGCCTGCATTTAATACAATAAATTTAGGAAATAGAATGGTTGTAGATATTTTAAATGCAAAATTAAAATATCCCCAAAGTGAAATTGATCTTAATAAGATGGGTGTTAAAAAAATTAGAATGGCACAATTTGAACCAGATATGAATTATGATAAAGATGATAAAATTGTGCGTGTAGTATTAGATTTAGAAGAAGGGCAGACTGCTGATAATGTATTTGTTACATATGAAGAAAATGATGTGGTAATTTATGTGAATAATAAGTTGCTTGATAGTTTTGATTATCGTAAAGAGGGCGCAGATCAATCCGTGCTTCAATTATCCCTACAAGATCAAGGCAAATATGAAGCTGACTATGCTAATAAGAAATTACGATTATCAGTGCTAAAAAGTGAAGTTGAACTTGATGAGGCTGTTTTAGATATGGATGATAATGTAGTACAACGTATCGTGATAGATGATTCGAATAGTAAGTATTATTATATAGATGTGTATTTAGCAGATGGAACAACCTATACAATAGAGAAACAAAGTGGTGTTACAAATAATATTGTTGTTAATTTTGAGAATAAAATCATGTCAGAGTCTAAATACAAAGGGAAATTAGTGGTATTAGATGCTGGTCATGGAGGAAAAGATCCAGGAGCACATACTCCAAGATCAAAGATTAACGAAAAAGCATTAGCGCTAGATACAGTAGTAAGATTAAATAAGCTTTTAGAAGAAGAAGGATTTACTACTTATCTAACTAGAAAAGATGATACGTTCATTGGATTATATGAAAGATCAAGAATGGCAAATGAGTTAAATGCAGATGCATTTGTAAGTGTTCATTATAACGCACATTCAGATAAAAACATAAGTGGTGTACAAGTATTATACAATGGAGATGATCCTTCTAGAGATAATAAAAATTTTGCCACAATAGTTCAAAATTCTTTAATCAATAAATTAAATGCAGTAGATAGAAAAATTGTTCATAGACCTAATTTAGTCGTTATAAGAGAGACAAAGATGCCAGCCATATTAGCAGAAATGGCATTTTTATCAAATCCTAATGAGGAAGCTTTAGCGGCAACAGAAAGCTATAGACAAAAATGTGCAGAAGCACTTTTAGATGGAATTAAGAGATATTTTGATCAAAAACTATAAATGAAATCAAAGATATGCAGCATTGTTTGCATATCTTTTTTTTATGATTCAAAAGAATTAATTTAAAATTTATAAATTTAGACATACCGCTCCAAAAACAATAATATAATTTATTAAGATGTTTTGAGGAGGGGGAAATAAATGAAGAGCAATAAGATTATAGCGATTATTTTATTATTGTGCATGATGGTTAGTACAGTTGGGTGTGGCAATCCAGTGGCTAAGGTGAAATCTTTATTTGAAGATAACAATGAAGCTGTTTCAAAGGTAATTGAAAGCCCAGATGAAATACAAACAGATGAACAGGTACGAGATACTGTCCTATATTATAAAGATGACAAAGGTTTTTTAATTCCTGTTATGAGAAAAATACCTTGGACAGAAGGAATTGCAAAAGCAACGTTAAAAGCATTAATTAATAATCCTGCAAATAGAAAAGATATAGAAACAATAGGATTATTTCCTGTCATTCCTACGAATACACAAATACTTGGAATGAACATAAAAGAAGGTATTTGCAAAGTAGATTTTAATAGTGCGTTTTTAGGGAGCTGTAGTAGAGCAGAAGAAGAAGATTTGGTGAAATCTGTAACGTACACATTGACAGAATTTCCAACAATTGATTGTGTAGAATTTATGGTTAATGGAAAAGAAGTAAGTGTACTTGAGTATGGTACAGATATTTCAGAGAATATGACTAGAAATAATATTAATTATGTAAGTGAGGGCCCTAGTGAAGATAAAGTAGTAGTATATTATGAAGGAACAACCAATGGATTAGAATCTTATTTTATTCCTGTAACAAAGGCAATTGCAAAGGGAGATGCTACAGGGGTAGGTATGTTAGATGCATTAGATGCATTAGTTGAAGGACCACCAGAAGGAAGTGGGTTATACAGTAAAATTCCTAAAGGAACGAAAGTAATAAATGTGGATATGAATGATGATGTAGCATGTGTTAATTTATCTGAACAAATTCTTGAAATTAAAGATAATAAAGAGTTAGCAGAAAGTGTATCTAAATCGTTTGCACTTACATTAAAAGAGAAGTATAAAAATATTGCGGCAGTAAAATTTTTCGTAAATGGAAAAGAATTAAAGCTTAAAGATCAAGAAATAGAACCTGTAGCAGTTCCTACATTTGCGAATGAATATTAATTGTAAAGCCAATGGATGATTTTCCATTGGCTTTAATCATTTTTTAATAATTATATTTTTTCAGGATAGAATAAAGAGTGGTGAAATAATAAATTTTCTGTGATAAAATATTCTATATCCAAAAGGATAGGAGAGGAAGATGACAATGAATAGAATTGATGGAAGAAAAGAAAATGAATTAAGACCTGTAAAAATAACAAAGGATTACTTAGCATATGCTGAAGGATCTGTACTTATAGAGATGGGAGATACAAAAGTAATTTGTAGTGCATCTATTGAAGAAAGAGTACCCCCTTTCTTAAAAGGAAAAGGAACAGGATGGATAACAGCAGAATATTCAATGTTGCCAAGATCTACGCAAAGTAGAAAAATAAGAGAATCAAGTAGAGGTAAAGTTGATGGTAGAACACAAGAAATTCAAAGACTGATAGGACGCGCATTAAGATCAGTGATAGATTTAAAAGCATTAGGAGAAAGAACGCTTTGGATTGACTGTGATGTTATTCAAGCAGATGGTGGAACAAGAACAGCTTCTATAACAGGGGCATTTATAGCATTAACGGATGCTATTTATAAGATATATACCACAAAAAAAATGAAGAAATTCCCAATAAAAAATTATGTTTCTGCTATTAGTGTAGGGGTAGTAGGTGGTCAACCTATACTAGATTTATGCTATAAAGAAGATTCTACTGCAAAGGTAGATATGAATGTAATCATGACTGAAAAGAAAGAGTTTGTAGAAGTACAAGGAACAGGAGAAGAAGCACCATTTAGTAGAGAAGAGCTGATGAAGTTATTAGAATTAGCTGAAAAGGGAAATACTGAGTTAATAGAGATTCAAAAGAAAATATTAGGAAGTGCAGCTGATTTAATCGGTACAGATCACGCAATTACGGAGGCAAAGTAAATGAAAAAAGTGATTTTAGCGTCTCAAAATAAACACAAATTAGAAGAAATAAAAGAAATATTAAAGGAATTCCCACTAGAAATTAAATCTATGGATGAAGCAGGATTAGGGGATTTAGAAATTATAGAAGACGGTGAAACATTTGAAGAAAATTCTATGAAAAAAGCAGTAGAAGTAATGAAAAAAACAAATTCTATTGCTGTTGCAGATGATTCAGGACTTGAGGTAGATGCAATAGGAAATAGACCTGGCGTATATTCTGCTAGATTTTCTGGAGAAGGTGCAACGGATAAGAAAAATAATGAAAAGTTACTAGATATGCTAAAGGATGTTCCTAAAGAAGAAAGAACTGCAAGGTTTGTGTCTGTAATTTCAGTGGCATTTCCAGACGGTAGAAAAATGCATGTTCGTGGAGAGTGTAAAGGTCTTATCGGATATGAAGAAAAGGGTTGTGCAGGATTTGGGTATGACCCATTGTTTATTATTGAACAATATAACAAAACTTTTGCAGAATTAGGGTCTGAAATAAAAAATAAAATAAGTCATCGTGCAAATGCATTAGAAAAACTTCAAAAAGAACTTAGAGAATTGTTTTAGGGGTGAATTCTTTTGAAAATAGTGGTAATCAGTGATACCCATGGACAAACTGATTTAGCAGAAAAAATAATATCAGAGATAAAGAACATAGATCTGTGTATTCATTTAGGAGATTATTATAAAGATGCATTGTATATAAGTGAAAAGATGGGAATTGAGATAGTTGCTATAAAAGGAAATTGTGATTCTAAAGATGATGTACAAGAAGAATCAGTATTGAAGATAGAAGGACATAAAATATTTATTACCCATGGTCATGAATATAATGTAAAGACGGATTTAAATAGACTGTATTATAAAGCAAAGTCACTAGATTGTCATATTGCATTATTTGGACATACCCATAAAGCCATTAAGGTAGAACATGAAGGTATGATTATACTGAATCCTGGAAGCTTGACTAAGCCTAGAGGAACAGGTCCAACTTATGCAGTATTAGAGATAAATAAGGAAAATATCGAAGTAGAAATTATAGAGGTATAATTTAAAAAATACAGGGAATACTGTTTTCATGAAGAGGGCAATTTATAAATTGCCCTCTTTATAAAAACGGAAGGAATAATTAGAAAAAAAGAGAAATACATTGAATGTGAGAGATAAATTGCAAAAAACACGAAATTTGGGGTAAAAATAGGTTGACGATGATGAAAAAATCATATATACTAATCTTCGTTGGTTGTTACGGGGTGTAGCGCAGTTTGGTAGCGCATCTGGTTTGGGACCAGAGGGCCGCGGGTTCAAATCCTGCCACCCCGACCATTATAACCAAAATGGTAGGCAACAGAAAAGAAAGAAATAGTATAAGCGGATGTAGTTTAGTGGTAAAACTCCAGCCTTCCAAGCTGGCTATGTGAGTTCGATTCTCATCATCCGCTCCAAAAATATGGGTTCATAGCTCAGTTGGATAGAGCAACGCCCTTCTAAGGCGTGTGTCCGGGGTTCGAATCCCTGTGGGCCCACCATTAAATATATTTTCAAAATCTTAATACGGTGGGTGTAGTCAAGGGGTTAAGACACAGGATTGTGGTTCCTGCATGCGTGGGTTCAAATCCCATCACCCACCCCAAATAATGGGGTATCGCCAAGTCGGTAAGGCACCAGATTTTGATTCTGGCATTGCGTAGGT
>JADPRS010000032.1 GCA_015686845.1 Lutibacter sp. B2
CTTGTTGCCTAACCCTCTTTTTTTAAAGTGTCCTTGACAAGGGTACCATTTTATTGGTGTTGGTTTTTATTTTATCTATGACTACTTTAGCCATGGCACAAAGCGAAGAAGACTTTATTAAGAATCTAACGAGAGAAGGCATGATGCCAGAACAGCTATTACAATTATCTAGTGATCAATTAAACGGGTTCGATTCATACAAGTTTAAGGTAGATATGAACATGGACATAAATACAGAGCTTCCAGAAATGGAAGATGCTGAATCTACAGAAAGTACACAAAATATGAAAATGAACATGACACAAGAAGGCGTTATAGAAACACCTCAAAAGGTTTATGTAAAATCTACTTCTAAAGTTATAAGTTCTGAAGAAGATATTCCAGCTATGACATCAGAAGTATTTTTAGATAATAATGCTATGTACATGAAAATACTTGGTCAAGAAAAATGGAATAAGATTGATATCAATCCTTTTATGAAGAAAATGCAAGAATTAACTGGAAATAATAGTGCAGGTAATACTGGATTATCTAAAGATCAAATAAAATTATTTACACCTTATGCTTCTTTTGATGAAGATATTACAAAAGATGGAAAAGAATATTATGTTGTAAACATCAAATTAGACCAAGATGCTTTTGATAAAGTTTATAAAGAAATGTTTAAGTCTATCTCTGAAGGTTTTGGAGATATGTTTGCTGATGTTGCTAACCAAGACGAGCAAACAGAAGAAAAAATTGATAAAGAAGAGTTATCTAATATTATGAGTGGTTTATTTGAAAATATGAAAATGAATGTAGAATATAAAATGTATATTGATAAAGAAACAAAATTACATGATTCTATGGATATGATTCAAAAGATAGAAATGAACTTAGAAGGCATTAAAACAGAAACGATGAGCAATGGACACTATACTTATTATGGATTTAATGAAGAAGTAAGTTTTCCTGTGATTAATGCAGAAAATGTTCAGTAAAAAAATGAATGTAGAATCTTTAAAAGGTTTCCTTATATGAGGAAACCTTTTTTTGGTTACTTTCATCCCAATATGGAATATACTATCTATTGTAGTCTAAATTCATAAAAAGGAGTCATCACAATGTTGCCTACTTTAACCATACTAAGCGGAGGTTTTAGTGTTTTTGCCCTAAATCTATTATTAGAAATTTTCTTTCCTAAAATTAAAGAAGTATTCATATCTTCTAATAAAGTAAAAAATACTATAAAAATACTTCAAATAACGGATGTTCATGATAAAAAATTCTATCTTCATAAAAATAATTTTTTCAATAAATTAAAAGCTAAAAAACCTGATTTAATCGTTATAACTGGAGATTTAGTAGATGTAAATACAAAGGATTATAATAATACTTATAAATTTATAGAATCTTTAAAAGAAATTAATCCTAAGATCTTCTTTGTTAATGGAAATCACGAATGGAAAAATAAAAATACAAAAATATTTAATGATGAATTATCAAAGCTAGGCGTTAAAGTTTTAAATAATACATATAAAGTTTTCAAGAAAGGAAATATGGAATTCAATATATGTGGTGTAAATGATTTTCATACGAAACACCATGATTTAAAAAAGACATTTCATTCTATAGATTTTAATCTCTTTACTATTTTATTATCTCATTCTCCTAAAATAATCACCAACAAAAAAAGCCTAAAGTCTGATTTAATTCTAAGTGGGCACACCCACGGTGGACAAATAAGACTTCCATTTATAGGTGCTATCCTTTCTTCAGGAGATGGTTTTTTCCCAAAATACGATAAAGGATTATTTAATCTTGATAAAAATACTACTTTATATGTAGACAGTGGACTAGGAACAAGACTTATTCCTGTTCGATTTTTAAATAGGAGCCAAGTGAGTCTAATAAATATTAATTGTTAAATTTTAACATCATTGTTATAATGTAACCATAAACTACTTATCAAGGGGGATTATTTATGGAAGATAAGATTAAAATACCAAGTATTTTGAAATCTGCTTTTTTACTGTATAAAAAACATGTGGTATTGTTACTGTCATTGTCTTTTTCTCAATACGCATTAAAATACATCAAGTTTCATTCTAGTCAGTCTCTTAATCATTCAGCTTTACTAGAAATAACGTTTTCAGTATTTGATGCATGGATCTCTATTGCTTTTATTATCGTAATATCTAAGCTCTATAAAAAGGAGCCCTGTAATTTTGATGAAATATTTACATGGGTTAGAAAAAAGTTTTGGATTTCTTTTGGAATAAATATGGTTGTTGGCGTAATCGTTCTATTAGCAGCCATTCCAAATATGATCGTTCTTTTCGCAGTAGATCACCTAATGATTAAGATCATACTAACGATTTTATTTGCACCCATTCCTATCTATTTTTTAACCATATACAATTTTTCTTCTGTGATTGCCGTTTTAAAAGAATCCGATCACTATTTAGACGAAAGTGCACAATTGGTGAAACAAAATTTTTGGAAAGTACTAGCATTGCTCTCTATTTCTTTTTTAATAGACGTTCCTGCTATTATAAAGGGCGTTCTCGCTTACAAGGCTATAGATATAAATACTATGGAAAATATAATATCTTTTAAATTTATCATTAAACATATTTTATTTGCTCCTTTTTTCTGTATTATAAATATTCATCTTTATTATTTATTAACAGGTGAAAAAAAGGATCCTATCATGGAAGAACAATAAAAAGCAACCAAAGGTTGCTTTTTATTTATATCTCTTTTAATAGATTTGCCATCTCAATTGCAGAAACAGCTGCATCATATCCTTTATTTCCTGCTTTCGTTCCTGCTCTTTCTATTGCTTGTTCAATCGTATCTGTTGTAAGTACTCCAAATATCACTGGAATTTCCGTATCTAATGAAACATTTGCAATCCCCTTAGAAACCTCACTGCAAACATAATCATAATGCGTAGTAGCCCCTTTAATTACTGCACCTAAGCAAATCACTGCATCATATTTTTTAGATTTTGCCATTTTCTTTGCTATTAATGGAATTTCAAATGCGCCTGGTGCCCAAGTGATTTCTATATCATCTTCTTCCATTCCATGTCTTTTAAGTGCATCTATACTTCCACCTAATAATTTACTTCCTATAAACTCATTAAACCTTCCCACTATTATTCCTATTTTTAATCCTGTTGCAATTAATTTTCCTTCGTATGTTTTCATTTATTTTTCCTCCTCAAATTTTAGTATATGTCCCATTTTTTCTTTTTTTGTTTTTAAATAGTATTCATTTCTCTCATTGTGATTCATCTGAATAGATACTCTTTCTACAATCTCAATTCCATATCCTGAGATACCAGATATTTTTTTAGGATTATTCGTCATAAGTCTTACCTTTTTAACGCCTAAATCAGCTAATATTTGTGCCCCTATTCCATACTCTCTTAAATCCTCTGGAAACCCTAGTGCAATATTTGCCTCTACTGTATCCATTCCCTGATCTTGAAGTTGATAAGCCTTAATCTTATTAATAAGACCGATTCCTCTTCCTTCTTGACGCATATAAAGAAGTATTCCTCTTCCCTCTTTGTTAATGGCTTTCATAGCAGCAGCATATTGTTCTCCACAATCGCATCTTAGTGAACCAAATGCATCTCCTGTAAGGCACTCTGAATGAACTCTCACTAATACAGGTTCTCCATTTTCTACATCTCCCTTTACAAGGGCAACATGGTGCTCTCCATTTAACTTATTTACATATCCAACCATCTTAAAATCACCATATTTTGTTGGCAATTTTGCATCTGCTGCATTTTGTATTAGCGATTCATGGGTTCTTCTATACGCAATTAAATCTGCTATGGTTATTATTTTCAAGTCATGTTCTTTTACATACTCCATAAGGTCAGGCACTCTTGCCATACTTCCATCATCATTCATAATTTCACATATAACACCTGCTGGATAAAGGCCTGCTAATCTTGCTAAATCTACTGCTGCTTCTGTGTGTCCTGCTCTTTTTAATACGCCACCCTCTTTTGCTATGAGTGGGAATATATGTCCAGGTTTATTAAAATCTTTTTCCGTAGCTTTTTCATCTATTAATTTTAAAATAGTAGTAGCTCTCTCACCTGCTGATATTCCTGTCGTTGCCTCTGCAAAATCTACAGATACGGTAAATGCAGTTTCTTTAGGATCTGTATTTACAGATACCATAGGATTTATATCAAGCTTTTGTAATCTTTCCTTCATCATGGGCGCGCAGATCAGACCTCTAGCATGTTTTGTCATAAAATTTATTGCTTCTTGGGTCGTCTTCTCTGCTGCTATGATAATATCTCCTTCATTTTCCCTATCCTCATCGTCTACAACTACAATCATTTTTCCATTCTTTATATCTTCGATTGCTTCTTCAATCGTATTAAATTTAATCATTTGTAATACCTCCCTTTACATAAATCCATTGTCTCTTAAGAACTTTTCGTCTATAGAACTTTTTGCTGGTTCTTCTTTAAATGTAATTAGTCTTTCAATATATTTCCCAATCATGTCACACTCTAGGTTTACTTCTTCTCCCACTTTTTTACGAAGTAGCGTAGTATCATCTTTTGTCATGGGTATGATTGATACTTTAAATCTTTTATCGGATACATCTGCTACTGTAAGACTGATTCCATCTATGGCTATAGAACCTTTTTTTACAATATATCTAAGAATTTCACGAGAGGTACTAATTTCTACCCATGTAGCATTCTCTTCCACTTGAAACGATTTTATATTTCCAGTTCCATCTATATGTCCAGAAACAATATGTCCTCCAAGTCTGTCTCCAAGTCTTAATGCTCTTTCTAAATTAACCCTACTTCCTTGTTTTAAATTTTTTAGGTTGCTGTTTCTTATAGTCTCTGGCATCACATCAACGGTAAAACTATCATTATCAAAGGCTGTAACGGTAAGGCATACGCCGTTTGTACTAATACTGTCTCCTAATTTTACGTCCGCTAGTATTTTTTCTGCTTTTATGGTTATCTTGGCTGATTTTGATCCTTTTAAAATAGACTTGATCGTTCCAATTTCTTCAACTAATCCCGTAAACATATCCATCTTCCCTTTCTATATATCCCTCAATCATAAGATCTTCTTTAAATCTTAGTATTTCTATATTTGAAAGAGTAAATGCATCTTTCATATATTCTATTCCATCTCCACCTACTGGCGTTTTTGCACTTCTTCCGCCTATTATTTTAGGCGCTATAAAGGAAATCACTTTATCTACAAGCCCTGCATTTAAAGCTTCGTAATTTAGTGTGCTTCCACCTTCTATCAAAATACTGTCTATGTTCTTATCTCCAAGTATTTTCATAAGTTCCTTTAAGTCCACTTGATCGTTTTTTAAAGGTGTTATGATTACTTCTGCTCCTTTTTCTTTAAGGGCCTTTATTTTATCTTTTGGGGCTTTTTCTGTTGTTGCAATGATTGTAGGTGCTTTTGAATCTAAATTTAAAACCTTTGCTTCTAGTGGAATTCTAGCTTTTGTATCAACAATAATTCTAGTTGGGTCTATTCTATTTCCTTCTTCTAATCTTGTAGTTAGAGATGGGTCATCTGCTAACACCGTTCCAATTCCAACCATTATTCCTGATACTCTATGTCGTAGCTTATGTACATATCTTCTTGACATTTCATTGCTGATCCATTTAGAATCTCCCGTTTTTGATGCTATTTTTCCATCTAATGTCATAGCTGTTTTTAGTATGCAAAAAGGAGTTTTTGTTGTGATGTATTTTATAAATATTTCATTTATTTTTTTTATTTCGTCTTCTTCAATTCCTGCTATAACTTCTATTCCATTTTTTCTTAAAATCTCAATCCCCTTGCCAGCAACCAATGGATTTGGGTCTTTCATTCCGATGATTACTTTTGAGATTCCCCTCTTTACGATTTCATCTGCACAAGGAGGTGTTTTTCCATAGTGGGAACATGGCTCTAATGTAACGTACATAGTGCTACCTTCTACATCTTCCTTTGCATTTTTAAATGCATTGATTTCTGCATGTTCTTTCCCATATTCTTCATGGTATCCTTCTGCAATGATACGATCTTCTTTGACTATTACTGCTCCAACTAGAGGGTTTGGGTTTGTATATCCTGCTCCTAGCTTAGATAATTCTACTGCTCTTTTCATATATTTTTCATTCAATTTATTTGCCTCCTCTGAGGAAACCTAAAAAATCCCTGAAGAAAATTCTTCAGGGATATTATTACCATTCTAATTTATTACATACAAAATGAATTATAAATAATACATTTGCATGCAAAAAAAAAACTTCTTCTTCCATCCAGACTTTACTGTCGGTCTTGGAATTTCACCAAGTCAGCCAAAAGGCTCGCGGACTATAACCGCCGGTCGGGAATTTCACCCTGCCCTGAAGATTTTATTCAATTTTATGAATACAATATATCATTTTTGAGAAAGACTGTCAACTGGTTTAAATTAACAAAATTATTTTAAACTCCACTCCATTTTCAATATTTTGAGCAGAAATATTGCCATTGTGAAAATTTATTATTTTTTTAGAAATTGCCAGTCCTAGTCCGAAATTACCATTCTGCCCCTTGTAAAATCGATCAAATAAATTGTCCAACACTTCTTTTTCTATATGTGGTCCATCATTTTCAATAACAATCTCTATTCTATTATTGTTTGTTTCTTGTTTTTTCCTTGTTACAATTTTTATTGAACTCTTCGCATACCGTGTGTTATTTTCCAATATATTTTCTAAAGCAATCGTAAGTTCTTCATAATTCCCTTCAAAAATACAGCTTTGTAACTCTGCATGTATATAAATATGCTTCTTGTGAAACGACAGTCTATTCAGTATATTGTCTATTATTTCTTTTATATCCACTTTACTAAATTCCTTTTTTCGTTGCATTATAAAATCCAGACTATTTAAATACAATAATTGTTTCACTTTCTTTTCTAATTTTTCAGCTTCATTTCCTATTATGTTTACTGTATCTTCAAAGGAATTATTTAAATACATTCCATCCAAAAGAGCTTGCGCATAGCTTCTTATTACCATAATTGGCGTTTTTAAATCATGGGATATAGTTTGCAAAAATAATTGTTCTTTTTGATCTTTTTCTTTTAATGATTTTTGCATTGAATTAATAGAGGTAGCCAACCTTCCTATTTCGTCATTTCTGTCTAGGTCTATGGGATTTGTCCAATTTTTACCTGATATTCTTCTTACTTTATTCTCTAACGATCGAAGGGGTGCAGTAATCTTGTTAGCAATCACCTTTGCCATGGTTATATTTAAGATCCATGCCATTATTAAAATCTTTTTTATTTCAGAAAATAAGGATTTCATTAATTTAGATTGAGCCGTATCCCACATATACGATATCACATAACTTTGTCTTCCTTCAATTTTCATTTTAGTAACTACACAGAATAATCTTTTTGATTCCTTTTCAAATGCATATCTATGAGTTTCTTGGGTTTGATACATCGCTGTTTTATATAATATCTTTTTAGTAGAATTTTTCGATTCATCGGTTCTTTTCTTTAATTCATTTTTAGAAACAATGATATGCCTCGCCTCTAGACCTTCATTCTTCGTTTCATCAGGACTTATATTGATACTATTATATACTTTTAGCAATTCTTTATTTTTACTTCTTTCAATTATGGTGTTCTGATTATTGATGATAATCTCATAGGTTTCATTTATAAAAAAATCATTTATGGTGTACGATATCAACATAACGATTATTAAAGAGATGATCGTTATAAAACTAGTAATAACAATCCATACTTGGAAACCTAATGGCTTATTTTTCATTCGCTAACCATCCTATAGCCAAATCCATATATAGTATCTAGTTGAATGTTTTTCATCTTCTTTCTTATTCTACGAACGGTATCATCCACCACACGATCAGAGCCATAATAGTTTTCATCCCATACATTTGTCAATATCTGTTCTCGAGAAAAAGCCTGATTTGAATTATTTACCATAAATAAAACTAAATCAAATTCTTTGCTCGTTAATTCAATATACTTGTTGTTTTCACTAATCGTTCGAGTTACTTTATCCAAAAGATAATCTCCTACTCTAATATGTTTATTATTCTTTTTCCCATACGTTAATTCTAATAATCTTTTCGTTTTTATTACCAACTCTCTGGGTAGAAATGGTTTCGATATATAATCATCACTTCCCATTTCTAATCCTACTACCCTATCTAAATCCTTATTTCTAGCAGATATAAAAATTACAGGGGTAGATTCATCAAATTCCTTAATTTGTTTTATAAGTGTATATCCATTAATATCCGGTAACATTATATCGAGAATCCATAAATCTGGAGCAGATGTAATTTGTTCTTGAGCCGTTTTACCATCTAAAAAACTCTTTATGCTATACCCCTCTTTCTCTAAATACATTTTAAGTATGGAGTTTAGATTTTCTTCATCCTCAACTAAATAAATTTTATATGTCATAGTATATTCCTCCCTAAACAATATACTATAATTATACAAATAATTTCAAATATTTGATACAATGATAGTAAAAAAGCTCCTGAATTGAAGGAGCTTAACTATTTTAAATATATTGGTTTTAGTTCCTTTTTCAAATTAGAAAAAGGTATCTTAATTATAGGTATTGCTGATGTAATAGGTGCAATCTCATGAAAACCAAAAAATACTGCAATATTGTCATTTTCAAGATAAAAAGGTTGATCATTTGAAATGCCTTTAAATTTTTTCACAGCATCTGGTAAATATTGATCCTTATTTGCGAGTAATTGTTTCCTTATTTCATTATCAATTATTTTTTTGTAGTCAACCCCTTCTTTAAATAAATCTTTTAACCCTAATGATTTTCCAGTTGTAAGATCATAATTATAAGACGTTCTAATATAGTAATGTTTTTCATTTATATATTCATAATATATAACAGAAATGCTTATAATGTCGTTTTTATTATAGGTCACCTCATAAATTGTAGAAACGGCATAAGGATTGATTGTTTCTCCTTTTCTTTTAGCTTCTTCTGCATATTCTTTAGCTGCTTCTTCCATCTGTTTTTTAAATTCCATCTCATCGTTTTCAATTGAAGTATTGATTTTATTTTGTACTTCTTTATTCTTACATCCTTCTAATACAGGGATTCTTAAATCTACTTTAATACATTCATTTTCATTGTCTATTTCTTTTGGGTTTACTTTTACAGAATTATTATTTAAGCTAATACGTCTATAAGGAATATCTCTTCTATAATATGGTACTGGCATATAAAATGGATACATAAACGTATAAAACCCATAGGGATATCTCATATTCACACCTCCATTGTATTCCTATTGATCAATGGCAACCTTTATATTTACTATATGTATTTCTTCAAAATACGTTACTAGCTATACAAGTAATGCATATACAAAAAAATATAACCTTCCATTGAGGAAGGTTATATTTTAAAAATTTATTAAGCTACTATTTTTTTGTCTTGTGTATCTTTCTTATCTTCATAGAATACCTTGAAGTTTTCATCTACTTTTCCAATTCCTAAATATCTAGCCTTATAATCTTTAATTAATTTAAAGAATGTGCTTCCTAATAATAATATTGTAAACACATTTGCAAATGTTGGAATTGCCGATGTAATATCTGCAAAGTACCAAACATATTTTCCAGGCAAACCATTTTTAACTACATATATAACCATTAGAAGTCCCGGGAATGGATAGATTGCTTTATATACCTTTAATATATTATTCTTAAGAGCAACTTTCTCTTTTAATGCATGTCTAAGAATAATTTCATAATAAGAATACCATCCACTAGATGTAGTTACACCAAATAAGAATACGCCTATAGCAACTATTTTTCTTCCCATAGAACCAATTCCATGTTCAAATGCATTTAATGTAAGTGTTGCTCCACTTGCCCCCGAAGACCATTCTCCCGTAATTATAATTACTAATGCCGTAATCGTACAAACAACCATAGTATCTATAAATACTTCAAATGCTCCCCACATTCCTTGCTTAACAGGGTGATCTGTTTTAGCTGTAGAGTGAATCATTGGTGATGTACCCCATCCAGCCTCGTTACTAAATACTGCTCGAGCAATACCTAGTCTAATTACTTGGGCTGCTGCTGCTCCAGTAAATCCTCCTAAAGCTGCTGTACCATTAAATGCACCTGAGAATATTAAACTAAATGAAGGTCCAACATTTCCAATATTCTTTCCTATTATAAAAACACCCGCTATAATATAGAATAAACACATAATTGGTACAATTTTACTTGCTATTTTTCCAAGAGTTTTTATCCCACCTAAAATCATTAAATAATTAACAATCACATAGATAATAGCTACTGTAATCATATTTAAACCAAAAGTAGAACTTACTGCTTCTGAAACTGTATAGTTTTGAAGTGTTATAGGGAACGTAGCAAAAATACCAAATCCAAATATTAATGCTGGTATAGTCCATAATTTAAAACCTTTTTCTTCTCCAAGACCTTTTTCCATATAGTATGTAGGTCCTCCATATGTAAATCCTTCTTCATCCGTATTTCTGTAATAAACCGCTAATGTTACCTCTCCCGTTTTAATAAGCATACCAATTAACGATGTAACCCACATCCAAAATACAGCACCTGGTCCACCGACTGCAATAGCAGTTGCAACCCCGCCCATATTTCCGACTCCTACTGAACCTCCTATTGCAGTACTCACTGCTTCAAGAGGCGAAAGAACACCTTTTGAATTATTATCTTCATCTTTTGTCTTCTTTAATAATTTTCCAAAAGTTTGAGACATTATATGTCCGAAATGACTAAATTGAAAGCACTTGGTACCAATCATAAAATATAAACCAGTGAATAAGATCATAAATATTAGAGGCTTTCCCCACAAAAAGCCTACCATTGAATCTAATATTTTTTCCATTACGCTTTTCCTCCCTAAAATAAATTCTGTATATCACAGTTCTATTTTAGAGAAACATTATAGCGAAAATATCAAAGAAATATGTGAATTATCACATATTTCTAGTATCATTTTTAAAATCTTCATAAAACAGATACATATCTTCATCTATTTCCCCAATTCCTAAATATCTAGCTTTATAATCTTTTACCAATTCAAAGAATTTATTACTCAAAATCAATATTGAAAATATATTTATGAATGTAGGAATGGCTAGTGTTATATCTGCAAAGTACCAAACATAGTTTTTAGGTAATCCATTGTTTATAACATATAAAACCATGATCAGTCCTGGAAAAGGATATACAATTTTATAATACTTCAATATCAAATTTTTCATATCCGTTCTTTCTCCTAAGAAATGTCTAAGTATGATCTCATAATATAAATACCATCCACTAGATGTTGTCAGTCCAAATAAAAACACGCCTACTGCTACAATACATCTTCCTGTTTCTCCAATCCCTGTTTGAAATGCAGTTAAAGCCAGTGTAGCACCAGATAAACCAGAAGACCATTCTCCAGTTGTAATAATTACCAATGATGTGATCGTACATATTACGATCGTATCTATAAATACTTCAAATGCTCCCCAAATTCCTTGTTTAAAAGGATGATCTGTTTTTGCTGTAGAATGAATCATGGGAGATATTCCCCATCCTGCTTCACTACTAAATACAGCTCGAGAAACACCCATTCTTATCACTTGAGAAACGGCCACTCCCGTAAATCCTCCTGTCGCTGCAGTCCCATTAAATGCACTAGATATGATTAGCACCATGGAATGGCCTATGTTACCAGCGTTTTTAAGTATGATAAATATTCCAGCTATAATGTAAAACACACACATAATCGGTACGATTTTACTTGCGATCCTTCCAATATATTTTATTCCACCAAAAACCATAAAATAAGTAAAAAACATATATGCAATAGATACTTTTACCATGCTAATATTAAAAGTAGAGCTTATAGCTTCACTTGCAGTATAATTTTGTATTGTAATAAAGAATGTTGAAAAAATGCCCGCGCCAAAAATTAACGCTGGTATAACCCAACTTTTAAAATTCATTTCCTCCCCAATACCCTTTTGAATATAGTATGTAGGCCCACCATAAGAATTTCCTTCTTCATCCGTATTTCTATAATAAACGGCTAATGTAACTTCTGCTGCTTTTATAATCATACCAATCAGTGCAGTAATCCACATCCAAAATACAGCCCCAGGTCCTCCAACTGCAATAGCAGTAGCAACACCACCTATATTTCCTACGCCCACTGATCCTCCTATTGCTGTACTCACTGCTTCAAGAGGAGATAATATCCCCTTGGAAACATTATTTTTTGATTTGGTTAATATCTTTCTAAAGGTTTTAGTCATTATATGAGAAAAATATTTGCATTGAAAAAAATCACTTCCTAGTGTAAAATAAAATCCAGTGAGTAAGATTGCAAATATCAAAGGCGTATCCCATAAAAACCTTGCTGTTGTGGCTAAGATTTTTTCCATGAATCACTCATCCTTTCTAAAAACTTACACAAAGAATTGACTTAATATTTAATAATTTATAAATAAACTAAGTATTCATTATATACATCTTATAATTATACAACTATTTATAAGTTATTTCCATAATATTAAGTTTCGTTCTGAAATGTAAAATTGTACTTAAAATAGGAGGAGTTAACATGGATTTAATTTTGAAAAATGGAAAAATAGTAATTTTAGACAAGCTAAATACAATAACAGAGGCAATCGCCATAAAAGATGGTGCAATATTTTCTTTTGGAAAAAATGAAGACATCTTAAAATTGAAAACTGAGAAAACAAAGATCATAGATTTAAATAAAAAATTAACCCTTCCAGGATTTAATGAAAGTCATATGCATTTATTAAATTATGGATATACAAAGCAAAAATTAATTTTAAATAATTGTAAATCCATAGAAGACTTAATAGTATACGGAAAAGAATTCATATTAAAGAAAAATATTACACAAGGAAAATGGCTCTTAGGCAGAGGTTGGAATCAAGATTATTTCCATACAAAGAAATTTCCTACGAAAGAAGATTTAGATAAAATTTCTATTCACCATCCACTTTGTTATACTAGAGGTTGTGGTCATATAGCCGTAGCAAATAGTGCAGCAATGGCTCTGTTAGAAGAAAATTTAGGTATTCACGATGAAAATATTGATTTTGAAACTGGAATGTTTAAGGAAAGTGCATTAGAAATTTTATACGGAATGATTGATGCTCCTTCTGTTGAAGATATAAAAAATATGCTTAAAGATGCAATAAAAGATATCATTAAGAGTGGAATAACTTCTGTTCAGACGGATGATTTTGACGCTATGCCTGATAGAGATTTCAAGAAAGTTCTAAAAGCATACGAAGAATTAATAGAAGAAGATCACTTACCTGTTAGAATATATGAACAATGCTTGCTCCCTAAAAAAGATGACTTTAAAGAGTTTTTAGATTTAGGATATAGAACTGGCTTCGGAGATACTAACTTTAAAATAGGCCCTTTAAAATTGCTTATGGATGGCTCTTTAGGTGCTAGAACTGCTCTACTATGCCATGGATATAATGATGATCCTTCTACTTTAGGTATATCAGCATATACACAAGATGCATTAGATGATATGGTAAACCTTGCGCATAAGAACCATATGCAGATTGCAATTCATGCCATTGGAGATAAAGCAATATATATGTGCTTAGACAGCTTTAAAAAAGCCAATGAACATCTTGAAAGAAAAGATGCTAGACATGGTATCGTTCATTGTCAAATTACAGATGAAACTATTTTAAATAGAATGGCTGATGAAAATATACTAGCTTATATTCAGCCTATATTTATAGACTATGATATGCATATAGTTGAAGACAGGATAGGTGTTCTAAAATCTAAGAAAACTTATAATTGGAAATCTATGATAAGAAAAGGTATTAAAATAGCAGGTGGTTCTGATGCCCCAGTAGTTAGCTTTAATATCTTTGAAAATATGTATTCTGCTATAACCAGAAAAGATTTAAGCGGGTCTCCCCATAATGGTTGGCTCCCTGAAGAAAAACTTACTGTGGATGAAGCCGTTAGATTGTTTACTATAGATGGTGCTTATGCATCTTTTGAGGAAGATATAAAGGGAAATTTAGAGATTGGAAAACTAGCAGATATAGTCGTCTTATCAGAAGATATTTATGAAATTGAAGAAGATAAAATCAAAGATGTAGAGGCTCTTATGACCATCATCGGTGGCAAAATAGTCTACGAAAAAAAATAAAATATTAGAGACAGTTCATAAACTTTTTTAAGTTACAAAAATTTATGAACTGTCTCTATTTTTTTCTTTTAATCAACTGTATCATCCTGTGTTTTATCTAAATCTATATTTTGAATTGTAGCGACATGTTCTTCATTTAATTTTATCGTTAATTCTTCATTTTTTTCTTTATATATAGTATTTTCTTTCTCTACTATTTCTACTGATTTTGATAGTTCCTTAATCTTACGCTTTAGTTTAAATTGTTTAATTGTTCCCAAGAGCATTACAATAATTGAACCTAAGACAGCAGATATTAATATTACCAATGCTTGAGAAATATCAATATCTGTAAATAAAAAGTTTATTGTCACAATACCAGAGTTCAATATGGCAAATAATGCTATTATAATTGCAAAAATTAATGAAAACACAAACCTAATTTCCATCAAACTACTCCTCTCCAATAATTAATTTTTATTAGATATATTTACATCTATATGAGGATAAGGGATATTTATGTCTTCTTTATCAAATTCTAACTTAACACTTTCTAATAAATCAAAGTGTATATCCCAGTAGTTTTCACTCTTACACCATACTCTCACTATAAAATTTACTGAACTCTCTCCATGCTCTGATAATTTTATCATAGGAGCTGGAGATTTTAATATCATTTCATGGGCATTTACAACTCTATTTAGTACTTCTTTCACCTTAAAAATATCATCTTCATAACCTACGCCAAATACTAAATCAACTCTTCTAGTATCCTTAGTAGAATAGTTTACAGCACTGCTATTGGATAAATTGCCATTTGGGATTATTACCACACGATTATCAGGTGTATTTAAAATTGTATAAAAAACTTGAATTTCTTCTACTGTACCCATATATCCTGCAGCTTCAATAAAATCTCCTACTTTAAAAGGTTTTAGCAATAATATAAGTACGCCACCTGCAAAATTTGATAAACTTCCTTGTAATGCTAATCCTACTGCTAATCCGGCCGCTCCTAATATAGCTACAAATGAAGTCATCTTAATCCCTAATATCTCTGCAATTGTAATAAATACTAATATTTTAAGACTTATTCGAGTCAATGATAGTAAAAAAACATGTAGTGATTTATCAACACCACTTTTTTGAAGCGATTTTTCAATTAATTTCACTACATATTTAACTAATTTCAAACCAACAATTAAAGCAATTAATGCAAGTATTAATTTTTGACCATACGTTATAGCTAACCCTTGTAAAACTGCAAAATTCATTATAACATCGCCTCCATAATCTTTTTCTTACTGAAATATCTCCTTCCTATATAAATTTCCCAAAAGAATAGATATTTATAAGATTTTAAAAAATAAAATTAATACTGTGGATACGCTTATAAAAACGATAGGGACAGTTCATAAATTTTTTAACATTTTAAGTTATAAAAATTTATGAACTGTCCCTATTTTTCTCACTATTTTTCTTTTTTTATCTTACCAATTGAATAAAACTATATGCCAATTTAAATCCATAATATATAATCACTCCACCACAGATCATATTAATCCATCTAATAACTTTCGCATTTATATTATTTTTAAAAATAGATACGATCGTTGTAATACCTGTAAACCAAGATATTGAAGCTAATGCTACACCAAGAATAAACATATTTGAAGCTTCTACCGGAAGAGATGCACGAAATCCTCCTAATAATAAAGACCCATCTATTAATGCTTGCGGATTGATCCATGTAACAGTAAAACAAGCTAGGATTGTTTTACTTAAAAATTTCTTTGTACTTATTGCTTCTATTGTTTCAGATGATTTTCCTTCCTCACTATCTGATATATCTTTTTCATCTACATCTTCTGTTATTTCTGGTTTACTTCGTATAAGTTGAATCCCTATGTATATTACTATCATGCTACCCACAAGTAATATCAACCCTTTGAGCACTTGTGATTTTTCCATTAACATGCCCATTCCAAAAAAACAGGCTAACGCAAGTGTAATATCAAAAAATGATGTAATAAAAGCAACCTGATATGCTCTTATTCTATCCTTGCTAATTGCCGTATTAATTACATAAAGATTTTGCATTCCTATAGGTGCTACATAAGCAAGCCCTAACATAAATCCTTGCGCAAGATACCCAAACATATGCCTTCCTCCCTAATGAATATTTTATTTACTCTTATTTTAATCCCAATAGATCCAAATGTCTCCAACCAAGTCTTATAAATTTTTACCAACCAAATAAATAGAAGATATTTTAAAGGTACTACCTTTAAAATATCTTCTATTTATTCTCATTTATTAATTTTCTGATTAACTCAGATAATTTTTTTAGGCCCATTTCTAATTCTTCACATGATGCATAAGAATAAGAAATTCTAATGCTTTGATTATCTGAAAAATCATACATATATCCCGGATTAATTAGTATACCGTCTTTCTCTGCCATTGAAAATATCTTATTCATAGATATTTTCTTCTCTAATCTTAACCATATATAAAATCCACCTTTTGGCCTTTTCCATACAGCTATATCAGAAAAACTTTTCTCTAAAGCCCTTAATGCAACCTGCCTTCGTATTCTCAATTTCTCTCTTACTTCAGAAAGATGCTCTTCATATAATCCACTAGAAAACCACTCTACTAATGCCCATTGTGAAAGGGAGCTTGACCCATAATCAGTCTGCATTTTTATATCTCCTAAACGTTCTACAACAGGTTCTGGCCCTACTAACCAACCAATTCTTAATCCTGGAGCTAACGTTTTAGAAATACTTCCCAAATACAATATATTTCCATTCATATCTTTAGATTTTAATGGCATAGGTGGTGGTTCATCTAGCCATAACTCTCTATATACATCATCTTCAATAATTGGTAATCTTTCTTTCTCACATAATTCTAATATCTTGTTCCGTCTATCTTCTGGCATCACAACGCCTGTAGGATTGTGAAATGTGGGAATTGTATATAGCAATGTTTTATTTTTGCTAATTTTATTCTTTATGATTTCGCGGGGTTCAATCCCATTATCATCCATAGATAAACCTATTAATTTCATCCCCGTAGATTGAAATACATGTAATGATTTTATATAGGAAGGCTTTTCAACAAATATTCTAGATCCAGTCTGCAAAATACCCATAGATATCAATTGTAATGCTTGTAATGCTCCAGATACGATAAGGATTGAAGATGGAGATACATTGATTCCATATTTTTTCAGATGCTCACTTATTATTTGCCTTAACGGAAGCAACCCCTTAGGTTCTAAATATCCTAAAGATTCAATCTTATTTGAAATATTTCGAAGAACTTTTTTCATCTTTTCATGTGGATAAAATTCTGGAGAAAGCTCTCCCGTTCCTAAACGAACAATATCGGGCTCAAACTCTAATTTATTAATTAATTGGATTGTTTCTAAGTTTGGCCTATGTACCCCACTATCAATATACTTCTGCCAATTTGGCGGATTTATTGCTGCTAGTAGGGACCATGTATTGTTCACAATGATTGTACCTCTTCCACTTTTTCCTTCGATTAACCCTTCTGCCTTCAATTCATCTAAAGCCTCTATAATCGTACTTCTATTTACTTCCAATATTTCTGCTAATTCTCTTTGTGGCGGTAGTTTACTCCCTATTGTCCAATCTCCATTCCCTATTTTTTTCTTAATATATTCTATAATCTGTCTGTACAAAGGAACAGACGATGATTTATTGGGTTTCCAATCAATCGTTAACAAACAAACACCTCCAACCTCTAGGGACGGTTAACAAAATTTTAAACTAAAAAATACTTCATCTTATTATAACAATTCTATTACTTGCTTTCATTTCCTTTTAAAAATTTCACCCAATACATATTTTAGGCAACACCAATAATCTGCATTTAAATAAAAACCCAGATTTTGTCCCTAATCATATTTAATTTTTCATTTACTATACGACTAAAAATTCCTCTAACATTGCGTTGTAGTTTTTTTCATTTAAAATTAACTCCATACCTTTAAAACATAAACTTGAGATCCTTGCCTGAGTTATATTCCCTATGGTTTTACATATGTCTTTGTGTGAAAAGTTACAAAACCTTCTCATCAAAAATGAACACAAAGCCTTACTATTGGTTGATTCTCTGTTGTATTTTATAAATATCTTTCTCTTATCTATCTTTGTATATCTTATAACAAAATCCACTATATCCTTAGGGGTATAATCTCTTCTTTCTATTATTCTTTCACTTCTATACTCTGTATTTTTTTCTGTAAATTCTATATCTTTTTGGGCCTCTTCATTTTGACACTTATTCATAAATTCTTCATATAATTTTTTAGCTTTTTTTAGTTCTTCACTAAAGATTTGTAGTATATATTTTATATCTACTATGTTAAATTCATCATTTTTCAATCCTAAGTATACTCCTAGTGTTGAGTATCTATATTTTTCTACACAATTATTATACCCTTCTATATCCTTTGGATTGTTGTGTATGTATGCTGATAATGCTATTAAATATTTGTCATCTTTTATTATTTTACTTTTAAATCTATCTTGAAATACGTGTCCATGTCTTTCGTATTTTCTATTGAAATACTGTGCATAGCATTGATTTATACTGTGCATTACCCTTGATATGTCTGCTCCATTTCCATCTATTAATAAATGGCCATGATTATTCATAAGACAATATGAATATACTTTGAATCCAAATTTTTGTTGATATTTTTGTATTAAATAAAGATATTTTTCTTTATCACTCTCTTCTTTATATAATTGTAGTTCACTTATACTTCGTATCATTATATGGTACATTGAATCTTCACTTTTTAGCCTAGCTGTTCTTGGCATTTTCTCACCTCACTTCTTGTTAGTATGCGCAAGAACAACTTTCATATTCACAATTATAAATTCTTTGTGAACTGTCCCCTAGGTTGCTAGGTTTGTTTATGTTTTATGGGGTTTAAAAAAGACCCTAGAATTTCTAGGGTCTTTTTTTTAAAAGCTCTATATAAATAAAAATATTTATTATGCTTTATTTACGTTAGTTGCTTGAAGTCCTCTGTTTCCTTGTTCTACTTCGAACTCAACAGCTTGTCCTTCTTCTAATGATTTGAATCCGTCTCCTTGGATAGCTGAGAAATGTACGAATACATCATCTTCTCCCTCGATAGAAATAAATCCGAATCCTTTTTCTGCGTTAAACCATTTTACTGTTCCTTTTTTCATTTAAAAATCCTCCAAAAAATTTATTTTGCAAATTACTTGCAAATTAATTACAAATTACTTACTAGACAAGAATATCACATCGCTTCACTACTGTCAAACTAAAAATATAAATATTTTGAAAAATATTTATATACTTTTTTGTTAACAACAGAAATGCTTGAAATCCCTTTATAACAACACATTTCAAGTTAATTTTAACCATTTATGTTCTAGTAAATATTTAGGTATATTTAAGAAATAAATCACTCATTTCACTAGTTATTTTTTTCATATGCCTTATAATTATAGTATTGAATAATTATAAGCTAAAAATACAGGTAGTTTTTAACTTAGGAGGAAATAAAAATGGCAAAACCATTCAAATATTTAATTGATTTAGATGGAACAATATATAGGGGCGGAGTTCCCATTAAACATGCAAAAGAATTTATAAAATATCTTACTAAAAATAATCGTGAATTTTTAATCGTAACCAATTGTCCTATTAGTAATCCAACTGGAATCGTAGATAAATTACACAATATGGACATAAATGTTAAAGAAGAAAACATCTTAACTTCTTCCCATGCAGTTGGCGGCTATCTTGAAAGAGAATTATCCGCAAAAAAGGTTTATGTAATCGGAAGCTCTGCTTTAAAAAATATAATTCAGCAAAGAAATGTAGAACTTGTAGAAGAAAATCCTGATGCAGTTATCGTAGGATATACGACAGATTTTACTTATGAGCATATGAAAAAAGCAACGCATTTTATTCTTGCAGGCGCAACATTTATATGTACAAATCCTGACGATACCATTCCTGATGGGGATACATTTACCCCTCATACAGGTTCAATCGCTGCTAGTATCATCTGTGCCACTAAGAAACACCCGATCATCATAGGCAAACCTGAAAAATACATTGTGGCAGAAGCATTAGATAGAATTCAATCAAAAACAGATGAGTGTTGTATGATTGGTGATCGACTAGATACAGATGTTTTAACTGGACTCAATTACGGAATGAACTCTTTCTTAGTTCTTACAGGAAATACAACTAAAGCAATGCTAGAAAAATCTCCTATACATCCTACAAAGGTATTCAATAATTTAAATGAATTAATGATTTGGGATCAAAATATAGTAAAAGAGAATTTGTGATTGATCACAAATTCTCTTTTATATTTTTATCCTAAGAACATTTTTATATCATCTTGAACATTGGTAATTCCACCGATTCCAAAGTTATCAACTAATACTTTTGCCACATTTGGAGATAAGAATGCTGGTAGTGTAGGTCCTAAATGAATATTTTTAACACCTAAGTGTAATAATGCCAATAACACGATTACTGCTTTTTGCTCATACCAAGCAATATTATATGAAATTGGAAGCTCGTTAATATCATTTAATTGGAATACCTCTTTTAATTTTAATGCAATAACTGCTAATGAGTAAGAATCATTACATTGTCCTGCATCTAACACTCTTGGGATTCCACCAATATCACCTAATTCTAACTTGTTATATCTATACTTAGCACATCCTGCAGTTAATATGATTGTATCTTTAGGAATTTCTTTCGCAAATTCAGTATAGTAATCTCTGCTCTTCATTCTTCCGTCACAGCCAGCCATTACAAAGAACTGCTTTATTGCTCCGCTCTTAACCCCTTCAACAACTTTATCTGCTAATGCAATTACTTGATTGTGTGCAAATCCACCAACGATTTCTCCTCTTTCAATTTCAGTAGGTGCTTTGGAATTTTTAGCAAGTTCAATAATTTGTGAGAAGTCTTTTACTTTTCCTTCTTCTCTTTCAGGAATATGAGTAACGCCTTCAAATCCTGCTGATCCTGTAGTGAACATTCTATCCTTATAAGAAGCTTTTGGCGGTACAATACAGTTTGTAGTCATTAGAATTGGACCATTGAAGCTTTCAAATTCTTCCCCTTGTTTCCACCAAGCATTTCCATAGTTTCCTACGAAATGATCATACTTTTTGAATTTTGGATAGTAGTGAGCTGGAAGCATTTCACTATGTGTGTAAACATCTACACCTGTTCCCTTCGTTTGCTCTAATAAATCTTCCATGTCCTTCAAGTCATGGCCACTGATTAATATACCAGGATTTTTACCAACACCAATATTTACTGTGGTTATTTCTGGATTTCCATAAGTTGATGTATTTGCTTCATCTAATAATGCCATTACATTTACGCCAAATTCTCCAGCTTTTAATGTAAGTGCTACTAATTCATCTGCCGTTTTTTCTTGTGTTGTAGCAACTAAAGCTTCTTCTATAAAACTTACGATGGCTTCATTCGTGTGTCCTAAATTATGTGCATGATCATAGTAAGCAGCCATTCCTTTTAATCCATAAATTACTAATTCTCTTAAAGATCTAACATCTTCATTCTCTGTAGATAACACACCGATTTTCGTCATTTTTTCTTCAAATTCAGCTGTGCTTTGTCCATTCCAAGTAACGGAGTCGTGTAAATTGTCCCCTAATTTTACATTTACTTTTTCTAATTCTTTTTTGATTTCCTCTCTTATATTTAATCCATCTTTTATTTTATTTTCAATTACATCTTTGTCAAAGTTTGCATTTGTTATTGTCGTAAATAAACCATCAATAATAAATTTATCTGCTTTTTTAGTATTTACATTTGCACCTCTAGCTAATTGATTTACATATGATACCCCTTTAACAACATAAATTAATAAATCTTGTAAATTTGCAACATCACTCGTCTTACCACACACCCCTCTTACACTACATCCTTTTCCTCCTGCTGCTTCTTGACACTGATAACAAAACATACTCATATATAATTCCCCTTTCGTTTCTATTTATTTTATAGTTCCATCTATTCCAATAACTACTTCATTATAAGGAACAATGGTTTCTGTTTTTAGCATTGCTTTTTTAACCATATTTACAATTCCTGTGCAACATGGAACCTCCATACGAATTACAGTAATACTCTTAATATGATTGTTCGATAACATTGATCCAATCTTTTCTGCATAATAGTCATTGTCATCCAGCTTTGGACATCCAATAACCGTTATTTTATTTTTTATAAAGTCCTGATGAAAATTTCCATATGCAAAAGCTGTACAGTCTGCTGCAATTAACAAATCAGCATTTTCAAAGTAATCTGCATTTGGGTTTACAAGCTTTAATTGAACTGGCCATTGAGAAAGTTCTGATTTAATGTTCATCTTAGATTCATTTTCTTTATCTGAATCATTATTAATTTTTTGTGCTTTATTTCCTGGACATCCTCCAGCTTTTTTTTCTATTTTTTTAGCAAATGTTCCAGGGCATCCACATGGTAAATTCTCTTCCTGTTTTTTAGCCTTTTTCTCTTTTGCTAATTGATCCACTGCTTCTTGTGAGTATTCATCAGCTTCACGTTCTATGATCTCAATTGCTCCAGTAGGACATCCTGGTAAGCAATCTCCTAAGCCGTCACAATATTGATCACTAATTAACTTTGCTTTTCCTTCAACCATTTGAATTGCACCTTCATGACAAGCTTCCACACATAATCTGCATCCATTACACTTTTCTTCATGGATTTTTATAATTTTTCTTTTCATTTAGTCCTTACCTCCTCTTTTTATCATTCAACCAATATGTTTTAATAATTTATGAACCGTCCCTAATAATTTTGACTTTATTTATATTTTAAGCTTTAAACCTATCGGTCTAACTGCGCTCATTTACTTGACTTGTTGGTTCTATTATAATAATCTTTTAAATAATAATCGGTAACATATGTTACCTTACTAACTTTTGGAGGTATTTTTATGAAAAAAATTAGTTCAATTTTGCAATCATGTATACTTTTTAAAAACTATTCCCCTCAACAAATTGAAAACATCCTAAATTATATAGATTACGAAGTACGAGATTTTTCTAAGCAAGAAATTATAGCCTTTGAAGAGGATGAATGTAATAAGCTTAATATTATCCTTAAAGGAAACGTAGATATACAATCCATTTTTCCATCTGGAAAAGTATTCACCTTAACAAATCTAAATGAAGCAGATATCTTTGGTGAAGCAATTATTTTTTCTAAAAGCAATCATTTCCCTGTAACCGTAACTGCATTAACAGATGTTACAATTTTTTCAATACAAAAAGATCAAATTTTAAGCCTTCTATCCACAGATACAATTTTTCTTCAAAGTTTCCTTACTCTTTTATCCAATAAATTGCTTATGCTGAATAAAAGAACGAGACTCTTATCCTTAGATACCATTAGAG
The DNA here is from genome assembly GCA_015686845.1 of Lutibacter sp. B2. Classification (GTDB taxonomy): domain Bacteria; phylum Bacillota; class Clostridia; order Peptostreptococcales; family Thermotaleaceae; genus JADPRS01. The sequence continues at coordinate 23,755 of JADPRS010000032.1, forward strand.
CCAAACTTTGTAGCTTTATGATCAGTGAATATAAAAAACAAAAGACAAATAAATTAGTAATTGGACTATCTAAAAAGTCACTAGCCGAATACTTAGGTGTTCAGAGACCCTCCCTTTCAAGAGAATTTATAAAAATGAAGAATGATGATCTCATTGATTACGATAAAAACCATATATACATTAAAGATATCGTTTTTATTGAAGATGAATTGCTTAGATGATTTTTGTAACATATATGCCTTTTTATGCATAATTTGTATTAGCTAAAGAAAAAAATATTTAAAATAAAATTTGTTAAAGGAGGCATATACTATGGCTAATGGATTATTTGGAGGTTGCGGTGGATGTAGTACTGAATTGTTATTCTTCTTCTTATTACTAGTAGTATTATTCTGCCAACCATACCTTGGTGGATTCGGTAGATGCTAGTGATCTAAAAAATTATAGTAAAGTACAAAAGATATATTAAATCTAAATAGGTTTATACTAAATGACCAGGAATAATCCTGGTCTATTTTAATCCTATAAAATTCATTACAGATGGATTCCTTAAATGATTTAGTAACATATATCTATTTTTCTGCATATTTTATATTAGCTAAAGAAAAAAAATAGTAAAAGATAAATCTATTTAAAGGAGGCATGCATTATGGCTAATAGCTTATTGGACGGTTGCGGAGGATGTAGAAGTGAATTATTATTCTTCTTCCTATTACTAGTCGTATTATTCTGCCAACCATACTTATATGGTGGATGCTAGAAATTTTAAAATTTTTCGTGAAATGAAAAAGGCAAGTTAATCCTAACATAAATGGCCAGGAATACTCCTGGTCTATTTTAAATTTTAAAAAATAAAATGTAGAAAAGTTCAAAGACCTAAAATCTTAATACAGGAGGATTTATAATGAATTCATTTAGTACAAGACAATATAAAGATGAATCACCTCTTAATACCATCCATAAAATCAGAAATATCCTTACCGATTTAGGCATATTAACCATAGAAACCGGTTGGCAAAATTCTGCTGATGGTTTTTATTCTGTAAATCTAAACATTGCAAATACAAATTTATATACAAATGGAAAGGGCAGTACCTCTCACTACGCATTAGCAAGTGCATATGGTGAGCTCATGGAAAGATTACAAAATCAATCTTTTTTCAGATTAACTACAGATTTAGATACAAAAGCTTTAAACTATAAAGGTTTTTATTATTCCCCAGATGAAAAATATTTAAGTATTGAAGAACTTATAAATAGCAGTGAAGATTGGATTAAAAATCAAATGTCTCAAATACATTCTACTATGGATCAAAAGGAATTATTAAAAAAATGGAAAGCAGTTTCTTATGAGGATACACCTTCTAATTTTGTAGCTTTGCCTTACTTAAATATAAATAATAATGAAATATCACACATACCCATTAAAATAATTTCAAAGATGTATATGTCTAATGGTATGTGTGGAGGAAATACAAGCGAAGAAGCTCTAGTGCAAGGATTATCAGAAGTATTTGAAAGATATGTTAATAAGGAAATAATAAAAAAAGAATTACACCACCAACAATTCCAAAAAGCTATTTAGAAGATTTCCCTAAAATAAACAATATGATTAAACAAATAGACTCTAATGGCAATTACGAAGTAATTGTAAAGGATTGTTCATTAAATAAAGGCTATCCTGTAGTATGTGTCCTTTACATCAATAAGGATGATCAAACTTATTTTATTAAATTTGGAGCTCATCCAATATTTGAAATTGCTGTTGAAAGAACCTTAACAGAACTTTTTCAAGGACAAAATATTAAAAGTATGAAAGGGGTAAAATAATACGCTTACAAGATAGAAATTGAAGATGAAAAAAGCAACCTGTTAGGAATCCTGGTAAATGGTTCAGGTTTCTATCCTGCGGAAATTTTTAGTAAAGAATTTAGTTATGAATTCAATAAATTTAAATATATTAAAGCCACAAACAATAAGGAAATGTTCAATTATTTAGTCCAACTATTACAAAAACAAGGATATGATGTTTTCATAAGAGATGTATCTTTCTTAGGCTTTCCCAGTTTTCACGTGATTGTCGCCGGTTTTAGTGAGATTGATGAATTTAATGATATTAAATCACTAGATGAATATGCTGAATATAATAATATTAAAAAATATATAAGAAATATAGAAAACATTTCCAATCAACAAATTAAAGAAATCATGCATTTCTTTTCCAATTCAAATTATAATAGCGCTGCTTCCATTACTCAACTCTTAAATATCCCTGTAAAAGATATATTTCCTTGGTATTATATGAAAATTGATTTATTTATTACGGCTATCTATTGTAATAGGGGTGATTATATAAAAGCACATAAAGCAATAAATAGATTCATAGAAAATATGCAGAAAAATCCATATAATAAAATGGAAAGCACTTATTACAAATGTGCTAGAGATTATATAGGTACAAAGATCAATCAATTAGAGGAATATCCTGCCATTACGCAGTTAAGTACTTTCTATCCTTTATCGATCATTCAAAGGATCATAAATGACTTTGGAAAACCAGAACAAAGCCTTACTCGTTATGATCAAATAAAATGTTTTAACTGTAATGAATGTACACTAAAAAAACATTGCTTATACGAACAAGTAGAGCAATTATATATGAAATTAAAAACTCGCTATACTGAAAATCCTATAGATCAAAACAATCTTAAAGAATTACAACACTTAAAAAGAGCTTGACAAAAATAATATATATATTATAATTAAATTGTAATCATTACAAATTAGTAATCGATTTTATCATAGATTGATATTTATAATTTAACTTTAAATAGGGGGTATTTATTATGAAAAAATTTATCTGTAAAGTCTGTGGTTATGTACATGAAGGAGAAGGTGCACCTGATGTATGTCCACAATGTAAAGCACCAAAGGCACAATTCATTCTTCAATCTGATGAAGAATTAACTTGGGCAGATGAGCACTTTGTAGGAATCGCGAAAGATGTAGATCCTGAAATAGTAGAAGGTCTTCGTCAAAATTTCTTAGGAGAATGTACTGAAGTAGGTATGTATCTTGCTATGAGCCGTCAAGCAGATAGAGAAGGTCATCCAGAAGTTGCTGAAGCATATAAAAGAATCGCTTTTGAAGAAGCTGAACATGCAGCAAAATTTGCTGAATTATTAGGTGAAGTTATTACAGATAGCACAGAGAAAAACTTACAAATGCGAGTAGATGCTGAGCATGGAGCTTGTATCGGTAAAAAAGAATTAGCTACTAAAGCTAAACAATTAAATCTAGATGCTATTCATGATACGGTTCATGAAATGTGTAAAGATGAAGCTAGACACGGTATGGCTTTCCAAGGATTATTAAAAAGATATTTTAATAAGTAGATATAACAAGAAGAAACAGTCATTGACAGTAGGTAAATCAAGGGTTTGATGATTGTCAAAACATGAAATAAAATCAGTTAAATGAGAGAAATGTATACACTGTATATGTTTCTCTTTTTTATGTTTTTGTAAATCTCAAGGGAAACTCAAGGGAAAAATCTCTAGTTTTTAGGGTAAAAAAAGAGAACTCAAGGGGAATTTCCCTTGAGAAGTGGTTCTAGGCTAGTGTTTACAATGTGTGTAGAGGTTCATTTTTTCCCTTGAGTAGCCTTATTTTTAGATATAATATAGGATAAGGGCTTTGCCCTTATCCTATTTAAAATCCCTGAAAAAATAAAAACATCCTAACCCTTAGCTAGGAAGTTTAATATGATTTTGGAGAGCCTGCTCTACCAATTGTGGTTGAACTGACAAATAATGCTGTGTCACTGCCACCGTAGAGTGTTGCAGCAGTTGCCTTACAAGCTCTACGTTATAACCATTGTCATTGTATATGGATACTGCGAAGTATTTTCTAAAACTATGGGTTGAAATTTTTTCCAATTTTAAATATATAGTAACACTTTTTAAATGCTTTTGTATTTGTCTTACAGTAATACCAAATAACTTTTGATTAGTCTTAATGTTATTATCTAGAGCATAACTTTGTAGATATGTATACACATCATTAGGTACTGTAAACTCTCTTGCTTTTCCTGTTTTTTGTTCCTTGATATTCAATCTATATCTATTACCATCCCTTATTATATCTGATAATCTCAAATTGATAATATCACTAATTCTCAATCCTAAATTTGCTTGTAAAGTAAGTGCTGTAGCTATTCTTTGATTAGATTTTACTTGATTACCATCTTCTGTTGTAAATCCTGTCTTAATAGTTTTGATTATTAAGAAAAATTCCTCATCTGTCAAAACTTTTGTTTTTATGTTAGCCAATTTAATATCCCCTCTCTGTCAATAATTTTTCTAATGAAGTTCCTTTTTATCTATCTCTTAAGTTCTTATTTTTTCCATTTTAAAATTAGTATCCTTCAATATCAATATAGTTCTTATAATGTATATTTTATGAACTGACAATCTTCTAAACTTTTATTAAATTTATTACTCTCTGTCAACTTCTTTCAAAGCTCTATATAAAGTGGATGATGATATCCCACACATTTTTTCGATTTCTTCTATTTTAAATGCTTTTGTATTGTACAATCTTATCCCTTTTTTAATAGCTTCTGTCTGTTTTGGTCTACCAACTTTACTATTTTCCACAGCCTTACTGTAGCCTTGCTTTCTTCTTCTTTCTAAGTAATGAGTGTTAATCCTTGTAAATCCTTTCATAGAAGTATAATACTCTTGCCCATTCAGAAAATTTTCTTCTATACTGCATAATACTATTGACTTATCTTGTAATTCTTGCAGTACTGCTAGTAATTCTTTAGCATCTTCTGATAAGTCAACTACTGAACGAATTATAAGACGGTCATTACTTTTTAACACTGCTATTAACTTGTTTAGCTCTGTTTTCCGGTCTTCTCTATCTACGAAAATATCGCTCTCACTGGCCTCCAAATCTTGTATTAAGCTAAATAGCTTGCTGTTATCTCTTATATGCTGATTATCTGTATTTTCAACGAAGTAGCTGAAATTCTTCACCTTTATGACCTCCTTTCCCCATAATCTCTAGGGATTATGAAGATACTTAATTCTCTAGTTGTTATAAGTAATCCAATAACTCATTCCGACAACTACTTTTGATATCCCTTTGACATCCTTTTTCTCAAATCTTACTATCAAAACTGCTAGTTTGAGAAAAAAGAAAAAGAAAAATAGTTTTGGGAAGAATGTTAAAATCTTAGTTTTTGCAATCCTAAAACTTTCAAGATTTTAACATTCCCAAAATCCTATTCCCTTATCTATTTACAAACTCTTACTATCCTTATATCACTAACACAAAACTCTACTTCTTCTTCTCTATTAATGTCATACACAAGTAAAATATTTGATTCAGTTCTACCAATTATTTTAACATCCTTGTAATTTGCTGCTATTAATCTTTTGTTATACAACTCTATACTTAATGTGTAACTTTTTAGAAGCTGTGTTAAAATCCTCTTAGAAAAGCTATCCCCCATCAGTGTGAACTCTACTGTATCTAATCCTTGTACTCTACTTGTTGCTGGTCTATTAATTATCTTCTTTTGCATCTGCGGTTCCCCCTTTTTCTTTGATAGCAGGGCAAAATGCCCTACTTTAAAATGCTAATTCTTCTTCGTCTTCCCAATCTTCTTCATCATCTTCTTCATTGAGCTGGTTGAAATGTTCCAGCAGTCGCTCATCATCCTCTGCGAACTTTTCTTCTATCATGTCATTGATAAGCTCTTTTAGATGTTTCTTATCGTCTTCCTCAATAATCGCAAGCAAATCTTTATGACCCTTTTCATCCCAAGTATTATCTATCAATGTAGATAATACTAGCTGTGCTCCTCGTTCTTCGATATCCTCTACCGAAATTGTGATACCCCCGCCAAATCTGTGTTTGACCATATGTAGCACCAATGCTGCTAATGGTTGTGATAGTGGTACTTTGACTGTTGCTTTCGGTATGTAACCGAATATATTTTCATTTTGTTTGAACATTTTCTGCACTTCCTTTCTTGGTTATAATTAATATATTTTTTACTGCCCAAGATTTTTGAGATTGTGTCCAAGAAGTTCTTTTTTAGTTTTTTGTCTATTTAATGTGTCCATCCTATAAAATTCTTTAAAATGAAGTGTAATTTTCGTTTGATTGAATTATAAAAAAATCCTGATAAATAAATAATTCCTGCCTGTAGGCAGGAATTATCATTAACCCTGAATAGATTATCACTTCGTGCTATAACCTATCTGCTTATTTGCTTATCTGCTCATTTGCTTATCTAATCCAACAGTACTCTATTTTTACTTTCCTTAATTTTGCTTTTATTGTCTTCTTTGCCACCTTGCTCATCAGGATCATAAAGCTCAAAAGTACAATAGGGTGCATTTAATGTTATAAAAGATTTTTGAAACCCAAAATCTCTACCTTTTATTGCTTTAATAGCTACATCTCTTTCATTTTGCTCTCTGAAATCATCTATTGTCATTTTTTCATCTTCCCCTATGAATTTTGGCTGGATTACAAAGGCTGCATCTGTGTCATAATCAATATTCCCACTTTCTTTGAAAGCTTCCAATCCTAAATCTTTGTTGTATGATGCTCTACCTAATGTGCTAATTATTACTATTGCAACATTATATACACTAGAATATTTTTTCAGTAATCTTAATGTCTTATCAATACCAGATTTACCATCATACCCTAGATATCCACTCATTTGTTGAAGATTATCTATGAAAAAAACAGGATTTTGGTATGTATCTGCATATATCCTTATTACTTTTTCAATATCATCATATCCATCTACTTCTAATAATCCACCTGCGAAGCTGTCAAAGGCAGTTGTTTGTAGCATATCTACAATAGAGAAGTTTTGAGTTACCTTGATTACTTCTTCTATAATCCTTTTGTTTTTCTCATTATCCTCAAGTAACTTCTTTTTATTTAAATCTTGTAATGAATAACCCTCTTTTTGATACAATAAGTAAGATATTCTACTATATACCTTATCCATCAATGCATAACCTCTCATATCATAGCTTATGAATACACTATTAATCCCTTGTCTGCTCATTTCTACTGCTGATTGAACTAGCATTGTTGTTTTTCCTGCGTTTGGTACACCACCAACCATTGTAAGTCCAATGCAATACCCGCCACCTAGTATCTTATCTAACTCTTTTATACCTGTTTTTACCTTTTTTTCTACTGTCATCATATTACTTATATAAGCATTGAATGTAGTAATACCACCTACACTCATATCCTGCAAGCTCCCATGCCATATAGTATTTTTTACCTTTTCTGTATCTATTTCTGTTTGAGCCTGAGAAAAAATATCAGGATTTAATGCTGCTACTACTGTTTTATTTTTTGTCATCTTTTGTATCCCCCTTATATTTTATAAAATTCTTTTGCTTTTCTTACTAGTGCTGCTAATTCTCTTTTAGTAGCTTCTCTATCAGCTACTAACGCTTCATTAATATCCTTATATTTATTCAAATGAGAAAAATCCTCATAGTTTACACTGTAATATCCTTGTTCTTTAAACCTTGCATTACTAATCATTCCTGTACTATCATTATCAAATAGAGCAACTATATATTGATAGTTATTTGATTCAAAAAACTGTTTTATATGTTTTGCACTGTTGAGTGCTACACCATACATCCCCAATTCTTCTACTGTTAATGCATCAAATGCTCCCTCTGTTACAAAGGCAATATCATTATTTAGTGCTGCTTTTTCTGTAACCCTTTGATTGAAAAATCCACTTTGCCCTCTTTGGTTCCACCATTTGCTGGGTACACTCGCATACATCTTAGATGTATCATCCTTTGAATATCTTCTACGGACCATGGACCCATTATCATTCACAAAAACTATGAACCACCAGCCTTGATATTCCCACAATCTTAACCCATGCCTATTTGCTGTTGCTATACTTATTCCTCTTTTTTCTAAAAATTCTAGTGCAAATTCATCTTCTTCTATTTTATAAAGAAAAGTGTAGTGCAAAATCTTATACATTTCCTTTGTAAATCTTCCTGCTTGTCTATTACTTGTTTTTACTAGTGTTTGTCCTTCAGCTACAAATAGCTGAATTGCTTTATTGTAGCACTCCTTAAATCCTTTACAATCATGTGCTTCCTTAATAGCATCGAACAAATCGAAGTTCTGTCCATTTTCCATACAACCAAAACAGTGATAACCACCTTTTTCTAAATTAAATCTCATTGATGGGTTACTATCATTATGCTCCTCATTGAAACATCTAAAGTTAGTGCTAAGATTAGCATCCACTTTTCTTAGTGCTCCCTCAAATTTATCCTTTAATAATGCTTTTTTCTGTGCATTATTTGCCTTATTGAATATATCTTTTTTTATCTTCTCACCTTGACTTAATACCCCCTCTTGTAGTGCTTGTTGTAGCTTTTGACCTTGCTTGTTACTCTTATCTATTTTCATCTTCATTTGTCCCCTTTTCTTTTATGATTTTGCCTTTATGATTTACCATTACCAATTCTTTACTGTTGAGAAGATTAATCCTGTTTGGATATCTAACTTCTATATCCTCATAATCTTCATACAGTGATGTATACTCTTTTAGTAATGTTAATGCTCTCATCATGTCATTTTTTAATACCTGATTTTTCTTACCATTTGTACTAGCATTATTTATTTTTTGCCCTAGTGACTGACATCTCTTAATCAATTTATTAATTGAAATATGCACTTGATTATTACCAATACTGCCCCGTCTTTCTATTACCTTACACAATTCAATAGCTATCTCTGATGCTGCATTATTCTTTGTTTTTGCTATATCTGCATATACAATGCTCATGTAACTTGAACCAAAGTTCCCATCTTTTTTTCTGCTATTTTCCCTCATCGCATTTGCTAATTCATTGAAATATTTAGAAGTAATAGCAGTTTGTCTGCCTTGTATCTTCACATCTGCTAATCTTATTGTTTCCTCTCTAACAATCCCTTTAATGTTTTTAAGTTCTAGTAATTCCTCTTTAATACTTTTTGATTTACCACCTCTGGAATAACCACAAAATGCTCTCAAATCTTCTGTTCTTATAATGAAAGAACTTTCGTCATAGATATTGTAGTTTTGATGTAAGTAGCTGAATAATCCTATTATGAATATTGAATTAATAGAGTTACTATCATTAGATAGCAAGTAGAATTCACTTGAACCATTTGAATATGTATTTTTGCTTGTATTGAAGCAGTCAAGTACAGTCGCAGATGATGGTATTGTTAATTTGTTTCTTTGTATTTTCATTCCCTTGTTTGCTCCTTATGTTCATGTTGTCCAGATCTGACCAATTTGGTTATTTGGGATAGTTTGATGGGAGGGTTAGTTAAGGAAGTTGAGGAGGATGTTGTGATTATAATAACTATTCAGGTTGATGTTTTTTCTCTATCTATTTGTAAAATAGATAGAGAATTTTAATCAGGTTATTATATATAGATTAATTACATTAATCTATATAACCCTATATTAACAACACCTGAATAGATACTTAATCCACCAACCACCTACCACCCCATCAACCCCAAATAAATCATCCCCACTTTTGATAAATTATCCCCACCAAAAATAAATTATCCCCACCAAACTCTCTAACTCTTTGTTATACCTTACTTCCAAACTCTTTCTACTGTTGCTTCTAAGGTAATCTCACCAGCAGCAAAATCAACTACTGCATCAAGTTCCTCTATCCCTTGATGCCACAATTCTTCTTTCAGTTCTTCTGTCATCTCTACCACTATCTTGATTGTGTTTGTTTCATTTGTTTCTGACCTTTCTCTAACTCTTTTGAACTTCATCATCTTTTTCTATCCCCTTTCTAATTTTTCAAATTAAACTTACACTCTCTTAGTCCTAGTAGCTGCCATTTTTGTACGTATTTGCTCAATCTGTCCCCCATTCTTCTTTTTTTGTACTTATAAACCTCATTTATGTCTCTTCATTGTAAATATCTGGTAAATATCTTTCACTATAGTCAAATAGTCTTTTTTATAAATTTGAATATCTTAAAAATAAGATTTAACTTTTTTGCTACTAATAATTCATAAGTGATAATTTTTATCATCCACTTCATATCAACAGTGTTTTATGTCATTTTTTTACAATTAAAAAAGAATAAAAAAATAAGAGCCTTAGCTCCCAAATCATAAAAAATATAATTTTTTCATCATTTTTACCAAAATCCTCTCTAACCCTTACCACACCTATATTTACACTACCTCAATTTTTTACTATTATCAAAATCCCTTAAAATCTTGTTATTACTACAAATCCTCAATCTCATATTTTCAATTTTTCAAGCTAATCAAACTCTAATACATCTTGCCCTTATATTTACTCTAACACTTTTTCTTAATCCTCAATTAAATAGATTTTTGAATTAATTATCTTCTAACTTTCTTTCGCTATAATGCAATTTTAAGTGGGTAAGATTAGTTTAATTTATTTTTCTCCAAAAAAAATAACCTTAGAACTATAATTCTAAAGCTTCTACCACTGCTACCTCTAACTTAGAAGTACCTTTTCCTGTCTCTTGCATAGCTATTGCTGTCTTACCATTACTCTCTACTTTAGTAGGTGCTGATTTTAGTATCCGAGCATCTGTACTTACTTGTTTGTATCTCTCTATTAATGCTTGTAGTTCAAAATCTGCTGTCAAATAATTAGGTCTTGGTGTTTCTGGTCTAGTATAACAAAGACAATCCCCTTTTTTATGTTTTCTTACCCCATAATCATGGTTATATACATCTTTATTTTCTATACCATACTCTAGTATTTCTTTCTTATCTAGTATATCTGCACCTGCAAAAGGTACACCTTTAGTTGAGGATACTATATTATGTTTTGCTAAATCATTTCTTACAGTTTGATTTGCTACCCAACTAGCTGCATTGATTTGTGTCTCTGCTGTAGATTTGATTAAGTTTAAATCCCCTGTTACATCTACTGCTACAAAAGGTTTACCATGACTAACTGAATAACTACCCTTTGTTAATGCTTTAGAGTGTAACCATGTCTTGTACCTCATATTATCTGGGTTATAACCTAAATCTGTTCTCTGCTTATTTGGGTTTACTGTAAAATAGTTATATGTGCCTGATGGACTAAAGGATGTACCAGCACATCCATGGTCACTATGTAATTTAAGTGACATCATTGCTTTTCTCCACTCTGGTAACTGTGCTGTATATCTACTTAATCTCCATTCTTCTACTTTACCTACCATTGGTGCTTTTCCTATTGTATATGTCTCTATTTCCCACTGTACGTATATATTATGGTTTATTGGTGCATTTTTAATTACTACTGGCATTGTTGGGTTAGGACCACTATTTAGACCACCAGATACCTTCGGTGGCAGTGCATCTGCTAGATTATCTGGTATCGGATTAATGTCAGATGTATGCCAACTCACTAACTTCACATCTTTTAAGTCTGGGTATACTGTTCTTACATCTAATAAATTTGTTGTTAAGTCCAAAGTTCCTAGTGCATCCATAGCTAAGGGTAGTCTATTATATAGGTATATAGACAATACTTCTACCCCATCTTTCTTTAATGTTATTCTATTATGCTGTGTTCTTTTAGGTATCACTATATATCTTAGATATAATACCTTTGGTATTGATTTTACTATATTTGCCTTCTTATTCTCTATCTCATAAGAACCTATTTCCACAGAAGGTGCTGCCTTCTTGTTCTCTATTTCATCGGTACCTATTTCCACAGAAGGTGATGCCTTAGTAGGGTTTAATTCTTGTGAACCAGTTACCCCTTTTTGTGCATTATTTAAACCAGCTAATATATCAGATGAACCACCTTGCTCTGCTAATTTAAGACCTTCTTCACCACCCTCTACACCAGTACCACCACTTATTTTTATAGTACTTATATCTGTTATAGCATGTGAATCATGTATCACTAAATTCATATCTGAAGGTATAGAAAAATAATTTACAATACCATTTGCAAATTTATCTATCTCCATTTGTATCTCTCGTACTTTTTCTGCATCTCCACCTTCTACTTTTAATGCTGCTGATATAACTGCTTCCTCTTTTGTTAGGATACCAAATGTGTAAGAAGATATATCTTCTGCCATAGGTCGTATATCATCTATCTTTCCTTTTGGTGTCTGCTCTTTCCATTCTACCTCCTTTATAGGCTGTAAGGTTTTTGGTGAGGTTATTACATCATTTAGGTATGCATCACCTTCTTTTAATTCATCTACTTTTAAAATCTTTACATTACCATTTTCATCAAACTTTGCATCTTCTACTACTGTTTCACTCAATGTCTCATATTCTAATGTTCCATCTGCTTTTACCCCTGCTACTCTTACATAACTCTTTATTACCTTTGCTGCAGGTTTTGCATATGCGGTTATCTGTACAGGAAATTCAAATCGTAATCCAACTGCTCCCCCATTAGAAAATGTACCTGAACCTATATTGTACTTTGTTGGACTTACAAATGATTCACCTTTTTTATTTAGTATTTTTACTTTTAAATCTTTTGTGATTGGGTCACCATTTTGGTTTTTAACAGAACCAGCTAGTATTGCCCCATCTGAATTTGTATAATATAATGGTGTCTTTTCATATAGTAACCCACCATTATTTGTTTTTCCTGCATTACCCCCTAACGCATCTACATGATTATATGGTCTTATCATTGTAGGGTGTACCCGACCCTCTGGCATACCATCTAGGCTATAAGGGTCATCTGCATTGAACCAACCTATTGCTGCTTGGTTACCACTTTGCGGCCACATAGAGTACAACTGGAAACCAAAATCATTCTTCACAAATGGAATGTGTTTATCTAGGTTTAACTCATAAGTATCATTATAATTAACTACATCATATGGATAGAAATTCAACTTTGGTCTTGCTGTTAGTTCTATAAAATATGTATCACTTGCCTTATCATATACTACCTCTGCTCTAGCACCTGTTTCTAGGTTGCTACCAGCACCCTTACTTTTTACTGTACCATCTTCGTTGGTGGCTACTACTTCTTCTTCTAACTTCTTATCCCACTGTGTTTCTAAGGCATAGAGGTCTTGTAGTGGTGCTTCCTTTTTATTTGCTTTTATATTCAAATAAATTTCATCACCTGCTCTTATTGCTGTATCCAGAGCAGAACCCTCTACTATCTCATACCTAAATGGGTAAGGGTTTAATTTTAAAGCATCTTCGAGGTCTGCTACACCACCTCCAGTTTGTTTGAATTTATTATCTGGTATCTGTACCCTTTTCTTTCCTACTTCGTAACCCCAATAACCCCCACTGTAATGCCATAATTCAAGGGACATACCCCAATCTGTTACATTACCTACTGAGGTCAAAGAAGTACCTGCTAGGTTTTCTATATCTTCTTTAGTCCTCTCTGCATACATTTTTACATTTTTAGCTGCATCTGATTGTATACTTTTTGCTTCTACTTCTTGGGTAGCTAAACCCGGTATTGTTGGAAACATACCTAATACCATTGCTACGGTTAATACAAAACTAATAGCTTTTTTTCTTAGTTGCATACTTTTATCCCCTTTCTCTTTAATTACGTACTCTTACATTATTTAAACTATGTCTATTTGTCCCCCTTTTTACTTAAATCTGTCTTATTATGATTTTTAAGTGTCTTATTATAGTGTTGAGTGTCTTAGTTACCTTTTTATGGTATTAATTGTCTGTTTTTGTCTATGTAGTTTTTTAGACCCCTATTAGATTAAGAAAAAATAACCCTAGAAACTTAATTCTAAGGTTTGTACCTAATTCTCTTTTTAAAGTATAGCTATAGACAGTTCCTATCACCTTGTGATATCCTTTAATGGTCTCTTTAGACAAAACATAGTTAATGGATTAGTTAATTATCAGTCTAGGAGGTGATAGGTCATGACTAAAATGCTAATTATAGTTAAAGTTCTTGACATTATCATATATAGTAGATGTATACTCTACTTATATGAAGATGTTAAAGATGCTTTTAATCTATAAACACCTATCTACTTAACCCTTATAAAGTTGCACCTTTGTAAGGGTTATATTTTTGATACTAATAGACAGTTCCTATCACCTTGTGATATCCTTTAATGGTCTCTTTAGACAAACATAGTTAATGGATTAGTTAATTATCAGTCTAGGAGGTGATAGGTCATGGCTAAAATGCTAATTATAGTTAAAGTTCTTGACATTATCATATATAGTAGATGTATACTCTACTTATATAAAGATGTCAAAGACGTTTTTAATCTATAAACACCTATCTTAGGCATCACTACAAATTTCACTTGTAGTGATGTCTTATTATTTAATTATCCTCAAATAAAAGATAATACTTCTTTTCTATTTCCAATTAAATATGCCTGTTGTGTTAAATGCATCCCAACTGCTATCATCTGTTTGTACTGATGACTGTCTTAATACTTGATTTGGTGCTTCTAAGGATAAAGTGTGAGAAACCATGTCACCTTTTTCATTGAATACTGCTAAAGATAAAGTCGCAGATTGTACTTGACCCATACTCATCCCTTCTCTTGGGACTACTTCTACATTTACTTGTCCTGTTTTTAATCTTAAATCACTACGTACTGTATTGAAGATGTAACTATTATTTTTGTCCATTACAGCTATACTACCCCTCCAATATACCCCACTTGGTAACTCTGGTAGATTTACTGATACAAAGTATTTTCCA
>JADPRS010000033.1 GCA_015686845.1 Lutibacter sp. B2
AAATGTGCATAAATTTTTAATTAAATTACCTGTCTACTTGACATGTATCAGTTCAATCATTACATCAGGAGCTTTTTTATTATAATTACTTGGAATAGAACCAGCATCCATGTAATACATGTTTCTGAACTTGTAATGATCTCCACATAATACTTTCAAAAAAATGCATACATTAATTTTTATCCGCACATAATACAAAATAGAATTGAGGTGAAATAATTGGATCTACCCTATATGATTAATTTAACTGTCGAATTAATTATTGGTTTTTTTGCATTACTTATAATTACTAAAATTTTAGGAAAAACTCAAATAAATCAAATTACGCCCTTTGATTTTATATCTTCATTGGTATTAGGAGAGTTAGTAGGAAATGCTATTTATGATAAAGATATTAATGCATTCTATATTTTATATGCAGTCTCCTTGTGGGCTTTATTATTATATATAATTGAAATATTAACACAAAAATTTAAAGGAACAAGAAGCTTTTTTGAAGGCCAACCTTCTATTCTAATTAGAAATGGTCAAATTGATTTTAATGAATTAAAAAAAGAAAAACTAGATATAAATGAATTACAAGGTTTATTAAGATCAAAAGATATATTTTCTATTCGTGAAATTCAATATGCTATTTTAGAAACAAATGGCTCAATTAGTGTTCTAAAAAAATCAAAATATGATAATCCTACAAATGAAGATTTGAATTTACCAGAAAAACCTATATATTTACCAGTGACCGTTATACTAGATGGAGAAATTTTATGGGATAATGTTCAAGCTTGTGGATTTAATGAAAAATGGATCAAAAAACAGCTTCATGCGAATAAAATAAGTAAAATAAAAGAAGTTTTTTATGCTGAATGGAAGAAAGATGAAGGACTTCATATCATACAAAAAAAAGGGAGCTGATCAAAAAACTAGAATTTATAAAGTTTTAAAAATCAAATTACTTAAAGAAATTTAGATAAAAGGGGTGAGTCCACCAGAGCATGAATGATCCACAACTAAATACAAACTCCTTATATGTTAGTTTCCCTCTTCTCCTTACTATCTAATACGTTTTCCCTTCTTAAATGATAATCATGTAGTTTGCTAAGCACGATCAAAGAAATTATGGCACCACATAATGCTAAAAACATATCCCATTGTGTATCCCATATATCCCCCTGTGTTCCTAAAAATGCTTCTGCAGCAGTCCCTGTTACTTCTGCAACAAACCATTCAATGAGTTCATACGTTGCACTTATTGCTAAACATATAGATACAATAATAAAATTTAGCAATTTCCCTTTTTCTAATGTAGATTTACGTAAAAGTATTTCTCTTGTGATCATAGCAGGTACAAAACCTTGAACAAAATGACCTAATCTATCATAATAATTTCTACTCAAATCCAAACTATCTTTAATCCAATTAAAAAGAGGCATCTCTGCATAAGTATAGTGACCACCAATAACCAAAATAATTGCATGAATCCATATTAATACATATAAAAGATTGGATAATCTAAACCTCTTAAAAGTAAGTGTAATTATAATGAATCCAATTACTGCTGGAAAAACCTCTAAAAACCATGTAAATAGATCCTTAGGATTTATGAATGACCAGCCTAATATTCCAATAAAACTTACGGTTAAAATGTAATATAACAATTTATTATTTTTATCCATATAATAGCTCCTTTGATTTAAATTCGTTTTCTATCCCTTTTAGGATAGTATTTTTGACCCGCAGTTCCGTAATTTCTACTTAATACGATATAATTCTACATTACAACAATATGGACGATTTTACAATTCTAAATAATCTTTAAACTCCTTGAATTTTATGTATACACAAATTAATGATATGTTTAACACAGAATATATAGAATGATTATGTAGATGAATTTTTGGGTATTATATATATTATATCTACTAAGCATTATTCAGGGGTATGTAGAATGAAGATATTATAATATTGTATAAGGGGAGAAAACAAATGATAGGTTGGATCATTTATAGCGAAAATGAAACGGAAATCGTATCAGAAAGACATGAAGTGAATAGATTTCTTGAAGAAGCCGAAGAAAAAGGAATACAGCTACGCGTATTGACACCAAAACAAATAGATTTGTTTGTTACAAGTCAAAATAGAAAAAGCATATTAGTGAGCGGGGAAACGACGAAATTACCTGATTTTGTTCTCCCACGAATGGGCGCAGGAACAACTTATTTTGCGCTAGCTGTTATTAGACATTTAGAGCGTTTAGGTGTTCCTTGTATTAATTCATCACATCCGATAGAAATAGTAAAGGATAAGCTTTATACACAACAAATACTAGCTGAAAATAGTTTTCCTGTGCCTAAAACAATGTTGGCCAAATTTCCAGTAAATGTTGATTTGATAGAAAAAAATATTGGTTTTCCCGCAGTAATAAAAACCCTGTATGGAACACAGGGCAAAGGTGTATTTTTATCAAATACTAAAAAATCTTTTAAAGATTTAATGCAATTAGTAGAAATAACTAATTCTAATGTTAATATTATTATACAAGAATTCATAAAGGATAGTTATGGTAGGGATTTAAGAGTATTAGTCGTTGGAGGACGTGCTATTGCTTGTATGGAACGAACAGCTCCAGAAGATGAATTTAAAGCCAACTTCTCAAATGGTGGGTCCGTAAAAAAATATGAATTAACGCCTGAAATTGAATGGTTAGCAACGGAAGCTTGTAAAATAACTGGTTTAGAAATAGGTGGCGTAGATTTACTATTTGATGGGGAACATTATAAAATATGTGAAATAAATTCTGCACCAGGATTTAAAGGAATTGAATCATGCTGTGACATAAATGTAGCACAAGAAATTTTTGAATACCTAAAAATAAGATTCGGTATTTTTGAATAATGATAAAAACCCATACAATAAACAATTTAAATTCAAGTAAAAAAAATGGTTCAAAAGATCATAAAGAAATTGCTCTACAAATAGCTAAATTAGCAAGTGATAGTATGACATACTCAAACAATCATACGTACTCAAAAGAAGAAATGGAAGGGTTAAGTCGTAATAAAACAGCTGAATCCATGTTAGATTTGATCAATAGATCTTATGTAGTTTATTTAACGAATGAAAAAGATGAATTAATTGGCTGTGGCATGGTGGTTAAACAAGATCATCTCTACTTTATAAAGACCTTACATATTAGACCAGATTATAGAGGGCTAGGGTATGCACAGAAAATATGTGATCTTGGTGAGGAATTTCTTAGGACTATAGGAGAAAAGGAAGTATATATAGAATCCTTAAAATATCCAAAAACCATTGCATTTTACCAAAAACGAGGTTTTGTTGAAATTCCATCATACCGATTATTAAAATACACCGTATTTATGATCAAAAAAATATAGCTATGGAGTAACTCCATAGCTATACATCTAAATTACTTACATATTTAGCATTGCTTTCAATAAAATCTCTTCTAGGCTTTACTTTATCGCCCATAAGCATGGTAAATACTTCATCTGCTAACGCTGCATCATCTACTGTAACTTGAACTAGCGTTCTCTTTTCTGAATCCATAGTTGTTTCCCATAACTGTTCTGGATTCATTTCTCCTAGACCTTTACCTTTGTATCTTTGTATTGATATTCCATTTCTTCCTATTTCATATAAAAGGTTTTCTATCAAAGCTTACAATTATTCTTCTATCCCTTTTCCTAGTAGGACAGCATTCTTCTTTAAGAGGTCAATTTGGGCATTCGTGATTTTTAGCAATATATTTTCAATTGATCTACCCATAGTAAAATTAAGGAAAAGTATATCCCGTATCAGCTTCAACTTCATCTATTTTTAAACCAAACTTCTCTCTTTGTACCTTTAATCGATCTATTTATGGAATGAAAACCTTTTGTTTTTCCATGTCTGTTTAAATAACCTGTTTCAGGATCTGTAATACTTTTTATTTGAATTTTTTTCCTGATTCTCCATCTGATTGTCTTATGTTATAAGCTAAAGCGCGTGCTCTAACATCTAGTTTTCTATTATATTCATCAAGACCTTCGTAGACTGTTACTATTTCCACTTTATGCTTTTATATGGGTTCAATCTGTGACTATTAACTTTCCATCTACCAAGTTTGATTCCAAACATTATTTTATGATTGTATCGAAAATTTCTTGAAATAGATTCGAATTTTTAACGCGTCCATTTCTATTTTTACACAGAGAAGTTCTATCAGTAATTTTTTCATTAATATCTATTCCTAAGAACCATCTTATGCTAAATTTACTTGTATTTCTTCCATGAGCTTTCTTTCAAAATTTATATTGTATAAAGCTACTAAAAGCATTATTTTTACTAAAACCACCGAATCTATAGAAGGTCTTCTAGTAGATGAATATAAAAAATTTTCTTTATCGTAAATAAATGAAAAATAAATTGCGATATGAATCTTTCTACGTAAGTGATTCTGTGGACCTAAATCATCTATATTGTAAAATTGAGTTTTGAATTTCTTGTTTTTGTTTTTCTTAGCATGTCACTTCTCCTAATGATAAAATTTTTTTTACAAAATCTACACTTAGTATCAACATTCGACAAAAAAATCATTTAACATCGTGTACTATATAATAGTCAAAATATAATTTATCTGAAGATATCCTTGCACTTGAAAATACTGCTCATGTAGAAAAAATATAGCTATATCCTATACACTTACTTTAAAGGGGTGCTATAAAAATATCATTGAACATACTTGAAATAAATAAAATTAATAGTCATATTTCTATAAATGTATACGTTAGTGAAATATATGTAAATAAAAAAGCTGTAGTCAGTTAATTTATTAATATAGATTAACTGACTACAGCTTTTTTATTAAGTTTATGGTTTATCATAGTTATCCTAGGATTACCCCTTACACTTTTGCTCTTTTATGAGGGTGTTTCTGTTAAGACTATAATTATTACTTTTACAGTCTACAACGCTATTTTGCACTTATAACATAGACCTTCTATGTACACAGTATTTAAGAACTAGTTGAGTAACTGTATAAGAAAGAGGAGTTGATTATTAATAATAAGAAAAAGGTTTTATAAAAAGAGAGAAACAGGGGGAATATAATATGCATTGTAATAATTGTGGTCATGATAATTTAGATACTGCTAAATTTTGTGTTAAATGTGGTATTGAATTAGAAAAATTGGAAAAAGAGCAAGATGATAATATGATAGATAACGTGAATAAAGGTCAATTTAATGAAACAAATATCAATGAAGTTGAAGGTAATATAGGTAAATTTAAGAAATTAAAAATAAAACCAATTATATTAGGTGTATTTTTAGTAATGGTTTTAGCTGCAAGTATATTTTTTATAGGAAATGCACAAGAGAAAAAAATCAATGATTTTGCATCAAAAGTAAGTACACATGAAAAAGCATTTGAACAATATATTTTAACAGATGAAAAGCATGAAAAAGATGAATATAATGAACTTATAACGCTTAGTAAAGAAATTATTTCTAATAAAAAAACGGATGAAATAAAGGGTTTTTTAAAGAAAATATCTGAATTAGATGATAAAATTTCCAATGCGAATAAAGGTGAATTAGAGGAAACTTTAAAACAATTAGAAAAAGAAGATATTTCTCGTGCCTATGATGATGAATTAGAGAAAATAAATGATTTGAAATTTAAAATAAAAGAAGATATTAACAAAAAGCAGTACAAAAATGCAAATGAAAAAATGAATGAATTAGATGAAATAGTTAAGTATGTTGCTATAACAAATGATAATTTATCAATAGGTGTTGAACAGGTAGATATTTCTGAATATCCTAAAATCAAATTATATTTAAACATAAAAGATAGATATACAAATCAAGTACCTTATGATTTAGAAAAAAGATTTTTTTATTTATCAGAAAAATTAAGTAAGGATAATAATTACATAAAAAAAGAAATTAAAAAAGTATCTCAATTAAATGAAAAGGAAAGCTTAAATGTTAATATGGTAGCTGATGTTAGTGGCAGTATGGCAGGGGCACCTATTGATACTGCCAAATATATTATGAATAACTTCTTAGATAATGTTCAATTTGGAATAGGCGATAAAATAGAATTAACTGCCTTTAGTGATGGCGTCTATACGCTAACAGATTTTACAACAAATAAGCAAATGATCAGTGATAAAATTAATTATTTAAATACAGGTGATATGACAAGTCTTTATGATGCTTTATTTGCTGCTGTCAATAAAACCGCTATACAAAATGGAGCAAAATGTATTATAGCTTTTACAGATGGTATGGATAATAATAGTAAATGCGGTCCACAAGATGTTCTAAATTTAGCGGATAGATATGGAATACCTATTTTTATAATTGGCATTGGAGATAGTATAGATGAAAGTACATTGTCTAATATTGCATCAAAGACACATGGATTCTATTCAAATATTTTAAATATAAATGATATGGCTGAAATTTATAACAAAATATATAAACAACAAAAAGAACTTTATGTTTTAGAATATGAAATTACAAAGCCTCAAGACACATTTGATATTAGAAATATTAAAATTGATTTACAAACAAGAGAATTGGGAGGAATTTGCACATTTGATTATAAACCTAAATTACTATTGACTGCAAATAGTGAATTAAGTGGAATATCAGATGTTGATGATTTAATGGGAAGATATTTAAGCGGATATATAAATGCAATTAACAACCATGATTTTTCATATATAGAAAAATTCATAGTAAAAGATGGACCTTTATATAAAGAGGTTAAACCTTATATACAAAAGGATATTAAAGAACAATTGCTTTCATATGAAGTGATAGATAAAAGTTATCCAGATGATAAAACATGCATAGTTAAAATTCATGACACATACGAAGTTGAAAATAAAATGGAACCATTACATATGAGAACTTTGGAATCAGAATATGTTTTGAAAAAGCAGTCTGATGGAAGTTGGAAATTTTATGCTTTTAATTCTAGGATAAAAATACTCTCTAAGATAAATAGTTAAAATATTATTATATATATACAAGTAAGCCATATTTTGGATATTACTTCCAATATACTTGAATAAGTTGGATATTTGTCATAAGTTACTTTAAATTCATAGTAGATATAATTAAACTCATTAATTTTCAAATTAATTGAACCTATCCATAAGGCGTCTTCAAAAAAATAACTAGTTAGTAGGACAGTCCTTTATTTCCCATAAAAATAAAAATTCGACTAATACTTAGTCGAATTTTTTATTTTTTTTAAATTTGGCATAATCTTCAATACCATCTGCAATCTCTTGTATTAACATTTTTAGGTACTTTGGATTTGATAATTTTTGATCTTCATCTTTGTTCGTCATGAAACCCATTTCTGGTAAAAATACTGGTGCTTTTGACCAATTGAATCCTGTGATATCATCTCTATAGGATAAACCATTCACTTTAATCTTTTCATTTTGTTTCCAGCGTTTTAATACAAATTCAGCAACTTTTTTGCTATCTTCGCATGTATCTTTTATGTAAGGATTCTTTTTAGATGGAATCAATATAGATGCTCCTTTTGTACTACTACTATTAGATCCATCTGCATGTATTCGTATAAATAAATCTACTTTAGCTTTATTTGCAATTTCGGCTCTCTCTTTGTTACTTATGTTTACATCATTGGTAGTCCGAGTCATAACTACGGTCATTCCTTTAGCTTCTAACTGTTCTTTTAAAATCAATCCTGCCTCTAAAGTAAGTACATATTCAGGTTTTTTAGTTACAACGCCAGTTGTACCCCCACTTACTTTGATTTTTGTATTACTTGAACCCGGTCCAATAGGTTCTTTTTGTAAATTTGCCTTTCTCTGATGCCCCGGATCAATACATACAATAAATTGTTCTATT
Source organism: Lutibacter sp. B2 (assembly GCA_015686845.1). Lineage (GTDB taxonomy): Bacteria > Bacillota > Clostridia > Peptostreptococcales > Thermotaleaceae > JADPRS01. Next base: position 7,902 of record JADPRS010000033.1, read on the forward strand.
TTGGGTGATTCTATTTGTACTAGTTCTACTTTTTCATTAGTCTGTATCCTAGAAGCTGAAAAAGTAATTGTTCTACTTAGTCCACATATCAACCCTATTATTATTAATAAAGAATATACTAATTTTTTGTTCCTCATATTGTTACCTTCTTTCTTCTTCAGCTTTAATACATTCAATATTATGTTTTTCAATTTCATTTAGATATCCGTCATAACTAGGATTTTTATTATACCATGTTTTTGAATCAAAATAACTTTGCAATTCTGGTGATTTGAATACATATCCGTGTCTTGCAAAAATTTCATTACGTGCTAATCGTAGTATGTCTTCGTACATATAGCTCAAATCACTATCATTTAATTCTCTTTGCGCGCTATCGTATATAATATATTCATTACTTCCGACCCAATTACTTGATGTTGGTATCTCTAGCCCTATATTGTAAAAATCTTTATTCGCGTTCGCTAGAAACGCATCAATATTTGAGCTTTTTCCGTAAAGCTTTGCTTTGTTTACGATTTCTATTGCACCTTGCATGTCAAAATCATAGATTCTTTCTGCTTTTTTTAGGTATAAACCAACTAGCTTTTCTCTTACTTTTTTTGATTTATCATACTTAAAAGCAACCTTCATTAGTTTAATAGATTGATCAATGTCTTCCACTTCATCTTGGTCTGCTTTTGCAAAACATACCTTTACGTAAAGTTCTAATGCCTCTTTTGTTTTATCATACTCAATCGCTTCTTCAACTAATTCTAAAGCATCATCTGGGTCATATTCTAATTTTTCTTTTGCATCACTAAGGTAAGCTTTGGCAATAAGGGGGTTATACGTTGCACTTCCTGTATACTCGTTTGCTTTTTTTAAATATTTTACGGCTTGTTCTGGATTTTTGTTAACAAGACCTGTTGCCCGATTTACATAAATGTTTTCTAAGATTTCACTATCATGGTTTAGTGCATATGCCTTCTCTCCATATTTTAATGCAGTATCAAAATCTTTTCCTATCTGTCTTTGGGCTAATTTGGTATATGTAAATGAAAGAAACTGAGTTCTAAAAAATCCTACGATCAATACACAAAGACACAAAACAGTTATCCCTGTTATCATACCTTTTGAAAATCTTTTGTTTTCTTTAGATGTAGATGTCTTTGTTTTATTTGTTTTGGGATTTATCTCTTTTGGCTTATTTTCTTTTTCTATAGTAGCACCACAATGAACACAAAATTTATCATTATTTGTTATTTCTTTCTCACAATGACGACATTTCATTTAACTTCCTCCAATTAATCATTTTTTCAAAATATAGGTGGGATTTTTGACCCACCTAAGACAGCTAAAATCAATGTATTCATCTACTTACATAAACATTCTCAAATTCATAAACAATTCTTTCATTATATATTCTATATGATCAGTAGCGAATTCCTTAGCTGTATATATAGCAACTACTAGTGCGATTACATATCCTATCTTTATAGTCTTTTTCTTTGTATCCATTACGTTGATACATTTTAAATAAATTTCATTGTCCTTCAAAAGATGCATCCCTGATCCTATTATAAATATGGCTACAAATGTTACCACTAGTAAACCAACTATAGGATATCCTATGTAGAATGAAGACGTATTCATCAGGTCTATATTAAATAGCGATCTTATTATTTCTAACAGTTCTTGATTTCCATCAACCTTCATAGCTATTTTAGATAATGTTGCAATTATTACATTAATGATACCTATTGTACCAGCAAAAATAGATAATCTTACAAAGTATTGATCTTTATCTAATCTATTAACTGCCTCAATCATGATAAATACAAATGCTAATATCAATAATCCTACAATAGCATAGTACGGTAGATAACTTGATATAGAGATGTCTGAGTATTTACTCGCTGTATTTAAACCACTCCAACTATCCCACACTGATATGTTATTTAATCCATTCATTACAAATGTATTTCCACATAAAAATAACCATATATTTGAAAAAATATTAGGGATTATTGCTAGATATGATAATATTACATAGAATTTTTCATCTATATCTATATCAGAAAACACTATAAATAGTAAAGTAAAAGCTATAAAAACTAATGTATTTCTAGACATATTAATCATATATGTTTTAACTGCCTCCATATTGTCTGTTATCAAGTTACTACCAACTACATCCTGTATTGATTCACGTTTTGATCTCATGCTCAATAGTATTTGTAGTGTAAGTATAATAGCAAATACCATAATTAGCCCTGTAAAAAATTCAAATCCTCCGGTTGCTTTAAACCCTTTACCATACAAAGCTATCGCTACACTTTTAGAATTAAAAATCTGAATCACGTTAAAAATAGTACTAAAAATAACAGCTGTTATAAAGTACTCTTTTAGATGATATTTTGTAGTGTTTTCATCTTTGTAAAACTTTTGTTGCATCATACCTACTGCTATTAGTGGTATCAATAGTAAAATAAGCATAGGCAAATTAAGTTTGACTTTCAATTGTCCAAACGATTCTTCATCTGTCTTCCCCTGTGCCTTAAAGATTACAGGATTTTGAAATGCAAACCCATATACATCGAATGCATTTGGTTTTATTTTAATATGAGTGTTCGCATCACCATACTCATGTACTTCTGCTTGCAATGTATCTATATGTTCGAAGAAGTCTTCTGTTGTATCAATATTTGTAATTACCATAAACAACATAAAAGAAATAATGAATCCAGTGACTAATATTTTCAGAGCTGAGATGGTAGAATTTTGAATCAATAACTTATCTTTGAGAAGATCTTTGACATTACTTATGTTTTTAATATCCTCAAAGGTACGATTTTTAAATTTTGATTCTACTACTGATTTTACTGCCTTAAAAGTTTGAGCATTAGAATTAAAATCATTTCCTTGTTCGATGGTCAATGTACACGTACTACCTCCACAATTTGTACAATATCTATCATGTGACTTAATACCGCATTTTTCACAAAATACCATTTTTTCTTCTATTATCTTAAAATTATTGGTTTCTAAATACTTTTCTTGTACTGTTTTACCACAATTTGAACAGTAAAAATTATTATTATTTTCTTTACCACAAAAACTACAAAACATAATATTTTCCTCCAACTATAATTATAAATTACCTTGCTAAGCGTCTTTTACTCTTTTTCCAAATAACTCTTTTGAGCTAATTTACTTCCACAAATTCCACAGTAATTAGTTCCTTTTGATATAAAACCATTACACACTTGACAGTGCTCTATTTCTCTTTCATAGAACTCTCGAATATTAAATCCACACTCTCCGCAGAAAACAGTTTCTGACATAAATTCTTTAGAACATTTTGGACATTTGCCCTCTTCTTTGCCTGGTATTACATTTTCACCGTTGTCATGTATCTGCTTTTCTAACAGACATATTTGATCTGAAATAACTTTTAATTCTTGATCTGTTTCTTCACCACTTCTGATTCTTTTGTGCAACAATTGTCCTAACTCGGTGTATGTTGATACTAACTTCTTGATTAAAACTTTTTGATTTGTCATAAAAATTCTCCTTTATTGTACATATATTTAAAAAACATAGTGATTAAAATTCAGCTAATACTAATCTTTGGTCTAAATGTATTATCTTCGTAGCCAATGATGATATATTTTTGTACTCCCCAATTAAATAAATGTCTGCCTTATCTATAGAAAACTTTCCTATAATATATTACATTATTTTCATGGAAATATATATATGTATTTAAATAATTTGGTTAAATATATAATATTAACCTAAATTTATATAAAAAATTAGTCTGATTTTAATTTTCACGATATTTATTTAATCTCTCCAGTTGTTGGTACTCTTGAAAGTGAGTGTGGAGGAGAAGTCTATCAAGTGTGGTTAGTATACTTTTAATGCATATCGTTAACTCGTAGGAGCACATCTCTAAGATATACCTATGTACTATATGCCATTGTTGATATTCTCATAACCTGCAGATCAGACTACTAAAAAAAGTTTCATGCAGTAGCACGAAACTTTTAAAAACACTTAACAATTCTAGCAACAATTAATTTTTAACCAAGATACAAAAGAAGCTCCTTTTTCTGATATTCTGCTAAAATCATCTATACAAAAATATCCTAAAGCTCTGAGAAATAAATCATATTCTAATGATATTTTCACACCAGCTTTATGAGCACATCCTCCCGCACTAGGATAATCTTGATTATGTTTGTCTGCAATTTGAAAAGATTTAGAATCTAATATTCTAATACGTTCAAATATATTATATGTTCTGCTTGAAATTTTACTATTTGATACTTATATATTTTGAAAAAGTATTAAGAAAGCTTATTCAAACATCCTACACCTGAAGTACATATCCTTTGATCAAGTCCTTGCGGACTCATGGATAGATTCATATGCGGTTGTACTCCGATTATCCCAAAATGCTTTATTTAGAACATAATCATATAGTTAACCTGCATTTATTACTAAAATATACCTATATCTGTAATACATGTATCATCAAATTTGCTTCCAGGATATACTTCTAATATTATAAATTTTATAGATGATGTAACTTTAGGGTTATCAAAAGCTATTCTATCAATATATGAAAATTTATCATCTAATCTTATGTCATGATATGTACCATCTGAAAATTGCATTCTCAATTTTTTGATTCTTGAATTTTTGTAAAATAAATCATTTCTTTTTTTATAACCATTACTAAAATTAACTCCATTAATTGCATAAGTTCCTTTAAAATTTAATTTTATCCATTCATTAATACCATGTCCATCTGCATTTTCAACCCAAGCAGTATTATAGCTTCCATCAATAGCATTTTCGGGGATATAAAAAAAGCTTTCTTTTTTGTGCTTTTCAATATGATATGATGAAGCTTCTATATCCTCTATAATATTATTTGATATGCATTGAGAATTAGAAATTCTAACAGGAATATATTGGTGTTCTGTTTCAGAAAAATAATTATTATCTTCAAATTTCAAACTAAAATTTCTCCAGGCAGTTTGCTCTTTTAAGTTTTTAGAAGTATATGTAATAAACATTTGTTTTTTCTGTTGCTCAAATATCTGAAGATATATTTTATCAAGTTCTTGAGCATTTTCTATAGGGATATATTTCCCACCACTTTCCTTTGCAATAGTTGTTAAAGTAGACATATCTATATCGCTACCTATACCTATTATATATATAGGTATTCCCAGTTCTTTAGAAAGCTTAATCACATCGTCTTTGGTAAGGCTACTTGAAGTATCTCTTCCATCTGTAAATGCTACAATAAACTTTTGTCCTATTCTATTATTCATTTGAAGAAGAGAAAGATGAAGCGTATCATACAAAGACGTCCTACCAAAAGCTGATAAATCTTCTATAGATGAACTCAGTTGATTTATATCTGATGTAAAGTCTTCAAGTAAATTTTGTTCATCATTAAAAGATAAAATAGAAATCTTGTTTTTTTCATTAAGTGAAATACTTTCTACAAAATTTTTAGCAGAGGATTTTGCATATGATATATTATTATATTCATTCATACTATCGCTAATATCCATTACAAGACTTATATTACTATATTCATTTTCATCTATTTTTTTAACAGCTGATATTTCTTGTGCTATATAATTTTTACCATTGGCTATTTTTTCTACTAAAGAAAATTTTTCTTTTTTGAAATCAAGTATTTCATCTCCACTTTCATCCAAAATAGAAAAATAAATTCCTATTTGTGGAAAATCAGAAGTATCTATCTGAGAAATCTTTATATCTACAGGCTGTTTTTCTTTTATATTTTCCTTCGTTGTTTTTGCTGTTTCTACTATTTTATTTTGATTTACTATTTTGCCTTTAATTTCTTTATTAAAGACATATTTAAATGAAAAAACACTTGCTATTATTAAGCATACAACAAGCAAAATAGGCATATATTTTTTTTTATTTATTTTTGCTACCTTTTCTTTTCTACCTTTAAAATTTTCCGGTTTTTTTATTGTTTCCGCCATTAATGGTTTTCCACAATTTACACAAAAGCTACTATTATCTTCAATTTTAATTCCACAGTGCTTACAGAACAATATATTCACCCCATTCTTTGATTTAATATATTTGTTGAACAAACTCTAGGTAATCCTTTACTCTCAATTCCTAGCCTATAATATATGTAACGGCTTTCTACTTAATTCAGGATTTTTAAAAAGACTCCTAATCAAAATATGTTCTTGACAATATAATTACTCCAAAAATGTATTTTTATTTAATTTTATCATATTTTTAGAAATTATTTACACAACCTTTTTCGTAAATCATGTAGATTATCTGTTATATATCTTTTAACATGAAATCTATCATCCACTCTATTTGCAGAAGAAAACATTAGTTTAACGTATAAATCATCTAAATTTATTTTAACATTATTTTGTAACAATGGATATATTTATATATATTTAAATTTCAACTATGCCTTACATTATTTTCATTATATCTAAACAAGAATTGATCCTCCAAGAGGCTAAAATAATTTTATTGTATGCTCGCTTCAACTAGAATATTATCTAGAAAAATACAGTCCAATTTATAGCTAACTTCACATAAACATAAAATTACCACATAACTTATATTTATGTTAAACTTTACATGGTACTACATTAAAAAACACGAGATAAAATATCTATGGCTAATGTATTTAAGAAACAAAATAAATTAAAAAATCTAAAAAACAGTTATTTGTCCTGTTGAAGTAAATCTTGCATATGAAATATTAAATCCTTTAGATAAAGTACTAATAGAGATATCAACAGAGTTTCTTGAAGAAAAATTTGCGGGAATAGATATAGGTAATATAAAAATAAGTGAACCAATGGTCGTTGCATGTGGATTATCAAAAAAATACAGACTATGAGAAATTTTAAACAGTCCCACCTTCTATTTCCGAGGATTGTAGCATTGTTTATATACCATTACATCATAATTTTGATATATAAGAATATAACTAAAAATGATCAAAAAAATATAGCTATGGAGTTACTCCATAGCTATACATCTAAATTATTTACATATTTAGCATTGCTTTCAATAAAATCTCTTCTAGGCTTTACCTTATCGCCCATAAGCATGGTAAATACTTCGTCTGCTAGAGCTGCATCATCTACTGTAACTTGAACTAGCGTTCTCTTTTCTGCATCCATAGTCGTATCCCATAACTGCTCTGGGTTCATTTCTCCTAGACCTTTGTATCTTTGTATTGATATTCCATTTCTTCCTATTTCATATAAAAGTTTTTCTAATTCTGAATCAGAATATACATAATGTTCTTGTCTTCCCTTTTTGATCTTATATAAAGGTGGTTGTGCTATGTATACATATCCACCATCTACTAATGGCTTCATATATCTATAGAAGAACGTTAATAGCAATGTACTGATATGCGCTCCATCTACATCGGCATCTGTCATGATTACAATTTTATGATATCTAAGCTTGTTAATATCAAATTCATCTCCAATACTACATCCAAATGCAGTAATCATGGCTCTTATTTCACTAGAATTTAATATTTTATCTAATCTTGCTTTTTCAACATTTAATATTTTACCTCTTAGTGGTAAAATTGCTTGGGTTCTTCTGTCTCTTCCTTGTTTTGCAGATCCACCAGCCGAATCACCCTCGACAATAAATACTTCACTTAATGCAGGGTCTTTTTCTGAACAGTCTGCTAGTTTTCCTGGTAAAGCCATACTATCTAGTAAACCTTTTCTTCTCGTTAGATCTCTAGCTTTTCTTGCTGCTTCTCTTGCACGAGCTGATCTAAGGCACTTTTCTATAATAATCTTTGCTTCTTGAGGATTTTCATTTAAGTAATCTTGAAATGCTTCATTTGTTATGCTCTCTACGACACCTCTAACTTCACTATTTCCAAGCTTTGTCTTAGTTTGTCCTTCAAATTGTGGCTCCACTAATTTAACAGAGATAACACATGTAAGTCCTTCTCTAATATCTTCCCCTGTAAGGTTTGTATCTTTTTCTTTTAAAATATTATTTTTTCTAGCATAATCGTTTACAACACGAGTCATTGCAGATTTAAAACCTACTAAATGAGTTCCACCCTCTTGTGTATTTATATTATTTGCAAAAGACAATATATTTTCTGTATATTGATCTGTATATTGCATAGCAATTTCAACAGATGATGTATCTTTTTCTCCTTCAAAATAAATGATACTTTTTTGGATAATATCTTTATTTTTATTTAAATGTTTTACAAATTCTTTAATTCCACCTTCATAATGGAACATAACTGTCCTAACTTCTTCTTCTCGTTCATCTGTTAGTGTAATGGAAATTCCTTTATTTAAAAATGCCATTTCTCTTAGACGGTGCTCTAATGTATCAAATTTAAAATTAACTTCTTCAAAAATTTGGGGATCTGGTAAAAATCTAGTTGTAGAACCTGTATGCTCTGATGTTCCTATAACTTTTAATTCCGTCATAGTCTTTCCTCTTTCATAACGTTGATGATATATTTTTCCATCTCTTTTTACTTCTACTTCCATCCATGTAGACAATGCATTTACTACGGATGCACCAACACCATGAAGACCTCCCGATACCTTGTATCCGCCTCCACCAAATTTTCCACCTGCATGTAATACTGTATGAATTACCTCAACTGCTGGTTTTCCCATCTTTGGATGAAGATCTACAGGCATTCCTCTACCGTCATCCTTTACCGTAATTAAATTATCTTTTCCTATTGTAACCTCAATATTTTCACAATAACCAGCAAGGGCCTCATCGATACTATTATCTACAATTTCATATACAAGATGATGCAGTCCTTTTGGTCCTGTTGAACCAATATACATACCTGGTCTTTTTCTAACAGGTTCTAATCCTTCTAATACCTGTATTTGTTCCGCTCCATATTCATTATTATTAATAATGTCTGTCATTTTTTTACCCCCTGTATACTTTACATAAAAAGTTACGGATATTAATTATTTAATACCATGAATTTCATCTATAAAATTTGCTCTTCTTTGCAATGTAATTGAAGATATAGGTGAATAATATATAATGGTTTTTACAACCTTTTCTTTTCCCCCATGGCTAATTTCTACATTTTCTGTAATGACACAAGATTTTACTTTTTCATCTGATATTTTATGAACAAAACCTTCTTCTTCTGCGGTCTTTAAAAATGCTTTTCCATCTTTTAAATTTTTTACCGATTCTACATCTATTATGGATATAATATTTTTAACAGGAACTACAATATCTCTTCCTAAATGGAGAAACATAAATACTCCTCCTCAAAAAGTCGTCTTCATTTCATTATAACCGTTTATCCCTTGATATAAAAGTAAATTTGCATATACGTTTTAATATTTTTTATTCGTAACAGTGGCTTCATGAACTTTAAAAATATACTCAGACTCTACATTTAGTTCATCTAAACAATGGATTTCTGTAGTGGTTATAAACAACTGAACATCCCTCAAACTTTTAATTAAAAATTTTTGCCTATTAATATCTAATTCTGACATGACATCATCTAATAATAAAATGGGATACTCTGAAGTTTCTGCTTTAACAAGTTCAATCTCAGCCAATTTTAAAGACAGTGCAGACGTTCTCTGCTGTCCTTGTGATCCAAAGCTACGAATATCTATTTTATTTACAAAAACGCCTATATCATCCTTGTGTGGCCCCACAGTTGTAGTTCCTCTTTTGATCTCTACTGACAAAGATTCTTCTAATTTTTTTCTAAAGGTACTTTTCAATACTTCAATATCATCATCAAAAGGAACATTACTTGCATACTTAACCTCAAGATTTTCTTTATTTTCTGTGATTTTTCTATGAATTAATCTGCTAAGTGGACTAATTCTTGTTATAAATTTTGATCGTTCCATCATTATTTTACTGCCTAATTCGATTAACTTTTCATTCCATATATCTAAAGTATCTTTATATTTTTCATCTCTATATATTTTCTTTAAGAGATGATTTCTTTGTAGTAATACTTTTTGGTATTGTGATAAATTATGGTAATAAGATGGTTTCATTTGAGAGATCTCATTATCCATAAATTTTCTTCTTTCTGAAGGTCCTTCTTTAATTAATTTTAAATCTTCAGGTGAAAAAATTACCACATAAATATTATTTAATATCTCAGAATTTTTAGTTATTGAAACTTTATTTACTTTCATTTGTTTCTTTTGGTTTGCTGTTAATTTTAAAGCTACTTCAACATCCGTATATCTTTTTTTTGCACTTACACTTACATACGCTTGCTCTTTATCAAACTTTATCAGTTCTCGATCTTTACTCGTACGAAAAGATTTGGCCATACTCGTTAAATATATGGCCTCTACTATATTGGTCTTTCCTTGTGCATTATCTCCTACAAATACATTCACTTTAGGATGAAATTCTAATTCAAGTTGATTATAATTTCTAAAGTTAATGAGTTTTAAATTCTTTAAATACAATGAACTCACCCCTTAGAGTTTTCATACTCGATACAACTTTTATTCTATAATAAATTTTTCTTCTTCTACTTCAATTACATCTCCAACTCTTAATTTTTTCCCTCTTCTACATTCAACTTCTCCGTTTACAATTACATCTCCTGATTGTATCAGCATTTTAGCATGTCCACCTGTTTGAGCTATTCCTGCAAATTTAAGCATTTGATCTAATGTTATATATTCACTCTCTATTTTTAATGCATTCATACGTATTTGCTCCTTTCTATGATCCTAAAATAAAATATAAAAAACATACTGAAATGGAATGAAAAATACGTTAATAACCTTCAACTTTTGACCATAGTGCGTTTTGAAGGTTTCGTATTTTTCATAGAATGAAGGTTATTTTTATATTTTTTTGTTAACTGACAATTCGAACTGGTAAAATTAAATATGTATAATTATCATTGTCTTCTGGTTTAATAATACATGGACTAACACTTGTTGTAAACTTTAGATATATGTCTTCACTATCTATGATTTTTAACGCATCTATAAAATATTTTGAATTAAATCCAATATCAATATCTTCTCCTTCTAAATCAATTTGTATTGACTCTAATACATTTCCAATTTCAGAAGTTGAAGTTATAATCATCTCGTCATCTTTTATAGATAACTTAACCAAATTATTTTTACCTTCTTTTGCTAGTAAGGAAGCACGTTCAATACTGTCTAATAAATCTTTAGTATTTACTTTAACTCTGGATTTATACTCAGTAGGAATGATTTGTTTATAGTTTATAAATTCTCCATCTAATAGTCTAGAAATAATTCTTGTGTTTTTCATACAAAACAATACATGCTTATCCGTAAAAAACATTTTTACTTCATGATTTTCTTCTTCTGTTAAAATTCGATTAATCTCATTTAATGTCTTTGCAGGAATAACCGCTTTATTTTCCATTTCGTTTCTAACTTTGGCTTCTCTTAAAGCCAATCTATAACCATCTAGGGCAACCATATGAATGCCTTGTTCTTTAAGTTCAATTAATACGCCCATAAGAATGGGTCTTGTCTCATCTATTGCTGTAGCAAATACAGTTTGTTTAATCATATTCTTCAGTAAATCTTGAGCAATGATATACGCATTATCTTCTTCTACGATAGGAAGATCTGGAAATTCTTCTGCTGGTTGTCCCACAAGTGTAAATTCTGAATTTTTACATCTAATCGTAGTCTTATTATTTTCTGTTACTTCTATCTCTATATCCTCATCTGGTAATTTTCTAATAATATCGCCTAATATTCTAGAAGATAAAACAATGGAACCTTCTTCTAAAATTTCAGCATCTATATAACTTTCTATTCCGATTTCTAAATCAGTACCCACTAGTTTTAATTGTTGTCCTACACTTTCTAGTAAGAGCCCTTTTAATATGGGTAAGTTGGTTTTAGATGAAACTGCTTTTTGAACAGTACTAATGCTTTGAGCTAGTGTTTTTTTTTGACAAATCAATTTCATTTGTGGATAACCTCCATTGATTTTTTTTAGTTTTCTATACATAAATAATATAAATTAATAGTAGTAATAGTAGTAGGGCCTGTGAATTTGTGGATAAGTACCTCAAGGCATGAAAGAAATAACTATTACGAGAAAGTATAACATGTGAATAAGTATGCAATAATTATCCACATATACAGAGTTGATAAATACATATAATCTTATTAACATGTTATCAAGAAAATATGCACACACAAATGTGAATTACTTTTCTTTGAGATCTTTTATAATAGTTTCTATTTTTTCTTTTAAATTTATGTCGTTAATAATGTCTTTAGATATTTTTTCGTGGGCATGAATAACCGTTGTGTGATCACGTCCACCAAAATCATATCCTATTTTAGGTAGTGATAAATCTGTAAGCTCTCTACATAGATACATTGCTATTTGTCTTGGAAAAGAAATGCATCTAGGTCTTCTTTTTGAATTAAAATCCTCTAATTTGATATCGTAGTGTTGACTTACTACTTCTTTAATTAGTGGAACAGTAATTTGTTTAGGCTTACTAGATGAAATAATATCTTTTAGTGCTTCACTAGCCAATTCTACAGTAACCTCATTATTTGTAAGGGAGGAATATGCAAGAATTCTAGTAAGGGCACCTTCTAATTCACGAATATTCGATTGAATTTTTGTGGCGATATGAAGCGTTACATCATCTGGAACATCGATTCCTTCTATTTCCGCTTTTTTACGTAAAATTGCAATCCTAGTTTCTAAATCAGGTGCTTGTATATCTGTAATAAGTCCCCATTCAAATCTTGAACGTAGACGAGCTTCTAATGTGGGAATTTCTTTAGGTGGTCGATCACTAGAGATGATAATTTGTTTATTTGCTTCATGAAGCGCATTAAATGTATGGAAAAATTCTTCCTGAGTCCGTTCTTTTCCAGCAATAAATTGAATATCATCTACTAATAGTACGTCTACTTTTCGATATTTATTCCTAAAAGCTTCATTTTTATCATCTTTAATAGAGTTAATTAATTCATTTGTAAATTTTTCGGAAGAGAGATATGCAACCTTGGCATTTGGATTTTGACGAAGAATAAAATGGCCAATAGCATGCATCAAGTGTGTTTTTCCTAGCCCAACACCCCCATAAATAAATAGTGGATTGTATGATTTTGCTGGAGATTCAGCAACTGCTAAAGAGGCAGCATGTGCAAATCTATTGCTGTTTCCGATTACAAATGTATTAAAGACGTATTTAGGATTTAAATTCAATGTGTCAAATTGTTCTTTTTTTTCATAACTTTGTCTTTCAACTACTTGAGAAGCTTTTACATAGTCTTCACTACCAGGAATGGTAAATTCTAATTTGTATTCTTCAGAAGTAATTTGCTTTATGGCATTCTTTATTAAATTTGCATATCGGGCTTCTAATATTCCTTTTGAAAAATCGTTGGCGACAGCTAAAATAAACGTATTCTGAGTAAGAGCAATGGGTTCTATGGGTTTTAGCCAAGTATTATAGCTTACTTCAGTCAATTCTGTCTTAATAAGATTTAACGCTGCTTGCCATATTTCAGACAGTTCTATATTCATACAAAAACCTCCTTGGAAAATAATATTAAAGCGTTAACCGTGGATGTAGAATCCTTAAGGGAAATATGAAACTAGGTTAAATGTGGCTTTATATATAAATATCATAAGGATATATTGATTAATTTATAATTTTTTTTTTTGTAAAAAAATTACTTATCAACAAAATATCCACAGAAATTGTGAATAAGTTTTAAAAAAATATAAGGTTCTTGTATAATTCAAAAAAAATAGGGAACAAATAATTTTGTGGATAAGATATGAATAAAATATGTGAATAGATGCTATCAAAAAGATTGTACACAGAAAATTTCATAAGTATTCTAGATTTATTCACATATAAAACGAGTAAAAAAACAAAGATTTAGAAAATATTCATAAGTTATGCACAACCTTATCCACAAAACCATCTATTTTGTGGATAAGTGGATTTGTTTTTAACATATCCACATTTTGATTTAATAATACCAAATAAAACAAAGGTTTTCAATGATATAGACGAATTTATCCACAATAAAAATTTTTTAGGGGATGAAAATATCCACATACATGTAAATTAGAACAAGCTTGACAGATTATCTGTACGAAGTTATAATTATTTAGTAAATGCTTATTTTAAAAGAAGTTTAGTATTTTAAATATATAAGTGATATGGTGAAGGAGGTGTTCTGCATGAAAATGACATACCAACCAAAGACAAGACAAAGAAAAAGAGAGCATGGTTTTAGAAAAAGAATGAGCACAGCAGCAGGAAGAAATATTATTAGAAAGCGTAGACTAAAAGGTAGAAAGAAATTGACTGCATAATGACTGCATAACGAGGCCGCCGAAAAGTGGTCTTTTTCTCTATAGTTTAAAGATTGCATATTTAAAGATGTGAAAGAAGGCTAATAAATGAAAGAAACATTAAGATTGAGAGAAAAAATTGCATTTAAAAAGATTTATAATAGTGGGTCTTCTTTAGCAAATAAATACCTAGTCATGTTTTATTCTAAAAATAATCAATCACATAATAAAGTAGGCTTTATTGCCAGTAAAAAAGTTGGAAATAGTGTAGTGAGAAATAGATCAAGAAGATTGATGAAGGAAACCTTTCGTTTATATAGTGATAAAATAGAACATGGGTATGATTTGATTTTAATTGCTAGAGCAAATATGAAAGATGCAACCTATAAAGAGGTAGATAAAGGTATGCAACATATTTTTAAAAAATCAAAATTATTGAAATAGGTGAAATCTATTGAAGGAATTATTAATAGGAACGGTGAAGTTATATAGAAAATATATTTCTCCATTAAAAAATCCAAGTTGTAGATTTTATCCAACATGTTCACAATATACGCTACAAGCTTTAGAAAAATATGGAGCTATGAAAGGTTCCATATTAAGTATAAAAAGAATTTTAAAATGTCATCCTTTCCATGCTGGAGGGTATGATCCTTTAAAATAGATTTGATAGGGGGTAACATATGATAGCTGCAATAGCTAAGCCAATGGGGATGCTGCTTAATCTATTTTATGGATTAGTGGGAAGTTATGGTTTCGCCATTATTTTATTCACATTAGTCATAAAATTTTTATTATTGCCATTAACAATGCATCAAATGAAAAGTACAAAAAGTATGTCTGAGGTGCAACCTAAATTAAAAGCACTTCAAGAAAAATATAAAAATGATAAAGAAAAGTTAAACGTTAAAACAATGGAGCTTTACAAAGAACACAAGGTAAATCCAATGGGTGGATGTTTACCATTATTAATACAAATGCCTGTTTTATTTGGATTATTTGCATTGCTTAAAAATCCTGGAGAATATATTACAGATCCAGCTTTTGTAGCGGCAACGCAACAAGGTTTTTATTGGATTTCAAATTTAAGTATGCCAGATACAAAAATGATTTTACCAATTTTAGCAGCGGCCACTACTTATATTTCTATGCAGACAGCAAACACTGGTGCTGTAGGTCAAAATCAAACAATGAAAACGATGAATATGGTATTTCCTCTTATGATGTTATGGTGGGGTCGTACTTTAGCAGCAGGATTAATATTATATTGGGTAGTTAGTAATGTATTCCAGATTGCTCAGCAATACTTTATGCCAAAGCCAGGATCATCTAAGGAGGAATTAAATTAAAATGAAATTCACAGAAAAAACAGGAAAGACTGTAGATGAAGCTGTGAAAAATGCCCTTGATGAATTAAATGTAGCAGAGGATAAGGTAGAAATTGAAGTAGTCGAAAAACCTAGTAACGGCATTTTTGGTTTATTTAGAACTAGATTAGCGAAAGTTAAAGTAACAATCATAGAGAATGAAGAAGATATTGCCATGGCGTTTTTAGCCCAGGTAGTGAAAGATATGAAGATTGAAGCAACCTATAAGGCGAAGTTAAAAGGAAATACATTATATATTGAAATTTGTGGAAAAGAGATGGGCGTCTTGATTGGAAAAAGAGGTCAAACCCTTGACTCTATTCAATACCTTGTAAGTTTAGTTTTGAATAAAGGAAGAGAAAATTATATTAGAGTTGTAATAGATACGGAAAACTATCGTAAGAAGAGAGAACAGACTTTAATTAGACTTGCAAATAAGTTAGCATCCAAAGTAAATGCACAGAAAAAGGATGTTATTTTAGAGCCTATGAATCCTTACGAGAGAAGAATTATACATTCTACATTACAAAATCATCCAAATGTAAAAACTAAAAGTCATGGTGAAGAACCTTATAGAAAAGTTGTAATTGCAGCAAAATAGTGTGAAAACCCAGTAGCGATTACTGGGTTTTGTTATTGTTTATATAAATAAGTGGAATACTATATAAAGAGGTGATCATATGGGAGAGTATACAATAGCAGCAATTGCTACTGCTCCGGGAGAAGCAGGAATAGGAATTGTTAGAATGAGCGGAGAAGATTCACTAGAAATATTAGATAAAATATTTAAACCAACGAAGAAAAATTCAATAAAAGAGTATCCAAGTAGAAGATTAACACATGGAAAGATCATTGACCCAAAGACTGAAAAAGTAATAGATGAAGTATTGGTTACCTATATGAAGGGTCCCTATACGTATACAGCTGAAGATGTAGTAGAAATCAATTGCCATGGAGGAATAGTATCTGTAAAAAACATATTAGAGATTGTTTTAAGACAAGGTGCTCTTATGGCTGAAAAAGGGGAATTTACAAAGCGTGCCTTCTTAAATGGAAGAATAGATCTTTCACAGGCGGAGGCAGTAATGGACGTAATCTCTGCCAAAACGGATAAAAGTTTTGATGTAGCATTAGGTCAATTAGAAGGAAGTTTATCTACAGAAGTTAGAAAAATAAGAAATGATATTTTAGAAATGATGGCACATATTACGGTAAATATAGATTTCCCAGATGAAGATATTGAGGAAATCACCTATAAAGAATTAGAAGATTTTACAAACCGTATATTAAAACAAATCTCTTCTTTACTGGAGACTGCACATACAGGGAAAATTTTAAAAGAAGGATTAAACACAGTTATAATCGGAAAGCCAAATGTAGGGAAATCATCCCTTATGAATGCATTGCTTAAGGAATCTCGTGCAATCGTTACAGACATTCCAGGAACTACAAGAGATATTATTGAGGAATTAATAAGTATTAAGGGAATTCCACTTAAAATTATTGATACTGCTGGAATTAGAGACACGGAAGATATTGTTGAAAAAATTGGTGTAGAGAAAAGTAAAGAATTTTTCAATAAAGCAGATTTAATTATTTTTATTCTTAATGCTGCTGAAGGAATTACAAAAGAAGATCAAGAAATCATAGAAAAATTACATGATAAGCAGACGATTATACTTATGAATAAAACGGATTTAAGTATGAGTATAACAAAAGCAGAAGTTCAAGCATTAATTCCTAATAAAACAATCCTCCCTATTTCTGTCGTAGAAGGAAAAGGGCTGGATCAATTAGAGAATACAATTGTAGATATGGTATATGGCGGAAAAGTAAAACAATCAGAAGCCTCTTTTGTAACCAATGTACGACACAAAAGAGCCCTAGAGAATGCAAAAGCTAGTATAGAAGATGGATTGGCTGCAATTCAAACAGGACTTGCACTAGATTTTATAGAAGTAGATGTGAAAAATTGTTGGGAAGCATTAGGCGAAATTACAGGAGAAAGTATAGGAGAAGATATGCTAGATGCTATTTTTGCTAATTTCTGTTTAGGAAAATAGGGCATAAGAAGGAGGTATATTTATTATGGAAAGATTTGTATCAGGAAATTATGATGTAATTGTTGTTGGGGCTGGACATGCAGGGTGTGAAGCCGCTTTAGCTCCTGCTCGTATGGGACATAGCACGCTACTTTTATCTATAAATTTAGATTCTATTGCAATGATGCCTTGTAATCCTTCTATTGGAGGAACAGGAAAAGGACATCTTGTAAGAGAACTGGATGCCCTAGGTGGTCAGATGGGACTTAATACAGATAAATCATTTATTCAAAGTAGAATGTTAAACACAGCTAAAGGTCCTGCTGTACACTCTTTAAGAGCACAAGCGGATAAAGAACTTTATCATAGAGAAATGAAGAAGACTTTAGAACAAGAGCCTAATTTAGATATAAAACAAGCAGAAGTAATAGAAATATTAGTTGAAGAGAATCAAGTAAAGGGTGTTGTAATAAAAACTGGTGGTATTTATTATGCAAAGACTGTTATATTAGCTACAGGAACTTATTTGGGTGGAAAAATATTCATAGGTGGAGTTAATTATACAAGTGGACCGAATGGACTTGCTGCTTCATTAGAACTTACGGAGAGCCTTGAAAAAATTGGATTATCACTAAGAAGATTTAAAACAGGTACACCAGCTAGGGTTCATAGAGGAACTTTAAATTTTGATAAAATGATAGAACAACCAGGGGATGAAAGAATCGTACCATTTTCTTTTATGAGTAGCAATCTTGAAAAGGAACAAGTACCTTGTTGGCTTACTTATACAAACAATGAAACACATGAAATTATTAAAAAAAATATTCATCGTTCGGCTATGTATGGAGGCGAAATCGAAGGTACGGGACCAAGATATTGTCCATCTATAGAAGATAAAGTAGTTAGATTCTCTGATAAGCAAAGACATCAATTATTTGTTGAACCTGAAGGATTAGATACGGAAGAAATGTATGTTCAAGGAATGTCAACAAGTCTTCCAGAAGACGTTCAGGTAGAATTTTATAGAAGTATACCAGGCCTTGAGAATGCTAAAATCATGAGACCTGCTTATGCAATCGAATATGATTGTATTGATCCATTACAATTAGATCTTACGCTAGAGAGTAAAAATATTGATGGATTATTTTCAGCAGGACAATTTAATGGAAGTTCTGGGTATGAAGAAGCTGCTGCACAAGGACTTATAGCAGGAATTAATGCGGCCCTTAAAATACAAGGGAGAGAACCATTTATATTAGACCGTTCAGAAGCTTATATTGGTGTTTTAATCGATGATTTAGTGACCAAGGGTACCAATGAACCTTATCGTATGATGACTTCACGTTCAGAATATAGACTTGTATTAAGACAAGACAATGCGGATTCAAGATTAACAGAAAAAGGATATGAAATAGGTCTTGTTAAGGAAGATCGATACCAAAGATTTTTAAATAAAAAAGAAGCTATTACAAAAGAAATGGAAAGATTAAAAGAAACGAAGGTTACGCCAAAACAAGTGAACGACATGTTTGAAAGAATGGACATATCAACATTAAAAAGTGGTGCATCTTTATATGAACTTTTAAAACGTCCACAAATTAAGTATGAGGACCTAAAAGAAATAGATATAAATAGACCTCTATTAGATATTGAAATCCTAGATCGATGCGAGGTTGAAATCAAATATGAAGGATATATCTCGAAGCAATTAAGACAAATAGATCAGTTTAAAAAGCTAGAGATAAAAAAATTAGATTCTACGATTGATTATTCTAAAATTGAAGGAATTCGATTAGAAGCTAGACAAAAGCTTGGTGAAATAAAGCCTTTATCTGTAGGACAAGCATCTCGTATATCGGGCGTATCTCCAGCGGATATTTCAGTATTATTAATTTATCTAGAGCAGCAGAGAAGAAAGAGAAGTGAAAAAAGTGAATAATCATGATATTTTAAAAGAAGGTTCTAAGGAACTGGGTATTGCTTTAACGGATGAGCAGATTGAACAATTTATAAAATACAAGGAAATATTAGTTGAATGGAATCAACATATGAATTTAACAGGAATCGTAGAAGACAAACAAGTAATGATTAAACACTTTTTAGACTCATTAGGGTGTGTTACACTACCCTATATAAAAGAGGATTCTACGGTTATTGATGTAGGAACAGGAGCGGGTTTTCCTGGAATTCCAATAAACATATACTATCCTAAAAGCGCTGTAACATTACTAGATTCATTAAATAAGAGAATCAACTTTTTAGAAGAAGTTTGTAATGAAATTGGATTAAATGAAGTTTCTTTTCAACATGGTCGAGCAGAAGATTTCGGCAAAGACATAGATTTTAGAGAAAAATATGATATAGCAGTAGCGAGAGCCGTTGCACAACTAAATATACTTTGCGAATATTGCTTACCTTTTGTAAAGGTAGGAGGATATTTTATATGTCAAAAAGGCCCTAACATAGAGGAAGAATTAAATAATGCACAAAAAGCAGTAGAAATTCTAGGGGGTAAAATCATAGAGAAAAAGGATATAAAGCTACCTTATTCAGATGAAACCCATAGTATCGTCGTTATTCAAAAAATAAAAGAGACACCAGAAAAATATCCTAGAAAAGCTGGAAAACCTACAAAAACTCCTTTATTATAAATAGCCCTCAAGAGTTTGAAAAAAATGGGAGGAAAAAATGGTTTTTTGACGAATAGATATATACATTAGAGATATTAGAGGAGAAGATAGATAATGATTAAAGATCAAGGTATGACCGTTCTACAAATTTCTGTGGATGCAATTGCACCTAATCCCTATCAACCTAGACGAGTGTTTAACAAGTCAAAATTAGAAGAATTAAGTGAATCTATTAAAACATATGGAATTCTTCAGCCTATTAGTGTAAGGAAGATCGGCCAAGCGTATTATGAGTTAGTAGCAGGGGAGAGAAGATTAAAAGCTACAAAACTAGCTGGATTAGAAACGATTCCTGCCATTATACAGGATATGACGGATGAAGATTCTGCTGTATTAGCACTTATAGAAAATTTACAAAGAGAAGATTTAAACTTTTTAGAAGAAGCAATAGCCTATTCTAATCTTATGGAAGATCATAAATTTACACAGCAGGATATAGCGGCCAAAGTAGGAAAGAGTCAGTCAACGGTAGCGAATAAGTTAAGAATATTAAAATTACCTGATCAAGTAAAAGAATTATTGATAGAAAATAAGCTAACTGAAAGACATGCAAGGGCGTTATTAAAACTTCATGACGAAAAACTACAAGTAATGGTAGTCAATGAGATCATTTCAAAAGAATTAACGGTTAAGAAGACAGAAGATAGAATAAATCATATTTTGGAAGAATTAGGAAAAGAAAGTAAAAATAGAAGAAAGATTAAGAGTGTATTTAATTTTAAGATTTATTTAAATACATTAAAAAATGCATACAATGCAATAAAAGAAACGGGATTAAATGCAGAATATAAGCAGGTAGATAAAGGTGAATATGTGGAAGTAATTGTAAAAATACCTAAAAGGTAATTGTAAAGGATGGCATTATTGCCATTCTTTTTTATATGAAATAAGAAGGAATAAAGGATTATTTCACGAAATTTATAAATATTACAATAAATTCGACGAGGTGATCACTATGGGGAAAGTCATTGCTGTATTTAATCAAAAGGGTGGCGTTGGAAAAACCACAACAAATGTAAATTTAAGTGCGTGTATAGCTGCAAAAGGAAAAAAAGTATTGGTTGCAGATATTGATCCACAAGGAAATACAACCAGTGGATTTGGAATAGACAAAAATGAATTAGAGGTAAGTATGTATCATTTGCTTATTGGTGAAGCTCATATTGAAGAAACGATTATAGAGACGAAGGTAGAAAATTTATGGTTAATTCCATCAAGTGTACAATTGGCAGGTGCAGAAATAGAATTATCAACAGTAGAAGAACGTGAAATAATACTTAAAAGAGAAATTGATCGTATAAAAGATCAATATGATTACATATTTATAGATTGTCCACCATCTTTAGGGCTTTTAACGATTAATTCATTGACCGCAGTAGATAGTGTTTTGATCCCTATACAATGTGAATATTATGCACTAGAAGGTGTAAGTCAATTAGTGAATACCATTGAGCTGGTTAGAGCAAATTTAAATCCTAATTTGGAAATTCAAGGGGTTCTACTTAGTATGTTTGATGGACGTACCAATTTATCCATACAAGTAGTAGATGAAGTGAAAAAATATTTCAGAGGAAAAGTATATACAACACTTATTCCTAGAAATGTACGTTTAGCTGAAGCACCTAGTTATGGACTACCCATTATAGATTATGATGCCAAATCCAAGGGAGCAGAGGCATATTGTGATCTTGCAGAAGAATTTTTAGACCTAGAAGAGGAAGTGATATAGATGGCAATAGCAAAAAGAGGATTAGGGAAAGGATTAAATGCTTTAATCCCTCAAGGGAAAAATAAGATATACGATAAAAATGAAAATAGAGGAGAGATCAATACGATCAATATTCATGAAATCAGGCCAAATCAAGAACAGCCTAGAAAAAAATTTGATACAGAAAAGATTCAAATGCTTGCAGAATCTATTAAGACACATGGCGTCATACAACCTATTGTAGTAAGACCTGTTGAAAATGGATATGAGATTATAGCAGGAGAAAGAAGATGGAAAGCTACTCAAAAGGCAGGTCTTAAAGAAATACCATGTATCATAAAAGATATAGATGAAAGAGAACGTATGGAAATTGCATTAATTGAGAATCTACAAAGGGAGGATTTAAATTCTCTTGAGGAAGCAGTGGCATATAAAACACTTATGGATCTATATAATTTAACGCAAGAACAAATATCGAGTATCGTTGGAAAAAGCAGATCACACATAGCAAATATAATCAGGTTATTACATCTTTCTGAAGATGTTAAAAATATGGTGATCAGTGGGGATATAACAGGAGGACATGCGCGGGCGTTACTTCGAATTACAGATGACAAGGTGCAAAAAGAAATAGCGGACAAAATTGTACAACATGAATTATCTGTTAGAGAAACAGAAAAATTGATTGCTGGAATAGTAGAGAATAAAGAGGTTCCTAAGAAAAAAGAAAAGAATAAAGATCATACACTGATTGATATTGAAGATACGTTAAAACATATTCTAGGAACAAAAGTAAGCATTGTAAAGAAAAAAAACAAGGGAAAAATCGAGATAGAATATTATAGTGATGATGATTTAGAGAGAATTTTGGAATTCTTACAGAAAAAATGATGTTTCACGTGAAACCGAAAGCGAAGGAGGAAATACATATGCAAAAAAAAATATTTCAGGTAGATGCTTTTACAAATGTTCCTTTTGGGGGTAATCCTGCGGGGGTTGTTCCTGATGCAAGTGGATTGGATGAAATAATGATGCAAAAGATTGCAAATGAGATGCAAGTATCAGAAACAGCATTTGTATTTCCATGCGAAGAAGAAGGGGTAGATTTCCACGTAAGATTTTTTACACCAACGCAAGAAGTAGATTTATGTGGACATGCTACCATAGCAACTTTTGTTATACTTGCTAAAACAGGTCAAATAAAAGGGGATAATGAAATAAAAATAGTAAATCAAAAAACCAAAGCAGGAATACTACCTGTTGAGCTAGCGTTTAAAGATGGGAAAATAAATCGTGTTATGATGACGCAAGCTAATCCTAAAACTATATTTGAAGTAGAGGATATAGAAGAATTAGCAAAAATAATGGGATTAAAGTCAGAAGATATTGGAATAGATCAGAATTCTATTAAACCACAAGCTGTTTCTACAGGACTGCCAGATATCATTTTGCCAGTAAGAAATTTAGAAATTCTTAAGGCTATATCTCCAGATTATGAAGCATTGGCAGCGTATAGCCGAAGATTTGATGTTATTGGTGTACATGCATTTACTTTAGAATCAGAAGAAGAAAATTCTACTCTTGCATGCAGAAATTTTGCGCCAGCGGCTGGAATTGATGAAGAAGCAGCTACTGGTACTTCTAATGGAGCGTTAGGGGCTTATCTTATAAATAATGATATACTTCAATTAAATAAAGAAATAATTTTAATTTGTGAGCAAGGAAGATCTATGAATAGAGATAGTAAGATTGTTGTTAAGCTAGAAGGGAATAAAGCTGATTTTGTTGTTAAGGTTGGCGGAGAAGCAATTGTTATTTTAGAGGGAAATATATTGATTTAGATACATTTTAACAAGGAAGTGCATACAATAGTAGAAATGATTTAAAGAATTGAAAGGAAGATAGAGATGATTTATTTAGATAATGCTGCAACAAGCTTTCCGAAGCCAGAAAATGTATATCGTGTTATGGATGATTGTATGAGAAATTATTGTGCAAATCCAGGAAGAGCAGGGCATAAGATGGCGCTAGATGCAGGAAGAGGTATTCATAAAACACGAGAATTGATTTGTAAATTATTTAATATAGACAATCCAATGCAAATTGTGTTTACTTCTAATGCAACAGATTCATTGAACTTAGCTATAAAGGGTTCGCTTAAACCAGGAGATCATGTAATTACGACTAGTATGGAACATAATTCTATGATTCGACCTATTAAAGAACTGGAGAAGATAGGGGTAAGAAATACAATTGTAATGTGTGATCAACAAGGTAAACTAGATGTAAATAAGATAAGAAAAGCCATTAGACGAAATACTAAAATGATTGCAATGACACATGCATCAAATGTTACAGGTACAATTATGCCCATTGAGGAAGTCGGAAAAATTGCAAAAGAAAGAAGATTAATATTTTTAGTAGATGCAGCACAAAGTGCAGGCGTATATAAAATAGATGTGGAGCAGATGGGGATAGATTTATTGGCAGTACCAGGACATAAGGGATTAATGGGACCACAAGGAACAGGAATTTTATATATCGCAGAGGGTTTGAAATTAAGACAGCTTAAAGAAGGTGGAACTGGAAGTAAATCAGAACTTCTTACTCAACCAGATATTATACCGGATAGATATGAGAGTGGTACGCCTAATACACCAGGTATTATAGGGTTAGGAGCAGGAATTGAATTTGTATTAAATGAAGGAATAGAAAAAATTCAAAAACATGAAAAAGAGCTAACCGCATATATGTTAGAAGAACTTAAAAAGATCGATGAAATTAAAATTTATGGACCTCAAAATGAAGAGGAACAAGCATCTGTTATTTCTATAAATATAATCGGTGAAGATTCATCAGAAATTAGTTATATACTAGATAAAGAGTTTGATATAGGTGTTCGTTCAGGACTTCATTGCGCACCACTTGCACATCAAACAGGAGGAACATTAGAACCAGGAACCGTTAGATTTAGTTTAGGATACTTTAACACGAAGGAAGATGTAGAAAAAGCAATACAGGCACTCAAAAAAATATGTAAAGAAATGGTAAGTGATAAATAGTGTGTTTTCTTAAACATGCTATTTATTTTTTTTGCTAGGCATGAGATAATAGAATGCACATTAGATAGAGATTAAGAAGTTTTAGAAGGGGTGGATGAAGTGAGTCAAATATTTGGATTTATAAAAAATAATATGTCAGCAATCATTTTTGGTAGCATGATCTTAAATGGGATTATGGTAATCTTATTATGTGTTCAATCAACGGCAATAACTAAGTTGAAAAAGAAATATAGTGTTTTATCCAACAATGTTGAAGGTAAAAACATAGAAGATCTTATAGGAGGATACTATAAAAAAATTGAACAAGTAGATATGAACAATCAACAAATACAAAATCAAGTGAATGAGATAGAAAAAAATGTACTTGATTGTGTTCAAAATGTAGGGTTCGTTCAATATGATGCATTTGATGATGTAGGAGGAAAACTAAGTTTTAGTATTGCACTACTAGATCAAGAACATAATGGATTCTTGTTAACGAGTATGTACAGTAGAAGTAATCATGTGGTATATGGAAAGCCTATAACAGAAGGTCAATCTGTACACAGTCTTTCAGAAGAAGAACAAGAAGCATTAAAAAAAGCGAAGAATAACAAGAATAAAATGGAAAACTTCTAGCAATAATAGTGCTAGGAGGTGTTTTATATGCCAAAGGTTATATCAATACCAAGTAATATTGAAAAGATAGGCAGAGAATTAGATGCAAGAGGATATGAAGTGGTACATGAAAACTATGAAGGACATGTAGATGCCATGTTATATGACAGTAGTAAAAGTTCATTAGGGTATTTAAGTGACTATAATAATGTAATAGACATGGATAGAGGGGCAAGTGTTATAGATACAAAAGATAAAGGTATTGGTCAAATTATTTATGCCATTGAACATAGTACGAAGGAAGACTTATTTTAGGGAATACATATAAAGAGCAATCTAATTAGATTGCTCTTTATATGTAGTTTTAGAAAATTTCCATATACTATGTCTAATTCCTTCAGAAATGGTATCGGCTAACTTCATAACTAAACCAAGTCTCGTATTTTGAAGCACAACATATTCCATAAAACCATATAAGTTTACAATGCCAGTAACATGCATATGTCCAATAGAAGGAAGAACTTTATTTACACCAGTACCAGGTTTTAAGGGTCCATGATTAACTTTGATATAACCAATATGATCTGATTTTCCTAAACAAGCATCGATTGCGATTATAAAGGGTTTTTTATAAGTAGCGTGAATATAATCTATACAATGATGTAAATTTTTTGCATGTACTGGTTTTTCTAAAGTTCCATGTACAAAAAAATTAGAGATGTGTTTAGAATACTTATCTAATTTATAACCAACTAAAGGACCAAGTGAATCGCCTGTAGAACGATCTGTTCCAATACAGACGATAACAATTTCTGTGTATTCGTCTGTATGAGCAGCTTCTAGATAACTGGTAAAGAGCTTACTGAAAGTATAAAATGCCATTGGGGTATTTATATTGACGGATGAAGTATTATTAGGGGTATGACTGTACATAAGGGATATGCCTCCTATCTCACATAACATAGTAATTACAGTATGTCCTAAATTCAGATATAAAATACATGATAATGGTTCGTCAAATCATTCATTTCCCTGGAAATAAATAGATGAATACTTATAGAATAAAGTTCGACTTTTATATAATATGCACGAATGATATTAATAATACCTAAACCAAATAAAGTCAGACATTAATAATTGGTTCAAAGAAGGAAAGGAGATGGGAATTAATGAATAATAGAATAAAGGGAAGTACGAAACTATATGCAGTAATTGGAGATCCTATCGAACACAGTTTATCTCCAGAGATTCATAATACGGTTTTTGACCATAAAAAAGAAAATAGTATATACATACCCCTTGGAATTAAAGAAGAAGAATTAGAAAAAAACATATATATGCTTAGAAATAATTTTTTGGGATTTAATGTGACAAAGCCACATAAACAAAAAATTATGAAGTATATAGATCAATTAGATGATAGAGCAAGAGTATATAATGCAGTAAATACAGTAAAAGTTGTTGATGGAAAACTTATTGGGTATAATACAGATGGATATGGTTTCTCCAAGAGCATAGAGAACGTTCATTTGAAGAAAAAAAGAGCATTACTTTTAGGGGCAGGGGGAGCTGCTAGTGTAGTGGCTTATGAAATCCTACAAAAAGGGGCATATATTACAATCGCAAATAGAAATATAGAAAAAGCAAAGATATTAAAGGAACAGTTATTAGCATACGATTCTTCATTTACGATAGAAGTATCTAAAATAGAAGATTTAAAAGCAGAATACTATTTCATAGTAAATGCAACACCCATAGGAATGAACCCAAAATCAGAGGAACTACCTGTATCTTTACATATTATTAAAAATGCATCTGTAGCATATGACTTGATCTATAATCCTAATAGAACAAAATTCTTAAAAATTGCAGAGGAACATGGATGTAAAATAATAAACGGATTTAGTATGTTATTTTATCAAGCCATAAAAGCACAGGAGATTTGGAATGAGAAAATAATAAAAAAAGATATAGAAAGTTCTATATACAAAGAAATAGAACAATACCTTACAATGAAAAAGAGGGGATGAAAACATGAAAATATTAGTGATTCATGGTCCTAATCTTAACTTATTAGGAATCAGGGAAAGACACATATATGGGACGAAGGATATTTCTTTTGTAAATGAATGTATAAAAAAAGAAGCAGAAAAATTAAAAATAGAGGTAGAGATTTTTCAGTCTAATAGTGAGGGGAGTATTATTGATAAAATACATGAGGCAATGGATGATAAGAATATTATTATTATTAATGCTGGCGCATACACACACTATAGTTATGCAATAAGAGATGCCATTGCATCTACGCGTATACCTACCATAGAAGTGCATCTTTCAAATATTCATGCTAGAGAAGAATTTAGAAGTAAATCTGTCATTGCACCTGTATGCGTAGGACAAATAAGTGGATTTTCATATCATTCATATCTTTTAGCACTAAAAGCAGCAGCGGAAATTGAATTTTAGGGATGTGACAAAACTGGATTTATTAAATACATATAGAAAAGAGATAGACGAGTGCGACAAAGAGTTAGTAGCCTATTTTGAAAAAAGACTAGCGTTAGAAAGACAAAGAGTAGATTGTAAAATTGAAACGAATTTTGAGGAAATTAATCAAAAAATGAAAAATCATGATTTTCAGGAAGAACTAGAAAAATTCCATAAAAGGGTCATTGAGATCAGTAAAAAGGCCACTAAAAAGCACATTGTGTTCATTGGTTTTATGGGTTGTGGAAAGAGTACAATTGGGAAAGTTTTATCAGAAAAATTGAATATGCCTTGGATTGATACAGATGAATACATAGAAAAAAAAGTAGGAATGAAAATACCAACTATTTTTTCAGTACATGGTGAAAAGTATTTTAGGGCGTTAGAAAAAAATAGCATAAAAGAGATCATGAAACAAAAGCCATCTATCATTTCTTGTGGAGGAGGAGTTGTACTCAACGAGGAAAATGTCATAAATTTAAAAAACAATGGAAAGATTATATGGCTAAAAGCAGATCCTAGTACGATCTATGAAAGAATAAAGAAAGATGATTCAAGACCATTACTTCGAGGGAATATGACAGAAGAATATATAAGTGAAATGTTACACAAAAGGATGAATTATTATAAACAAGCATGCGATTACGAAATTGATACAAAGAGTGAGGAAATAGAAGACATAATCACCAAAATTAGGGATTTGTTATTATTTTGACAAAAATGCAGATTGTAAAATGTGCATTTTTTTAATACAATGGAATAGAGAAAAAATTTCCATAAAAAACATTTTTAGGGGGTATTTTTTATGTTTAAACGTGTAACAAAAGTATGTGTAAGCCTTGTTCAAAAATATTTACCAGACCCATTTTTATTTGCAGTTATATTAACTTTATTACACTAGTTTACAAGTAAATTAAGCTACATCTTTACCATAAAGAAAAGATTCAAT
>JADPRS010000034.1 GCA_015686845.1 Lutibacter sp. B2
GGAAAAAATTCAAGATTACCATATGGAAAACGATAGAAGAAACTCTGCAATTCCTATGCTAGATATTAAAAATATTCAAGCTAGAATAGAACCTGGTGCAATCATCAGAGATCGAGTAAAAATAGGAAAAAATGCGGTGATCATGATGGGTTCAGTCATTAACATTGGTTCTGAAGTCGGAGAAGGAACAATGATTGATATGAATGCAGTCCTTGGAGCTAGAGCAACCATAGGAAAAAATGTTCATGTAGGTGCAGGATCGGTTATTGCAGGTGTATTAGAGCCACCTAGTGCAACGCCTGTTATCGTAGAAGATAATGTAATGATTGGTGCAAATGCAGTTATTCTCGAAGGGGTTAGAATAGGAAAAAACGCAGTAGTTGCAGCAGGTTCAGTAGTAACAAAGGATGTACCTGCTGATAGTGTAGTTGCCGGTTCTCCTGCAAAAATAATAAAACAAAAAGATGAAAAAACAGCAGATAAAACAAAAATATTAGATGATTTAAGAGGATAAAAAAGGAAGACCAGATATTGGTCTTCTTTTTAATCTACAAATGCAAATATATAAGGAACATTTCTATAATAGTCACCATAATTTAATCCGTATCCTACGATAAATTTATCGGGAATGGTAAAACCAACATAGTCAGCTTCTAATTCTGTTTTTCTTCTAGATGGCTTGTCTAATAATACACAGCTTTTTATACTTTTAGGATTTTTTAACTTTAAGTGTTTTAATACAAATTCCATGGTAATTCCCGTATCAGCAATATCATCCACTATTAGTACATCGTATCCTGTTAAATCAAAATTTAAATCAGCTAGCACCTTTACTTTTCCACAAGATTCTTCCCCATGACCATAACTTGAAGTAGTCATAAACTCAACTCTCACTGGCGCAGCTATTTCTCTTACTAAATCCGCAGCAAAAATAAAACTACCCTTTAATAAAGAAACTGCTAATAGATTTTTATCTGCATAATCTTTTCTAATTTCTTCACCAAGTTCTTCAACTCTTTTTTGGATATCTTCTCTAGAGAATAATATCTCTTTTTTCTTTTTTTCTACATCCATCCTTTGCACGCCCTCCATTTTTATCCAAATTGATAAATAGATTTTTAAGTATTAATCAATATTCTAATTGAAAATTACTTCTTTGTCAATTCATCTACCCTTTTGTAGAAAAATGCCTTTCCTTTATTTTAAGCACCTTTTTGCATACTTTTCATTACTTTTAAAATAACTTGATCTGTAATATTCATTCCTTCACTAGATACAACTCCTAAGTTTTTAATGGTTTCTTCCGCAGTTTCTCCTACAATTCCATTTTGAGCTGGTACAATGGCACCATTTAAGGCAAGAAGTACAGATTGAATTGCTGCTGAAGCCGATGTAGCTAGTTTTAGAGCACATCCAACTTTTGCTCCATCGCAAATCATACCACTTAAATTAGCAATCATATTCTTAATAATTCCATCTATTTCCTTAGAATTTGCACCCATCAACCAACCAATAGCCACACTAGAGCCTGTTGCTGCTGCAACGCCACACCCACAAATAGCAGAAAGTCTTCCTATATAATGTTTTACATAACTATTAACCATATGACTTATTGCAATGGCTTTTGCTAATCTTTCTTGATCTACATCAAATTTATTTTTATAAGCAACAATAGGCAAAATTGCTGTAAGTCCATTATTCCCACTTCCATTACTACTCATAACAGACATCTCAATCCCTGACATCCTTGCATCTGAAGCACCTGCAGTTAACATCATTGCTTGATTTATTAAATCATCTGATAATATGCCCTTTTGCATGTTTTCATATAAAGCAGTCCCTACGCCCATACCCATCTTATTTTTAAGTCCTACCATTGCAATTTTTTCATTCAACTCTATTCCTTCAAGCATAAACTCAATTTCTTCATATGGTATTTCTTCTATTATTTTTATAATTTCACAAATGCTAAGATTATATAACCAATTAGATGAATCCTCTTCTTTTTTTGTTTTCTTTTCTTCTTCAAATAGAATTTGTCCATTTTTTTCTAAATAACTAAAATGATTATGTTTCTCAGAAATGATTACTTTTGAATTTTTAAATTTGGCATTTATATTTACCTCCACATATACCTTTTCAATTGTATCTTTAATACCTAATGATATTTTATTGCTATTTTGCAAACGCTTAGCCCTATGGATTGCTTCTTTTTCTATCCCCGCTAATACATTTAACTCCTTTTGACTTTCTCCAGCTACAACGCCTAATGCTGCTGCTATTTCTAATCCAACTTCTTTTGTATTTGGAATACCTACGCACAATCCATTTTTATATATATTAGGACTCACTAAAATATCTATTTTATCTATTTCATCACAATCAATTAATTCTTTTGCCTTTGCACAAGCCAACGCCACAGCAACTGGTTCAGTACATCCCATAGCAGGAACGACTTCCTTTTTTAAAATATCTACAATCTTCTCTGTTAATTTCATAATAAAATCCCCTCTCTATCCTTCTACTATAATGTATATAATGCAATCTTCATGCCAACCTACAATCCCTCATTTCATCTATAATTCCTATCATTTTTCTCATTTTGAGAATTATATACAGAAAAAGCAGTCTCAAATTGAGATTTTTCTCAATTTGAGACTGCTTTTTCTATTCTATATGATACGTTTTTATTTTTCTATATAAAGTAGCTCTACTTATTCCTAATGCTTTTGCCGAGTTAGATATGGCTTGTTGTGTATTTGCATAATACTTTAATGCTTTTTTTATTTCTCTTATTTCTAATTCTTCAATGGGCGTAATACCTTCAACGGTTTCCACGATCACCTTATCTTTTTTAACCTTTAATCGATTCGGAATATCTACCTCTGATATTAAGTTATAACCACACATATTCACAGCATATTCAATGGTGTTTTCAAGTTCTCTTACATTTCCAGGCCATTTATGTCTCAAGAAAATATCCAACGTACTTTCATCAAACCCCTTAACGATTTTCCCTAATTTTCCATTACATTTAGTAAGAATTTTTTCAACAAGTATGGATATATCTTCCTTGCGCTCTCTTAAAGGTGGAATATATATTGGAATAACATTTAACCTATAAAATAAATCTTCTCTAAATTCTCCTTCTAACACCCTTTGATCTAGATTTTTATTTGTAGCAGCAATAATTCGAACATCCATTGGAATACATTTATTGCCGCCAATTCTTTCTACCGTATATTCTTGTAAAACACGAAGTAATTTCACTTGTAAATGAAGTGGCATATCTCCTATCTCGTCTAAAAATATAGTTCCCTTATTGGCAAGTTCAAATTTTCCTGCTTTTCCGCCTCTTTTAGACCCTGTAAAAGCGCCCTCTTCATATCCAAAAAGTTCACTTTCTAATAGTTGTTCTGGTATTGCCGCACAATTAATTGGGATAAACGGCCCCTTAGCCCTGCTCCCATAGAAATGAATTGCCCTTGCAAATAATTCTTTTCCTGTTCCACTCTCACCTTGGATTAATACAGTAGAATTAGACATAGCTGCCTTTTGTGCATCAATTTTCACTTTATTTATGCAATCACTTTCGCCTATAATATTATCAAAAGTAGTAACGATACTTGGCGTAGTAATATCATTTACAACATTTAATATTTCTGAAATATTACTAAACGTAAATATAACACCAAACTTCTTTTCTTCAACGATAATTTGTTTTGCATCAAATACGCCTCGTACATAATATTCTTTCGTTTCATATCTGAACTCTTTATTTTTTATTTCTATATTATTTTTTAATATGTCTTCTATAGATATATGTTTTATAATTTGTTTAACATTCCTAGTCTTTTCATGTTTTTCATCTATTCTAAATAATTCTACTGCTTTTGCATTCCAATGCAAAAAATCTCCATATTGGTTTGAAACAATAATGCCTTTATCAACTGAATCTAATACAACTTCTAATTCTTTCGCTAATATTTTCACTTTTTCCGTTGTTTCTTTTTCTAATAATTTAGTGGCAATTAAATCTGCCATTCTATTTAAAAATTCCATTAAATTATTACGGTTCTTCATAAGCTCATTTTTTTGATTTTCATCAAGGGCAACAAGTCCTATGACGCCTATGGTCTGACCTTTGATCTTAATAGGACAACATACTTCTGCATACTCTTTGCAAGTTTCTCTATTTTCACATTGTAAACACACTTTGTTTTTCCTAGGATTTTCAATAATAAAACTTTCTCCTGTTTTTAGCGAAAATCCAAAAACAGAGTTTTGACTAATTTCTCCCCAAAGGTCATCTTTATAAGTTCCCGTGGCAGCAATCCTATCCAAATTAGCATCTACAATGGTCACCTCTACTCTTATGACGCTGGCAATTACTTGTGCAATGCTCTGTACACTCGAAACAATATTTTTCAACTCCATATGAAATATCTCCTTCGAATTTAAAAGAGGGCGGAATATATTATTCCACCCTTTCTATCTTTACTTCTTTATAAAATCTTTCAACCATTTCAGTATTAACATATCCAATTTTATTTTCAACCACATTAGCAGTTCCCGTTGCTACAGCTCGTTTAAATATATCTTCTAAACTGTGCTTGTTCAATAATGCTACAGCAAATCCTGCAACAAATGCATCTCCACAACCTATAGAATTTATAGCATCCACCTTTGGTACGGATACTTTAAAGATTCCCTTTTGGGTTACAAAAATTGCACCTTCACTTCCTAATGAGATAGCAACTACCTCTATTCCTTGCTTACAAATATGCTTACATTCAAAAATAATTTCTCTTTCAGTGTATAGCTTATATCCTACTACCCCTTCTAATTCTTCTAGATTGGGTTTAATCATAAATGGTTTTGCCTTTATTGCTTCCTCTAGATGCTTACCACTTGCATCTATAATCATTCTAATATTATTGTCTTTTGCTATTTTAACCATATCTCCGTAAATGGTCTTAGGAAGACCTCTTGGCACAGTTCCAGCTGCAACTATAATATCACTATATTTTATGATTTTGACAAATTCTTTAACAAATTCATTCAGTTCTTTTTTCGTTACTACAGGACCATATTCCCCTACAATTGTCTCTGTTTTATTTAAAGGATCAATAATCGCTGTAAATATTCTTGAAGGTTCACTAATTTGCACAAAGGCAGTATGTATATTCAAATTATCCAATTCTTCTTTAATAAACTTTCCAGAATAACCTCCAAGAAACCCTGTTGCATTCACTTTTTCTCCTAGCATAGAAACAACTCTAGCTACGTTTAATCCTTTTCCTCCTGCTGTCATTTCTACATTGTCCACATGATGTCTTTCATTAATTTTAAAATTATTAATTATATATGCACGATCAATTGCAGGATTCAAAGTAACTGTAGTAATCATATAATCGCCTTCTTATCTCAAACATTTTAAGTTATAATATCCAATTATATTATAAACACAAATTAAAATATTTGCAAAGTTTTTTTTAAAAAACTTAGTTTCTAATGCGTAGCTTATACAATACATCTTTTATTTCTTTTAACAAGATAATAATCTTATTTAAGCTATATTGTATACCCACTAGAATAATCAATAAGATTACTACTACAATAGCAATGTAATTCATTCATTTCACCTCTAATTATATTATTCCGTTGGTATCCTATATTTTTTTTGCATTTCTTCTCTCATGTTTTTATAACAAGCTTCTTTACATTCATTACAATCCTTACACATGGGATGTAGATGATAATTACAACAATCATCTCCTTCAGCGGTTCTTTTTAAGGCTATAATCTCATCTATTAATGTACTAATATTATTATTTGCCTCAGATAGTTTTAACTTTACATCATTATATAATTCAGACATAGACATTCCTCCTCAAAATTCTCATAAAATAACCATTTTCTTTATTATACCACTTACTATTCTTCTAGAAAACATGAAAAACACACTTTCTACCATCTACCAACAGATCGTAAAAAGTGTGTTCTCTTAAATTTTTTCAGCACCTTTATCTTCTTTATTATTATTTTCGCCAATCTCCATTTTAGATATAGATACTTCATAAGCTACCTTTGTAACAACGTTCTCTTCACCTAACTTCTTTTGATATTCTCTACTTTGTGCTCTTCCCCATATTTTTATATGATCTCCTACCTTCAATTTTTCAGAAAATCTAGCATTCCTTCCCCAAGCAATACATGGAATATAATCTGATTTATTATAAGGTCTATTTACTGCAATCAACATATCTGTTATTTCTCTTCCAAAAGGAGTAGAACGATATATTGGTGTTTTACAAACATATCCATCTAGAAATATTTGATTTGGATTTCTTACATCCTCCTCTTCTTCATTCAAGCTCATATCTCTTGCAAAAACAGTAAGTACCAATTTATTGCTTCCATTTACATATTTATTGTATGAACGCAATTGGCCCTCAATTTTCACACATGTTCCAACTTTGATATCTTTATCTACTAATGTCCTTTCAGAAATTGTAATAGGTAAAATATCATTATAATCACTCAGCCTAGCAACCTGCAAATCAAACGAATAAAAACCTTCTCCATACATTTCATGACTAAAAACTAATGAAGAATGAACCTTTCCTACAACATTTACATTATTAGAATCAATTACCCTATCTGTCATTTCCCCCCCACGCTCCTTTCAAATTCCTATGTACTTTTCAGGGCTTATCTACAACTATATCTATTCAGTTTTGTACTAAATTATTCCAAAAAAAAAGAGAAAAAATATTTTTTTCTCTTACCCTTTAATCAATGCTAAAATCTTTTAAGAAATTTTCAATTTCATTAGGATTTATACCATATAAAATAACAGCACTAATTGCACCTAATACCGTATACACATTTTGCTCTTCTGCTATGTTTACCGAAACAGGAAACTCTATTGGCTCTACTTCCATCTTACTTTTAGTACTAATTCCTCTTTGTATACACCCATAAAATTTAACATATTCTGAGGTATCTATGCTTGAAGCTGTAATGGTTGCCCTTTTACGCAAACCATAGGAAATAATTAATCTATTCTCGATTCCTGTAATTAATTTCACTATACTTTCATCATCTACATTTATAATTAAGGTTCCATTTGAAGTTAATTTACACAAAATTTTTCTTTGAAAAATTAAATCGTTTTTTACATTTAATCTTTGATCTTCTATCTGTGTATTGGTATGTACAATGGTTTCAAAAACTAAATCATTGACATTCTCTTCTCGTAAAAATTCTCCATCCATTTCTAATATAATAAGATCTATATCCCTCATTACCATTTGATTTAAATATTCAAATAGTTTATCGTTACAAGGCAACTCCGTCACTTCATGATCTATTATAACTTCTTCCCTGCTAATAAGTCCCACTTTATATTTTTCCTTTTTAAGCATATGATATATTAATTTTGCTGTAATCTTTGTTCCACTTGTCCCTATAACACCAATATATCTCATATTCTCAACAGTCATAAATAAAGCCCCTTTACTCATAAAGTAATTACTGTTATTCTTCTCCATCCTATTTAAATTATTCATAAAAAAGCATGAAACCGTAGTTTCATGCTTTTTCACTATTTATTCTTAGAATTAAATGCTTTATTGAGTAAAAATGCAAATCCTATACCATAAAAACCAATCGTACACATCATCATAATTATAGATGTTGAAGACATTCTATTTCCCCTCCTTAACAGGAAGTTGCGTAATATCCCGTCCTTTTCCAATGGCTCTTGTAAAGATATTATTCGTAATCAATCCAAAGAAAATAATAATTACAAATTGAAATAAAATAGTTCCTACACTATAAACTTCAAATGGTTTCCACCAATTTTCTGGATCCCAACTTATAGCTTGCCATATCCACCAACCAGTAATGAACACAAATAAAACAGGAAATAATCGTACACATACCGACCACCATTTTCCAATTTTAAAATCTGTCCATTCTGTATTGATCATTTTTGTTCTAATGGACTCTAATCCGTATTTCATTAAAGCAAATGCAACAAATAAACCACTTACCAGAAGCCCAATTCCTAATACCCAGTCTTGATTATTTAAGAAATCTAAGCTGTATGCCGATGGTATTCCCAAAAGCATGCCCATAACAATAATCGTAATGGTTGCTTTTTTCCTGCTGAATCCAGCATCCATTAAATTCCTTACACCTACCTCAATCATTGGTAATAAAGATGATAGGGCTGCGATTGCCATCGCCAAGAAAAATATAGATCCAATAATCCTTCCACCTGGCATAGTGGGAAATAGTTGAGCTAAATAAATGAAAGTTAGGCCTGTATTTCCAGATGCTAAAATTTCATTTGTAAATGCTTGCGTCGGTGATAACGCAAAAATTGCTGGTAAAATAGCAAGACCTGCAATAAGAGAACCTACATTATTTCCAAATCCCATAATCATGCAGTTTCCTGCAATATCTTCTTTTCTCTTCGTATATACTGCATAGGTTATAATAAATCCCCATCCAGCTCCAGTTGACCAAGCTGCTTGCGTAAATGCGGCTAACCAAATTTTTGGATCTAAAAGCATATCTAATCTTGGACTAAACATGTATTCAAGTCCTTTTAAAGCGCCTGGTAAAGTAATAGATCTTATAGCCGCTGCAATTAATAATATAAATAAAGTGGGAATCATAATTTTACAAGCTTTCTCAATTCCATCCTTTACCCCTTTATAAATAATAACCCCTGCTATAAGCATAGATATAAAATGCAAAGGAATCGTTTGCCAAGGAGATGTAGTAAACGTATTCCAAATGGCTTCTGTGGCTTCTGTTCCCATTCCTGCTTTAAATGTTCCTGATGCTGCTAATGTAAAGTATTTAATACACCATCCCATAATTACTGAATAATAAAACATAATTGCTAAGCATATTACACAAATCCACGTTCCCATCCATGCAAACTTACGCCCTACAAAATCTCTAAATGCACCAATTGTTCCGAGACCTGTTTTTCTACCCATTACCATTTCGCCCATAAGAAGAGGAATCGCCCAAACAAATAATGCTATCGTCCACGCTATGATAAATGGGCCCCCTCCATTAGCAGCAACTACCCTAGGAAATCTCCATATATTTCCTGTTCCAATAGCCATACCCATAGCAGCAGCAATAAATCCCCATCGACTTCCCCATTGTTCATTTTTTTGACTCATATAGCTCCTCCTTCATTTCTAATGATTTTTTTAATTTTTTCCAACTAAAAAAAATCCTCATCCCAGAAAGGGACGAGAATTTACTCGCGGTACCACCCTAATTAACCATATAATGGTTCACTTTAGCTAATCGTAACGTGATTATACCCGTAATGGCTTTATCAACCATATGCTTCAGAGTAGGTTCAAAAAACTAGTTTATAAGCCTTTCAGCACTGGCTTACTCTCTGTAAAACATCATTTTCTTACTATTCTCCTTCGTCGCATTTTAACATGTTTAAATTTTTCTTGATTATATCAAACTATTTATATTCTGTCAATTCTCATCTTTTTTCTTTTGCATTCCTGTATGATCCATATAATAATCATCTTTTATAATCAAATCAGATATGGGCACAATCTCATAGCCATCTTTTTGCAGTCTTTCAATCACAAGTGGCAAATATTCCAATACATATTTTGCATTGTTGTGAAATAATACAATTGATCCATTTTTTATATTTCGTGTAACCCTATCTACAACTGGTTCTGTCCCTAATTCCTTCCAATCTAGCGAATCTACATCCCATTGAATCGTATAATATCCATTTTCTTTTGCCGTATTAATTAATAAATTATTATAGTCTCCAAAAGGTGGTCTAAATAATATTGGCATTACCCCAGTAAGTTCTTTAATCTTTTCTCCTGTTTTATTTAGTTCCTGTGCTATTTGTTCCTTTGATAATTTTGTCATATGCGGATGCGTACTAGAATGATTTGCAACATTATGGCCTTGATCATGTATCTTTTTTACCATATCTGGATATTTGTCAACCCAAAAACCAACTAAAAAGAAGGTAGATTTTATATTGTATTTATCCAAAATATCCAATATGCCATTTGTATATTGGTCTCCCCATGCTGCATCAAAACTTATTGCAATCTTCTTCTCATTTGTATCTACAGAATAAATAGGTAAAACTTTATCTCTACTCATTACACCAACAATGCGATTTCCAAAATCATGAAAATATAAAAAAGCTGTACTTACAATCAGCACAATCAATAAACCAAATAAAACCTTTCTTCTATTAATCACCCATATTTTCATGGCGATCCCCCTTTTATCTCACCTTTGTATTTTTACTACTATAAATTTTATTCTAACAATCCTATTCTTATGCTAAAAATAGAAAAAACAGTTAGTGATATTTTCACTAACTGTCCTTTTGATCATTTGTCTTCTTACTTATTGTTCTATCGTATACGTTCTAACTTTCTTTTTTCCAATTCTATTCATATCAATTACATCTTCATAATTTTTAGGAATTGTAATTGTTTCCGAATCTCCATCAGACACATATGCTACTTTAGTGCCTTTATCAAAAGATTTAAACCAATCATACATGCCTACACCTTGTACATACTTTTGAAGATCACTTGCTCTTACTCTATGAATTGCAAGAGGATTAAAGTCTTTATGAAAAGGAGATTTGTACGGATCCCATCCAACATTTAAAATAGCAATATTTTTGTAATGTACGCCTTCATAATCTCCCTCTGCAAGATCTTTATATAAACTCTTATCTTTTGGTCTTGACCCAAATGGAAGGGCGTGTGTATTCACTTCATAATCTGGAAGATATTTATTAACTAATTTTACTATTTGTCCAAGTTCTTTTTGTATTCTCCCAGCATCCGTATTTATATAATTTACATGTGTAGCAGTATGATTTCCAATATCCATTCCTTTTTCTACAATATATTTTAACTTATACTCTAAATATTCTTCCTGCCCAAAAGGAATATTATCATTTATAAGAAATGTAACTTCTAAAGGAAAATCTGGATGTTCCTTATTGAATTTTTCAAAAATAGCAACTGCACAATCTGGATCGATTTCTATCTCTCCATTTTCTTTCTTTATGATATTAAAATTATTTTGCCATCCATCATCAAAAGTGATGACGATAGGCTTATATCCTGCTTCAGTAGTAATATTTCCGGTTGCATAGTCTTTCAAACTAATAGGTCTGTACCCATTTTCATATAAATATTCTAAATCTTTCCTAAGATTGTCTGGTGTTCTTGTAAACTCAGCTTCCGGCTCTTTTATACTATGATACATAAGAACCATAATTTGACCTGCCTCATTTGGCTTAATTTCTTGTAAATCAATTTCCTTCTTTTCCGCTACTTTCTCTAGAACCTCTTTTTCTTGTTGTATAACTGGATTTTCTTTTTGTACTTTTTCTTTTTCTACAGAAGGAGAAGATGTAGCACATCCGGTTATAAGTAAACTAGCTGCAAGTGTTAATACAATCATTTTTTTGTTTAATTTCATGTTTATTTCCTCCCTTATTCTCTTTACCTTTTAATAACCATCTTTCCTTGTGGACATACTTTTATGCAAATCCCACATACAGACCCTCTTCCTATATGCTGATAATGATTATGCATATGCATACTACAAGCTTTTACATCGATCAGTTCTTCTCTTGAAATACCTGGGTACCATGTATTTCCTCTAAGTGCTAATGATGGACAAGCAAGAACACATTCTCTACATGTTCCACATCTAGACTGTGTACTAGCTTCATCATAACATAATTCCATGTCCGTAAGAACAGTTCCTAATCTAACGCGAGAACCAAATTCTTCCGTCACCAAACATGCACTCTTTCCAATCCATCCTAATCCTGACATGGTGGCCGCCGTTCTATGCTGAAAAATTCCACTGTATTTATTACCATCTATATTAACGGACTGAGAAGCAGGAATCGGCATGGCCAAATAGCCCCAATTTTGAAGTTGCATAGCAATTTTTAATGTAATTTGATCTATAAAAGCATTTACTGTACGATAATGGTGAAAATAAGTATGTGTAGGTTTCCCTTCAATTTGGCTAATAATTTCATCTGACAATCGAATAGCAATGGAAATACCTGTTTTAAGATGTTTATACTCTTTTGGCAAAACATGACTTACATCAGCAAATCCTACTTTAGACACACCCCATTCTTTAATCTGATTCTTAAAATCTAAACTTTTTTGCATCATATCTATCTAATACCTCCATAAATTTCATACTCAAAATGCCAATATATTCTCACATATTGGAATAAAACTTAAATATCTACAATCTCACCTTTTATTATACATCATAACATAATATACTATCATATTTCCTTTACAAATTGGTTAAATTATTAGTACAACATACTATATGTTGTACAGGAAGTTAATTTATTATAATTATAACCCAAAATAGGAGGAACTAAAATGACAAACAATAAAGCAGTAGTACCTGAAGCTAGAATGGCATTAAATCAAATGAAAACTGAAGTAGCAAGTGAACTTGGTCTTGCAAATTATGAAAGCATGGATAAAGGAAATTTAACTTCTAGACAAAATGGTTATGTTGGTGGAAGCATGACTAAAAAACTTGTAGAAAGTGCAGAAAGAAATTTATCTGGTAATGCTCCTCAATAAAAAACATAAAAATAAAAGAGATTTGACTGAGTCAAATCTCTTTTATTTTTATGTTTTTTTAATTATAATATGCTATAATCATTATATTAACAGCTTAATGAAGTGGGTGAAAATATGCTCGTTAACAATACAAAAGAACTAGCACATCACAAATTAATATTACTGTATATACTCGACAGATTCTCAACACCTTTAACAAATACGCAAATTACTCAATTTGTTATGGAAAAAGACTATATGAATTATTTTTCATTTC
Organism: Lutibacter sp. B2; assembly: GCA_015686845.1. Lineage (GTDB taxonomy): Bacteria > Bacillota > Clostridia > Peptostreptococcales > Thermotaleaceae > JADPRS01. Next base: position 12,940 of record JADPRS010000034.1, read on the forward strand.
AACAATTTTTAGGAGATTTAGTTAAAACGAAAATGATAGAACATAGTAAAAGTAACAACACTTTTTTTTACTTAATCACAGAAAAAGGTAGCAAAACACTGCATTATTTTAAAAATCGTCTTTCAAATGAATTAATTGAAAAATTAGAAGAAGATATTGTATCAAAAAAACAAATATGGCTAAAAGAAACGCAAGTTTCTTCTCATTACACTAAAAAAAATGACAATGAATATATTGTAGACTTAAAAGTAGTTGAGAATGAAATAACACTAATAGATTTACAATTAAATGTAGTTTCAAATAAACAAGCTAAACAAATTTGTGAAAAATGGAAAAATGAAGCGCCTACATTATATGGAGCCATCATCAATCTACTCATTCAAACATAAAAGTCTAACTTGATTCAGGGGAGGTTTTCGATTTTCTTCCACTGAATCTTAGAAAGACTTTTATGTTTTATATGGATACAATGGCACTTGGTTCTATTCCCACTTGTATAGATTTTATAAGTTTATGTTTTTTTATATCAATAATCGATACTGTATTATCCTGCACATCACAAACAAATAAGTATTTATTATCTTTATCTATACTAATACTACCAGGCATTCTTCCTACATAAATTCTATCAACAATCTTTCCTTCTTTAAGGTCAAGAACACTCACTGCATTTAACTCCGCATCTGTAATATATATTTTTTTTTCATCCCTTCCTAATACGGCGCCCATTAACATCTTTCCTACTTTTATCTTCTCTACTATTTTGAATTTCTTCGCATCTATAATTGTAATACTTCCTCTTTTCATATTCGAAAAACTTGTATTTACCACAAATATTAATGTCCCATCTTTATTTAAGGTCATATGGTATGGATTCAAATTAACATCAATACTACTTTCTATCTCATTCGTAGCAATATCTATTATATTCAATTTATTTGGATGTAAATTTGTAACATATAATTTCTTACAATCTTTACTAAGCTTTAAATCATGAGGCATGCTTCCCGTAGGTATTTGTGTCAATAATTCTCCTGTGGTAAGATTTAATACTGAAATTGAATTGGAATCTGTATTCGTTACATAGATCATCTTATTTTTTTTACAAACTTCTATATGACTTGGGCAGCTTCCTGCACTAATATTTTGAATCACTTTATTTTGAATTAAATCTACTACGCTAATACTTGAATCATGGGAATTTGTAACATAAAGATATCTATTATTATAATCTAAAACAGCATCATGTGGTCCTAGGGCTGGTTTGTTTTCTATGGATAGTAAACAATTAATATTAAGGTTAATTTTATATATTTCACGCATACTTAATAAATCTATTACAGAAATAGTATCGTCCCCCATATTTGTTACAAAAATTAAATTTTTAAAATTATTTTTCATCCCTTCACCCCTAGACCTATAAACATATCTACTTGTTATCACTATATGCACATATCTATTTATTGTGATTTTTTTATTGACCGATTCCAATTAATATATTAATATATCTTTTAGACATTAAAGTTAATAGGAGGCTATAAAATGAATATATTTAAACCATCAGGCGTATGTGCAAAGGAAATCGAATTCACGATTGAGGATAATAAAGTAAAAAATGTAATGTTCTACGGGGGATGTCCAGGAAGTCATCTTGGCATATCTCAGTTAATTAAAGAAATGACTGTTAGTGAAGCAATAGAAAAACTTCGTGGTATTACCTGTGGACCAAGATCTACATCTTGCCCAGATCAACTTTCGAAAGCTTTAGAAGAGTATCAAAAATCAATAGCTTAAATATCAAAGGGAAAAGATCTGATCCTTTCCCTTTAATAAAAATCCAAAATATTATTGTAAAGTGCTTCTTTTGAACACTTCAACTTTCTTTTTTTTGCTTCTGCAATCATTTCATTACATATATGAATAATCTCACTTCCATTCCCTTCTCTTCTCATTTTTTTAAACACATTGTGTGCCTTACAAATGAGTTCTTCATCCGTATATTTCTTGTATGATCTAAATTTAATGACTTTCATAAGAAAACCCCCATCCATATATTTCAATATATGAACGAAGGTTTTTGTTTATGTGTATTTTATTATTCTACTAAAGTTAACTTCTTTTTCATCCAATCTTTACCTTCTACCATTCTTGTTACCATCATGGCTGCTACTGTATCTCCTGTAACATTAATCATAGTAGCTGGTGGATCTACTAAATATCCGATTGTTGCAATAATTGGAAATGCCTCAGGCGGAAATCCATACATATTTACAATAAGCATTTCTCCAATAAGTCCTCCGCCAGGAACACCGGACATAACGACTCCACTTAATACAGCAAGTAAAACTGCACTTAAATACGTTCCCATTCCAGTAAAAGGCATGTCAAATATTCCAAACATAAAAGATATTTTAAGTATAGCACTAAGACAAGACCCATCCATATGCATTGTTGCCCCTATGGGTAGCACAATATCTCTTATATCTTTTGGCACGCCAATTTTTTTAGAAGCTTCTAAACTAACTGGTAATGTAGCAATACTACTTTGTGTAGCTAATGATGTAACAGCAGGTGAAATAATTTCCTTAAAATAGGTCTTTACTCCTTGCTTACCACCTGCAAAATAAGAATAAGCTGTAAATGCAATCAAGAAATACACGATGCATATTGGATAATAAATAGCCATGGCTCTTGCGTAAGAACCTAATAACTCAGGTCCAAATGTTCCTATTAAAGCTGCAAAGTATGCCCCTAATCCAATTGGCGCATAGTACATAAGTAAGGATACCATTTTCAAAAACACTTCAGATAATGCATTTAATCCATTGGCTACAATTTTCCCTTTTTCTCCCAAAAGACTAACACATGTTCCAAAAAATATTGAAAAAATAATTAGTGGAAGCATATTTTTTCTTGAAATCAGGTCTGGAAAATCTTTTACTGTAAAAGCTGCCACTACTTGGTCTGCAGTTTTAAATGGCTGAATTGTTTCTGCCGCCTGCATTTTAATAGAAACACCTTGTGCTGGTGGAAATATATTCACCGTTACAATCATTACAACAGCAGCAATTAATCCTGTAACAGCAAAAACTACAAATAGATTCCCCAAAATTTTGCCTAGTCTTTTCATATTTGCCATATTAGATACAGCACTACTAATCGTTACAAAAACCAGTGGAACTACAATGGTAAACATTCCATTCAGAAATATATCTCCCAATGGCTTAAACATATTTGCCTTTTCTCCCATAATGAGTCCAAGTACACTCCCTAAAATGATTGCGCCTAACAATATAGCTGGAAACCTATAAGCAGCCCATAAACTTTTCTTTTTTTGCGTATCCATTCTCTTCCTCCTTCATTCATTTTTCTTTTACAACACGGACCTTTATATTCTACCATATTTACACAAAAAAATAGCCAGCGTATTAAAAAATACCTCTGACTATTTTAAATTTTATTTAGATTTCAATAAAGTCCTAACTTCACCAATCATATATAAAGACCCTGCAAATACAATTAAATCATCCGCTTTTGCAATGTCTAGTACTTCTTGCACAGCATCTTTGATCAAAGGTTTTTTATAAATAGTATCACAATGATTTTTAACGACCTCTTCCAGTTGATCAACCTTCATTTTCCTTGGATTATTAGGCTCTGTTAAAACCATTTTTTGTGCTAATGGACATAACTCCTTTACCATTTCAGATACGTCCTTATCTCCTAAAATTCCTAACCCTAAAATAATATTTTTATCACTAAAAGAATCTTTCAATACCTTTGCCAAAGCCTTTACTCCATGTAGATTATGGGCTCCATCAATTATTATAGTAGGCTCTTTTCTGAGTATTTCTAATCGTCCTGGCCAAACAGCTTTTTTCATTCCTTCGTATAAAGCTTCTTTTGTGATCTTTACATTGTATTTATTTTTCAATAAATTTAATACAGTCATTGCTACAGTAGCATTTCTAGTTTGATGGGCGCCAAGCATAGATATACATATATTTTCTAATTTCTCATCTTGAAATGTAGCACTAAAGCATTGTCCATTTTCATCTACTTTATTAATTTCAATGGTTTCTATAGGCGCCATTATATAATTTGCATTTTTTTCTTTGCAAACTTGATCTACAACCTCCATAGCTTCATCTTCTTGAGGATGTACTACTACATAGGAATCATTTTTTATAATGCCTGCTTTTTCTCCAGCAACTTTTCCTACTGTATCTCCTAAATAATCAATGTGATCTAATGCAATCGGTGTAATTACAGATACCAATGGATTTTCTATTACATTTGTAGCATCTAATCTTCCACCCATGCCCACTTCTAATACTACATAATCCACTTTTTCTCTTTTAAAATATTCAAACCCTATGGCAGTGACTACTTCAAATTCTGTAGGGTGATTTTTTCCTTTTGATACCATCTTTTCAATTTTCTCTTTAACACATGAAGTTGTTTTTGCCAAATCTTCTTTAGAAATATTTTTTCCATCTACTCTTATTCTCTCTTCAAACTCTTCTAAGTAAGGTGATGTAAATAAACCAACCTTATACCCAGTTTCCTTTAACACAGATGCAATATAGTTTGATGTAGAACCTTTTCCATTGGTTCCCGCTACATGTATGATTTTTAAGTCTTTATGTGGATTGTCCATCAAATCAAGTAAATATTTTATGTTTTCAAGCCCTAATTTACTACCAAATTTATATGTTCCATGAATATATTCTAAAGCTTCCAGATAATTCATCGTTCTTCCTCCTTAAATTAGCATGTTTTAAAAATAGCATATGTTCGTCTATGAAAAGTAGATTTTTATTCTAAAATAGCCGGGAAAATCCCGGCTATTTATTATTTAATTTTATTCTTCATTCCTTCTAATCTTTCTACAACACGATCAAGCATAGATTCATATTTTTCTTGTTTTTTCTTTTCTTCTTCAACTAAACTCTCAGGTGCTTTCGCTAAGAATCCTTGATTAGATAATTTTCCAATTACTCTCTTTACCTCTTGTTCAAGTTTCGCCTTTTCTTTTTCTAATCTTTCAATTTCTTTTTCAAAATCTACTAAATCGTCTAAAGGAAGGAATATCTCTGCACCTGGAATTACTGCTGCAATTGCATCCTCTGGAATATCTTTTTTCTCTTTTAGAAGTACTACCTCTGATGCACTTGCAAGGGTCACAAAGTAATCCTTAGCTTTTTCTATGGCTTCAAAAACTTCCTCATTTGCAACCATAATTACTCTTGCTTTTCTTGATGGAATAACATTCATCTCTGCACGAATATTTCTAATGCTTCTGATTGCATTCATGATTACTTCCATATCTTTTTCTTCTCTTTCGAATTTCAAGCTTTCATCGTACTCTGGCCACGCAGCAATAATGATACTTTCTTCTTCATCATTAGAAATAGTTTGCCAAATTTCTTCTGTAATAAATGGCATAAATGGATGTAATAACTTTAACATATTCTTTAAAACTTCAATTAGCGTACATAATGCAGCATTTTTAGTATTTCTTTCTTCTCCATATAATCTTGGTTTAACTAGTTCAATATACCAGTCACAGTACTCACTCCAAATAAAGTCATATACCTTTTGTACTGCCATACCTAATTCAAATTTTTCAAGATTATCTGTAACTTCTTTAACTACTGTATTCATTCTAGATAGAATCCATTTGTCTGCAAGGGTTAAATCTTTTTTGCAGTCTTCCTTATTTAATCCTTCTACATCTAAATTCATTAATACAAAACGAGTTGCATTCCATAATTTATTTGCAAAATTACGATTTGCTTCTACTTTCTCTGTATAAAAACGCATATCATTTCCTGGACTATTTCCTGTAATAAGGGTCATTCTTAGAGCATCTGCTCCATATTCATCAATAACTTCTAGTGGATCTATTCCGTTTCCAAGAGATTTACTCATTTTTCTTCCTTGAGAGTCTCTTACAAGTCCATGGACAAATACATGCTTAAATGGAACTTCTCCCAGTTGCTTAAGTCCTGAGAACATCATTCTAACAACCCAGAAGAATATAATATCATATCCAGTTACCAATACATTTGTTGGATAGAAATACTCTAATTCCTTCGTATTATCTGGCCAACCTAATGTAGAAAACGGCCATAGTGCAGAACTAAACCAAGTATCTAGTACATCTTCATCTTGTTTTAAATGCTTACTACTGCATTTTGTACAAGCATCTGGTGTAGCATTCGATACAGTGATTTCACCACAATCTTGACAATAATATGCTGGAATTCTATGTCCCCACCATAATTGCCTTGAAATACACCAGTCTCTAATATTTTCTAACCAGTGGAAATATGTTTTGTCAAAGCGCTCTGGAACAAACTCCATATCTTTATTTTTTACAGCTTCAATTGCAGGCTTTGCTAATTCTTCCATTTTTACAAACCATTGATCAGATAATCTTGGCTCTACTACCGTATTACATCTATAGCAAACCCCTACATTATGTTGATGATCTTTTATTTTTACTAAAAGTCCTAATTCATCTACATCTTTTATGATTTCTTTTCTACACTCGTAACGATCCATACCTTCGTATTTTCCAGCATGTTGATTCATTTTTGCTTCATCTGTCATTACAGTAATTTGTTCTAGATCATGTCTAATTCCTACTTCAAAATCGTTAGGATCATGTGCTGGCGTAATCTTAACAGCCCCAGTACCAAATTCTTTATCTACATAATTATCTGCAATAACAGGAATTTCTCTATTTACAATTGGCAATATTAAGGTTTTTCCAATCAGATGTGTATATCTTTCATCTTCAGGATTTACTGCAACAGCCGTATCTCCAAGCATAGTTTCAGGTCTTGTAGTGGCAATTTCTACAAATTCATCAGAATCCTTAACAGGATACTTTATATGCCAAAAATAACCGTTCATTTCATCATGTTCTACTTCTGCATCAGAAAGAGAAGTTTTACAATCTGGACACCAATTAATCAATCTATTTCCTCTATAAATATATCCTTCTTCATGAAGCTTAACAAAAACTTCTGTTACAGATTTGTTACAACCTTCATCCATAGTAAATCTCTCTTTAGACCAATCACAAGAGTTACCCATCTTTTTCATTTGCTCAACGATTTTTCCACCGTATTCTTCTTTCCATGCCCATGCTCTCTTTAAGAATTCTTCTCTTCCTAGCTCTTCTTTCGTTATTCCTTCTTCTTTTAAGATCCTTTCAACTACTTTTACTTCGGTTGCAATGGATGCATGGTCCGTTCCAGGAAGCCATAGTGCTTCGTATCCTTGCATTCTTTTAAATCTTATTAAAACATCTTGTAATGTATGGTCTAGCGCATGTCCCATATGAAGCTGCCCTGTAATATTAGGTGGCGGCAATACGATTGTAAAAGGTTCTTTTTCATCATTTGCCTCCGCTTTAAAATAATCCTTTTCCATCCAATAATCATAAATTCTTTTTTCAAATTCTTGCGGATTATACGTTTTATCTAAATTCTTTCCTGTCATACGAACACTCCTCTTTTTAAAATATTTTTAGGAATTCTAATATTTTTAAGTATTCTAATTCACTTGGATAGTCTACATATACAATCATGAAAGCAGCTATAACAACCATCAATACGCCAACTGCTTTTAACATCATTAATTTCTCTTCTCCAAATAAATTTAAAATACATCTAGGGGCATATCCCAATAAAGCACCTATTATCAATAAAATTATGCCAACATAAAACATTTTCTCACCTCTAAATAATAAAAAAACTCCTTCATCCTTAATAACCTAAGGACGAAAGAGTATATTCGCGGTACCACCTTAATTTCAGCATATGCTGACACTTGAGCATCTATAACGAGATGAATCGGCTAAGCCTACTTACACAATTTCTCAACTTAGCAACTCCGAAGCTACCTTCAATAACACTCTCCTAAGAAATCTTTCAGCCTTTGGATTTCTTTCTCTACAGGAGGTAGATTATTTACTCCTCTTCTTCAACGTTTAAATATTTATTTAAAATTCACTGTTTTTATTATTATATATGATTCAATATAAATGTCAATATTTTATCTTTAATTTTTTATTATTTCATAATGCTCATTGAAAATCTTCGTTCTAAATACATAACCAAACATTCGATCATAGGAACATACTCTGTACTCAGTATTCCCCAATGCCTTTTATAATCTGCATAAATTTTTCTTCCTACAGAAAAATCTTTTAAATTATTTACATACTTATAAACACACAACCTTGTAACTCTTCCATAATTTTCATCTATAAAATTTTTATTTATCCCATGATTTAGTGGTTCTGTATGTACCAATGCATACCAATAAAAGTCTTCTATTCGCCCTTTCATATATCCATAGTCATATTTTCCTTCATCAATTTTAATCGTATATTCCATAATCAAGCTCCTCTTACAAAAAATAAATATTTATACTAGTTTATTTATTTTTACATATATATATTCATATATATTTCTTGATTATGAAATTTTACCCTAATATAAAATTGGTTCTTTGAATATTCAAAGAACCAATTTTATATTAAATTGCTTTTTCTTCATTTTCAGTTAATTTCTTCTTCATCCAATCTTTACCTTCTACCATTCTTGTAACAATCATTGCTGCTACTGTATCGCCTGTAACATTAATCATCGTAGCAGGAGGATCTACTAAAAATCCTATTGTTGCAATGATTGGGAATGCTTCTGGTGGGAATCCATATATGTTTACAATAAGCATCTCTCCAATAAGTCCGCCACCTGGAACCCCTGACATAACAACACCACTTAATACAGATAATAATATAGCACTTACATAAGTTCCAATTCCTGTGAATGGCATATTAAAAATTCCAAACATAAAAGATATTTTTAAAATTGCACTAAGGCAAGATCCATCCATATGCATTGTTGCCCCTATAGGTAATACAATGTCACGAATATCTTTAGGTACACCAATTTTTCTAGTTGCTTCTAAGTTTACAGGAAGTGTAGCAATACTACTTTGTGTAGCTAAAGAAGTTACTGCTGGAGAGACAATTTCTTTGAAATATGTAATAACACCTATACGTCCTCCTGCAAAATAAGAATATGCTGTAAAAGCAATAATAAAGTACAATATACATACAGGATAATAAATAGCCATAGCTCTAGCATAAGATCCTAATAACTCTGGTCCAAAAGTACCAATTAGTGATGCAAAATATGCGCCTAATCCAATGGGTGCATAGTACATAATAAGTGAAACCATTTTTAAAAATACTTCAGATAAAACATTTAGTCCGTTAGCAATCACTTTTCCTCTTTCTCCTAATAAACTAACACAAATACCAAAGAATATAGAGAAAATAATAAGTGGTAACATGTTTGTTCTAGAAATCAATGCTGGAAAATCTGTTACTGTAAATGCTGCCACTACTTGATCTGCAGTTTTAAAAGGTTCAATAGTGTCAGCAGCTTGCATACTTATTTGTACGCCTTCTCCAGGAGGGAATATACTTACTGTTACAATCATTATAAAAGAAGCAATTAATCCCGTAACCGCAAACACTAAAAATAAATTCCCTAATATCTTCCCTAATCTTTTCATATTTGCCATGTTTGATACTGCACTACTAATCGTAACAAAAACCAATGGCACAACGATTGTAAACATTGCATTTAGGAAAATATCTCCAAAAGGTTTGAAAATATTTGCTTTTTCTCCCATTACAACACCGGCAATACTTCCTAGAACGATGGCTCCTAATAAGATCATTGGGAATCTATATGCTTTCCACAAACTTTGCTTTTTTGTTTTATCCATAATTTCTCCTCCTTTTATATTTCTCTAGCGATCAAGTCCTCATAGGTTTCTCTTTTTACAATCACACGCTCTTGTCCGTCTTTAACCATAACTACTGCAGGTCTAGGAATTTTATTATAATTGCTAGCCATAGAATAGTTATATGCACCAGTGCTTTTTACTGCTAAAATATCTCCAGGTGTCAATCTAGGTACTTCTAAATCCCAAATAAGAATATCTCCTGACTCACAACATTTTCCTGCGATGGTTACAATATCTTCATTTTCTTCATCCATTTTATTTGCCACTACAGCTTCATATTTTGCATCATATAATGCGGGTCTAGGATTATCTGGCAAGCCTCCATTAATACCTACATACGTCCTTACACCTGGAATTTTCTTTATGGAACCAATTCTATACAAAGTAATACCCGCTTCTCCTACAATCCATCTTCCTGGCTCAATGATTACTTGTGGAATAGAAAGATTAAATTCTCTACATTCAGATTTTAAACATTCCATAATTGGGTCCATGAAATCTCTTAGCTTGGCTCTCTCATCTCCATTCTTATAATATATTCCAAATCCACCCCCTACATTTAGTTCTCTTGTTTCAAATCCCACTCTTTCTTTTGCCTCTTTCATTAAATTAATTAAAATTTCTAGTGCTTTAAGGTGAGAGGTATTTTCAAAAAGTTGAGATCCTACATGAAAATGAAATCCTTTTAGCTCTATATTAGGCATTTGGATAGCTTTGTATATTGCCCCATATAAAATTTCTTCATCTAAGGGTATTCCAAATTTTGAATCCAGCTGACCTGTAGAAATAAATTTATGGGTATGGCTATCTACCCCCGGAGTAATTCTAAATAAAATTTCCATCTTTTTATCAAATTCACTTGCTATATTATTTAACATCTCTAATTCATATAAGTTATCTACAACTATTCTTCCTACATTATTTTCAACTGCTAGTTCTAATTCTGAAAATGTTTTATTATTTCCGTGAAAAATAACTTTCTCCATTGGAAATTCAGATTTTATGGCAACATATAATTCGCCTCCTGAAACCACATCTATTCCTAATCCTTCTCTTTTAATAATCCTGCACATTTCCTTTGTTAAAAAAGCCTTACTAGCATATACAGCCCTAGTATTTTCATATTTCTGCAAAAAATCTTCTTTAATTTCATTACATCTTTCAATAATATGGTCTTCTGACATTACATAAAGTGGTGTACCATATTCTCTAGCAAGTTCTACTGTATCGCATCCATAAAATTCAAAATGCTTTTTTGTCACAATTTTTGTTTTCATTTTCAAGCTCCCTCCCATATACTTTCAAATATCTCATGTAAATATATAACGCAATAATCATGCCAATAAACTTCCTCGTGTTTTTCCTATTTTTTCACTCTATTCTACCTTTTATTCCGTTTTTTCGAACTCCATTTATAAGGATCATAATTGCTTGTTCTTATATACAAATACATACCAGTTCTTTTTTTCGAACTGTTTTCCGTTTTATAGAACACTTCAATTCATTCTATACAATTCTATTACCATATACAAAAAAGCCGAGGTATTTTCACCTCAGCTTTGTCTTATTTTTTAATTTTACCTTAAAATGAGAACATATCCTTTTTAGGAAATAATCCAAAAAGTCCACCTGTATGTATAAATAGTATATTTTTATAATTCTTTAAATTTCCTTTTTTGATCTCTTCTACCAGACCATACATAGCTTTTCCTGTATAAACAGGATCTAATATAACCCCTTCTAACTTAGCTAATTCATGAATAAACGTAAGCTCTTCATCACGACTTAATGCATATCCTTTCCCTACATAACCATCTATAATATTAATTTCATCTTTAGAAAATTCCATATTTTCCTTTGTATATTTAAAACTTTCATGCAATATATTATGGATTTCATTTTTAAAATATTCCTCATCATCGCATACATTAACGCCATATATATCTGCTGTATTTTCAGAAATCTTATTCGCATAAAATAACCCAGCATAAGTCCCACCTGAGCCAACAGCTGTGACAATGGCATCAAATTTAATACCCATTGCCCTTTCTTGCATCAATATTTCTTCCATTGCATTATAGTATCCAAACGTTCCAATCCCATTAGATGCACCCTCTGGAATAATATATGGTTTATATCCTTTTTCAGTCATTTCTGCCTTAATCTCTTCCATAATTTCCATTCTTCTTTTACTATAGTCATCCCGTGTTATAAATTTAATTTTTGCACCTAATACTTTGTCTATAAAATAATTACCCTCCATTTCCTCTTCTCCACTACTTCTAAGTACTAAGTATGAACCAATTCCTAACTTCGCAGCAACAGCAGCTGTAGATCTTGCATGATTAGATTGAATTCCACCACAAGTTATTAATAAATCGCACCCCTGATCTAATGCTTCCTTTACAGCAAACTCCAATTTTCTTACCTTATTTCCTGAAATTTCTATTCCTGTTTGATCGTCTCTTTTGATATAAATTTGAGGTCCCCCTACTTTTTTTGAAAATCTTTCCAATTTTTCAATTTTTGTAGGTAAATTTGCAATGGTAATTCTACTAGGTAATTTCATCTTATTCCATTCCCCTTTATGGTTTATTTTTAAATATCAGTAAATTCTCCCACACAAATGGTAGTAGCATTTCCTTTCATAATAACTTCAAATTCATCCTTTATTTCAATTTCCATTATGCCACCTTCTGCTTGAACTTTCACCTTTTTATCAAGTTTATTTAAAACATTTCCCACAACTACACTAGAACAACACCCCGTACCACAGGCCAATGTTCTTCCGGCTCCTCTTTCCCATGTATATACATTTATATTGTCACGTTCCTTAACCTCTACAAAATTCACATTTGTATTTTTCGGGAAAATTGGATGTTTTTCTATTTTGCATCCTAACGCATTAATATTAATCTTATTAATATCATCTACAAAAATAACCGTATGGGGTACCCCTAAAAATATCGTTGAAAATACCACCTTTTCGCCATCTACTTCTATGCTTTTTTCCATTACTTTTCCATCTTCACATACAACAGGAATTTCTTTAGGTGTAAAAATCGGTTTACTCATTTTAACTTTTACAGACTTAACTTCATTATGCTCCACTTCAAGATTTACAAGCTGAATACCTGCTAATGTGTCTACAGTAAAAACCTCTTGCTCAACGATTTTATTATCATATACAAACTTGGAAAAACATCGTATTCCATTTCCACACATTTCCCCTTGAGACCCATCTGAATTGTAGTAAATCATCCTTACATCTGCACGATCACTTTTTTCTGCGATCATAATCCCATCTCCACCAACACTAAAATGCCTATCACACACTTTTAAAGCAAGCTTACCATAATCATCTATTTTCTGATTCATGCCATTAAATAGTACAAAATCATTCCCTGCCCCATGCATTTTTGTAAACTCCATTTTCTTCCTCCCTATCATCTAAAAAATTTATTTTAATAAAAATCATTTATACAAATATATAATGCAATAATTATGCCAAAAAATAATATTTCAATTCCTAGGACTATTTAATATTATATCTCTTCAATTTATCATAAAAACTGGTTTTTCCAATTTTTAAAACTTCCATCACTTTATTTTTATCATATTTATACTGTTCTAAGGCCTTTATTATTGCTTTTTTTTCTGCAATATGTACATAGTCTTTTAAAGAGCCTATATTTTCACCATATTCATCCAACTTTTCTGTAACAATTTTCAAAAATAAATGAGATACATATATTATGTTCCCTTCCGAAATATTCACTGCTCTTTCTAAAACATTTTCAAGTTCTCTTATATTACCTGGCCAATCATATTCCATTAGACGATACAACGCTTCTCCTGAAATGGTTTTTTCTTCACATTCAATTCGATGACATATTTGAGGTAATAGAACATTAACAATGGAATATATATCTTCTTTTCTTTCTTTTAATGGCGGAATCCAAATTGGAAATACATTGATACGATAATATAAATCTTCTCTAAATGTTCCTTTTACCATCTCTTGTTCAAGATTTTTATTTGTAGCCGCTATAATTCGTACATCTACAGATATTTCCTTGATGCCACCTATGCGAAAAAAAGTTTTATTTTGAAGAACCTTTAATAGCTTCACTTGCATAAAAGGTGTCATTTCTCCTATTTCATCTAAAAATATAGTACCTCCCTGTGCCGCTTCAAAAAGTCCTATTTTCCCCTGCCCTCTTGCTCCTGTAAAAGACCCTTTTTCATATCCAAATAATTCACTTTCCAATAAGTCTTTTGGAATAGATGCACAATTTACATGTATAAAAGGGTTATCTTTATATTTGCTTACTTGATGAATCGCTTTTGCAAATAAGGTTTTTCCTGTTCCACTTTCCCCTAATAATAATACAGTAGAATTTGATTTGGATGCTTTATACGCTAATTCCTTAACATGTGTAATTTTTTTGCTTTCTCCTAGTATTTCTGGAAACAGAACACCTTTCTGTTCTTTTTCAATCAAGGTTTTTTCCATTTGTTCAAGATACATTAGGACTTGATCTCTTTCTTTAATTACCTTTTTTAGTACAGAAATATCCTCCACTTTTAATACAGCACCCATTCTTTTTCCTTCTTCATTGATGGATACTAATGTGCAAAGAGTTGGAATTCCATTAATCTCAATAAATTTATCTTTGTATGTAAGATCTAAGCCACATGCTACTTGATAAAAATCTGTAATCATAGAGCTATTATCATGTATTTCAAAGATATTTTTACCTATGACATTTAAAACCTCTGCATTTTTACCTTTGGCTCTAAATTCTTTTCCTAATAACAAATTTCTTGCACTCTCACCTCTAGCAGTGTATCCCTTTTCTTGATAAAATTTAACTTCGTTGGTCTTTCCATCCAACACAACTATATACCCTATGGCATTAATATATTGCATTTTAAACACTTGATTATATACTGTAATACTAATCAACTTATTGGTAAAATCAATATGTGCACTAATACCCTTAAAGAACGTATCTAATCTTAATTCATCCAATTCCTTTGATAAATGTTCATATTTATATACGGGTACCATATTTTGATCTCCAAAAACACCTACCGCTATTAATGCATCCCCAGATTTTATATTATAATCTTTAATCCCTATACAAGATAAATCTTCTACCTTAAGAAAACCATCATCTCTTCCTAAGCAATTATCTGCAATAATAACAATATCCCCTTGTTGAATTTTTCCTATGTCATGTCCAATTCCCTGCCCATTCGTAATTCCAAATATTTCCTTTGCTTTTTCATTGTATACTTCAATCTTTCCATTTTCATCAATAAAAATAAATCCTTCTGACATAAGATTTGTAAATTGCTTTATATGATTATTTTTATCAAACACCAGAGTCAACTCCCTATATTTTTTCAACTAATTGCAGTATCAAATTTTTATATTGTTGATCTATATCATATTTTTATAATGACTTCTATATAATTATATAAGTCCAACTATATCTAGTGGGTGCATTATGCCTACTACATTAATAGTATAATACAAAAAGAGGGATTTCTATGAAAAAAAATATGTTTAGTGTTAAATATATCCTTTTATCTTTTATTGGATTACTTTTAAATTTAGTAGGAACAGCCATCTTATTATATACAGACAATCTTTGGCCTGTTTCATCTACCCTTTATATGAATAAACTTATACTCATTCAACAACTTGCCAATAATGCAATTTCAGGAATTATATTAGCCTTTTTAGGATTTATTTTCTTATTTTATAGTATTTTATATATATCAAAAGAACTCCATAAACATTGGCATCATACGAAATTTACGGTTCGTATGATCCTCCTTTTATGGGTCACTTTATTACTCGCTTCCATACTCTTACAATCACTAATTTTACATGAAATCATTATCTATATTTTTATATTTTCAATTACAACTTTTTTATTTTCCCTAATATTAAATCATTTTGATATGCTTTAATTTAAGGCATATCAAAATGGTCCTTTGAGTCATCCCAAAGAACCATTTTTAAGTTTTAAAAATTTTATTTATGTTTATTATTGGTCATACGATCTAATGCCTCTAGCACATTACTCACATGTATTGCCACGCCAATAGGAAGACATTCTTCATCAATATCAAATAAAGGATGATGGGCATGCCCCTCTATTCCTTTTTCTAAATTTCTACACCCCAAAGTAAAAAAAGCACTTGGTTTTTCTGCTGCAAAATAGGAAAAATCCTCTACCCCTAAAGAAGGTTCTTTAATATGAGCTAAATTATTCTCTCCTAAAATTTTTTTTACTGAATGAGATACAACATCCACCATTTCATCATCATTCACCAGGGATCTATATCCGTCAATCTTAATGAGTTCTCCCTTTCCCCCAAAAGGTTTAGGAATCATCTCTACAATATCTTGAATTCTTTTCATAACTTCATTTCTTGTATCCTCATTGATATTTCTAACGGTCCCAATTAGAGTGACCTTATCTGCAATAATATTTCCTTGAGTCCCGCCTATAATCTTTCCAATTGTAACTACAGATGAATCTATTGGAGAGACATTTCTGGATACAATAGATTGAAGTGCAACAACTACATGAGAAGCAATCAAAATAGCATCTACCCCATTTTGAGGATATGCACCATGAGATGCATTTCCATATATATTTATTTCAATCATATTTGATGCAGCATTCATTTGATTATATTTTATACCTATTTTTCCAGTATCAAGAGATGAATCCACATGTAGCCCAAATACAGCATCAACTGTTGGATTTTCCATAACCCCTTCTTCTATCATAGGCTTAGCGCCTCCAACAGTTTCTTCTGCTGGCTGAAATAATAATTTAATATTTCCATGAATTTGATCTTTCATTTTAATCAAAGTCTTTGCAGTCCCTAATAAAATAGTTGTATGAGCATCATGACCGCAGGCATGCATGATTCCATAATTTTCTGATTTATATGATTTGTCTTTTCCATCCTGAATTGGCAAAGCATCCATATCTGCTCTTAAAGCGATGGTTGGTCCTTTGTATTTTCCCTTAATCAATCCAACAACCCCTGTATTTGCCACATTGCTTTCATATGGAATATTCATTTCATCCAAGTATTCACATATTTTTTTTGATGTCCTTACTTCTTGCATTCCTAGCTCTGGATGTTTATGTAGATCTCTTCGTATGGCAATTAGCCAATCCTTTATTTTTTTACTTTCTTCTATTATTGATTTCATGCCCCTCACCTCTTTACTCTAGTTATCCGTTTTTAATCGTAAATTTTTTATTTGTCGCATCTAATTCACAAATTCTTCCTAGTGGAAGTGTGATCATTGGTTCACAATGTCCTGATTTAAAATTATATATAGTCGGTTTATTAAGTGGTTTAATAATATTTTCAAATACTTCAAATGCAGTAAATCCTTCATCGTCTTCACACTCAGCAAAATCCCCTAGAATCAACCCTTCACAATCTCTTAGTTTCCCAGCTAATGCAAGTTGTGTTAACATCCGATCAATACTATATGGTTTTTCACCAATATCCTCAATAAAAAGGATTTTTCCTTTTGTCTCAATTTCATATGGTGTACCCATTGTTGCAGCAATCAAAGCTAAATTTCCACCTACTAATTGTCCTTTAGCACTTCCTTCTACCAAAACTTTTATTTCTGCATTTTCTTGACTATGAATTTCTATATCTCCTTTCGCGTTGATTACTTCAAAGAATGATTTTTTCGTGTATTCATTAAATTCTAGCATATTTGAAGAAACCATGGGTCCATGATAAGTAGCTAAATTTCCTTTCTGATTTAACATAAGATGCAATGCCGTTACATCCGAATAACCTACAAATATTTTTGGATTCTTTCTAATCATATCTATATCTAGCTGATCCATCATACGAGTACATCCATATCCACCTCTAATGCAGATAATAGCATTTACCTCTTCATCTCTAAACATAGCATTTACATCTTTTGCTCTTATATCATCTTCTCCTGCTAAATATCCTCCAAAAGTAGAATAGCAACTCTCCCCCATCTTTACCTTAAATCCCATCTCTTCTAATACCTTTTTTGATCGATCTGCCCGATCCTTTGTTACGGGACCCGCTGGTGCAACAACACCGATCGTATCTCCCTGTTTTAATCCTTTTGCTATAATCATCGACTCCGCCTCCAAAAACAATTCATTTATTTAAACATCAAATTCGTAACAAATACAGCTGTCAAAAGTCCTACTGCATCAGCAATAAGTCCTGCAGGTACAGCATGCCTTGTTTTTTTAACGCCAACAGCGCCAAAATAAACGGCCAATACATAGAATGTAGTTTCAGTAGAACCATTCATAATAGATGCCATTCTACCAATCAAAGAATCAGCTCCATAAGTTGTAAACAAATCATTCATAATACCAGACGCTCCGCCACCAGAAAGTGGTCTCATGAGTGCCATGGGAAGAACTTCAGCTGGCATTCCTATTGCATTGGTTATTGGAGATACTATCGTCACTAAAACATCCATTGCTCCAGATTTTCTAAATATTCCAATGGCTACAAGCATTGCAACCAAATAAGGTATGATTGTAACAGCAGTCTTAAATCCTTCCTTCGCACCATCTGTAAAAGCTTCATATACTTTAACCTTCTTAAAAAATCCATACAGTGGTATAAAAAGTATGATTAGGGGTATTGCATAAATGGAAATAACCTCCATAAATTTTACAAACATATATAAACCCTCCTAATTAATTTTTCTGTTCTGATTTGCCCCATATTAATATGCTCTAGCTGAATTAAAGTGTACTTTTTTCTTTATTCTTATTAAATGCTGGCAATTTTTGAAGCAACTTCACTGCAACAATAGCTGCAATGGTAGATGCTACTGTGGCTATGATTGTAGGACCAATAATTTCAGCCGGATTCGCAGAACCTGCTGCTGCTCGATATGCAACCACAGAAGAGGCGATTAATGTAACGGATGATGTATTAATGGCTAAGAATGTACACATTGAATTTGTAGCTGTATCTTTCTCATCATTTAATTCTTGGAGTTCCTTCATAGCTTTAATTCCTAAGGGCGTTGCAGCATTCCCTAAGCCGAAAATATTAGCAGCTATATTCATTACCATTGCGCCCATAGCTGGATGGTCTTGCGGAACTTCTGGAAATAGATATTTCATCACTGGCCTTAAAGCATTCCCCAAAGCTTTAACCATTCCTGATTCTTCAGCAATTTTCATAAGTCCAAGCCATAGTGCCATAACACCTACAAGACCAATGGATAATTCTACTGCAACATCAGCATATTCAAATGCGGCATCCGTTACAGCTTGTATGTTTCCTGTCACAAGTGCTACTACAATACCAATAACAATAAAACCTAACCAAATTAAATTAATCATATAAATCCCCCTTTTTGAATATTTGTCCAATCATTGCTTGTATTACAATAATATGATATATTATACTTAATTATGCCATTTTACATTTTATATATATGTTTACAGATTACTCCATCTACCGTGCACAATTATACTTACAAATAATATAGGATAGGTGATTACAATGACTGATTATATAACTAGAACCATTTCTATTAATGAATCGAATCCTGGTATGATTTTATCAAAAGATGTTATCACAGATATTGGTTTTACCTTAATCACCAAAGATACGGTTTTGAATGATAAAAATATAGTTAAATTGAAACTTTATCAAATCCCTACGATTTCAATCAAAGAACCTCTACAAAATGTAGTTTCTGCTACTAACTCTACCCCAAAATGTATTTCTACAACTAAAAAAGAAGCTTTCAAAACTTTTACAGCCGCTTACGATCATAAGATCGACTCATTACAAAATCATATGCTTGATATTGGGGAAGGAAAAAATATTAACATTTCTGAATTATATTCAATCAGTAACGATTTAAAAAATATATTGAGTTCTAAAAGTGATTTGTTTAATTTTCTTAGTAACCTTCAAAATACAGATGATTGTACCTATACGCATTGTGTTAATGTATCTCTACTATGTCACACCATTGGCTCATGGTTAGGATTAAATGATGAAGAGTTACAAGATTTGTCTGTGGCTGGACTATTACATGATCTTGGAAAAACACAAATTGATTCCAATCTATTAAATAAAAAAGGTAAATTAACAGATGCAGAATTTGAAGAGATAAAAAAGCACGCTCTTTATGGCTTTCGTTTAGTTGAACATCAAGATATTCCATACAATATCAAAATGGCTATTTTAATGCATCATGAAAGATATGATGGTAGTGGATATCCTTTACATGCAAAAAATGACCAAATCAACAAATATGCCCAAATTATAGCTATTGCAGATGTTTACGATTCAATGACATCTAATCGACCTTATCGAAATAAGCTTTCCCCTTTTCAAGTAATACATCACTTATCAGAAACAGGTTATAATCACTTTGACACTAAAATTTTAATAACTTTCCTTAAAAACATTGCTTCTTGCTATGTGGGAAATTGGTGTCGTCTTTCTACAGGAGAAGAGGCAAAAATTACATTTATCAACAAAAACATGCTTTCTAAACCTATGGTACAAGTAGATCATGCGATCATCGATTTACGAGAAGAAAAAGATGTATTTATTGAAGAAATTCTATAAAACAAACGACTCATGCTAAATGATTATGAGTCGTTTGTTTTTTTATATTTTGTAACCATTCTTTTTAGGTAGAATATATTGATACTATATAAATATTTCTATATTTTCCATTAGGAGGGATTTTAAATGGGCTCATTTAAAAGGGTAGCTCTAATTTTATGCTTCATGCTAATATTCACTATGATGTTTACAGGCTGTGGAAAAAATGCTTTGACAAAAGTAACCGTAGCTGAAGTAACGCACTCTGTATTTTATGCTCCTCAATATGTAGCAATTACACAAGGTTTTTTTGAAGAAGAAGGTCTTAGTGTTGATCTTATTAACGGTCAAGGTGCCGATAAAACAATGACTGCACTATTATCTGATCAAGTAGATATCGGTTTTATGGGACCTGAAGCATCTGTATACGTATATAACCAAGGAAAAGATGACTACGCTGTAAACTTCGCACAGCTTACACAAAGAGATGGATCATTTTTAGTGGCAAGAGAACCTATGCCTAATTTCAAATTCGAAGATGTAATTGGAAAAACTATAATCGGTGGAAGAAAAGGCGGAATGCCTGAAATGACTTTAGAATACGTTTTAAAATCAAACAAAGTTGTTCCCGGAAAAGATGTAAATGTAAGAACAGATCTTCAGTTTGCTGTAATGGCAGGTGCTTTTAAAGGCGGCGAAGGAGATTTTGTTACTTTATTTGAACCTGTAGCATCTCTTTTTGAAAAAGAAAAAGCTGGTTATATTGTTGCTTCCATAGGGGAAGCTGGAGGATATATTCCTTATACCTGCTATTCTTCTAAGAAAAGCTTCATCGAAAAAAATCCTGAAACCATTCAGAAATTTACAAATGCGCTCTATAAAGGTTTACAGTGGGTTGAAGCTCATTCCCCAGAAGAGATTGCCAATGCCATTGCACCACAATTCCCTGATGCTGATTTAAAAGTCTTAACAAATGTAGCTAAAAGATATAAAGACCAAGATACTTGGAAACCTGATCTAGTATTAACTAAGGAAGGTTTAAATCATATGATGGATATAGTAGAATTAGCGGGCGAATTAGATCAACGTGCTCCTTATGATAAGATTGTTATTACGGAATTTGCTAAAGAAGCAATGAGAGCTAATAAATAAATATTGCTCACCACATGGTGAGCAATATTTTATTTTTTTTGTCATTTTATGTTATAATTTAAAAGCATTACTATCCTTGAAAGGGGCAATACGAATGGGAAGTTCTATAATATTTTTATTAGCAGGTCTATTTGCAATTTTTTGTACTTTGACAAAACCTGCCTTTTATTGGGAAAGTAGCAAAGCTAGAAGATTAAGAAGATTTGTCGGTGATACGATAGCAACTGTCTTCTATCTTGGCATTGGCATTATTTTAGTAGGTACAGGCGTATTTAATTTATTAAGACTATAAAAAATAGGCAGAGCCTTCGCCCTACCCATTAAGCTACTCTAACCACACGCTTTGTTGTATAAAAAAATAGGAGCTTATGCTCCTAAATTATTCTTTAATGCAAATATAAATTGAAATAATCATTAAATTAAAATTTCTACAAGTATCTCTAGTATAAATTCTACAAAAGTACCAAAATCATGATCTGATTTATCTGCATATTTTGCTGCCAAATCTCTTGCAATTTTTTCTCGATCATATTCATCTAAAGAGCCGTTATTTACTCTAGACTCTATTATTTCTTTTACTTCTCCTTTTATTTTATTTTTCAGCATTTTAAAACATCCTTTCTTATTAATCTAACAGTTAGTATGGTTTTGATTTCAAGTCTCTCATTTTACTATACAAACTACA
>JADPRS010000035.1 GCA_015686845.1 Lutibacter sp. B2
GGAGATTTAATTGCACATGAGAACGAGCAAAGTAAAACAGAGGATGGATTAAGAATGAGATATACATTTGCAGGATCACATTATTTTAAGAGAATGAAGGATTTAGGATTATATACTATAGATAAAGAAGTGTTAGAGAAAAAAATTGAAAGAATGAATTTACTAAATATATTTGATGAAAAATTAGTGTAAAATGAAAACTCATTTCTGATAAGAATGAATAATCATTCAAGCAGAAATGAGTTTTATTCAGTTGTAAAAGCTTCGTTATATTTGTTTTTGAAGTGCTTGAGCTCCTCTCCTATAATTTTATGGACATTTGGGGAACTTAAAGTTATAATCAAAATATTGAGGAAGATAGAAAGTCACAATAAATAGATAAAAAAGAGGTGTAAAATGCATGGAACCTTTCGTTATAATGCTTATGGAAAAGAATAAAGATAGTGGCATATTAGAAAAAGAAATAGAAAATTATACTATTTCTAATCATGGGAATTTAATAGAGAACATTTATATGATACATGAGGAAGAAAAGGATCTTGTTTATGTAAAAATTACAACAGATAAAGATGTGGAAGATTGGGAATTTTCTGCTATCTTAGATTATTATGATGAAGATGCTTTAAAGGATGTAGCTTTATCGTGCAAAGAAATAGAGGAGACTTATAATCCAACTTGGGAAGTGGTTGTGGAGTTTATTCCAATACAAGATGAGATGCAAAAGAAATTAGAGGATTTGCTAAATAAACATAAACAACAATTAGATGAAGTATATGACACAATTAAAGATAAAAAAGAAGAATATAAATAAGAGGTATAGAGATTTATTTAAATTGACCGATACATTTCCAAAAACAAAAATGAATAAATAGTAAAGAATCATAAAGATAGCACAATGGATGTTACCTTTATGATTCTTTAATATTTACGATAGATAAACCCCTTGAAAATAAACTATAATAAAGAAAGTTTATACCAAGTCTAACGTAATTGATCAATTTTGCGATTATGTGGTAGAATGGGAGGATAAAAATTTAATAGTTGAGGTGCTTATTTTGAATAAGAAAATAACCTATTTAATGGTTGTAATGTTTTTGATGAGTGTGTTAGCAAATACGGCGCATCCTGTTACACCAGAATTAGTTGTTAGCTTGAATATGTCTTCACTTATGTATGGAATCATGTTTGCTTCTATGTCTATAGCTAGCTTTACCATGTCACCCATTTGGGGCAGCTTGTCAGATAAATATAAA
This sequence comes from Lutibacter sp. B2, assembly GCA_015686845.1. Taxonomy (GTDB): domain Bacteria; phylum Bacillota; class Clostridia; order Peptostreptococcales; family Thermotaleaceae; genus JADPRS01. The sequence goes on from JADPRS010000035.1 coordinate 1,254, forward strand.
AGCAGGAAATTATTTATATCTTTTCCCTCTATGGGTTATGGACTTGCACAAATAGGATTTGGTTTTTCAACATCGCCCATGATGATCATACTATTTAGAGTTTTTGCGGGTGGATTTGCTGCATCCATATTTACGATCGCTATAGCTTATATTGTTGATGAAACAGATCATACAAATAGAAGTAAAGCCATATCTTATTATACAGCGATAACAGGATTCGGTGTATCGATAGGATATCTGGTGGGTGGTTATATAGGTGCAAATGATTACCACTATGCTTTTATTTTTCAATCACTAGGACTGATCATACATGCGATTGTGGTTTATTTCTTTTTACCAGAAAGCAATGTGAAGGTTGAGGGGATAAAAAAATCATCAAAACATCTTATCTCCCAAATTAAAGATGATTGTAAACAATATATGCCTACAGCTTTAGGAACGCTACTTTTAGTAGTGTTGTTAACATCATTTTCATTTATTGCGTATTCTACAGGTATAAACTATTTTTTAAAAAAATATTTAAATTTAAATCCCTTACAAATAGGATATTATATGGCTTTTACAGGGATTATAGGTATGATTGCAAATATTTACTTAACGCCAAAGGTATCAAGAAAATATGGTGATAAAAAATCACTTAAATATGTATTATTAGTTACGGGCATTACGCTTATAATTCTTTCAATAATGGATAATCTATTTTCACCCATTTCAATCATTGTATTTATCATATTTATATTTTTTATTTCCATGTTTAAACCGCTACTACAGACAATGGTATCTAACTTAAGTAAAAATGAGCATGGCAAAATCATGGGGCTTCAGAATTCTGCTAACTCTATGGGGATGGTGGGTGGATCTTTATTTGCTGGAACTTTATTAGATGTATATCCTAAAATATTATTTGTGATAGCAGCTGTCATATTTATAGTATCGTATTTGACCATTGTAATTAGTAAGAAGTTAAAGAGAGATTAAGTGCATAAAAATACACTTATAGATCAAAGATTAAAAAATAGGAATCAACGTAGGAGGAAATCAGATGAAATTTGTATCATGGAATGTGAATGGATTAAGAGCATGTGTAAAAAAAGGGTTTTTAGATTATTTTAATGAAATCGATGCAGATGTATTTTGTGTGCAGGAAACAAAGCTACAAGAAGGACAAATTGACCTTAATCTAAAAGGTTATGAACAATATTGGAACTATGCAGTCAAAAAAGGGTACTCCGGGACGGCTATATTTACAAAGAAAAAGCCACTGTTTGTAAATTATGGACTGAATATAGAAGAACATGATCAAGAAGGACGTGTTATTACCCTCGAGTTTGAGGAAAATTTCGTGGTAAATGTATATACTCCAAATTCTAAAAGAGAACTAGAGAGATTAGAATATAGAATGGAGTGGGAAGATGATTTTAGAAAGTATCTTAAAAAACTAGACGCAATTAAGCCTGTTATTCTTTGTGGAGATTTAAATGTTGCACATCAAGAAATCGACTTAAAAAATCCAAAGACAAATCGAAAAAGTGCAGGATTTACAGAGGAAGAGCGATCTAAAATGACAGAATTATTAGCTGTACAATTTATGGATAGCTTTAGATATTTTTATCCAGACAAAGAAGAAGTTTATTCTTGGTGGTCCTATATGAGAAAAGCAAGAGAGCGAAATACTGGATGGAGAATAGATTATTTTATTGTATCAGAAAGATTAAAAGAATCTATGAAAGATGCACAGATTCATCCGGAGATTATGGGAAGTGACCATTGCCCTGTATTTTTAGAACTAAAATAGTAGCAAGAAGAATATAGAACTGAGATGAAAGTGATAAAAATGAAATGATGCATTATGGCTTGGTGAAAAACTTAGTGTTTTACGGTACAATAAGAATTGGATCTGATCCAGTTCTTATTTATATTGTATTTTTTAATACGGTATATGTGAGATCATGATATAATTCATAAAAAAATAGTTTTATAGAAAGAAGGATGTTAGTGAAGATAGAATATAATAATGAAACGATTGAATTCACTATAGTATATGAAGAAAGAGAAACAGTAGGGATTAAAATTGATGATATTGAAGGTATAATTGTAGTAGTACCAAAACAAGCGGATGAAAAGGTTATCATAGATATTGTAAAATCAAAAGCTCCTTTAATTTTACAAAAGTTAAAGGAAAGTACAGAAACAAATCCATGTATAAAAGAAAAGAAGTATGAAAATGGAGAATTATTTTTATACTTGGGGGATCAATATGCGATTCAGATAATCATTGATGAAAGTATTAAAAAAGATATAGTGAAATTTAAAAATGGTTTAATTTGTATTACAGTTAGAAAAAGTGAAAAAGAAGCATATAAAAACTCTATGGAGAAGTTCTATAAGAAAAAATGTAGAAAAAAGATATTAGAAAGGATAGAATATTATCAGAAATATTTTAAGATAAAACCTAAGGAAATCAAGATTATAGAGTCAAAAAACAAATGGGGAAGCTGTAGCTCCAATAGAAATATTAATTTCAACTGGCGGTTAATTATGGCGCCTATAGAAGTCATTGATTATATTGTAGTACATGAAATGTGTCATTTGATGCATATGAATCATTCCAAGTCATTTTGGACATTAGTTGGGAAAATAATACCGGACTATAAGCAAAGAAGTGAGTGGTTAAAGTATAATAATAGTAGAATGAATATATAGTATATACTATACTTAACAAAAGAAGAAGGAGTTGTTTAAGTGAGGTTACAAAAATATATTGCACATTGTGGTGTTGCATCGAGAAGAAAAGCTGAAGAAATTATAAAAGATGGAAGAGTAAAGGTTAATGGTGAAACAATAATAAATATGGGACTGGTTATTGATCCTAGTTCAGATATAGTAGCTGTAGATCATAAAATTATAAAACCTGAGGAAAATACAGTGTATATTTTATTAAATAAACCTGAAGGTTATATTACCAGTGTGTCAGATGAATTTAATCGATCTACCGTTATTGATTTAGTAAAAGAAATTAAAGAGAGAATTTATCCAGTTGGAAGATTAGATTATGATACTGCTGGTTTATTAATCATGACCAATGATGGAGATTTATCTTTTAAGCTTACACATCCAAAACATGAAGTAACGAAAACCTATGTTGCAAAAGTGAAAGGAAAATTAAATAAAGGACAACTTAGTTTATTAAGAAAAGGAGTAGATATAGGCGGATATATTACTGCTCCAGCCAGTGTTGAAATACTAGAGGAAAATGATAAAACCAGTGTAATAAAAATCATTATACACGAAGGCAAAAATAGACAGGTTAGAAAAATGTTTGATAAAGTTGATCATCATGTGATTAGCTTAAAAAGAATAGCAATTGGAAACTTAAAAGTAGATGGAATAAGAAAAGGAACATGGAGGGTTTTAACTAAGACGGAAGTGATGTATTTAAAATCTGAATTATGTTAAATAAGAAGGAGTAATGTGACATGTTAGAGATAAGATTAGCAAATAATCAAGAACTGGATACAATAGACAAATTTTTAAATGAAAATGATCAAAAACATAGAAAATCAGATAAATTAAATTATATGGTCGCATATGAAAATGAAAAAATAGTAGGTGCTTTAATTTTTCAAAAAGAAGAGGATACAGCTATAATAAACTACATAATAGTAAGAGAAGATAAACGTAATCAATATATAGGAGAAGGTCTACTAAAAGCTATGTTAAGTTATTCAGAACATGAAGGAATGACAAAAGCTATAGTATCTACAAGTGAATCTGGAGGATTTTTTAGGAAAAATGGTTTTGTAGATAGAGTAAATGAAAATTTACAGAAGACCATATTAGAAGTCATACTTCCAGATTATTTTTTAACGTCGTGTAAATCATGTGGGGTGATCAAGTGAATGCAAAATCCATTGTAAAAATAACTGGATTAACGCAATTAATTATGAGTAATGTGATTGTTAAAGGAGATATAGTAATAGATGGTACAATGGGAAATGGAAATGATACACTTTTTTTAGCAAATCTTGTTGAAGAGACGGGTAAAGTTATATCTTTTGATATCCAAGAAAAAGCTATTATGAATACAAAACAGTTATTAGAAGAACATAATATAAATAAACAAGTGGAATTGATCCATGATGGGCATGAAAATATAGAAGAATATATATCTGATGAAATTTCAGGCGCAATTTTTAATTTAGGGTATTTACCAAAAGGAGATACCAATCTTATAACCAAATCTAAAACAACTATTAAAGCAATACAAAGTTGTTTAAAGTTATTGAAAAAAAATGGAATAATAACGATTGCAATTTATTATGGGCATGAAGGTGGAGAAGAAGAAAAAAATAATGTGATTGATTATGCTTCAGCCCTTGATAAAAAATTGTATCATGTAATGAAGATGGACTACATAAATCAAAAAGGAACCCCTCCATTATTAATAGTAATTATGAAAAAATAGACAGTCGAGGATTCGGCTGTTTTTAATATAATCAAGTAAGAAAGTATGTTAGTTCAATTTAGTTCCGAGTAGCAATAACTATTGAACTAAATTATATAAAATAAAAACTTTAATAATACTATTGATTTTATGATAAATTAGTATTAAAACAATAGTAACTATTATAATAAATTAATATATAGGAGTGATTAATTTTGAAAATACTAATTACAAACGATGATGGAATTTATGCAGAAGGTATTCTGTGTTTAGCAAATGCATTAAATAAGATAGGAGATGTGGTCGTTGCTGCACCTGATCGACAAAGAAGTGCAACCGGACATGCAATTACAATGCATGAACCACTTAGAGCAAAAAAAGTAAAGTTGTTTGAGCAAGATTTTGAAGCATGGGCTATAAGTGGAACTCCTGCAGATTGTGTAAAACTAGCAATAGAATCTCTTATGACATCAAAACCAAATATTATATTTTCTGGAATAAATGATAGTCCAAATCTTGGTACAGATGTATTATATTCTGGAACTGTTTCAGCCGCCATAGAAGGAGCAATTTTAGGATATCCATCTGTTGCAGTATCATTAGCTGATTTTAGAAATCTTAATTATGAATATGCAGCAGAATTTTGTTGTGATCTAGCAACTAAAATCATGCAAAATAAACTTCCAGCAGACACTTTGTTAAATGTTAATATTCCGAACTGTCCTAAAGAAGAAATTAAAGGCGTAGATATTACAACTTTAAGCGTTAGAAAGTATAAAAATTCATTTATAGAACGAATAGATCCAAGAGGAGATGTGTATTATTGGCTTGGAGGAGAAATAATAAAACAAAAAAGCATTCAAGGAACAGATACTTATAGTATTCAAAATAAAAGCATTTCTATAACACCAATTCACTTTGATTTAACAAAATTTGATCTAATAGATAGAATTAAAGAATGGAAAATCTCACTGTAAATAATTTTTTCAGCTTTTTAATAGTATGTGCTATGGTTAAGAACAACTACTTCAGGTGGACAAGAACTTGTTTTAGATGATATAATGTTACATGAATCAAGTCGTATGAACGGGAAAATTGTATAAATAAAGCATTATATAAAATAATTAAGAAAGGTAGGAATATATGAGCGAAAAAAAAACAGATTTAACAAAGAATATTCAAAAAAATTTTTCGAGACTTAGTAAAGGGCAAAAATTAATTGCACAATTTATTATTAATGAATACGATAAAGCAGCTTTTATGACCGCTTCAAAATTAGGAAATAAAGTAGGTGTTAGTGAATCAACTGTTGTAAGATTTGCAAATGCATTAGGCTATGAGGGCTATCCGCAATTACAAAAAGATTTACAAGAATTAATTAAAACAAAATTAACAACTGTGCAGAGATTAGAAATGTCTAAAGATTATAAAAATGAAGGTGCGGTTCTTAAGAAAGTATTAAAAGCAGATATAGATAATATACGTACGATGATGGATGAAATTGGAGATGAAATTTTTCAAGAAGTAATTAATGAGATTTTTAAGGCAAAACGAATTTATATTGTTGGATTAAGAAGTTCTAGTACACTTGCCGAATATTTAGGTTTTTATTTAAAATTAATATTTGATGATGTGCGTGTAATTACGCCTGGAATTAGTGATGTTTTCGAACAAGTTTTAAGAGTTAGTAATGAGGATTTAGTAATAGGTATTAGTTTTCCTAGATATTCTAAAAATACATTAAATGCAATATCATATGTTAAGCAACAAGGAGCAACAATTGTTGGAATTACAGATAGTAAAGTATCTCCAATTACAGAAATGTCAACATATACGTTAACTGCTAGAAGTAATATGGCTTCTTTTGTAGATTCACTAGTAGCACCTCTTAGCTTAATTAATGCTCTAATTGTAGCCGTAGGAATAAGAGGGCAATCTGAGATTACAAGTACATTTGATACACTTGAAGAAGTTTGGAGAACACATAAGATTTATGATAATAAAGATAGAAACGAATAAAAAAACTACGGATTTCCCGTAGTTTTTTTATAGTCTATAATTTTATATAAATGGGAAAAAATAATGAAAAGATATATAATAATAAAATTTAATGATATAATAAATAGGATGCTTTGGAGGGGGAATAAGAACCTATGACAAAACTATTTTTAATAAGACATGGTGAAACTACCTGGAATGTAGAATCTAAGGCTCAAGGAGCTAAAAATATAGAATTAAGTGAAGTAGGAAGACAACAAGCAGCCTATTTAGCTGAAAGAATATCAAAATATAAAATAGACTATATTTTCAGTAGTGATTTAGATAGAGCATATGAAACTGCATCTATTATAGGTGGCAAAATAAATAAAGAAGTTTCGCAAATTGGTGATTTGCGAGAAATGTCTTTTGGTAAATGGGAAGGATTAACACAAAAGCAAATTAAGGAAGTGTATAAAGAACATTTTATAGTGTGGCGAAATAATCCACATAAAGCAGATATTCCAGATGGAGAAAGATTAATAGATGTTCAAAATAGAGCCTTAAGAGCAGTAAATGATGTAGTTGATAAACATAAAGGAAAGAATATATTGATCGTCTCACATGGTGTAACCATAAAAACTATTATACTAGGAATTATGGGTATAGGCTTATCAGATTTTTACAAAATTACTCAAAATAATACATGTATTAATGTTATTGAATATAGAGATTATGGACCTGTAATTTTGAGATTAAATGATACGGCTCATTTAGAAAATATAAAGTAAAGGATGTATGAAAATTGGATACTATAGTAGTTATTGGTGGTGGCGCTGCAGGGATGATAGCAGCAGCGACTGCGGCAGAAAAAGGAAGAAAAACTATATTAATAGAAAAAAATGAGAAGTTAGGAAAGAAAATATATATTACTGGAAAAGGAAGATGTAATATAACAAATGCTCAAGATCTTGATGATTTTATGGATAATATAACTACAAATAAGAATTTTTTATATAGTGCATTATATACTTTTACAAATCAAGATATAGTAGATCTTATGCATAAATATGGAGTGGAAACAAAAATCGAACGTGGAAACAGAGTATTTCCAGTATCTGATAAGTCTAACGATGTGATAAAAGCACTTTCTAAACACTTGAAAGAAAATAATGTAGATATAAAATTAAATACAGCAGTAAAAAAGATAATAGTACAAGAAGATAAGGTTAAGGGAGTATTACTTCATGATGGAAGCATCATTGATTGTTCTAAAGTGATTATTGCAACGGGTGGAATATCATATCCATCAACTGGCTCAACCGGTGATGGATATGAGTTTGCAAAAGAAGCAGGGCACACTATAAAAAAACTTAGCGCAGGTTTAGTTCCATTAGAAATAGAAGAAGATTGGCCCAAAAAATTACAAGGACTTGCGCTTAAAAATATAGAAATGAAGATTACTTTTAAAAACAAAGAAATTTATTCAGGATTTGGAGAATTGCTATTTACACATTTTGGAATCTCAGGTCCATTAGTTTTAACGGCAAGTAATCACATAAATAATTATTTGGAAAAAGGAAAAGTGCATATAGGATTAAACTTAAAACCAGCATTGACACAGGAAGTATTAGATAAAAGACTTCAAAGAGATTTTGTGAAATATGCTAATAAACAGTTTAAAAATGCACTAAATGAACTTTTGCCATCAAAGTTAATACCAATAATTATATCTCTTTCAAATATTCCAGAAGACAAATTGGTTAATCAAATTACGAAAGAAGAAAGAATGAAAATATTGGATTTATTAACCAATTTGCCTATGACGTCGCTAAGAACTAGATCTATAAATGAAGCCATAGTGACCATTGGAGGAGTTGATATAAAAAAAATCAATCCTTCAACAATGGAATCTAAAATTATTAATGGTATGTATTTTGCAGGAGAAGTAATGGATATAGATGCATTAACAGGTGGATATAATCTGCAACTTGCATTTTCTACAGGTTACTTAGCTGGAATTAATGTGTAGTAATACATAATACAAAGTGAGGATGGTAGTATGAAAAATAGGAGTATAGCATTAGATGGCCCTGCTGGAGCAGGAAAAAGTACAATTGCAAAAGAAATTGCAAAATTAAAAAATCTTATATATATAGATACAGGAGCTATGTATAGAGCTGTAACTTTAAAAATCTTAAATGCAGGTATATCATTAGAGAATACAGATGCTATTAACGATATTTTATGTGATATAGGAATAGATTTAGATGAAAATGATATTTATTTAGACAAAAAATGTGTTACAAACGAGATTAGAACTCCGGAAATAAACAACACTGTATCACAGGTTGCTAAAATTGCACAAGTTAGAGAAAAAATGGTTCAATTACAAAGACAAATAGCAGATAATAAAGATGTAATTATGGATGGTAGAGATATAGGTACTTTTGTATTGATTAATGCGAATTATAAATTCTATCTAACTGCATCTATTAAAGAACGTGCACATCGAAGATTTTTAGAATTAAGTGAAAAAGGATTTGACATGACGTTGGATCAAGTTGAAAAAGATATTGCAGCTAGGGATAAAAATGATTCAGAAAGAGAAATTTCTCCTTTAAGGAAAGCAGAAGATGCAATAGAAATAGATAGTACTAATAAACCTATACAAGAAGTCATTAAAGAAATTTTATCCTATTTAAAATAAAAAAAATTAAATTTAAAGAAGGAGTTTGTAATAATATGTAGAATTTTAATAAAAGTGCGTCTAGGAGGGATAATAATATTGAAAATCTATATTGCCCAAAATGCTGGATTTTGTTTTGGTGTTAAAGAGGCCATTAATAAAGCGAAAATTGCTGCCAGTGAAAAAGGTACTAAAGAAATATTAACCTATGGACCATTAATACATAATAATCAAGTTATTGAGAATCTAAAATCTATAGGTGTATTTGCAGTAGATACTATTGAAGAAGCAAAAAATCATACAATGATCATACGTTCTCATGGTGTTCCTTTATTTATATATGAAGAAGCATGTCAAAATAATATTGAAATTATTGATGCTACATGTCCTTTTGTTAGAAAGGTGCAAAAAATAGCAAAAGAATATAGTGATAAAGGTTATACTATTATAATTATCGGAAATCATAAGCATCCAGAAGTGATTGGTATAAAAGGTTGGTGTAATAATAAAACATATATTATTGAAAATGAGAAAGATATTGAAGAAGTAGAAAAATGTGATAAAATATGTGTTGTAGCACAAACTACAATTACTTTTGAATTATGGGAGCAGATTACAGAAAGACTAAAAGAAAAAGCAGATACAATAAAAACGTTTAATACGATTTGTATTGCTACAAAAGAAAGACAAAATCATTGTGAAAAAATTGCAAAAAAAGTAGATGCTATGATTGTAATTGGAGGGTATCACAGTTCAAATACTCAAAAACTGGTTCAGATAAGTAAAAAATATTGTAAACAAACTTATCATATAGAAACGGCTAGTGAATTACCCATCACACAGATGAAGAACTTAAAAACAATTGGAATTACAGCTGGAGCTTCGACTCCAGACTGGATCATTAAGGAGGCTATTACAAAAATGAATGATATACAACACGAAAATAATGACATGATGAGTATGATGGAGGAAATTGAAAAAAGTTTAGTTGCGCCTAGAAGAGGAGATACTGTAAAAGGTGAAGTAATACATGTAACAGATAAAGAAATAATGGTAAATATTGGATACAAAACAGATGGAATTATACCCCTCGGAGAAATATCTAATAATGCTTCAGTAAATCCACATGATATCGTAAAAGAAGGAGATGAAATAGAAGTCTATATCTTAAAAACAGATGATGGAGATGGGAATATTTTACTTTCTAAAAAAAGAATAGCTTCTACAAAAGATTGGGAAGTATTAGAGAAAATATCTAAAGACAATGATATATTAGAAGTGAAAGTAACGCAAATAGTTAAAGGTGGAGTTATTGCTGTTTACAATGACATTAGAGGTTTTATTCCAGCATCTCAATTATCAACTAGATTTGTAAGTAATTTAGAAGAATTTGTAGGAAAGCAAATGAAAGTACAAGTTATTGATTTAGATCCAACGAAGAGAAAAGCAGTCTTTTCTCATAAAGTAATAATGGCAGAAGAAAATAAAGAAAAGAAAAGCAAATTATGGGCAAGTATCGAAAAAGATACAATCATAGAAGGAGAAGTTAAGAGAATTACAGATTTTGGTATATTTGTTGATATTGGTGGTATGGATGGTTTAGTTCATATTTCAGATCTTTCGTGGGGAAGAGTGAAACATCCAAGTGATGTTGCTAAAATTGGAGACAAACTACAAGTGAAAGTTATAGATTTAAATAAAGAAAAAGAAAGAGTTTCTTTAGGATTAAAGCAATGTGTTCAAGAACCATGGTCTGTAGTAGATGAAAAGCATGCTGTAGGAGAACTAATTAATGGAAAAGTTGTTCGTTTAGTTGATTTTGGAGCATTTGTAGAAATAGAACCTGGTATAGATGGATTGGTTCATATTTCACAAATTTCGGATAAACATATTGCGAAGGCATCCGAAGTATTACATGTTGGTCAACAAGTAGCTGTGAAGATTTTAGAATTAGACAAAAAAACAAAAAGAATTAGTTTAAGTATAAAAGAAGCGATAGAGAATGAAAATGTTGAAGAAATTGAAAATGAAGAACAACCAACTACAATTGGAGAAATTTTAGCAACAAAAGAATAAGGAAGAATTCTTCCTTGTTCTTTTCCTTTATATGTCCCATATTTTGAAATTCTAAGGAGATAAACTACTATGGATTATGAAGAATTAAAAAAACTGATATATCAAAAGACAAAAATTGATCTATCTTTATATAAAGAAAGACAAATGAAGAGAAGAATAGATTCATTAATAAAAAGAAATGGTTTTACAGGATATAAGGATTATTATAATGTAATAAATAAAGATAAAGAACTTTTTAATGAATTTATCAATTATTTAACGATTAACGTTTCTGAATTTTATAGGAATTTTAACCAATGGGATTTGTTAAAAAAAGAAATAATACCAAGCTTATTAGATAAAAATAAGAATTTGACTATTTGGAGTGCGGCTTGTTCAACTGGTGAAGAACCCTATTCTTTGGCAATGTGTTTAAGTGAATTTTTACCTCTTTCATCAATAAAAATTTTGGCAACAGATATTGATAAAGAGGTTATTGCTAAAGCTAAAATAGGAATATACTCTGATAAAAGTATAAAAAATATTCCGAAACCTCTTTTGAATAAATACTTTACTAAAATAGGAGAGGATTATAAAATTAGTGATGAAATTAAAAAATGTATAACTTTTAAGCAACATAATTTATTAAATGATATATATCCTAGTAAATGTGATTTAATTGTATGTAGAAATGTTATGATCTACTTTACAGAAGAAAGTAAAAATATGATGTATGAAAAATTTGGAAATTCACTAAACAAAGAAGGTATATTATTTGTAGGTAGTACGGAACAAATTATCCTTCCTGCAAGATATAATTTTAGTTCATTAAAAACGTTTTTTTATCAAAAAGTATAAGATAGTACAATATTTTACATAAAAACTATTTCCCCTCATAGAAATTTTTAAATAATAGTCAAAAAGTGTTAGAAATTGCTATCTTAAATTTATTAAGAATATAAAGGATTTATATTCTTAATAAAGAATAAGTAATATTTGAGGGGGAATTGAGATCATGGATAAAGAAAAAAAATATTCGATTTCTAATGTTAGCAAATTAACTGGTTATGAAACTCATGTACTAAGATATTATGAAAATAATTTTAATATAGAGGTACCAAGAACCAAGTCTAATCGTAGATATTATACAGATAAAGAAATTGAAATTTTTAGGTACATTAAGAAATTACAAGAAAAAAGTTTAACAAATAAGCAAATAAAAGATATTTTAAATTCACCAGAAGTCATGCTTTCTGAAACAAATGAACTAGTAGCTACAACTTCAGAAGAAAACGTCATAAGTGATATTATTTCTGTAGGTGGAGAAGAAGATATTTACACAAACATTAGCAATATGATGAATTCTGGCATAAATTCAAAACTTGAAGAGGTAAAAAATGAAATTATAGATAGTTTTAATAATACAATAAAAAATCAACAATTGCTTATTGAAGATCATGAATTACGAAAAGATAAAGATGTGTTTATTTCGGAGAACGCTCGTCTTAAAATGAAAATAAAAGAAAAAGCTTATGAAATTGCAGAATTGAAAGATAAAATAAAAAGATTAGATTGTACAAAAGAGCCTTTTTGGAAAAGATTTTTTCAAAAATAATATTATGAAGAAAAATGTAAAAAATTCTGAAAATTAACTCTTTATAAAATATTCAGAGTATGCTATAATTTCATTGTACATATGATTAACATATGCAAACAAAAATTATAGATGAGGTGATTGGTATGATCGTGGGAATTCCAAAAGAAATTAAGAACAATGAAAGCAGAGTAGGTATAACACCAGCAGGAGTAGAAGCATTTGTAAAATGTGGGCATGAAGTAATGATCGAGAATAATGCAGGAGTTGGAAGTGGATTTTCAAATGAAGAATATCAAAATGCAGGTGCAGAAATAATTTCAACACCGAAAGAAGTTTTTGCAAAGGCAGATATGATTATAAAAGTAAAAGAACCTCTACCAGCAGAATATGATTATTTTAAAGATGGACAAATATTATATACATATTTACATTTAGCTCCAGAACCAGAGTTAACAAAAGCATTACTAGAAAAGAACGTAGTAGGAATTGCATATGAAACAGTTCAACCTGATGATGGCTCTTTACCATTATTAATACCAATGAGTATGATCGCAGGAAGAATGGCTACACAAATTGGTGCACAGTTCTTAGAAAAGCATGAAGGCGGAAAAGGTGTTCTATTAGGAGGAGTACCTGGCGTAGAACCAGCTGAAGTTGTAGTTATAGGTGGAGGAATCGTTGGTACAAATGCTGCTAAAATGGCACTTGGATTAGGAGCACATGTTACGATCGTTGATTTAAATGCTAACAGATTAATATATCTTGATGATATATTTGGTGGACGAGTTACTACTATAATGTCTAATAGCTATAATATTGCTAAAGCAGTAAAAAAAGCAGATCTTTTAATTGGTGCTGTATTGGTTCCAGGTGCGAAAGCTCCACGTCTAGTAACAGAAGATATGGTAAAAACTATGGAAAAAGGTTCTGTAATTGTGGATGTTGCCATAGATCAAGGTGGATCAATTGAAACCATTGATAGAATAACAACTCATGACAATCCAGTATATGAAAAACATGGCGTTATTCACTATTCAGTTGCAAATATGCCTGGAGCAGTAGCTAGAACATCTACATTGGCATTAACTAGTGCAACATTACCTTATGGATTACAAATTGCAAATAAAGGATATTTAGCTGCAATAAAAGAAAATCGTGCATTAGCAAAAGGTTTAAATGTTGTTGATGGAAAAGTTACTTTTGAAGCAGTTGCTAAAGCTCATAATCTTGAATATACTCCAGTAGAAGAAATTATTGGATAAATTTAAATATAATAAAAAACCGTTGAGTAGATCAACGGTTTTTTATTGATAAATATTTTGTTAGTCCTTCTTTTAAAATATACATAGATTTTTTCAGATCATCTTCATTAAGTATATAAGCAATTCGAACTTCATCCATACCAGAATTTTCAGTAGAATAAAATCCTTTAGCAGGTGCAAGCATAACCGTTTCACTATTTATATCAAAGTCGTTTAGTAACCATATTGCAAAATCTTCTGCATTCTCAATAGGCAATTTTACAATGACATAAAAAGCTCCTTCTGGTTTATGGAAAACTATATTTGGTATTTTTTGAAGTTCATTATAAAGAACATTTCGTCTCTGTTCATATTCACATAAAACCTCTTTGAAATAAGATTTTGGCGTTTTTAATAATTCTACAGCACCTATTTGTTCAAGCATAGGACAGCACAATCTTAATTGACATAATTTTAAAATATGTGCAATTAATTCTTTGTTTTTAGTTATAATAGCCCCAATCCTACAACCACAGGCACTAAAACGTTTAGACAAGCTATCAATTAGTATTACTTTATCTTCAATTTCTTTCATATTCATAAAACTATGAAACTCTATATTGTCATAAACGAAATCTCGATATACTTCATCCGCTAGAATAAATAAATCGTTTTCCTTTGCAATATCAGCAATAAGCTGCATTTCCTCTAAGGTGTAAACGATACCCGTTGGATTTGAAGGATTTGACAATAAAATGGCTTTGGTTTTAGAAGTAATGTAAGATGAAAAAGTTTCTTTATTAGGAAGTCGAAATCCAGTAGAAGCACTTGTTGGTACTGGAACAGTTTTTATGCCAGTAGCAGATAAGAATCCTTGATAGTTCGTGTAAAATGGTTCAGGAACTAAAATTTCATCTCCATCATCAGCGATGGCAATGGCTGAAAAAAACAATCCTTCACTAGCACCATTCGTTACTAAAATCTCATCTCTTTCAAAATTAAAATTATATTCTTTATAGAAATTAATAAATGCATCTATCAATTCTGGAATACCTTGTGAGGATGTATATTTTAGTATTTCTGCATTTGTATTTTTTATGGCATTCATAAAACTTTTTGGGGTTAGAATATCAGGTTGTCCAATATTCAAGTGATAAATTTTTTTGCCATGTTCTTTTGCACGTTCAGCATATGGTGTTAATTTCCGAATAGGACTTTGATCCATAGCTATAATTCTTTTAGAAAAATTCATGATAGTTCACTCCTGACTGCTCTACGTAGTAAAAAAATATAATTATATCATACCACAAATTAATGAATTTGAAAATTTGTTCTTTTCTTTTTTTCGACATTTGATATAATTATTTTTAGAATGAGGATAATTATCTTTAAAGGATTGATAAATTTAGGAGGCGTTACGTTGAGTAAAAGAAAAAAAGTGCAAACTTCAATAGAAGATATTGCAATTCAAAATGAATATATAGAATTTATGAAAGTTGAAAATGAGGAGTATTTTGAAAAGTGCAAGAAAAAAAGAAAGGCAATTGTTGTTACATATGGTTGCCAAATGAATGAACATGATTCGGAAAAATTACTTGGAATGATCCATAACATGGGGTATGAACAAACGGAAAACGTAAAAGAAGCAGATTTGGTTATTTATAATACCTGTTGCGTTAGGGAAAATGCAGAATTGAAGGTTTATGGGAATTTAGGACACTTAAAACCTGTAAAAAGCAAAAGAAAAGATATGATTATTGTCGTTTGTGGTTGTATGATGCAACAACCCCATGTGGTAAATGAGCTTAAACAAAAATATTCGCACGTAGATGTAGTATTTGGAACGCATAATTTACACAAGTTTCCACAATTAATTGCTAGTTGTAAGCAATCAAAAAAGATGATTGTAGATGTATGGGACTCGGAAGGTGAAATTATAGAGGGCCTTCCTTCTTTAAGAAAATATAACTTAAAAGCATTTGTAAATATAATGTCTGGATGTAATAATTTCTGTACCTATTGTATAGTTCCCTATACAAGAGGTAGAGAGAGAAGTAGAAAACCTGAAGATATCATAAAAGAAATTGAAACATTAGGAAAACAAGGAACGAAAGAAATTATGCTTCTAGGACAAAATGTAAATTCGTATGGAAAAACACTAGAAGAAGATATTGACTTCGCAGGACTTTTATACAAGATCAATGAGATTGAAGGCATTGAGCGAATTCGATTTATGACTTCTCATCCAAAGGATTTATCACCAAGATTAATTGAAGCTATGAGGGATTGTGATAAACTTTGTGAGCATTTTCACTTGCCTGTTCAAGCTGGAAGCACAAATATTTTAAACAAAATGAATAGACATTATACAAAAGAAGATTATTTAAAAATAGTAGAAGCACTAAAGAAGGAAATACCAGATATAGCCATCACCACAGATTTTATTGTTGGATTTCCGGGAGAAACGGAAGAAGACTTTGAAGAAACCCTAGATTTAGTAAATCAAGTTCAATATGATGCTGCTTATACTTTCCTGTATTCAATAAGAGAAGGAACCCCAGCAGCTAAATTCGAAGACCAAGTTCCGGATGATGTAAAGCATAAAAGATTTGAAAAATTATTAGATCGTTTAAATCAAATTGTGTATGAGAAAAATAAACAATTAGAAGGAACGGTTGTAGAGGTATTAGTTGAAGGAGAAAGTAAAACAAATTCAGAGAAGTTAACAGGAAGAACTAGAACTAGTAAATCAGTTAACTTTAAGGGTACGAAAGATATGATCGGTCAATTAGTAAACGTAAAGATTACACAAGCTAGAACATTTAGCTTCAATGGAGAAATCGTAAAATAGATTAAATAAGGTCGAGCTTGAATAAGTAGTAGGAAATTGAGAACCTCTACTGATTCAAGCTCGACTTTTATGATATAATATTCATATTATAAGTTCGTAGGGGGATTTTGATAGATGAAGAATTTAACTCCAATGATGAGACAATATCTTGAGTTGAAAGATAAATATAAAGATTGTATTTTATTTTTTAGATTAGGTGATTTCTATGAAATGTTTTTTGATGATGCTATAGTAGCCTCAAGAGAACTTGAAATTACTTTGACCGGTAAAAGTTGTGGAATGGAAGAACGTGCAGCCATGTGTGGCATTCCATTTCATTCTGCAGATAGTTATATCTCAAAATTAGTAGATAGGGGATATAAAATTGCTATTGCAGAACAAATAGAAGATCCAGCTTTAGCAAAAGGGCTTGTAAAAAGAGATGTAGTGAAAATTGTTACACCAGGTACAGTTCTTGACGCAAAAATGCTAAATGAAAAAGAAAATAACTATATTATGTCTATATATATTCATGAATTAGGGGTAGGTATTGCCTATGCAGATATCTCTACAGGTGAATTAAAAACTACGGAGTTTAAAAATAGGAATTGGAAAAATCAATTATTAGATGAACTAGCAAAAATCACACCAAGAGAAATTATTATCAATTGTTTATCTTATAACGAAGTAAATATAGAATTAGAGATTCAAAAATTCATCAATGTATATATTAGTCAGTTTGACAAATGGGCTTATGAATATGATTATGCAGAGAAAAAGATTTTAAACCATCTTAATATGATTAGTATAGAAGGTTTAGGACTCAATGAAAGAAAATATAGTATTTGTGCCACTGGCGCATTATTTGAATATATTAATCATACACAAAAAAATTCTTTAGCACATATTCAAGATATACATTATTATTCGCTTGATTCATATATGGTATTAGATAAATTTACGCGTAGAAATTTAGAACTAACAGAAACCATGAGAGATAAGAAAAAGAAAGGTTCCCTACTATGGGTATTAGATAAAACCAATACCGCTATGGGCGCTAGAAAGATAAAAAAATGGGTAGAACAGCCTTTAAAAGATATAACGGAAATTCAATTAAGAGTAGATGCAGTAGAAGAATTGAAGGATAATCTTTTAGTTCGAGAAGATTTAAAAGAATATTTAAATTCTGTTTATGATTTAGAAAGATTAGTCGTTAGAGTATCCTGTGGAAATGCCAACGCAAGAGATTTATTAGCACTTAAAAATTCTTTAGAAGTATTACCTAGTATAAAAACTTCTTTAGGAGAATTAAATACCCATAAGCTAAAGAATATTTTCAGTGAAATGGAAACCGTAAAAGAAGTTAAGGATATAATAGAAAATTCTATTATGGAAGATCCTCCTATTGGTGTGAAAGAGGGAGGCGTAATTAAGGATGGATATAACACTGCACTAGATGAGATGCGCATGATTGTAAGAAACGGTAAGCAATGGATTTCTGATATGGAAAATAAAGAAAAACAAAATACAGGGATTAAATCTTTGAAGATAGGATTCAATAAGGTATTTGGATATTATTTAGAGGTAACCAGATCAAATTTAAATCTAGTACCGGATAGTTATATAAGAAAACAAACATTATCCAATGCTGAAAGATATATTACACCAGAATTAAAAGAAGTAGAATCAAAGATCTTAGGCGCAGAAGATAAAATTTTTGATTTAGAATATGAAATTTTTACTGGTATAAGAGAAGAAATAAAGAAATACACAAATGAAATACAAAAAACAGCTTTTGCTGTAGCCTCTTTAGATGTATTACTTTCTTTCGCTGAAATAAGTGATCAATATGGATATTGTAAACCCCTTATTGATGATGAAGGAACTATCAACATTGTAAGTGGAAGACACCCAGTGGTAGAGCGAATGATGGATCAAGGAATGTTCATCGGAAATGATACCCTACTAGATGATACTGATCATAGATTTTCAATTATTACAGGTCCGAATATGGCAGGAAAATCAACCTATATGAGACAAGTTGCATTAATTGCTTTAATGAGCCAAATAGGATGCTTTGTTCCAGCTGACTCTGCAACTATAGGTATGACAGATAGAATATTCACTAGAGTAGGTGCCTCTGATGATTTATCTCAGGGACAAAGTACTTTTATGGTAGAAATGAGTGAACTTGCTAATATATTAAATAATGCAACAAACAAAAGTTTAATTATATTAGATGAAATAGGTCGTGGGACAAGTACTTATGACGGATTAAGTATTGCATGGTCAGTGGTAGAGTACATTAGTAGTCAAACATCGTTAGGGGCTAGAACTTTATTTGCCACCCATTATCATGAACTAACAGAGCTAGAAGAAACAGTAAAAGGCGTTAAGAATTATAGTATCGATGTAAAAGAAAACAATGATGATATTGTATTTCTTCATAAAATTATTAGAGGAAGTGCGAATCAAAGCTATGGAATAGAGGTTGCAAAACTAGCAGGCGTTAAAGGACTTGTAATTCATAGAGCAAAAGAAATTCTTGCACAATTAGAGAATAACGAAAAAAAATCAGAAAATAAAGTGGAAAAAGAGATTGCCATTTGTGAAGAGCAAATAGACTTTTTAGCAAAGGTAGAAGAAAATAATAAAGAATCAGAAATAATAGCAGAGATTCAAAAGGTAAATATACTAGAAATGACACCTATGGATGCAATGAATTGTTTATATAATCTAGTAAAAATCATTTCAAATTGAAGGTGGGATTATGGAAAAAAGAATTAATAGATTAGATGAGTTGATTGCAAATAAAATTGCAGCAGGTGAAGTAGTCGATCGTCCAGGTTCAGTTGTGAAAGAATTAATAGAAAACTCAATAGATGCAAAAGCATCAAAAATAATCGTTGAAATAAAAAATGCAGGAAAAACGCATATACGAATTACAGATAACGGAACAGGCATTCATCCAGAGGATGTAGAAGTAGCCTTTGAAAGACATGCCACTAGTAAAATAAAAGAAGTAGAAGACTTAAACACCATACTTTCATTAGGCTTTCGTGGAGAAGCACTCGCCAGTATTGCTTCGGTTTCACAACTAGAATTAATTACAAAGACAGAAGACATTAATGTAGGTCGTCAAGTAATTGTTCATGGAGGAAAGATTATAGAAAACAAAGAAATTGGCGCACCAAAAGGTACAACCATTATCATCAAAAATTTATTCTATAATGTGCCTGCTAGACACGAATTTATGAAATCAAATGCTGCAGAAACCAGTTATATAGGTGATTTTTTAAGTAAATTAGCATTGGCATATCCTCAAATTTCATTTCGATTTGTAAACAATGGAGAAGTGGTATTTTCCACATCTGGAGACGGAAAAGTACTAAATAACATTGTAAGTATATACGGAAAAGAAATGGCAAAAAATATAATTCATATAAAGGGCGAAGAAAATGGACTATCCATAGAAGCCTATATGTGTAAACCCTCTATGACCAGAGGAAATAGACAGTTACAAACCTCTTTTGTAAATGGAAGATATATAAAATCTAAAATGATTAATAATGCAATTAGCGAAGCCTATAAAACACTGATTACGATCAATAGATATCCAATTTGCTTTGTATATCTAAAAATAACACCAAATTTAGTAGATGTAAATATTCATCCTACAAAAACAGAAATTCGTTTCAAAGATCCAATAAGTATAAGCAACCTTATTACGAAAGTATTAAAAGATGGTTTATTTAGGGATAGCTTAATTCCAGATATGAATGACAAATATTATAACTACTCTGTAATGGAAAGAAAAAAAGTGATAGAACCACCCCAAAAACAAAAGATAGAAAAGATTATTCCTAAGGAACCTATTGTAAATGTAAACACTTTACCTACTACGAATACTACAAATGTTTACATACCTGAAAAAGAAATTGTGAAGCTTCCAATAGAGCCTCTAAAGACAGAAAAAAAAGAAGTTGTATTAGAAAATAAAGCTTCCTATGATCTAGAAGTAAAAAAGAACATCCATTATATAGAACCTAAAAAAAT
The DNA here is from genome assembly GCA_015686845.1 of Lutibacter sp. B2. Classification (GTDB taxonomy): domain Bacteria; phylum Bacillota; class Clostridia; order Peptostreptococcales; family Thermotaleaceae; genus JADPRS01. The sequence continues at coordinate 22,143 of JADPRS010000035.1, forward strand.
AGAACCGAAGAAAGATACAATTGAAGTGAAAGAAAAGGATGTACAAGAAACATTTTTAAAAAAGAACAAAGAAAAGAGTAAAATAGATGAATCTATTTCAAATATAAAAATAATAGGGCAATTATTCAATTCCTATTTAATTGGACAAGACTCAAATAAGATGTATTTAATTGACCAACACGCAGCACATGAGCGTATTTTATACGAATGGTTTTCAAAAAGATATAAAGCCCAAACACCCTTAAGTCAAAAAATCCTAATCCCCATTTTAATAGAACTATCCTTTGGTGAATATGAACAAATCAAGGAGTACAAACACGTGTTCTGTAACCTTGGATTTGAGCTTGAAGAATTTGGAACGAACACTTTTCGTATTACATCCGTACCTGTTGTCTTTGGAAAACCAGAAGCAAAAGAGTTTTTCATAGAAATTGTTGGACAGTTGCAAAAAGGAGTCAATAACAATTATGATGTTAAAATGGATAAGATTATATCTATGTCCTGTAAAAATGCCATAAAAGCAAATGATAAACTAGAAAAATTAGAAACAGATCAATTGCTAAAACAACTAGCAATGGCGGATAACCCATATACATGCCCACATGGCAGACCCATTATCATATCTATGACACAACATGAAATAGAAAGAAAATTTAAACGAACATAAAGGAGACAAATATGAAAAAACCTCTTATTATTATCGTTGGACCTACAGCCGTAGGAAAAACAGATACCTCTATAGAGATTGCAAAAGAACTAAATTGTGAAATCATTTCAGCAGATTCAATGCAAGTTTATAAAGGAATGGACATAGGAAGTGCTAAACCTACTATAGAAGAACAACAAGGAATTCCACACTATCTAATGGATGAAATAGATCCTAGAGAGAATTTTTCCGTTGTAGAATTTAGAAATGAAGCTAAAAAACAGATAGACTTAATCGTAGAGAAGAACAAACTACCCATGATTGTAGGTGGCACTGGTTTATATGTTAATTCAATAATATACGACATAGACTTTTCTGAAACATCCTCTAATACGGAACTGCGACAAAAGTTAGAAGATGAAGCAAATGAATTTGGAAATGAATATCTACACAATAAATTAGCAGAAGTTGATGCAAATGCAGCTGAAAGAATTCATCCAAATAATGTAAAAAGAGTCATTCGTGCACTAGAAGTATTTTATGAAAGTGGAGAAAAAATAAAAGACTTTAAAACAAACTTAATTCCTACTGAAGAATATAACTATGTATTAATAGGTCTTACAAGAGATCGACAAGAACTATATAATAGAATTAATCTAAGAGTAGAGAAGCTAATAGAAAATGGACTCATAGAAGAAGTAAAGAGATTAATGGACTTAGGTCTAGATGAAGATGACATCTCTATGAAGGGATTAGGCTATAAAGAGATTATAAAATACCTAAAAGGAAACTATGATTTAGAAGAAGCCATAAACATCTTAAAAAGAGACACTAGAAGATACGCCAAAAGACAAATTACATGGTTTAAAAGATATGAAGACATTCGATGGTTTGATCTAGGTGAATATAAGGAAAAAAATGATTTGAAAACAGATATTATCAAATATATAGAAGGAAAGTTAAATCTTGTATAGAATACCTTATAAAAGAACAAATTTTTAGGAGGTATTCACACATGAAAAATATCATCAACTTACAAGATATTTTTTTAAACCAAGTACGAAAAGAAAATACAACAATTACGATACATTTGATCAATGGCTTTCAAATAAAAGGAATTGTAAAAGGTTTTGATAGCTATACCATCGTATTAGAAAATGATAACAAACAACATTTAATCTATAAACATGCCGTATCTACCATAACACCTTTAACAAAGGTTAATTTTAACCAAACAAACAAAAAAGAAAACGTACAAAGCAAATAAAAAGGTAACGAAATTCGTTATCTTTTTTTATTTTTAGAAAAAATTCATATCTCTTCGCATAGACTATTATAGTAGCAATTTAGAGGTGATAAAAATGAAAGAATATATGGATCCAATATTTGACCAATTTGAACAAGGAAAAGTAAGTACAGAATATGTATTAAAAGAATTAGCAAATAAAAAACCCAAAGAAAGTAATCCAAACTATTGTGACATGAAAGAAAGTAAAGCATTAGAGGAATTAAATGATTTGATTGGCCTAAAGGATGTAAAAGAGATCGTTGAAGAAATATTGGCCGTGGTTATGATCCAAAAAATACGAAAAGAATCAGGACTTAAACATGAACCTTTAGTATCACACATGATTTTCAAAGGAAATCCAGGCACAGGCAAAACCACTGTAGCAAGATTAATAGGACAAATTTTTTCAGATATTCAACTTCTAGAAAAAGGTCATATTATAGAAGTTGAACGAGCAGATTTGGTAGGGGAATATATTGGTCATACCGCCGTAAAAGTTCGTGAACACATACGAAAAGCATTAGGCGGCGTTATGTTTATAGATGAAGCCTATTCCCTATGTAGAGGGGGCAAAAAAGATTTTGGCAAAGAAGCCATTGATGCATTGGTAAAAGGAATGGAAGACTATAAAGAACAATTCATATTAATATTAGCAGGATATACAGATGAGATGGATGATTTTTTAAGAACAAATCCAGGATTAAAATCTAGATTTCCAATACATATAGACTTTCCAGACTATACATTAGAGGACCTATTAAAAATTGCCGAAGTGATGCTTGAAGATCGAGAATATACAATATCCATTGGCGCCAAAGAAAAACTAACCAATATTTTAAAGAAACACACAAAACAAGGAGACATTTACAGTGGAAATGCTAGACTCGTTAGAAACATTGTTGAGAAATCCATTCGAAAACAAGCTCTTAGACTAAAAACCACTAAAAAATTTACTCGCTCAGACTTAATAACATTAAAAAAACAAGATGTTATGGAGGGAGAAGAAAATGTTTAAATGTTTAGTAATAGGAAAAGCAAATGTAGGAAAAACACTCTTTACATTAAACTTTATCAACTATCTTGGATTTGAAAAAATAAAACTCACTACACTTAAATATAATGGGGTTGAAAAAACACAAGAATATGAATTAGAACATGCAAAGAACCTACTATCCTCTGATCAGTCATACAGTACTTCATCCTTACAATCCGTTGACATTTCCTTCCCTCTATTTAATAAAAAAAAGGAAATTAAAATAATAGACAGTGTTGGACTATCGGAAGGAATCGAAAATACGTTCAAGCTTAGAAAAGCAATGCTACAAACCTTAAAAGAAATTGAAAAAAGTGATTTAATCATACACATCGTAGATCTTACAAAAGACGATTGTTTAAAACCTGATTCTATTGACAACCATATCGTTGACTACGGTATTTCAGCTAAAAAATATATACTACTAGCCAATAAAACAGACTTGTTATCAGAAAACAGATCTATTGTACGATTACAAAAGAAATTTGAAAAACAACATATCATCCCCATATCCGCTTTAAATCAAAAAGGATTTCACAATGTAAAAACATACATAAGACACAACATATAAAATGCAACAAATTGGATATTGTAGTATAATGTAATATGTTAAAATACATAAGAAAAAAATTAAGTCTTGGATGGTGATAAAATGCTTCAAAGTACAAAAGAATATCTAAAAAATCAAATGAATATAAATTCCAAAGTATTAGAATTAGGATTAAAAGTAGAGGAAAGTATCAAAGAAAGAGTAAAAGCAATTGAAGAGATTAGAGAATTTAATCAATATAAAGTATTAAACGTTTTTCAACAGGCAAGAGTAAGTGATATGCATTTTCAATGGAATACAGGATATGGGTACAACGATGCAGGAAGAGATAAAATAGAAGAAGTATATGCAAAACTATTTAAAACAGAAGATGCCATCGTAAGACCCATCATTGTAAATGGAACACATGCATTAACACTATGTCTTACAGGAATCCTTCGCCCTGGAGATGAATTAATATCCGCAACGGGAAAACCATATGACACCCTAGAAGAAGTCATCGGTATAAGAGGAGAGAATAAAGGTTCTCTAGCAGAATATGGGATTACCTATAACCAAGTTGATTTTAAAGAAGATGGAAATGTAAACTTAGAAAAGCTTTCAAAAGTGATTACTAAAAAAACGAAAATGGTTTGTATTCAAAGATCAACCGGATATGATTGGAGAAAAGCATTAACGGTTAATGATATCAAAGAAGTTGTTGATACAGTAAAAGCAATTAATAAAGATATCGTATGTATGGTAGATAATTGCTATGGAGAATTTTTAGAAACAATGGAACCTACTGAAGTAGGTGTAGATATCATGGCAGGATCATTAATTAAAAACCCTGGTGGAGGATTGGTTCTAACAGGTGGATACATCGTAGGGAAAAAAGAATTGATAGAATTGATTTCATATAAATTAACCTCTCCTGGTATAGGAAAAGAATGTGGATTAACTTTTGGACTTACAAGAAGCATGTTCCAAGGATTATTCATTGCACCTCATATCGTAAGTGAAGCAATAAAAGGAGCTATTTTCTGTGCCAAATTATTTGAAACATTAGAATATGAAGTATCGCCTACCTCTGAGGAGAAAAGAAGTGATATTATACAAGCGATAAAGTTAGGAAATGAAGAATCTGTTATTGCATTTTGTGAAGGGATACAAGCAGCAGCACCTGTCGATTCTTTTGTAACGCCTGTACCGTGGGATATGTCAGGATACGATGCTCCAGTCATTATGGCTGCTGGTGCTTTTGTTCAAGGTTCTTCTATAGAGCTAAGTGCAGATGCTCCTATTAAAGAGCCTTATATTGTATATTATCAAGGTGGATTAACTTATGACCATGCTAAGTTTGGTGCTTTGAAAGGACTTCAAGCTATGTATGATAAGGATTGTGTGGAATTATAGGAGTGTAGTTGTTAAATAAAGTTGTAAACTGTTTAATATAGTCATAAACTGTTTAATAAAGTTGTAAACTGAACTTGCAAAATCAAAAAGTATTTTGCAAGTTTTCTTTCTTTTTGTGCTAAAACTTTTAAGCTAGCAAAAGAGAGCTAACCCATTTTGAAACATGTGATAATATTAACAATTGTGTTATAATATGGATGGTGAGTACATCATCGTAATTTAAAACAATCTTATATCAGTTGGGTTGTAGATATGGCAGTTTGAAAGGTTCATGGGTCATGAAGTATCGGGGTATAATTTTTGGAGTGAAACTAATGTTTATAATGGGCAGTTGAATGCAGAGAGTAAAGTAGTTAAACACTGTGTAAAATTTATTTGAGCTTAGAATATGGTAAGCTGAACAGTACCATAAGTGACGGCAGTTTTTGAAAAGCAGTATTGCATATAGCAGAGTTACGTGATTCTTGATGCAACAGTAATAAAAGAGAGAAAATAAATACATATATAATCAGAAAAATATTTGGAAGAAGTCTCAAGTAAACCCTCATTATTAAAATTAACAAAAGACATAGTAAGGTAATATAGATAAAACGCATCTTTATGAAAAATCTATTGGAGGTTACATATTGAAATTTTATGAAGATATAAACAGTAAAATTTTCTGGAAAATGAGGAACCAAGTAAATCAAATAAAGTTTAATTTTAAGAAATTTAGTTTTAATAAGAAGAAATTCTCAAAAGAATTTAAAATGAGTTTTTTCACAAATATCTATTTGATGAGAAATATTGCAGTAGATGTTATTGTAGCGCTATTATATGTGATTTTAATTCTTTCTTTTGAGAATATTGTTATGAACTACTTTATAGGACTGTTAGATTTAGGTGTATACAGATTTCTTGCAGAAATCCTCTCAGTTGATAGTTCTGCATTTGTACTTTTATTAGGAACGCTAGCAAGTATTACAGGGGTATTTCTGAGTTTATATTTTTCTTCAATAGGCAATATTATCGGTGGATCTTATTCTCAATTACCAAAAGAATTGAGTTTGATTTTTGAAAATGAAAAAATAGGAAATAAATACATACGCTCATTAATGCGTTTTATTTTAGTATGCTTATTGCTACTCGCACTTTCTAGTATGGGTATAGATCTAAATTATGTTGTTATTGCAACAATAATGGGTTATGGAAGTTTATCAATAATGAATTTTATAAATTTAGGTAAGTATATTTTTAGATATTCGGACATTACAGAAATTAGCAACAATATATATAGGCAAATTAATGAAAGTGCTGAATTAGCATCAATCAAAGGCTTTGGTTGGGATGATGCTAATTTTCAAAATCATTATTATGGGATTTGTAAAAAGCAAATATATTTTATGAGTATGCTAGTTAAAATTGTGGTTAATAAAGAAAAAAAACAAGATAATTCTCTTCTCAAATTGTTTAGGAAGTGTGCTTTTCTATTGTTTTTTTATCAGCAAAATTATAAATCAAGGATACCGAGTAATAGCCGCTGGTTTCCTAATGAACCTAAATACAATAGTTGGTTTGCGGCGGATAGTACTACACTCGATATAGCACTTTCAACAGGAACTTTTATTCAACCTTCAATGTTACCCGATTACATATGGTTTGAGGTAAGCGTTTTTGAAATACTTTCAAGCATTATTGAACATGTTTTAGAAAACTCAGACTTTGAAAAACTCAATAGTATGGTCATAATTTTGCAAAGAGATATAGATAAATTAATTGTAAATTTAGAAATAAAAGAAACCATAGAAATAATATCAGATTTAACAGGACAGATTTACTCAGTTATTGATTCATGTGAAGTTAGCACTCAAAAAGTTTTAAGTCGAAAAGATGACAGGTTAATAACACTTGACCAGATTTGTGCATTATACACTGGAATTATTATTGGAATTAATAAAAGAATCGATATTTACTCTAGTGAAAGCCTTGAGAGTCTAATCGAAAGAGTCGAATGGACAAACAAAGAGTCAATTTATCAAATGAATTTGCCTTTTTCTATTATGAGTAAAATAGAAAAAATACAAGCACAATTAAATTTTGAAAAAGATATTGAAAGTGTAATTTTTGAATCTAACTGGTATCTTAAACAGATTATTGGCTTGGAATATGTTAGAGAATTGGAGATGATAGCTTCTGAAGCAATAGCATTATTCAATAATCAATTCTGCAAATATGCTGTTTCATATCATAACGAAAATAAATATATGTTTTCATATATATTTATTTACTCAGGTATTACATGCTATATGAGAACGAAAACACTATTGCGCAACTTAGAACGAATCTATAAAGGTTTGGAAAAAAACAAAATAGAACCCAATATACCTTGGGTTGAAATTGATTTTAGTAAGCTAAACAGTGAATTGACATTCTCTTATAATGAACTTATAAAAGTTATGGCTAAGACTGTACCAATACTTGCTCTTGAACCTAAGAATGATAAATTTCCTGACTTATTTGGACATGGATATAATTATCTTCTTGAATCTTGCTTTAATGCTATCCTGGATAATGATAAAGAATTATTCTATGTACTATACTCAGAGCTTACAAAGGTCACTCTCATTGCAGGAACAAAAATAAGTCAAGATTTAGAAACATATGATGAACGGTTTCGTTTGGTAACGACTATTAATTCAGCTGTTGATTTTGTTGCAATTAGTGGTCATGCAATTTTTTATTCAGAGTTAACTGGTGATTTTGATTTAAGAGATTTCGTGTTTAGTGAGTCAGATCGGATACTAAGCTCTGTAAATGATGTTAACGATATGAGTGTATATGAACGTATCCTTAAGATGTGCGAATTTGAAGATTCTATCTTTGAAATACATCAGCGACAAATGATTAGAATATCATGGACTCAGAGGATGGATGCTTATATTCGAGAAAGCGGATTAATAACTAAGCGTTATGAGCCAGCACGATTTTATGAAACAATCATTGACCACAGTAGCCCATTAGTTCGGTCTTTTACCTATGAATTAGGTAGTGATGTTCCTTTTCATGAACTTTATATTTGTCTATACCTTAATGCAAAGGTGTCAGAAGGTAAACAGTTCAAAACAAAATGGGGATGGAAAGAAAGATACTTGAGAGAGGTTAATGAGGGAGGATGTGAGAGAACCGATGAACATGAATAGTGCAAGAAGAAGTATAAATTATATAAGGAATACATCACCGAGCAGAAATATTAAACAGTCGTATAATAGAAATGCACACAGGCAATATATGTTTATTGAAGACTTTTCTCGTCTTGTACCATACACACTCTCTGATGATGAGTTCAGAATTGACATCATTGGTATTGAAGATGACGAAAAGAGGATAATCAATACGGCATTTTCACGTAGAGGGTATATAAATAATGATACTACTGATTCTTTCAGAGAATTTATTAATAATACTGCTTTTGTATTATTAGCCTATGGAGTTTCATATCATGAAATAGTATTTTTGAAAGAAGAAGAGTCAAGTACATTTTCTATAGAAAGCATAATGTATGAGAAAATTAGAGAAAAGAGAAAGGAACTAGTTATAACTATACCTAAGAGTGTGGCAGAAAGCCATAATTGTTCTAGCTATATTCATATTCCAATAGATGACACATGTAAGTTTTCTTATCCTAAGGTTCTAGGTGGTGAAAAAAATAGGAAGATACTATTAACTCAATTGGCGGAATTATCTAAAATGAGTATAATGACAGAAAGCTTACATGATGAAAAAAGTGAATTTGATCCTAATGTATATGGATATAAGTCTGATTTACTTATAGCTAAAGTATCTAAAGAGATAAGATGGAATGCACGAACTCATTTTGATAAAAGAATAAGCGAATTTTACCAATTGTATAGATTAATTGAATTTAAAAAAGCACAAAGGAAGTTTCTAGACTACTTTATAATTGAGATAAATGCGATATTACTTAGGTTAAATGAAAAACTGGGTTTTAAGGGTGAGTTAGTAGTGGAGGGAAAACCTACAGTGGAAGAATTTAATAATCTTAAGCAACGATTAATTACAGGAGATATTGATTTTATTAAATTGTTTAATAAAATCAATATCTAAGGATATTACCGTATTTGTATACAAACTTTACTCCACGCATTTGAAATGGAAGTAATATCAATAGCGACATGGATTATAAACTATAACTCCAATTTAGGCTCTTGCTTTTTTTAGGTATGGATAAATATTTTAGTGAGCTTATGTAAATTGAATTATAAAGATTGAAATTAATATACATATAATTACATTAATTCTATTATATGTATATGATGAGAAAGTGTATATAGTAAAACTAAATGATTGAAGATGAGATTTAATAAAAAGAGGTGAGAAATATGTTTACTAAAGATACAATTAGATTTATGGCAGAACTATTTAATGGTGATATAAATGGGCTATACAAATACAAATCAGGCTCAGACTTAGTAGAATTTTTTAATCAATACTTTAACTATGATGATTCATACCGTCAAGGCTTTCCATCTAGATGGAGTTATACAAATGATAAAATTGTTGAGATTATTGATGGAAATAGATTTAACAAGTTTTTAGATATTATTTTAAATAAGAAATTTATAGCTAGAGAAAATAATATAACTGCAGTTGAAGCTGCTGAGAAATTTCAATCAATAATTGACCACCTTAATAAAAAACTAAAGTTAGATGGTTACTATATAGTGGTTAAAAATGGGGATTTTCATTTATTAAATGAAGATGATGATTTAGAAGTTATTGGTGAAGGTGGGTTTGCAATTGTTTATAAGCAAAAGTCTACTAAATTAGTACTAAAAAAATTGAAGGTAGATTTTCTTACAGATGAGGGAATAAGGAGTAGATTCAAAAGAGAATTTAATATTACCCACTCTTTAAAAGATATAGATGGTGTTATTGAAGTATATCAATTTAATCAAGATGATTATTCATATACAATGGAAGAAGCTGAACAAACACTATCTGATTACATTGATAATAATGATTTGTCTGAAGAGATCAAAGTGGATTGTATCAGACAAATTCTATATGTTATGGGAGAAGTACATGATAGAGGTATAATACATAGAGATATAAGCCCACAAAATGTTTTGTTAATAAATGGAAGATTAAAGATGTCAGATTTTGGGCTAGGTAAGGATTTGAACATTTTTAGTTCTCATCGTACTGTTTTTACAAATGCCTATGGTCAATATATGTATTGTGCTCCTGAACAGTTCATGATGCTGAAGGATGGAGATAAGAGAAGTGATGTATATTCTCTTGGTCGATTGATTAATTTTATAATGAGTAAAAGTCCAAATGTTTCAACTCATTTTATGAGAGCTGTTACAGAAAAAGCTACAAGTCAAAATCAATCATTTAGATATAATGATGCAAATAGTCTTTTAAAAGCTATTGAGAAGAGTATTGAATATAATGCTAATAGTCAAAAGATTGAAATTGCTAGAGCTAAGATGCAAAATCATATTTTAGATGAAGATGTAGAAAATTATATTTATGAGCTAGATGGTGTTAAATTGTGCAAAGAAATATTGAATACATCATATTTTATAACTACACTTTTATCCTTTATAAAAGGTGATGAAATTAGAACGTTACATTTTTTAGAATTAGTCTCTGATAATTATAGAGATGTTTGCGGTAGAACATTTACTTCTTATGATTCTTTTGCAATATTTGCACACACTATTTTAACAGGTGAATTTTCATTTGTTGCAAAGGAGCGCTCGGCAAGTATTTTAAATCATGTAGCCTATGGTGTAAATAGGTTCTCGGCCCAACAACAAGTTGATGATTTGATAGATATTGGAATTGACCCGCTACTTGAAGAAATATTAAAGTAACTGATAAAATAGTTCTTCAATGAAAAAATGAAGGACTCTTAAAAAGTATTAATGATAATCTACGCTATGAATTGGTATAATTCAGCTGCCCATTATCCATATTTGCTTCAATAAAATAATGGTTTGATTACTACAGGGCCATAGGTTCCTGGAGTTTTATTTTTGTCCTCAAACTTTAGTTAGCGTAAGTAAATTAATCAAAAAACCAAGAAAGTTTTCTATAAAATATTATGGTATAATATGGATAAAAATATATTATAATGGAGAGATCAGTATGGAAGGTCTAGTGTTTATTATAGTAATTGGTACAATAATTCATTTTGTACGAATTGAAAAATATAAGGATAGTATTGCAAGTAGGATTGATTCCTTTGGAGGACGCTTGATTAGTTATGAACGATGTGGTTTGTTTACAAGTATTGGACCATTTAAATTTGTTGGTAAAGGGAAAACGGTTTATAAGATAGAATACGAAGTTGATGGCATAAAGAAGGTAGGATGGGTAAGGTTTGGAGGAATATTCGGTCCTGATTGGAAAATGTAGTTTGTATAGTAAAATGAGAGACTTGAAATCAAAACCATACTAACTGTTAGGTTTGCCAGATATGATTAAAATGCATTATAAATAAAAATATGAAAAGGGGTTATAAAGATGTTAAGAAGTTGAAAGAAGATAAGAAAAATCTTGTTGTTCATTTAGCAGAAATGGAAGAATTGAAAGATGAAAAAAAAGACTAAAGGAACAGTTAGATAAAATTAGAAGTATAAAATGAATTGTGTTTATAGGAGTGAGTTTTTAATGAAAAGTAATGATATTTATGATTTTTTTTCTATGATGGACTTTATTACTGAACAATTTGAAGCAAATATTAAGGAATTAGAATTTTATAGAAATATTTATTTACATAGTAGAAAATTTGAAATTACAAATTTAGATAAGTCACCGTTTGAAAAAAATATATTTCAAGAATCTTTAGAAAATACTTTTTTGAAAGATATAAATGAAGTAGGTGAAAATTTTTTACAAATATTAGATGATTATTCATTTGATATTAAAACAATAACTTCAATTGATGAAAAATTAGGGGCGTTTAAAGATTCGGATGACCCTAATATAACTTCTTTATCTTTAGCTTTAACATTAAATGTATTTTTAAAACAAAAGTATATCCATAATAAAATGTGTTTAATTAACTTGTATATAATTTTAGATGAATGTCTTTCAGACATAGTTAAAGCTATAGGTATGTATGATAGTAAATTTTTAGATAATCAAAAAGTATCAATTTCATATAGTGAAATTAGAGAATTTAACAATAATGATGATGTAAAGGAATGTGCTATTAATACAATGATTAGAAGCATTCTATCAGGAATTTATGAAAAGATAAAAAATTTTTTAAATATTTGGATATTTAACAAAAGAGTATACCAATATTTAATGATATTAGATTGTTCAATGAAGATAGAAATATGTTAATTCATAATAGCGGATTTTATAATAAAAAAGCAATAGAACATATAGGAAGTAGTAATGCTAAAAAATTAAATATATCTGAAGGAAAAAAGGTTGAATTACCAGATAAAAAAATAGAAAGATATATATATATTTCAAAAAATATTATAAAACTTTTATGCGATAGAATTAATGAAAAACATGAACTTGAAAAAGTGCATTTCTAATAATAAATATTAATTCTAATATATTTTGTGCACAAAAGAATTACCATGGTATACATATAAAAGAGTATAAAAAGAAATGTGGGTAGATTTAGTGAGGGAGTGGTACTTGTAATACACTCTCTCACTAAAGAGAATATATGAATAGAACAGAATTTAAAGAAACAACAGAAACAACTGATTTTTGTAAAAGATGTCTTGAAAATGAGTATCATGGTAGAGATGTATATAGAGAACTTTTGGAAAAAGGCAAAAATATAGCTGCGTTTAAAAAGTTAGTATTAAAAGATGAAAGAGTTAAATTAAAGCAAGAAACAGCAGAATTGCTTAAAAATGATGAATCTTATTGGTATTATTTACGGAGTATGCTTTGTAGTATTTGAAAATAGGATTAATTTCACATTTCAAGAATATCACGGAAGAATAAGTTAGTTCAGGAGCGTAATGCTCCTTTATTTTGAGGATGCGTATTTTTAACAGAGCCTGTAAATATTTTTGTGTATCCTAAGATTTCTTCTTGAAAATAACATTTT
>JADPRS010000036.1 GCA_015686845.1 Lutibacter sp. B2
GCTAAAGATGATGGTTTAGCTTGATTTTACCACCGCTTCAGCGGTTTAGTTCAACACACTCATTTCACGAACCTATTTCGCTTTTTACCCTGATATGAATGGATTAGCGAAACGAGTTCGTGAACATAAACTTATAGTCTTATATCATAACAATGCATATTATAACATTTAAGTTAATTAATTCATATATATACAATTTTAACAATAAATGTACTTTTCCTAACCTATGTATTAGTATGATTCGATGCAGCAGATTTTCAATAAATTTCTATGCTACAAAGAAGAATTGAACTAAATGTAAACATATATAAATATAAGTATATTGTATTTAATTACGCCCCTAGATATATGATCATTGCGGATGGTTATTGTTATTATGGTGGAGAACAGGGTGCTATTTATCAATCCCCTTGGATCATTTACGATAGTTTTGAACTACAAATTTTAGCCTAAAATATTTACAGGCTCTTCCTTTCCAAGAAAACAGGTTTTTATTTATGATAGATCTATTTCATCTTAATTATCCAATTCCCATTCATTACAAAATCAGGGTATGATATTTCAATATTAGTAGTATCAAGATTTTTATCGAATTCTAAATTTATTATCCCTTTATCACCATTAAATTCAGCACCTATTTTCTTCATATCCGAACTATAAAAATCAAAGGATTTTATATTAATATTTTCATCCCCATCCGTATTCAATTCTAAGCTTTTAGCTTCTTCTAATGAAACATCGTAAGTATTCCCTGCAATGTTCAATTGAAAATCCTTAAAAGGTTTAATGTTATAATTCTTTTCTTGATCCTGTCTTAAAAAAAATTGTTTTTCTAGATTATAGCTATCTTTTATTTCAAATTCCTCAATATTAACCACTTTTTCTACCCTTTTCATTTATCTTAGAGTAGCATTTTTATTGATTTTTGTTTATATTATTTTTTGACTAAATAATCGCTACTATTAAGATAGTCTTTATATAAGGCTAGTAAATAAGTTATTTTAAGTATTGAATTTATGCGAAAATCTTTTATTGGAAAAAAAGAATATAATGAGTTCGATTGTAAATGGTATAATATGGTTAAGTCATATGGATATACTACAAGGAAGGTTTTGATTGTATGGATAATGAAAAGATACGTAAACAGTTTAAAAGAGGAAAGAAGTGTAATGAAATAGGCTTTTTGATAATACTCCTCGCTACAATCCCTGGGGTATTGTTAGAAGGTTTAATGAAATATATATTAGTAATTATTATATTTGGTATAGGCGTTTATTTCGAACGTCAATACAAATGTCCATCTTGTGGATATGTATTTGATCCAAGAGCAAAGTCGAATGAGTTAATTTATTGTCCAAAATGTAGTATAAAACTCCAGTAGTGTTAGGTAATATTTTTATGATCGAGACATGATCAAGGTGTATTTATAAAAAAAGCATACATCAGAGATTGTAGATACAAATTTGAGGGAAATTGATTTCCCTCAAATTTTTTATATATGAATACTTACCAAATAATGTTAAAATAAATTTGGATACTTCATGCAAAATTGTTAGCTAAATCTTCATAGTAGTATTGATAACATGAAAAAAGGAGTGACTATCATGCCAAAAGAAGAAAAAGAGTTTTTTAATCCCAATACATTAAGCTGGCACCGACCAGAAGGTTATCCAGAGGGCGTATTGGAACTAATCGTTGCGGAGGATAAAAAAACCAGTGAATTTACTAGACTTTTAAAATTTCAGCCAGGAACAGAAACAACAAAGATTCTGACCCATGAGTGTTGGGAAGAAGTTTATATTATTGAAGGTGGGTTGATTTGCGGAGACAAAGTATTTACTAAAGGAATGGTTGCAGTTCGTCCACCAGGAATGAAGCATGGACCATTTAAAGCACCTGAAGGTGCTTTGACTTACGAAGTTCACTATCATCGTTCGAAAGAGTAGTAATATCTGTGCTGGTTCCTATTTTTATGGGATTAGCATGGTAAGCATATTTGTTTTGGTTTCTGTTGAAGTATTTAGAAAACGTTAAATCCTTATTACTTCTTCTGGTATTTCCATGTACCAGAAGAAGCGTTTCGAGAATATGCAAGTTATACATACAATAAAAAGGAGACTACAGTATATGTGGGAGAATCATGAGGTTAAATACAGGGGTTGGCATAATCTAAAGGGTAAATATTGGAAATCATTCTTAGTCGGTTTAGTCGTCTATTTTGCAAGTAGTGAGGGTTTTTCTAATGTAGTGGAGAAAGTGTCAAATATCCACCTACCCGTAAAGGACCAATTACAGACAGTAATTATAGTAGCAGGTATTTCTGTGGCAATGATAATGCTTAAGGTATTCCTCCTAAATCCTTTACATGTAGGCGGTATGAAATATTACTTAGATCTTCCTAAGGGGGAGAGTGTTTCTTCACTAACACAATACTACACAGGAGGTCACTACTCCAATGTAATAAAGGTTACATTCTTGCGTGGGTTAAAGGTATTCTTATACTCATTGCTTCTGATTATCCCTGGAGTAATAAAGAGTTACCAATACTGCTTTGTGGGATACATTGTTGCAGAAAACCCCGAGATAAGTACGAATGAAGCACTTCTAAGAAGTACGGAACTTACTGAGGGCCACAAGGTGAACATCTGGATTTTAGAACTAACATTCATAGGCTGGTTTCTTTTAGGAATCATTTGCTTTGGATGGGGGATAGTGTTTGTGCACCCCTACTACTATGCTACTAAAGCAGATTTATATAAGACACTTAAAACACTACACGATACACCAGCACTACCAGAAGCATTTCAAAAGTAATCCGAATTTAATACTTTCAAACAATATTAAATCTTTGTAAATCTTTGGGACAGTTACAATATATCTATCATACACTATTTTTTATATTTACTTTACATATAAACACAAAAAGAACTTCTAATGTTATTGCAATCAGAAGTTCTTTCTATATTTGAACATAACAAATAACCCCTTGTATCATATTTTTAAAATTGTTAGTTACTGGATGCGTTCAATTATTTATGCCGCATTAATCAATCCTTGTACAAAACTTCTTATATTCTCATCTTCAACATACAGACCTACCCCTATTAAAGACAAATTTGATACCCTACCCGAAGTAATATTACCCAATACTTTGCAAATTTCTTTTGCTGTCATATTGCAAAAACACATCATGAGAAAAGAACTCAAAGCCCTTAATTTAGTGCTTTTTCTACTATGCTTTAAATAGATATACTCTTTATTCATTTTTAAGAATTTTGCTACATGATTTATTATCTTATGGGGTTTATGTTCTCTTAATAGTATTTGCCTGTCACTTCTATATTCGTATTCCTTTGTTTCAAATTCTATATCTAGTGGATCATCTTGACTTTCGCATTTATTTACTAATTCTAAGTAGTTTTTTAAGTTTTTTTCATTCTGTAATTTAAGTACGTCTTCTAAAAAGCCCTTATCTAATATTTCATATTCATTGGTACGATGGATATATTCTTTTAAGCTTGAAAATGGATATTTTTCAACACGCCCCTTGAATTTAGATATGTCTTTTGGGTTGTTGTGAATATATGCTGATAACATGATTAAATATTCATCCGTATCTATTATTTTACTTTTAAAGCGATCTTGAAAAACAGGTCCATGCCTTTTGTATTTACGATTGTAATATTGGGCATAGCAAAAGTTTATGCAATGCATGATTTTAGATATATCTGCGCCATTGATATCGATCATTAGGTGGCCGTGGTTATCTAGAAGGCAATAGGCGTATAGTTTGAATTTATATTTATTTTGATATTTCTTTATTAGAGAAAAATATTTTAATCGATCACTGTTTTCTTTAAATAGATCAATTTCACTAATGCTACGAATCATGATGTGATATATGGAGTCTACACTTTTAATTCTGGCTATTCTAGGCATAAAAATACTACTTCCTTTCTTTTTTATGATTAGAAGTAGTATCTGTGTTTGCATAACTATTTATGCAACATTGTAACTGTCCCTATAAAACTATATGGTTAAGTCTGAAAAGTTTTCAGAGAAACTAAAAAAAGCCCTTAATAAATATCGCAATCAAGCCATCACCAACGCAGAAGTCATAGAAGAACTGATTCGACTAGCCAATGAAATGAAAAAGGCAAGGGACGAAGAAGCTGATTTAGGACTGAATGAAGATGAAATTGCCTTTTATGATGCGTTAACGAAGGATGAAATCGTAAAAGAGTTTATGGAAGATGAAGTTTTAAAAAAGATTGCACAAGAATTGACTTCAGCCATTAGAACGAATATGACCATTGACTGGAGCATAAGAAAAAGTGCTCAAGCAGGCATGAGAAAAATTATAAAAAGACTTCTTAAATATTATGACTATCCACCAGCACATGCAAAAGAAACACTGAAAGTTGTTATGAGACAGGTTGAGAAGATGTGTGGGAATGTGTATGAGGAGGATGTGCAGTGTGATCGTGTAGCTGAAGAAAAAGGGACGTATGTACTAGGATAAATGTTTACAGGCTCTGTAGGACCTTGCAAAATTGGATAAAGCAGATATCACTTGGATATCTGCTTTATAGCTGTTTCTAAACTTTCAATAGATATGATTCTATCATATTCTTTTTTATTGTCCCAATGATCTAATTCTATTTTCGATGCAGTTCGTATTAGTTCACTTACTGCTATTGGGTTTAATAGATCTTCTTTTTTGAGTTCATCATGTATCCATTGTAAAACTTCTTTAGAGTAAATGGACTTATCTACTCTTTTTCCAAAGATCAGTGCAAAAATATTTCTTATAGATTGGAAAGGGTCTTGTTCAATAACATTCTGATTGCTTTTGAAAAAATTTATGTATTCTAGTGTATTATTGTGTATATTATCGTGAAATTTACGTTGTGAGAACATATCAAAAAATTGTAGTAATATAGTACGCTCAATGGACTTGTCGTCTAGTCTTTTCCAATCTAAATTCAACATATTTGAGCTGTATGAATCAAAAAGCATCTCGTTTTTTTCATAGTCTTTTTCATCCATGAAAATTTTCACATGTACTTTAGATTGAGTATCATTAATTGTTGATATCATGCTTAATAAAGAATCTAAAATAATGTTTAATACAGCATCTTCAAAGTCTTGGAATATGTCTTTTATCAAGTCTAAAAATAAAATTACATAAGATTCTATTGATGGATTCAAATCATGTCTACTATTTATTATGTCACAAAATCGTTTCAGATTATCTTTAGTATTTTGCATATCAAAATAGTATTCTTCAAAGTTATGTTTTGAAGTATTTTCAGTTACTAAACATAGGATGTACGCCCACCAAAAATCAGATATTATAGTATCGTCTTGTGTATCTTTAAAGAAATCTACATACTTTAATCTTTTGCTATAATTTTCATTCGTAATAATCTCTGTATCTTTAATATGATTTTTTAATATTTTTAGTATTCTATCTTTAAAAATATTTTGTTCTCCGATAAGGAGCCAATTACTATTTTCAGTAACTTTCATTTCATTTTGAGTAAATTCATTTACATCGTTTATTTTCATAAATCGATTTAGAATGTCTTTAGCTAATGGAGTGTTACTTTTTATGCTTTTTTCGTTCCATTCATTGGTCTCATTTTCTAATATGAAATCGCTTAAAGTCTTAAACGTTAGTAATATATTTTTATCTTTTATTGGAAATTCATCTGCAAGAGCGATCTCTGGGTTGTAATAAATGGATATATATTCTTGTTTTAAATTTAGGTCTTTAAACAAATCATTAGCGATTTCCTTACCCCTTGGGCTAGGATCTATTCTTGAGAAGGCAACTGTGATTTTTGTATTATCTCTTATCAAATCGATAATTAATTTTAATCCTTCTACATTCTCTTTATTTGGATAAGCAAAAAGAATCACTTCATCAGCTATATCGATAAGAGATAAGGCGCCCCACTTGTTTATACCTGTTCTTGAATCTACAAGAATATAATCGATGTTAAATCTTTTCTCTGCATCTATAAGTACCTGATCTATGTATTCATTTTCAAAGATCCTTTTTTCCTTTAATTTCTCTAATTTGTTCACGTAGCTTTTATTGATTTTTCCTGCTGGTAATATATAGATTTCACCTTCTACATTCAAGTTTAGCTTTGAGATAATATCTGATAACTTAAGCGTATGTTTGTTGGAATATAAGGATTCATATAGATAATCTACCATGCCAAATTCATTGAAATGTTGATTTTGAAAGATATTCATAAAACTTGGTGCTTCTATATCTAAATCTAGAAGTAGTACTCTCTTTCCTTCTTTTGCAAGTAAATATGCTGTTTGTATAAGGGCTATAGTTCGTCCTACGCCCCCTTTATAGGAATAGAAAGATATGACTCTTGAATTATATTTTTTGTCTTTTCTTTTACTGATCATATCATTGCTTGTTAAGTCAGAAAAACTACTTGGATTATTAATTCTTCTAATTGGTTTTTCAATGTCAAACAGTTTTGCATCTTCGATGGTATGATAATTCGTATATTCCAAAATATATTTCTCATTTGTATTTGTCATGTTTTCATTTAATTCGCTCAAGACTTTATCTATCCATGAAGTAGACGCATCCATATTTTCGATTTTATCGCTTACGATCCTGATATTCATTCTATTGATATTTACTATAGATATATCTACCCATTCATTTTCTTCATTGCTAACAAAATATTCATTTAATTTTTCTCTGAATTCCTTAATATTCATTATTTATACCTCCTGTATCAAAGAAACATTGTCGTCTAACCATTTTAAAACATCTATAAAAGCTGAAAACCATTGATTATAGTGGTCTTGATTAAACAAGTTTTCTGCACAATATCTAATATCAATGTATGTAGATATTCTTTTTGTTTCATTGCTTTTATTTAATGGGTCTTCTATTCTTTTTAGTTTTTCTACAATGTCAGAAGGCATCACTGCATCAAGTTCTTCTAAATGATCTTTTATCGTAGTTACTAAGTTATGTCCTGGGTTTATTATGGCATCTTTTTTTAGTTCAGGGTTACGGAGATTATTTTGACTATTTAACGCGTTGTATAATTGTTCCCCATACCATAAATTTTTAAGCCTTGTTTTTGTTATCCTAAATTTTTTTATCACCAAGTTTTTTAGGTAACACTCAATTATGATGCCACCTAAATGCATGGATAATATATTTCTATTGTTTATATTATGAGCTAAGTCACGTTTTCTTTCATGATACACTTTGTTATAATCTTCATCAAGGTCTTCAAAGCCGTATGAACTACTCATCGTATCATTCCTTTGCATAAATTCTTTAGATAATTTTATTATATAAAATATAGGTGGTTTCTACAATTAAAATAGGAGGTATTAGAAATATAGTTTTATAAAAGGTTCGTAAAAAAGGGCTTGAAAGTATTAATTTTAGAAAAAGAATATGATGGATGTGATTGTAAATGGTATAATGTGGTGAATCCATGTGTGAGAAGCAGGGGGCCTTAGAATGTATGAAGATTTGAAGGTAGGGAGAATAGTACTCATTGCTGTTGTGATTACAATCATATTAAATGGAGGCAGCAATAGCATAAAACCAATAAAAGTTATAAAAACAGATTTTGATTTATCAGAAGCAGAGAATCTAATGAAAAAAACTTGGAAGCCTATTCATGAAATGAAGAATGC
This sequence comes from Lutibacter sp. B2, assembly GCA_015686845.1. Lineage (GTDB taxonomy): Bacteria > Bacillota > Clostridia > Peptostreptococcales > Thermotaleaceae > JADPRS01. The sequence goes on from JADPRS010000036.1 coordinate 7,702, forward strand.
TAATCTAGAAATAAAACCAGATATAAAGATAGCATCCAAAGAAGAATTCTTTGAAACATATGATTTTTCATATATGGGAGATAGAATAAGATCGAGCATATTTGATAGTATTGTTGATATAGTAGAAGAAGATGATTTTATATGTTATATTCCTACGATACATGATAATGGTGTATTTATAAAAAAAGCATACATCAGAGATTGTAGATACAAGGAAGAATATGCTTTCTTAAATGCAGTTGAATTAGTTGTTGAAGAAAATAGTAATGATAAAACGGCAGGACCTTATTCAAGATTTTATAGAATAAATATCTTTAGAAAAAATGAAGAAGGACAGTGGTTTTTATATAGAATAAAAGGGGTCATGCTTATAGGAGAATAATATATTATAACTGGTACCAATACGGATCCATATATGAACGTATTCGTATATACACCTATAGTTTGTGGATTTGTATCAATCGTACTGTGCGGGTTATTTTATGGGAGCGCGTAATCCTTCAAGCTCATATATATGTTCTCAATTTCAATAGTTAAATCTGAAATTAAATCATTGCAATCACTTATACTGTATGTGATAGTATGAGCATACAACTTGAAGGCTGTTTTAACAACTTAAAAATGGATATGAAAAATAGATAGGGTCCTTTGTCTTAAAAAGGGGGCTTTTTAAGTGGGATTAAACCAAGCAAATGGTGATGATTACATAAAGATCTTTAACGAATCACAAATGATCAATGAACAAACCAAAGACAATACGCACAAAAGTTGACGTGATAGACGCAAGGCCTTCTTTTACGGAAAATTCACGCCACAGAAGCTTTTATCGCACTTAGAACGTGAAGTATATGGACAAGTAATCCCCTGCCCATCTGTTAGCGTATATACAGGGAATAATTTTCACTTGATCTATTATTTAAAAGCGAAACTGAAATGACCCTATTGAGTTTGTAGAACAAAATTACAAGGAGTTGTAGAAATGTATACAGCAGATTATTTTATTGAAAAACTACATATGAATGCTCACCCAGAAGGTGGCTTCTATAAAGAAACCTTTGTTTCTAAGGAAACCATTACAGATAATGATCTTGATGTGAACTTTAACGGTTCTAGAAAACTGTGGTCCAGTATTTACTTTTTATTAAGAGATGGAGAAGTTTCAAATTTCCATAGACTTAAATCTGATGAAATGTGGTATTACCAAGCAGGTTCTCCATTAACAATATATATGATTTCTCCTGAAGGTGAACTTACAGAAGAAAAGCTTGGATTAGATATTGAAAATGGAGAAAAGCCTCAAGTTATAGTTCCTAAAAATTACATATTTGGCTCTGCAATGAATAATCATGGCTATGCTCTTGTTGGATGCATGGTTTCCCCTGGATTTCAATTTGAAGACTTTGAGTTATTCGAAAGAGAGTATCTTTTGAATAACTATCCTCAACATAAAGATGCTATTATTAAATTAACAAGATCGTAATTAATTTGAGTTTTATAAATACCACCTACTTCTCCTAATGCACGACAAGATCTCCATGCGAGAACGCAAAGGCATTGAGGAGTAGGCTTCCTTCACCCGAACCCACTCCAAACCTTTTGCTAAAGCACTTTCAGGGAAACTGTACAGTTCCCGCCGGTTAGGGTGTTCAACTCTAAAATCAATCAAGTCATATCATCCCGAAGCGCGTCAATAATATTTTCTTTTTTTATCTTGCTAATGGCATACAGCATTGTAATGAACACCACAAAGAACACGCTGAAGACGCTGATTCCCATACTGCCCCACGGGAACACAAAATCGATGTGTGCCCCGCCTATGATTAACCCTTTGTAAATCAGCCAAGATAGGATTCCCCCTATTGGAAGTCCAAACAGTAACGTCCTCATGCCATAAAAGGCACACTCAAAGCACATCATCTTATTGAAATCGCCCTCAGACATGCCCACAGAGCGGAGCATGGCAAGCTCCCGTCTGCGCAGCCTGATATTTGTGGAGATCGTGTTGAATACATTCGCCATCGCAATCAGCGAAATCATAATTACAAAAACATAGGTGAACACATCAACAACGAATATGATATTGCGATTCTGTTCAAGTATTTTGTACACGTTGTACAGGCTATACTCGGACGTGATTCCCGCCCGCTGAATCATCGCTTCCATTTGAGCTGCCGATTGGGAGGGATTCTTTGACAGAAAGGTTAAGCCTAGTTCCTCATGTTCGCCGGGGATTTCAAACCTCTCTTTTAGCTGATAGGGGGCAACCACCATAAAAACGGTTGACTTCGGCGCAGAAGATTGCCTTGGGACCGTATCAAGCGGTATGGTATCAACAAACGTAATGTTTATATTTTGCCCCTGTTCCATCTTCGGCTTGTCATTTATTTTGGGAGCGATTGTAAAATTCATGGAACGACTTGCGAACATATCAATCAGCTCGGTCTTCCTGTCTTTTGTGTCATCCACCTTTTTGAATTTGGCAACGGCAGTCATTTTCGCATTTTCTATGGTATATTCCTCTGCGGGCAAGCCCAAGCCTTCGATAAAACGCAGATATTCGCTGTCCTCAATAAACTGGATGTCCATTGACAGATTATCCGTTTCGTTCGGTGAAGCATAACCCGCAAATTCCCGGTAACTGTCTGAAAAATTGCTTGTCTTAACTGCGCATGAATATTCTAAAATCGCCTGATAGGAACTTTCGTAAACCCCGTCAGCGGTTTTCAATTCGTCATAAAGTCGGAACACTTCCCTTTCATCCATGTCCTGCGTTGAAAAGCAGATGTCATAGTCAACGTCCACTACGGACAGTTCAGCCGCCTGTTTCAGATACATTCCGAACGCACTCGCCGACACAAACAGCACAACGCTCAAAGTGAGGGAAAGCACAATGCTACGATAGCGTTTTTTGTTTCTCTTAAAATTCTTTAGCGCAAGAGTTCCCTCCAAGCCGTAAATACGCTGCGCAAATTTTGATGTTTTCACGGCTTTGGATTCAACTTTGATCTCGTTCGTCTGTCGAATACTCTCCATCACGGGCGTGTTTGCGGCCTTTCGAGCCGGGATATAGGCCGAAATTAAAATTGTAACCATGCTGACCACCGCCGCGATGACAATCGCGGGCGTGGACACCGTCAAGGTTAAAGGTACGGTGCTGTAGAGAATGTTCCCGAAATTTCCGGCGACAACGGAAATCACAAGTCTGATACTGGCAATGCCAACAATAACGCCAATCGGTACCCCAATTGCACCAATGCAAAGCCCCTCAAACAGCACCGAATTTCGCAGTTGCTTTGCTGTGGCTCCCACAGATGAAAGAATCCCGAACTGGCGTGTGCGTTCGTTCAGCGATATGTTGAATGAATTGTAAATCAGAAAAATCGAGCCTATCATGATCAAGGCAATCAAAATGCCCCCAACCCAGTACAGAAGCGCGTTGAACATATTATCGTCTGAAAGACCCATGAAGCGTAACACATCATCGTTAAAGATGTAAGCTTGGCTTTCGGCTGTGTTGATTGCGTAAGTATGGACTTGCCGTGGATTTGTAAGGGTGACAAATAGGCTGAAGCTGTCCGCTTGATCTGCTGGGTCTGTTGTTGTTATCAAGGTGTATCCCGGTGCGCAATATTCCTCAAAAGCGGGTCTTTCGCAGATTCCCACAACCGTGTAGGTTCTCTCGGCTTTTGGCACAAGCGTTTCTTTGACTTTCCCCGGCTCGACCTCGGAAACATAGGGGTCGTGCTGGCCGAGATTTTTGTTGACCTCCATGCGACTTCCGACAGCAAGTGAAAGCGTGTCGCCCACGGAGAATTTAACGCCGCCGTTTGCCGCAACGTGTGCCGGGACAAGAATCTCCCCGCTGTTTTTCGGCAGTCTGCCTGAAATCAGAGTGATGGGCAAGGTATCAAAGGCTTCCTTGCTAAATCCAGCTATAAAAAGATACGGCTTGTTGGGGTTTTTCCCGCCGTTAAGCGTTGCGTAGCCCATATTTTCAAATGTTGCGGTGTTTGCAACTCCATGGTCGTGGGTTCGTTCTTGTACGAAAGAGGAATCAACATCCAAAAACGCCACGTGCCAACCGCCGTATTTCTGGGTCGCACCGTTGACCATATAGTTTTGCAGGGAAACGGCAAAGGTTGCGACTGCCGTAATCATAGCGGCGGACAGGATAACTCCGATAACCGTTACAATTGTTCGTGTGCGGCTTTTTTTCATGCTTTGCAGGGTAACTTTGTTGAAAATGTTCATGGACGCACCACTCTCTCGTCTCGTACTACTTTGCCGTCTGATATGCCAATAATGCGGTCTGCTTGCAGGGCGATATTTTCGTCATGGGTGACGACGATAAGGGTCTGCTGATATTTTTTATGGCTTAATTTCAGCAGATTGATAATTTCATGTCCATTTCGACTGTCCAAACTCCCCGTGGGTTCGTCGGCAAGCATGACCGCTGGGGCATTCATCAAAGCGCGTCCTATGGAAACGCGCTGTTGCTGACCGCCCGAAAGCTGATTGGGTAAATGCGTTTTTCGGTCTTCTAACCCAAGCAGGTCCAACAAGTCATTCAGCCGTTGCTCGTTGACCTGCCGCTTGTCCATCAGTATAGGCAAGGTGATGTTTTCCACCACATTCAGAGTGGGAATGAGGTTGTGAAACTGGTAAATCAGTCCGACCTGCCGCCTACGGAAAATGGCGAGTTTTTCATTGCTTTGGGCATATACATCCTGCCCGTCCAAATACACCTTTCCGCTTGTGGGCACGTCCACGCCGCCGATGATGTGAAGCAATGTGGATTTGCCAGAGCCGGAGGAGCCGATGATTGCGATAAACTCCCCATTTTCGATTGTAAGCGAAACATGGTCAAGGGCGGTAACTTGGTTTTCGTCCTTGCCGTAGACCTTGCATAAATTTTCAATTTTTAAAAACTCCATTATGTGAGTCTCCTTTCTCATGGTTTACCCATATAATAGAACCTTCAACTTACATTTCTGTGACTTTCAGGTGAGAGATTCGTCACTTTGGGAAACGAATAGCAAATATGGCGCCGCCCTGCGGGTGATTTTTTGCGGTAATAGTCCCTCCCTGCCGTGTTATAATCATCTTGCAGAGAGCCAATCCAATCCCATATCCTGTAGCGTTTGGGTTTTTCCCACGATAAAACCTGTCAAACAGGCAGGGTAAATCTTCTTTTTCAAAGCCCGCGCCGCTGTCGTGGATGGCAATCTCGGTAAATAATGGGTTGTACGTACAGAAAATCTCAATCTTCCCGTTCTCGCCTGCGCTTTCCATGCAATTTTTGAGGATATTTTGAATTGCTTCCGAAAGCCAACCCGAATCGCCCTGAATAATTACCCCTTTCGCCACGTCCATTTGCAAATCAATATCGTGCAGTTCCATTGGGATTAGGAACGGGCGAAGCGCGGCGCATATCAAGTTGTTTACATCTATCTGCTCGCTTTGGAACACCACAATGCCCGCGTCCAGGCGGGATAATTTCAACAGGGAAGTAAGCAGCCAATCCATCTGTACAAACAATTCCTTTGTTTCCCCTATCAATGCTTTCCGTTCATTTTCGTCAGCGTTATTCTCTAACAATGACAGAATAAGGTTCACGGATGTGAGCGGGGTGCGGAGTTGGTGGGCTATGTCAGCCAGCGAATCGGCAAGATGTTCTTTTTCTTTTTTCAGTGCGTCGTTTTGTTTCCGAATACGCAGCGTCATTTTTGTTATCTCGCTTTGCAAAATAGAAAGTTCGCCCTCGTCCGATTCACCAATATACAGATGGTCAGCGTTATGAAGCACAAGATCGATTTGATTTGAAATCTGCGCAATGCTTTTATAGCGGGCTTTGGTAAACGCAAAAAACGCTGTTCCAAAGGCGGCGGCAGAAGCAACGGCAAGGATTCCAGCCAACCTATTGATTGCAAATCCCAGCGTTACAGTGGTGGCAGCTATTAAGGAGAACAAAATTGCAAGCTGCCGAAACTCTCTATTGCGAAGCATACCCGTCCCCCAATCTATATCCCGTCCCGCGAACGGTCAGAATGATTTGCGGGCTTGCGGGGTTGTTCTCTATCTTCTCTCGCAGGCGTTTGATGTACACGGTCAATGTATTGTCATTGACAAACTCGCCCGCAGCGTCCCACAATTCGTCAAGCAGCCTGCTCCTTGTGATAATACTTTTTGGGTTGCTAATAAACACCAGTAACAAGCGGTATTCTAATGCTGAAAGAAAAACCTCGTTGCCGTTTTTTTTCACAACGCCGCTTGCCATATTGACATGAAGTCCACAGATTTCAAAAGCCGATGGAGAACGTCCGCTTTTTCGCAGGACGGTTCTGATTCGTGCGATCAGTTCACGCGGACGAAAAGGCTTGGTGATATAGTCATCCGCGCCCATGTTCAGTCCGGTAACAACACTTGCTTCATCGCCGCAAGCCGTCAGAAAGATAACGGGAACATCTTGCGTTTCTTTGATTTCCGTGAAAACCGTAAAGCCATTTCCATCAGGCAAAGAAATATCAATCAACGCCAAGTCAAATTTATTCCCCGCAAGTGCGGCAAGGGCTTCACTCCACGTAGGGGCGTGAGTGACTGTAAATCCCTCCGAGCGAAGCAAAAGAACAAGGTTTCTGGCGATTGCCTTATCGTCCTCAACCAAAAATATCCGTTTCATTTATTTTCACCATCCTTTACTTTACTGCTCCTATATCGTCCGTCAGCCGGAACAAGCCATGTATTTCCCAAATTTTTGCGGCTTCTTTTGTCGTTATATAATTCACCCATAAGACCTGCATAACTCTATTGTATTTATTTTGACGGAAATTTACAAGCTGAGGTATAAAACAAAAAAATAGAGTAAGAAAGTCGAAGAAATCTTATTTTTTAAACTTTCTAAATACTTCAACAGAGACCAAAACAAACACTATTAACATGGTAATTCCATAAAGATAGTGACTAGATTTTATACTCAATAGCCCCACTACGAGTGAGATCAGAGCAGATATCACAAGTGATATTTTTCCTTGCCCTTTATCTTTTTTTCTCATAATAAAAATCCCCCTATTACTTACTGCCTGGCGATATTATACCATTTTTACAAACTTATAGAATAAAATGAATGTTAACGTTAATGTTAAGGCAGAAGATGTTACAGTACAAGATTTAAAGGAATTAGAACCATATGAAATGAAAAATAGACCTTTGTATTGTAGGATACGTAGTACCTGTTATTTATGATCTCAGTTTTAGATTATATTTTGTAATGTTTACAAATAGATAAAAAAGGTTATACTATTGTAAACGAATATATACATATGGAAGGGGAAATGATTATTATGCCTAAATTAGAGGGCTTAAAGACAGATGAACTCAGACGTGCAACATTTTTACTAACGGATGAAATCTATGACGCTCTTAGACTCAAATGTTTACTAGAAGGTAAGCAAGTAAATGATTTTGCACGAAGAATATTGTGTGCGCATATTGATCAGAAGTACTTCAAGCAAATAAATGAAAATAGAGCTGCTAAACATAAAGAACTTTCTACAAATGGATCAAAACAATTACTGGGTAAACAAAATAGTGAGGCAGAAGAAATGGAAGAACTTTAAAAGTTTATCTATAAAACAGTGTATGTAGAAGGAAAACAAGCTTTCATATTGAAAGGTAAACAGTAAGAACGAGCCAAATGGCTCATTTTTTTTATAAAATTTCCTTTTTAAATTTCCAACAATAAACGTTAAGATTAAATAAAAGGTGGAGGCGTTAATATGCAAATGTGTCGTGTCGCCGAGATCATTGGCAAAGACAATACGAAAAAGTTAATGTATGAATTTGGAGGGACCATTCTCTATATTCCAAAGGGTGGGTTTAAATCTGAAAGAGACAAACAAATCCTTGAAGAATATGACGGATACAACACCAAACAATTAGCTAAAAAGTATGATCTTTGTGAAAAACAAATAAAAAATATCATAAGAAGGAGGGAAAAATAATGGCTATAAGTGCGGACAAATCACCAAGTCACTTATCCATCGTCTACAACAACGGAGTAGATGACAATGGGAAAACAAAAAAGAAAACAAAAAGTTATGCAGGCGTTAAAGCTGAAGCAACAAATGAAAATCTTTATGCAGTAGCAACTGCCATCATTGGGTTACAAAGTAATACGCCACTTGAAGTATTAAGAAAAGACGAAAGCGTGTTATCAGAAGCGTAGAAAGAGTGGGTGTAACTGTATAAACGTTGTTTCGACAAGTGTGAAGATTGCAAGGCACTCCTTATTATAGCATTACACCCTGGGAGATTAAGAATGTAAAAATATGAGGGGAAGGAGAAAACTACATTTATGAAAAAATTAGAGATGATTTTCAAAAATGAATTGGGATCAAAAACAAAACTTTCTGTTGAGAATGCAAAAGAAGATCTGACAAAAGAAAAGGTGGAAGCAGCAATGAATGCCATCATCACAGCAGATATCTTTGAAACAGCCAATGGTAAATTGGTTGGAATCGATTCAGCTAGAGTTGTAACTACAGATGTTGAAGATATTGTTGCGTAAATAGAAGCCCTTTCATGGGCTTTTTTTCATAGAAAGAGTGTAATTATGTAAACGTCGTTCCGGCAAGTATGAAGATTGCAAGGCTCTCCTTATTATATAATTACACTCTTTTAAAAGTAAAAGGGGGAGGTAGGATGGAAGATTTTATGGCTGCCGTTGCGAACATTGGATTCCCTATTGCAGTTGCAGGCTATCTACTGATCAGAGTTGAAAAGAAGATAGATGATTTAACAAAAGGGGTCAATGAATTGTCAAAAGCAGTAGAAGATCTGAAAGAAGTTATATAGTATGAGAAAATTCAAAGCATATCCTATAGAAGAATATTTAAAATTTGTAAAAGCTAAATCCATCAACAGAAAAATTACAGAAATTCATTTACACCATACATGGAAACCAACGAAACAACAGTACTTACAAGCAGAGAACAAAGAAAAAGTAATCCTAGGAATGTATAACTATCATATTTCTTTAGGATGGATAGATATTGCCCAGCATGCCACCATAAGTCCTGATGGCTTTATCTGGAATGGGCGAGATATTAATTTAGAGCCTGCAAGCATAAAGGGCCATAATGAAAATGCATTTTCCATTGAAATCCTTGGGAATTTTGATATTCCTGGGACTGGTGAATATAATGATATGGGATATGATGAGTTAGAAGGCTTGCAATTGCAAGCTACTATAGAATTAATCAAAGGTTTGTCTGAGATATTTGATACAGATCGATTGGTATTTCATAATGAGTATTCTGAAAAAACTTGCCCAGGTACGAGAATAGAAAAAGAAGCGTTTTTAAAGATGTTAAAACCTCATTGGGCAGAGAAGTATTTTGTCAGCTTGAACAAAAAAGGAATCGTGATCCATGAGAAACGATTTGATGATCCACTTACAAGAGGAGAGTTTTTTGCTGTACTAGATCAATATTTAAAGCCCTATTAAAGAAAGAGTAAACTGAATTTCGGGTGAATTTGGTTTACTCTTTTTAATGCATTTAAAAATCAACTGATCCCGATGATATCAAAGAGTTCATATATATTAGAGTGAAGGGAAGTTAAAGCATCTTGATTTATAATAGTTTTAGATAGCTTGATGGTTATATCCAGTCCCTTTTTTTCTTTCTTATATACATGTTTAAAATAAGCGGGATGTTTTGAAGATAGCTTATTTAAAGCTTCTTTAAAAGAACGATGATCACTGTTTAAAAAAGTATATATTTTAGTATCTGATTTAAACTTGCCCACATCTTTATATCCAAATATTTTGGTTATGTATTGATCTGTATTTCCTTTTTTATAGTTAGGGCAATGACAACAAGCAAAAAACTCGAAATCCTTATTCGTTCCAATTAAAATATAGGGGATTTCAGATTTCTTATTTTGCATTTTACAATAATCAATCAAATCTTTTAATTGCTTCTTTTCATCGAAGGCTTTGTCTAAATCAATCAAAATAAAAATAGCAAGAAAGCCTTTCGTTGATTCTTTTCTCAATCGATTTTTAAAGTTTGTATAGCCGCCACCATGCATATTGACTGGTTTAATGCTAAAATATACATCAGGATTGTTTTTCAATTCCTTCATATAATTTTCTTCTGTATCTCCCTCAACTAGAAGCATTAGTCTTTGTTTACTTTTTCTAATCATTAGGAACGCCCCCTAATAATCCCTTCAAATATAATTCGTATACATTGGCTTTTTCATATCTATAATCTTTAAAGTCTGCAAGGGAATAAATTTCTGATGTAAGTGTTTCCGTATTTTTATTTATAAAATATATTTGTTCTTTCATAAAATCAATTGTATTGATATGAAGAACATTATGGGTTGAAAAAACAAATTGCCCTTGGTGATCTGAACCCTTAACAAAAGATAAAACTTTTGAGGCTAATATGGAGTTTAATACACGGTCTAGTTCATCTGCAAATAGGGTAGCATCTGAATAAATAACCTTCCAAATTTGGATAGCCCAAGCGAAAAATTCTTTTACCCCGGATGAATCATTTTTAAGTTGAATGGAAAGCTTCGTTCCATCCCTTCTTTTACGAATAATCATCGTTTCTCTAAACGGATCTTTTTCATCCACTTCAAATTTAACAATACTAGAATCAACTAAAGAAAATATTTCAAAAAATTCATTGCTTTTAATGATTGCTAAATCTTTCTCATCATTTTGCATCTGCTTATAGATATCTAAAGAAAATTCTGAAGGAAGTTCGATAATTAATTTCTCACGTATCCATTTAGTAAATGGTTTAATTATGTTAATATCAAGGGTTTCCATATATGAAATACATAATCTTGAAGGATTATGGGTTGTTTTTTCTATTATTTCTTGTAGTTCTTTCGCTACGAAACGCTCATTTACTAAAATCGGTCCGTTTATTTCTTTTCGTTGGAACCGAAAAATTGTTTTGTTACTTGATTCTTTTTGTGTGCAATTTCTTACTTGTAGGTGTTCTGATAGGATTGATATCTTATCCATGCTTAAATTATAAGTGTAGATTTTTTCAGCAATTAAAATGGTTAACTCAAAATCTTGTGGTACTTCATGATTATAGTTATAGCATAGTTTTTTTATACTACGAACGTCTCCCTTTTCTTCGATAAGGTATTTTAGAAAATGGAGACTTGTCATGAATTGAGTTTTACCACCTGCATTTTCACCTACGATTACTGCCACTTTAGAAACTTTAAATTTTGGATTTACAACGATTATATTATCTTCAAATCGAGGCATTACTTTTCCTGGTTTCATTGAAAAATGTAAAGGATCTTTGAATGTTGTAAAATTAGCAACTTTAAAATTTAATAGCATATGTATAACCTCCCTTGATAACAGATTAACATTTTTTCATGATATTTAAAAGAAAAACGTGTTTATATTTTTTGAAAATCATCTATATAGTATATAATATATGAATAATAAAAGAAAAAGATGTTTATTATTATTTACCAGTGAAAGAAAAAGATACATTGAAAAGCAGTCTAATATGATAAAAATCTCCTTTTTATCTATTTGAGCACGGTCACAGTGAACTTACCCACCATCTAAACTAAAGAACCAACCTTTTTTATATCATATCCTACGACAGCTATCGGCTATCCATAGTAAAAGTGTGAATAAGAGAAAACCTGAAATATAACTTTAAAGATGCAAAACAAAAATGTGCATATCCGCAATATTATTACACTTAAATAAATAATGTGGTATAATTTGGGTGAAACTTTATAGGAGGTGTATTGAAATGACTATAAGTTATAATAAATTGTGGAAACTACTTATAGACAAAAAAATGAATAAAACACAGCTTATGACAAAGGCACGTATAGGTACAAGTACGCTATCTAAATTAGGAAAAGACCAAGCTGTTAGTATGGAAGTTCTTATGAAAATTTGTACAGTATTAGACTGTAATATTGGAGACGTAATCGAGTTTATAAAAGAGTAGTTATTATGGGGGGATCGCGATGAAATCTAACTTTGTATTTCTAAAAGTAAAATGGCCAATACTGGCACAACTTGGAAATAATGCAGAAAATTATATTTATACAGATTCTAATTCATCACTATTTAAAATTGGATTATTTGCTGAAAAAATTGTTAACCTTATGTTTGAGTTAGATGGAATTGATAAGACTGTAGAAGATAATACACATGCAAAAAGGATTAAGATCTTAAAAAGAGAAGGACTTATTCCAAAAGATATTGATGATATTCTATATTCTTTAAGAATATCAAGAAATGATGCCGTACATGATGGATATGAATCTATTGAAAAGGCTAAAATATTACTTGAATTAGGCTTTAAGCTAGGTGTATGGTTTATGCAAACGTACGGTGATTGGGACTTTGAATCTGATGAGTTTATGCTTCCAGAGGATATTAGTAATAATGCAGATTATGAGGCGATCATTAAAGCACAGGAGGCTGAAATAACTCGTTTAACAGAGGAGAAAATAAAAGCTGTACCACAAGTAGGAATATCAATAGAAAACAGGAAAAAACAGGCCAATCATTCAGCAAGTAAGATTAACTTAAATGAGAAGGAAACACGCTATCTCATAGATGCACAGCTTTGCAAAGTAGGGTGGGAGGCAGATACACTAAATCTACGTCATTCAAAAGGAACAAGACCACAAAAGGGTAAAAATATTGCTATTGCAGAGTGGCCTACTAATTCTAAAGTAGGACATAGAGGATATGCAGATTATGCACTTTTTGCAGGAACAAAGCTTGTAGGAATTATTGAAGCAAAACGCTATTTGGTGGATATACCATCTGTTATTGATTTTCAATGTAAAGATTATGCAAGAGAAATTAAAAAGGAAGATCATGAATATATTATAGGTTCATGGGGCCAATATAAAGTTCCTTTCTTATTTGCTACAAATGGAAGAAAATACTTAAAACAGCTAGAAACGAAATCAGGTATTTGGTTCCTAGATGCTAGAAAATCATCTAATATACCAAAAGCACTGAAAGGGTGGATGAGTCCAGAAGGCATGTTGGAATTGTTAGAAAAAGACATAGATAAAGCAAATGACAGTCTAATAAAAACTTCTTATGATTTATTGAGAGATAAAGATGGTCTTAGTTTAAGAGAATACCAAATAAAAGCCATACAGGCAGCGGAAAATGCTGTTGTTAATGGGGCTGAGACTGTATTGTTGTCTATGGCTACTGGAACAGGTAAAACACGTACGATCCTTGGAATGATTTATAGATTTATTAAAACAGATAGATTTAAAAGAGTATTGTTTTTAGTTGATCGTAGTGCACTTGGAGAACAAGCACAAGATGTATTTAAGGAAGTTAAGATAGAAGATCTTATGACACTTAATGAGATATACAATATCAAAAATCTTGAGGATAAAGAAATTGATAAAGAAACAAAAATTCAGGTAGCAACTGTTCAGAGTTTGGTAAAGCGTATTATGTATAATGAAGGTGAAACCATGCCAGCAGTTTCAGATTATGATCTGATTATTGTGGATGAAGCCCATAGAGGGTATATTCTAGATAAGGAGCTTGGAGAAGATGAACTTTTGTATCGTAACCAAGATGACTATGTAAGTAAATATAAAACAGTGATAAATTATTTTGATGCAGTAAAGATAGCTTTAACAGCAACACCAGCACTACATACTACAGAGATATTTGGAAAACCAGTAATTAATTATTCTTATCGTGAAGCTGTTATTGATGGATATTTAGTAGATCACGATATACCTCACAATATTGAAACAGAATTACGTACCAATGGAATTAATTATACGAAAGGTGAAACAGTTGCTATCTATAATCCTGTTACTGGAGAAATAACAAACAGTGATGAACTTGAAGATGAATTAAAATTTGATATTACAAAGTTTAATCGTAGGGTAATCACAGAAAGTTTTAACCGTACGGTATTAAAAGAAATTGCAAAGGATATTAATCCAGAGGGAGAAGGAAAAACACTCATATTTGCAGTTGATGATGCTCATGCAGACCTTATTGTAAAAATACTAAAAGAAATCTACAAAGAATATGATGTTGATAATGAGGCCATCATGAAAATTACAGGTTCTGTTGGTGGTGGGAACAAAAAGAAAGTATTACAGGCAATTAAGCGTTTTAAAAACGAAAAATATCCCAACATTGCTGTAACAGTTGATTTGCTCACAACGGGTATTGATGTTCCTGAAATTGATACAATTGTATTTATGCGTAGAGTAAAATCAAGGATTCTATTTGAGCAGATGTTAGGACGTGCCACACGTTTATGCAAAGCCATAGGCAAAACTCATTTTGAAATTTATGATCCCATAGGTGTATATGAATCGTTACAATCTGTAAACACGATGAAACCAGTTGTTGCTAATGCGTCTGCTACATTTATGGATCTGATCAACGGATTAGAGATACTAGAAACACCAGAGAAACAAAAAAATCAAGTGGATATGATTATTGCAAAAATACAACGTAAGAATAAAAATCTAAATGCAAAATCAGCAGAACATTTTAAAAGCCTTGCAGATGGAAAAAACCCATCACAGTTTATAGATAAGCTAAAGGGTATGACTACGGAGGAAGCAAAAGTACACATTATCAAGTGTAGAAAGCTTTTTGAAATGTTAAACGAAGGTGGACACTCAAATCCTATAGGTACTATCATATCTGATAAAGAAGATCGGTTGCTAGAGCATAAAAGAGGATATGGTGCAGGTTTTAAACCAGCTGATTATTTAGATGAATTTAGAGAATTTATTATAACCAATATGAATACCATAGCTGCATTAAACGTTGTTTGCACTAGACCAAGTGAGCTTACAAGAGAAAGTTTGAAAAATCTAAAGTTGGAGCTAGACCGTAATCGTTTTACAGAAAAACAACTAAATACCGCTTGGAGAGAATTAAAAAATGAAGATATTATGGCAGATATTATTAGCTTTATTCGTCAGCAGGTAATAGGAACTACCTTGTTAAGTCATGAAGAACGTATTAAAAATGCAGTACATAAATTAAAGAAGAATCATAACTTTGATAAAATGGAGCTTGATTGGATAAAGAGAATAGAGACCTACCTGTTTAATGAGAGCATTATAAACAAGGAAACATTTAATACAGGCGCTTTCAAAAATCAGGGTGGATTCAAAAGAATAGATAAGATCTTTAAAAATAAATTAGACGAAATCATACACGAAATGAATGACTATCTGTATGAAGATTGGAGTGCATAATGAATAATCAAGAAATCGTATCAAAACTATGGAACCTGTGTAATGTACTACGTGATGATGGGATCACTTATCATCAATATGTTACTGAATTAACCTATATATTATTTCTTAAGATGATGAATGAAACAGGATTAGAAGACAATATTACGAAGAGCATTGTTGAAAATTCAAGGAAAAAAGAACCTCTAAAAATACAAAGTTATTCATGGGAAGACTTTGCTAAGAAGCAGGGAATTGAACTTAAAAAATATTACAATGCCATACTAGGTGAGTTTGGCGATCATTGTACAGGACGAATACGTCAAATATATTCAGGTAGTAGAAGTAATATAGATGAACCAAAGAACTTAGAAAAGATTATAAAATCAATAGATGAACTTGACTGGTACTCAGCAAAAGAGGAAGGTTTAGGGAACTTATATGAGGGCCTTCTAGAGAAAAATGCAAATGAGAAAAAATCTGGAGCAGGACAATATTTTACACCACGTGTGCTTATTGATACTATGACAGAGCTGATTGACCCAAAACCTGGTGAAAAGTGCAATGACCCAGCTTGTGGAACTTTTGGGTTCATGATTGCTGCAGATAAATATATCAAGGATAGAACGGATAAGTTGTTTAAACTTACAGCAGATGAGCACGATTTTCAAAAAGAGAAAGCATTTACAGGATGTGAGTTAGTCCATGATACCCATCGATTAGCCCTTATGAATGCTATGTTACATGACATAGAAGGAAAAATTTTATTAGGAGATACATTATCAAACCAAGGAAAGCAAATGAAAGGGTTTGATGTAGTATTGACAAATCCTCCTTTTGGAACCAAAAAAGGTGGAGAGCGTACAACACGTGATGATTTAACCTATCCATCATCTAATAAGCAGTTAAACTTTCTTCAACATATCTATAGAAGTCTTAGAACTACAGGGACTGCAAGAGCAGGCGTAGTATTACCAGATAACGTACTTTTTGCAGATGGTGACGGAACATCTATACGTGCGGACTTAATGGATAAATGTAATTTACACACAATATTACGTTTACCTACAGGTATTTTCTATGCGCAAGGTGTAAAGACAAATGTACTATTTTTTACGCGTGGAACAACTGAAAAAGATAATACGAAAGAGGTATGGATCTATGATATGCGTACCAATATGCAAAAGTTCGGAAAGACAAATCCCTTAAAGCAGGAGCATTTTGAAGATTTCATCAAGGCTTATACAGCAGAAGACAGAACAAAAGTTGAAGATGAACGTTTCTCTGTAGTTACTAGAGAACAGATAAAAGAGAAAAATGATAGCCTTGATCTAGGATTAATTCGTGATGATAGTGTACTAGATTATGAGGACTTACAAGATCCTATCGAAAGTGGGGAAGAAATCGTTGCACAACTTGAGGAAGCGGTGGATTTAATTATGAGCGTGGTGAAAGAGCTTAAGAGTTTAGGTGGTGACAAGTAATGGCGAAAGAAAAGGAAAAAACATTGTCACTAGAAGAACTATTGGAAGAGGCTTTGGTAAAAGATATGGATAAGCTATATGAAGTGCCTGAGAATTGGGTATGGACCAGACTTGGTGTAGTTGCTAAATGGGGTTCTGGAGGAACTCCATCAAGAAAAAATTCTGATTTTTATGTTGGGAATATACTGTGGATAAAAACGGGAGAACTAAATAATAAGTATGTTTATGATACCGAAGAAAAAATTTCTCTAGAAGCAATAAAAAGATCAAGCGCAAAATTATTTCCTGTAAATACTGTTATCATAGCTATGTATGGTGCTACAATTGGTAAAGTAGCAATATTGGGAGTTGAAGCGACTACTAATCAGGCATGTGCTTGTGGAGTTGCAAATGAGTTGTTATTTTATAAATATTTATTTTATTATTTAATATCGCAGAAAGATTCATTTATAAAAAAGGGAAAAGGAGGAGCACAACCCAATATTTCACAAGGAGTCATCAAGCAACATGAATGTCCTCTACCACCTATTGCAGAGCAGCAACGTATTGTAGATACTATCGAATCACTCTTTGAAAAACTAGATAAAGCAAAGGAACTGGCGCAAAATGCCCTAGACTCCTTTGGAAACCGTAAAGCTGCTATTCTTCATAAAGCATTTACAGGGGAACTAACTGCTAAATGGAGAGAGGAAAATGGAGTTAGTTTGGATGAGTGGGAAGAGAAAGAACTTGGAAATATTATAATTTTCGCAAAAGAAAAATACGATCCTAAAACATGTGCTCAAAATATTATATACATTGGGTTGGAACATATAGAAAAAAATGGAAATATTATTGCTAGAGGAAATTCAGAAGATGTGAAAAGTTTAAAAACCATTTTTATGCAAGGCGATGTTTTATATGGAAAGCTCAGACCGTATTTAAATAAACATGATATTGTAGATTTTAGTGGGATTTGTTCAACGGACATTTTAGTGATTAGAGTAAAGGAAATGGTATCAAACAAATTTGTTAATTATATGCTTAATACATCTAATTTTATTGACTATTCAGTATCTAGTTCAAAAGGTATAAATTTGCCTAGAGTTTCAGAAAAAATAATAGCAAAATATAAATTGAGTTTACCTTTTTTACAAGAACAGAAAGAAATCGTTCGTATCTTAGATGATTTACTTGATAATGAACAACGTGCAAAAGAACTTTGTGATGTTATCAAAAAAATAGATTTAATGAAAAAAGCAATCCTTGCGCGTGCTTTTCGTGGGGAGCTTGGGACTAATAATCCTGAGGAAGAAAGTGCAGTTGAGCTATTGAAAGAAGTATTAAAAGAAAAGATATAAAAGAAATACTATATATGAATAAAGTTACTTTGTAGTTAGAGCAGTTTCTACCTATATATGTAAAAATAAGCCACTTGATGGAAACTACTTCCATTAAGTGGCTTTTGTTCGCAGTTTGATCAGGAGAGTATTTATCTTTTTTAATGTGCTACTACATATGGTAAAATATACCTGCAAAGTGTATAATAAAATCATTCTTCAACGGGAAAATTTCAAGAATAACAGCCAAATAAAAAATATAAAAATAGGGGGATACACATGATAAAAAGAATCAAGTTACTCATGGGATTCGTTATATTGTTAATGATAGGAAGTAGTACTATAGCCTATGGAATTGGGCACTTAAATTTTAGCTTATATGAAAACCCAGTAGCAAAAGTGAATGGGGAAATTTATTATATAAATCACAATGATCATGATCGTCTTTATACAATTCAAGATGGCAAAAGTACAAAGATTTTAGATTTTCCCATATGGAATATGGTAAAGGAAGATAATTATATATATTTTTTAAAAGAGCGTTCTTTAGAAAACACAGGACAATACCAACAACCAGGAGTCTATAGGTATAACCCTTTAGTCTCGAAGGTTGAGTTAGTCCAAGAAGGCTATATTACTTCTATGAGCATAAAAAATAACAATCTATTCTATTATGATGAAGGAAAAAGAAATGCTTTAATTAGGAAAAATCTAAACACAAAAGAAGAAAAAGTAATTTTTGAAGATAAACATGTAACTTTTAATATGATAAAAGATAATGATCTTTATGTCTTTGATGATGATAGCTCTAGTCTGTATAAAGTGGATTTAGACAGTTTGGAAAAGACCTTAGTCTTAGACGATACATATTTGAAAGATATAGATAGTTTGAATATTGATCAAGAATATGTTTATTATATAAAAGACACAAAAGACTATGAGTACAACTTAAAAAGTAAAAATATTGAAATGGAATACAATTTGGATACTTCATCTAAAAGGCAAATATATATAGGAGATGATCGAATCCACCTAGTAGGTAAGGATTATGTAGACGAGTTTGATAAACATACGCCTAGGGGAGCTGGGTATGATTACAATAAACATTCTATCGTAGGTCTTGTATATGGTAAATTGATTTTTATCGAACAAGAAGATACAAATATAGGAGAAGTTTATAATTATGAAACCAAGGAAAGGAAGACAATATCTGCTACTATTGAAAAAATACATGGAACTTATTTTCCATATATAATATACACGAATCGAGATGAATTGTTTATTTATAATATATCAAAGGGAGAAAATAGATTCGTAGATAACTTTCAAGATATAATAGGCATTAAAGATGATAAAATCTATTACGTAAACTTAAATCATGACATTTATGTAAGTACTACAGATGGATCTCAAAGAAAAATTTCAGCAAGTGGTGGAGTAGATGAAGCTGCCTTATATGGAACTAAAATCCTTTTTTTAGAGTTGGATAACTACTTCAAAAAGTTAAGGTGTTTTGATACAGTGACGAATGAATTACAGGAGTTTGCAATAGAAGACCCAGAAAAATTTATGAGTAAAGATGAGTATATTTATTATGCTAAAAATGGAAGTATATATAGTTCTGATTTTAGTGATAATCACTACAAAATAGAAAAATATGAAAAAGATCTAAAAGCGTGGGATTTATCAGGCGAGCAACTGATTTTACATGAGGGACATGCACTATCTAGCATAAATATAAACACGCAAAAGAAAACCGCCCTTTTAAGTGATATAGAAAAATTATTAAAAGTATCGAATGATGAAGTATATGTAATATATGCTTCTGACGTATATCCTTCTACAGAATATAATAAAATATTAGCAAGATATAATTTAAACCATCATAACAGTGTTGATATAGATGAAGGAAAGGACATAAACATCATATATGAAGATAACGACAAAATAATTTACAATATGGATACACAGATTAAGGAAATAGACTTAAAGACTTTAAATAAGAAAGTACTTATTGAAAATGTCAGTGGAAAATCTGTATATGATGGGGCTAATATCTATTACAAAGTAAAAAATGATAAGGTGAAAGTTATGGCTCAACCAAGTATTTTAAAAAATTAACCTATAACGCTAATTTAGAGAATCAATGATAACATTATTATATTAAAGAAAGATATAGTAGAACCAAAACTTGTATAAAAAAAGCTAAACTTTTTAGGGAGGAACATATTTTGAATGAAGAAAATAAGATTACATTATTTAAAATAATACATATTCTACAATTTGCAATATTACTTATTTTAGTTATAAGTAGTTTCTGGTTTGGTCCAATATTAGGAAAAGAACTAGACACAATCGTAATATATTGTGGCATTGGATGGATCGGTTTACTTTGGAGTATTAGTCCGAAACTTTCTCAACAGGCGATAAATTCTGTGATATCTTCTAAAAAGATCACAGATAGTGATAGCGATATCATTTGGAGACGAATTATAGGGATTGGGTTTACGATACTATCCATTTTTCAATTAAAACAATATTTATAGATATAAAAAAAATGCTGTATGATCCTTAAATTGGACATTGCATTTTATAGTAAAGGAAGATTTTATAATGCAAAATATTTAGAAGCCCTAGGAAGGGTTTTTTTTGTTGTAGTTCCCCCTTATTAGAGGCCTCAACTCAAAAAAGTTTTCAATTTAAGTTTACTTTTTCGCAAGTCATCTCATATATACATAGTGTAAGGCAAAACAAACTGGCCAGTAGGACAAGCCTTAACAACATAAGATCATAGACTAAACTTTCCTTTAGGGGAGGTTAAAGAAATGGTATTTGGAGAGTTTGATATCTATACAGTTAAGCCTGGAAATACTCTATGGTCTATAGCAACACATTGTAACATGACAGTCCGAAGGCTCATGGAGCTTGGTAACAGCCCTGATACCAAAGAGGTTGTACCGTTATTAACTATAAATCAAAATAATACATTTGAAGTGAAAATAACAAATAATTCAACTAGCGATAAACATGGGATGGTTGGAATTTTTATGAATGGTAGAGTAATAGGGAATAGTAACGTACGTATTCCTAGAAAATCTACAAAAACAATTACATTAGATATGTCTGTTCCAGGACCAGGAGCACATACTCTTAAAGTAAGCGTGTCTGGTGATTCAGGCGGAAGGTTTAGTAAGGTAGAAATTTTTAATGTTGGGACTGAACGCATTACAGCTGTACATATTAAAGCTGTAGAAAGTAATGATATTATAATAGATCAACCTTTAAGATTCCCATCTTTCTTACCACCTGGAGGAACAGTAACATTCACTGCTAATTATGCAGCTCATGTCGCAGGGGAACATACTATAAAATTCGAGTTAGATCCTAATAAAACAGAATTTAATAGAACTGCATTAATGAATGCCATTGGTGAAGATTTGATTGAAACTGTTACAGGAAAGTGGCTGCCAAGAATAGGAGATAAGATATGGGTTTGTGGTAAAAAAATAAAAAAAGGAGACTTACCAGAAGAAGCAAATAAGCATATAAATAGCAATATTCCAGTTCAAGTGGGCGTTATATTAACCATAATAGGTGTAGCACTTAATCCTCTTAATGGAATACTTTTAGCGGGTATAACTATTAGTTTAGCTTTAAACGACTATAATCAAGATAATCTAGCTAAAAAATTTAATAATTTTGCAACTTCTTTAAAAGGAAAATCAGATGATACTCCTGTATATATTTCCACAGAATTAAAATATGTCCAAAAAGGTAGTCAAGGATATTTTTGGATTCCAACTGGAGAAATCAAGATATCTCTTACTAAACCATCATATTGTGATTAACAAAAGAAAAGATGAATTTCTAAAAAAGAAATTCATCTTTTCTTTTGTTGTTTTGCATTATATCTTATGAAAGTATACATTAACACACTCACAATATTACATATTTTGATTATTAGTACATATAAAGGAGGAAATTCTTTAAGCGGAGAATATGTTGAAATAAAAGCAAATCCTATTATAGTAGTGATTGTACCTATATATGAGAATATGAGAATATTTTTATTAGACATATGCACGACTCCTAACCATTAGTTTTGCGTATGATTTATACTTATATTATAACACAATCTAATTCCATTTATTAACAGATGATTTGCGTCTGGTGACACAATTGCTGGTTCTATCCCTCATAATCAATATCTTATTATGAGGATGGATATAAGTACATATTTATTTAAATAAAGTTGACTAAAGGCTATAAATAGTGTTTTTATGATTTTCTAGACTTTAGATTATCCATAATGTAAATGGTCTAAAATATTGTAAGTTTTTTGACTATACACCTAAAAATACAAATAAAAAAAAGGATGTATCAATTATATGATATACCCATTGGAATCACTTGGATTTAAGCATGTTTGATGCAGAATTTCGGAAAAAACGCAATTAGGTTTAGATGCAAAATGTTTTTACTTTATATATCAAAATCATAATTGTAAAGCCATGTGTTGGACTTAACATCCAGCATGTGGCTTATTTTAATTACTAACCCCTTTAAATTAAGTTTAAACATAAAGAATCATGGAAATTTTCAATTAATGTAAAATAAAGGTATTTTTGTTTAAAAAAGAGAACTTAAAAAAGGTACGACCTGTTCTAACAAAGTACTTTAGTTTGTTTTGAAAGGGTGTTCCTACAAATGAATAATCTGAATGTTAACGTTAATGTTAAGCCAGAAGATGTTAATGCACTAGATTTAAAGGAATTAGAACCGTTTAATCATCTACATCACCTACAAATGCTACATGGAAGTTCAGATGGTTGGATTACATTCGCATTAAAAATAAATGAACAATATACCCAATACCATTACAAATACAATGACTTAATGAACCAAGTAAAGGACTCCATTGAAAACTTTCATATAAATACCCATGCAAACATCTACATATCACAAAACACATTCTATAAGCCACAAAGAAGAATTGAAAACATCCGGCAGCTAAGAGCATTGTACGTGGACATTGATTGCTACAAGACAAAATACTCTAAAGATGCAGTACTCTATTTTTTCCAAAATGACTTCAGCGATAAACTCCCCCGACCAAACCTCATACTAGATACCGGAAGAGGACTCAATTTCATCTGGCTAATCGACCCTGTACCATACAAAGCACTGCCCTTATGGACCATAATAGAAAAATATTTCTGTGCGCAAATAAAAGAATTTGGAGCAGATCGATGTGCTACAGATCCAACGAGAATACTTCGTATTGCAGAATCTCGAAATATGAAAAGCAATACAATGGTTAAAATTTTAGATTATTTTGATCATAAATATTCCTTAAGAGAGATCCAAGAGGAATATTTACCAGAGCTAAAGGCAAAAGCAAAAAAATCATCAAATACACCCCATAAAATTATAAGTTTGTATAATCAATATAGCTTATATCACGCTAGAATAATGGATATCGTAAAGCTATGTGAATTAAGAAAATATAAGATTAAAAAATATCATATGCGTGAACTGATTTTGTTTTTATATAGACATTGGTTGTGTTGTTTCACTAATGATCCTAAAGATGCCTATGAAAAAACAAAAGAATTCAATCAAAAGTTTGATATCCCCTTGAAGGAAAGAGAAATGAAGATAGATACAAAAAGTGCAGAAAAAAGCTATTACAACAATAAAGCCTATAACTATAAAAATACTACCCTCCTAGAGCTACTAGAAATCACTGAGACGGAACAAAAACATCTCAAGACGCTAATAGGCACTAAAGAAAAAAATGAACGTAGAAACGAGCATAGAAAGCGAGAGCGAAGAAAAGAACATAATGGACTAACCAAGAAGCAGAATGAAATGAAAAATAGAGTAAAAGAAGCAAGTAAACTATACGAAAAAGGGTATACTCAGGAAAAAATTTCGCAAATGATGGATAAAAATCAAAGCACAATCAGTAGATATATCAATGGTTAGGCAGGTGAAAATTATGCAAAAAATAGTCCTTTGTATTGTGGGGTACGTAGTACCTGTCATTTATGAACCTATGGTAGGTTATTTTTTGTAATGTTTACAAATATATATATAAGGTTATACTATTGTAAATAAATACATAATTAAACAAACTATGGAATGGAGAGTGTAACCACTATGCCTAAATTAGATAA
>JADPRS010000037.1 GCA_015686845.1 Lutibacter sp. B2
TTATGCGCTTTCGCGCTGGCTTAATTCTTACACTGTTTAATTTTCAAAGTTCAAAAGTTTGTCGTTTTTAGCGACTCACTCATCATAACATCTTTCGTACCGTCTGTCAAATGTTTTTTATTTATTCTTTATTATTTAAAACACTTGTTTTTCGTGACGACAAGACATATGATATCACCTTTATTCTTTTATGTCAATGGTTTTTCAAAAACTTTTTCAGGTTATTTTCTATTAACTGCACTGACTGTACTTATTATATATAATTTTGGTATCTTCTATTCATTTATTTTTTAATATACCTTACTAATATATGCCACAGATAGGAGTACTATCTGTGGCATATATTATTGTTTTTTCATCTCATTTAATTGTTTGATGCACTGATTCATAATCAGATCTTCTGGATTCATTTCTTTTGCCTTTTGTAAAACATCCGTAGCAAGATCTAATTTATTATTCTCCATATACACCATAGCTAAGTTGCATAATATTTCACCATCTTCTTTAAATTGAAGGGCTTTTTTAAAATATTTCTCAGCATTTTCATAATCACCACTCGTTCCATAACACAGTCCAAGTTCATTTAAATTATCCACTTGCGTTGGCTTTAATCTGTAAATTCTTTCAAAATAATGAATTGCTTCTTTTGGATTCTCCATTTGTCTATATGCTAACCCTACAAAAAACAATAAGTTCCACCATTCTGAGTACAAATCTACTAAGGGAAGTAACTTTTCTAACCCTACATTTGGTTTATTATTTAGAATCAATGTATATCCTTCTTCATATTGAATTTGATGTTTTAAACCTTCTATTTGTAGAATGATCTCTTTTCTTTTTTCATCATCTATATCTAATGTTAAGCATTTTTCCCACGTTAACTGAGCTTTTTTAAATAATTGTGCATTGGCATATCTAAATCCTAAATGATAATAGGCCATTGCAAAATCAGGATATTTTTCAGTAATTATTTCGAGTGCTTCTATACATTCATTTTTTAGATCTTTTTTATAGTTTTTATCCTCTACCTTCTCTGATAAATCTTGACAACATCTAGCATAATTAAATAGTCCATTAATATCATCTTCATTTAATATTGATAATGCTCTAAAATAGATCATTGCTTCTTCATATTTTTCCTCTTCTGCTTTCTTTAAAGCTTCATAGGCAATATATTGTTCTATTTTTTGATCAAATTGATATAAAAACCGCTTATAATTTTCTGCATACTTAAATTGAGCATCTAATCCTATTAGATAGATCATTCCTCTAGCCATACCAGCTACATTCATTTCATTACTTGCTGAACCGTCTTTAATTTTACTACCAAGTTCATCCACTTTAATAGGAATGTAGATATCTCTTAAATCTTTAAATTTGTCATTCGCCAATTTTGCATCTTTTTTAAGCTCTATAAACACCAAATCATTTAATCTATCTTTTAAATATTTTTCTAATCTTTTATACATATTCTTCCTCCTACTATCTATTTGTACATATTTCTTTTAAACATTCTCTTTCTTCTTGAAGAAGTAGATAAGCCATCAAATAACAATCCTCTATAGATCATAATAAAAAATATTAAAAATTGTTTTAGTATATAGGGTATAGAAAACATTTTACTAGAGAAAATAGTTAATGATAAAAAACTCAAATCTCCATTTAGTATATATAAACATCCTAATAATATGGAATTCGGAACAAACCATTCTATCCAATTTTCTTTTATAAACTCCATGCTATATGTAAAACTCCCTAAAGCATCCATATTCTTTTGATACATAACCTCTGGCAAAGGATTTAATACTATAAATGCAAACATAGTTACCCATTGCATAACATAAAATCCACCTATATTTATTTTAAGTATGGGAGATAAAAACAAATTCATTCCATAGGATGCAAACCAAAAAATGAAAAACAAACCATATACCTTCCAAATATATGTGGATAGTCCACTTTTAATATCATATTTCCCCACTTTTTCACTATAAATGATGCCATTCAGGATACCCAAATAACTGGCCACAATAGCACTCATTACAATCCATATTAAGATCCCTCCTAGTATAGGAATAAACCCTAGCATCATACCAACCATCATAATAATCCCATATATTACCCCTATAAATGATACATACCAATTTTTTCTTAGCAATTCAAATGCTCTACTTACTACACTTTTATTTGTATAATAAATATCTTTTAGTATCTCCATCCCTAATCCCCCTTAAATACATATTAAATCCCTAAATCTATTCAATTAAGTTTTACTTTATGATATTTTGATTTACTAAATATCTTTCTTTCCTTATCATAATCAAATAATATAACTGTTTTTAAAGGTTGCACATCTATTTTATAGCTATTATTTATACTCGTTATTATGTCGTAATTAAATACCTCAAAATGCACTTTCTTCATAATCTTTTTAACTTGCATTCCTTTATAACTAAGTAAATACTTATTTATATTTTCCTCTTCATGTAAAAATTTATGAATGCTTTGCTGAATATGATCTATTTCTATCGTCGTAAAGAAATTAGGTAAAGAAGTTTTAGATTGCATCAAATAATCAAATTTTAGTATTTCTTCAAACAATTCTACTCCTTCAAATCCTTCTTCCCTATAAAAATCTAATAAGATCTTATAGAATGCTTGCTTAGGATGAGACAATTGATGGTGTCCTGCTTTTTCCCAATAATTTGCTACCTCCTCGTAAAAATTAAAAGGGCTATTGTAAAAGTTGCCTATTATATATTCTACGGAATGCTTAAATTGACTTGAATTATAATAATAATCTACCATTTCTTCTATCATTTTTAGTTTTAATAATTCATCATAACTAATGTATTTATTTTTCAATACTTCATAAGGCGCTTCTGCTTTATATGCATATCCATGTAGCTCTTCATCTTTTCTTATCCCTGAACCCTTTAATAATTTCAAAAATCCTAATTGCAATTGTTCTGGTCTTAAATTATACACATCATCAAATGATTTTTTAAATATTTCATAAGTTTCATAAGGTAATCCTGCAATTAAATCTAAATGTAGATGTATATTTTTAAAATCAGATACTTTCTTTACAACTTCACTTAATTTATCGAAATTTACATTTCTATCTACACTTTTAATGGTTTGATCATTTGTTGATTGTACGCCTATTTCAAATTGAAATAACCCTTCTCTTACTGTAGATAGAAAATCTAACGTCTCATCATCTGTTAAATCTGCTGTGATTTCAAAATGAAAATTCGTAATCCCATTATCATTTTCTTTAATATACTTCATAATCTCTAAGCTGTGACTTTTTTTTACATTAAAAGTACGGTCTACAAATTTTACTTGTTTTACTTTATTCTTTAAAAATATACTTACATCTTTTTTAACACGCTCTAATGGAAAAAATCTTACCCCTTTTATAGTAGAAGATAAACAATATCTACAATTATATGGACATCCTCTTGAACTTTCATAATATATAATTTTATTATCATATTCCTCTAGATTTTCAGTAAAAGGTGAAGGTATTTTTCCCAAATCATCTATTAATGCTCTTTCTTCATTCTTATATATTTTTTCTTTACTCCTATATACAATTCCTTTAATATTTTCTACTGTTTTTTCATTGTACATAAAAAAACCTACTAATTCTTTAAAAGTCTCTTCTCCTTCACCACATATAACATAATCTACGCCACTTTCTCGTTTCATTAATTCTACTGCATCAAAACTAACTTCTGGTCCCCCTAATACAACGATTACATTTGGATTGATTTTTTTCAAATTACTTACAATACTTAATGTTTGATTCATATTCCATATATAACAAGAAAAACAGACTACATCAAACTTACCTTTATGAATTTCTCCTAAAATATAGTCTGTTTGATGGTTAATTGTATATTCTTGAATCTCCAAGTTCTCAAAAGTATCTTCGCAATAGCTTTTTAAATATCTTAATGATAAAGCGGTATGTATATATTTTGAATTTAAGGTTGTTAATAAAATTTTCATAATTCCCGTTCCTTTCTATCTCAATTATTCCATTATACCACATTGTAATGATTGTCAAAATCCATGTATTAAATACATTTTATGTGTTCGTTTTAAAAACTTAAAACAAAAATCCTGCCTATTGATGTCCTATTTGTTCTAAAAAATATATTTTTTGATGAAATTTGAAGGTTTTTTTATATCTACATCGAATATATATATATTACTTGTATTATAGAAACTAGGAAGGTGATATTTATGGAAAATTTCAACAAAATTACAATTGAAGAAGTCAATAAAGAAGACATGTTAATGATTTTAGAAGCCCTTGATTACACTGGTCAGAACACAAATATGGATGCTTTCATTTCTTTAAAAAATAGTATATTAGAACAACTCTGTACATTAGCTCAAACTACAGAAGAAGAATTCTTAAATTTCTTAAGAAAATAATGGAATATAAATACCCAGTAAACGCTTACTGGGTATTTATATTATAACCTTCTAAATATTTCTTCCTTTATATTGGAATGAGAAGCTATAGCACGATCTAATTGTTTTAATAATTTTTCCTTATCTTGTGGTAAATTTCCAGCCAGTGAAATATAGTTAGAAGCATGATTACTTCTAAACATACAATTATTCACCTTCAAATGCTCTATAAGCTCTTTCGTCTCTACCATAACTTCTGTTGGATTTAAAAGCTTAAATTCTCCCTTTTGCACCTCATCATATATTTGGGTACCTGATTGAATTAATAAAGTAAGCAACCCTACATAATCTGGCTGAATTTCATTAATAATTTTTGCAGATTCTAATGCATGCTCTTTCCAATTTTCTTTTCCCCCTATACCAGATATTAATGTAACGGATAACTTAATTCCCGATTGAACCATTTTCTTCCCAGCTTCAATTAATTCTTCCTTTGTTACACCTTTTTCAATATGTTCTAATACCTTGTTACTTCCAGACTCTAATCCTAAATACGCAATTCCTAATCCTAATTCTTTTAGTCTGATTAATTCATCCACACTTTTTCTTAGGATATCTTTAGGCGCACTATATATACCTACTCTTTTACATTCTGGAAACAATTCTTTTATCTTTTTTAGTATCATCTCTAAGTCTTGCATTTTTAGCACTAATGCATTTCCATCTGCAAGAAAAATTCTTTCAACACTTTTATACTGTTCTCTTGCCATTTCAAGATCTTTCATGATTTCAGATAAGTCTCTTACTCTGAATTGCTTATCCTTATACATGCTACAAAAAGTACATTTGTTGTGAGAACATCCTATTGCTACTTGAATTATATAGCTATAGGCTTCACTAGGTGGTCTATATACACTTCCCTCATATCGCATTATTATCACTCCTGATCCATTACATTTTTTCTGGTGCTGTCATGCCTAATAAACCAAGTCCATTTTTAATCGTTTGTTTTGCTACACAAACTACTGCAAGTCTTGCTTTTTGTAATTCTTTATCTTCTACAATAATTGGTGACTCATTATAGAAACGATTAAATGCTTGAGCAACATCTACAATATATCTTGTTACGATAGATGGTTCATTCTTTTTAGCTGCTTCTTTTACCACATTTCCAAATTGCTCAATTACTTTAAGTACCTTTAGGGCAGTTTCATCTAATAATTTGTACGCTATGTTTTTATCTACTTCTACATCTGCTTTTCTAAGTAAACTACATGCTCTAGCATGTGTATATTGTACATAAGGACCTGTTTCTCCATCAAAGTTTAATGTACGATCCCATGAGAAAGTATAGTCTTTAATTCTACTATTGGATAATTCTTGGAATATTACTGCGCCTATTCCTACTTGTTTTGCCACTTCTTCTATATTTTCAAGATTTGCATTCTTTTGATCCATAATTTCTCTTGTAGTATTTACTGCTTTTTTTAATACATCTTCTAAGAAAACAACTCTTCCTTTTCTAGTAGACATAATTCCTTCTTCTAAGCTCACAAGTCCAAATGGAATATGAATACAATCTTTTGCCCAATCATGTCCCATAAGTTCTATTACTTTAAACCATTGTTGGAAATGTAAATTTTGCTGAGAAGCTACAACATAAATATTTTTGTAGAAATCATAATGCTCTTTTCTGTAGATCGCAGCAGCTATATCTCTTGTTATATATAATGTTGAACCATCACTTTTTCTAATTAGCGCTGGTGGCATATTATACGCTTCTAAATCTACAATATCTGCTCCTTTAGATTCCTTTAGTAAATTTTTCTCCTGCATTGATTCTATAACCGTTGGCATCTTATCTGAATAGAAGCTTTCCCCTGCATAAGAATCAAACTCGATATTTAGCATTCCATAAACACGACTAAATTCTTTTAGACTTACATCTCTAAACCACTTCCATAATCTTAATGCTTCCGGATCTTGATCTTCTAATTTCTTAAACCACATTCTTGCCTCATCTTCAAGTTGGGGTTCTTTTTCAGCTTCCTCATGCAATTTAACATATAGTTTTAATAATGTTGGAATTGGATTTGCTTCTACTTCTTTTTCGTCTCCCCATCTTTTAAATGCAACGATTAATTTTCCGAATTGCGTACCATAATCCCCCAAATGGTTGATACTTACTGTATCATATCCTAGAAAATCATAAATTTTCTTAATTGAATTTCCTATTACTGTACTTCTAATATGTCCAATGTGGAAAGGTTTTGCAATATTTGGAGATGAATACTCTACAATTACTTTTTTCCCTTCTCCTATAGTAGAAGAACCATACGCATCTTTTTGTTCTAATACTTCTTCCATTACAGCTTTGGCAAATGCAGCTGAGTCCACAAAGAAATTTACATAAGCTGCCTTATTTTCTACTTTTGAAAATAATGTATTTTCACCAATAGCATCTACGATATCTTTTGCAATCATATTTGGGGCTTTTCTAAATAATTTAGCTAGTTTAAAACAAGGAAAAGCATAATCCCCCATTTGACGATCTGGTGGCATCTCTATCATTTCCATAATTTCATCAATTGTTAGTTCTTCCATTTTTGATGATAAAATTTGTACAACTTCTGCTTTGAAATTTATCATTATTGCATCCTCCTCTTGTGTTTTAATAATATAAAAACCCCCACCTCTTAATTTAAAAGACGAGAGTTACGATTCGCTTTATCATAATCTAAAACTGACTCTTTTTGACTAATAATTTATCATACATTTCCCTTCAAATCAAGGTTTTTTATTTATATATATGTTAGAATAGTACTAAATCATAAATGGAGGTTTTTTTATGTTCCCAACTGTAGCTAAAATAATAAAAGAGTTTATAGAGAAAAAAGAATTTTTCTTATATCCTCATAAAACCGTTTCTGAAATATTTGATGTTGTATTATATAAACAAAATTGGTTTTCAAATGATTATATTCATTTTGTAAATGGAAATGATTTTTTTTACAATTCCTTAGAATATAAAAAAAGTATTATCTATAATCAATATAAAGAAATGAATAAACAAAATAAATTCAAAAAATTATCAATCTATACTATTATTTTTATAGAAAATTGTTCTATAGATTTTCAGTCTAATGAACTTAAAGAATTATATTCTTTTATAGAAAAAGAAAACATAAAAACGAACCTATTACTATTTGATCTTTCTTCTAGAAAAGTCATTGATTTATTTTGCAACTTTACTGACCATGAAAATATGAAAACCTTCGTAAATGACAACGTATTAAATTCTAATGATGAATTTATAGAATCAATTAATCTTTTAGAAATTGAACATATGACTAAATCGAAAAAAGGATATGACCTTCCTGCTACGAAGCCTTATATCACTTATATCTTAATCAGCCTGAACATATTCATGTTTTTGATTATGTCCCTTTTTGGTGGAACCACTAACGTCTATAACTTAATAAGATTTGGTGCAAAATATAATCCTTTAATTATAGAGGGAGAGTACTATAGACTTATTACTAGTATGTTTATTCATATTGGCATTACACATCTACTCTTTAATATGTATGCTCTTAATATGTTAGGAAAAGACATTGAAAAAATGTATGGTCATATAAAATATATACTGATCTATTTTACAGCAGGTATAGGCGGAAGCTTCATGAGCTTTTTATTCAGTCCATCTGTTTCTGCTGGAGCATCAGGTGCTATTTTTGGACTTATGGGCGCTTATGTTTCCTTTGGATTAAAGAGACCCAATGTATTCTTTTCTAGATATGGAATGAATATCATCACATTAATAGTTATTAATATTGGTATTGGCCTTATGATGCCATCTATTGATAATTTTGGGCATTTAGGTGGTTTTATTGGTGGCATTATTGCAAGTTTTATCTTTGGATTAAAAAAGAATTTTAAAAGGTTCTAGCTTAACATAAAAGCTAGAACCTTTTTCTATTTATCAGCATATAAACCGTCAAAATATTCAAAGGCCTTACTTGTATCTACTTTATTGATGTTAGATACAGGTTTTCCCTCTATTAGAATGATGACCTTATCATTTTCTGGTAATATTGTAATGGCATTGACTACTGCTGCCAATGTAAGTGTAGTATCTTCTTTCGTTCCCTTTAATCCCGCTTGAAACTCTTTAGATAAATTTACTTTTACGACTCTATTTTCTTTTTCTATAGATAATAATTTCGCACCTTCAGGCATTGGATTCAGATATTCTGCAAAAGGCTTTACATTTATTAACTCTTGTATAATAAATTCTTCTATACTTTTCCCTTTTAGTCTAGGGTCATTTTCTTTTACTGTATATGCTTCATCAAATAAAAATGGCATTTCCTTATGTCTAAAATACAGAACATAATCAATGTCCTTTACTTCTTCTTTTTGCTCAGTTACTTCTGGTTTCTTTACTTCGTTATTTGCAACTTCTTCTTTTTTTCCACAACCAGAGAACAAACTCGTAGCTACAACTACTGTACACAAACATAAAATCATCTTTTTTTTCATAATAAGTCCCCCCCTTATTAGTCTAAAACTCTCCATGTATATAATTGTTTTCATTATATACTTTGATTCCGTGTTGATTAAATAATGCGGTTGTTACTCCATCTCCATTTCTTTTATTCCCCTTAAAACTTCCATCATATATTATACCACATCCACAAGATGGTGATCGCTCTTTTAGTATTGCCTTTTTTATATGATACATCTTAGCAATTTCCAAAGCTTCTTTAGCACCCTTTATAAAATAGTTAGTTTTATCTTCCCCATCCTTATTCATCACCTTACATTTTCCTTCTAATACATCTTTGCCTTCTCCCTTTACTATTTCCGCTGGAACTCTTGGGGTCGCTAATCCGCCTAGCTGTTCTGGACAAACAAGGATTGCTTTTCTATCTTCTATCAACCTTTTTATACCCTCATTTAAATTGTTCTCTCCATTATATTTACAATTTACCCCTGCAAGGCAGGCGCTAATCAAAATCATGATCTCACTTCCTTAATTATTTAAGTTCTGCTATGGTAGCCCCTGTTCCACCTTCATTAAAACTACCTATTCTGAAAGTTTTTACATGCTTATGTGTTTTAAGAAGCTGTTTTATTCCTTCTCTCAAAACACCGGTACCTTTTCCATGTATAATCGTAACTACTTTTAAATTTGCAATATATGCATCATCTAAATATTTATCTGTATTCATAGTTGCCTCTTCTAGCATTTGTCCTCTTAAATCTATACTCGTTTCTACTGATTGAGCTTTAGATTTAACAAGTCTTCCGACCCCTGTGTTCTTATGTTCTTTTTTCTCATCTTGATCGAGTCTTAAATTATTTATATTTACATTGATTTTCATAATACCTGCTTGTACTAATACATCCCCATTTGAAGCAGGTTTGGAAATAACCGTTGCCTTTTGATTTAAAGTAAGAATGATCACACTATCTCCAGATTTTAATTTTTTAGGGGGATTACTATTGGTTACCACAGGATTTATACTTAAAGTATCTGCTACTTCTCCTAATTTTGATCGTAGACTACTTCTTGCCTCTTCTATTTTTTTATTCTTCAATTTTTCTTCTTGCTCTTGGGAAAGTGTTCTTAATTCTTTAATAATTCGATCTGCTTCGTCCTTTGCACCTCTTAAAAGTTTTCGTGCCTCTTCCTTTGCTTCTCTAAGAATCTTTTCTTTTTGTATTGCTAGTTTTTCATGTTTACTTTCATATTCTTGTTTTTGTTTTTGTATGATCAGTTTTAGTCTTATGGCGTCATCTCTTTCTTCTTCTGCAGCTTTTCGATCTCTTTCCATGGTCTCTAATATTTCTTCAAATGCAATACCTTCTCCAGAAATAAGTTTTCTGGATTTTTCAACAATATATTCACTAAGACCTAACTTCTTAGAAATTTCAAAGGCATTAGATTTTCCAGGTACCCCTATAAGAAGCTTATAGGTCGGACTAAGTGTTTCTATATTAAATTCAACAGATGCATTCTGTACGCCATCTTTTGTAAGTGCAAATTGCTTAAGTTCTGTATAATGGGTAGTAGCAATGGTTCTAATGCCCAATGAATAAAGATGTTCAAGAATCGCAATAGCAAGTGCCGCGCCTTCTGTAGGATCGGTTCCTGCCCCTAGTTCATCTAATAGTACTAATGCATTCTCCTTAATTGAATCTAAAATCTGTACAATATTCGTCATATGTCCAGAAAATGTACTTAGACTTTGTTCAATACTTTGTTCATCTCCAATATCAGCAAACACTTGTTCAAATACCGCAAGTTTTGTACCATGATCTGCAGGTACATGGAGTCCCGTTTGTGCCATTAAGGTAAAAAGTCCCACCGTTTTTAACGTAACTGTCTTTCCACCTGTATTGGGTCCTGTCACAACCAATGTCTTAAATTCATCTCCTAGCCATATATTTGTAGGAACAACCGTTTTCTTATCTAGTAATGGATGTCTTCCATTTTTTATTCTAATATAACCATCCCTATTCATTTTTGGCTCTACAGCATTCATCTCTACTGCTAATTTACCTTTTGCAAATATAAAATCAAGCTTTTCAAGAATTTTTTGATTGGATATAATTTCTTTACTTTTTTCTGCCACTAATTCAGTTAATTCCCTTAATATTCTTTCAATCTCAATTTGTTCTTTTAATTTCAATTCCTTCAATTCATTGTTTAACTCAACAATGGCCATAGGTTCAACAAAAAGAGTCGCACCACTTGAAGATTGATCATGGATAAGTCCAGGTATATTTCCTCTATACTCTTGCTTTACGGGTATAACGTATCGGTCTTGCCTAATTGTAACGATGGCATCTTGGAGATATTTTTGATGTTGCGTAGAGGATATCATTGAATTTAACTTCGTTTTAACAGAAGCATTCTTATTCGTAATCTCTCGTCTTATATGTTTAAGTGTAGTACTTGCATTATCCGAAATCTCATCTTCACTAATAATACAAGTTTCTATTCTATCTTCAATATTCTTAAATGTATATAAGCTATTAATAAATCCTTGAATCATAGGATATCTATATTGTTCTTCTTTTACATCTTTCATAAACGACTTTAGTCTTCTTGTAACTCTTAGGGTATCTGATACTTCTAATAATTGACCGGGATACAGATAAGACCCTATCTCTGCTCTTTTCATGTAATATTTTATATCTTTTATTCCGCCTAGAGGTGGATTTCCTCTTTGAAGTATAATACTTGTGGCTTCATGGGTTTCCTTTTGCCAAGTTGCTATAGCTTCCATATCCGTAGACGGATTCACCTTACTTGCTAATTCTTTTCCTAAATTAGATTCTGCCTTTTTAATTAACATCTCTTTTATTTTCTCAAATTCTAATACACGTATGGTTCTATCGTTCATTTGATCGCCCCTTATTCCTTTAATCCTACTCTACACCTCTAAAGAAATGACCCTTCGTTCTTCCTTGTTTTTTCATATATTCAATAAATTCATCCCTATAATCATCTTTATTCGTTTCTTTTGAAAGGATCTTCATCTCATGGGTATATGCTTTTAATGTATTTTTTATTTCACGCTCTTCTTCTATGGTAAAATCTATTCTAAATTTATGAACGCCTACATTCACTAATTCTCTCATATTTTCTATTACACATAATCTCTGAGAATTTAAAATTTCTATCTTACAATTACTATGTTTTACCATTGGAAAAGTCATTCCCTTTTGATCTTTCAGGCCATATGATTGATCTTTGCATATAGCGCAATAGCTTTGTTTAACATCATCCTTTTTTACTGCATGTATAGGACAATATTTGCTTACCATTACTGGAATTCTTCCATGCACGATCACTTCACAGTCTGGGTGGAATGTTACAATATTTTTTATTTGCTTTAATGTTAACTCAGGAGACAATGTAATTTCAGAGACTTGTAAATCTTTTAACATGTTTACAGTTTGAGGATTGAAAACATTTAACGAATAATCTGAAATAATAGATATATTTTCGTACTTATTCATCCTATGGATCATTCCAAGATTTCCTACCATCACTTGATCTACTGAGATTTTATTTACTTTTTCTTCTATACTTTCTATTTCCTTATCCTCTGTAATTCTGAAAAAACAAGGAATTATATTCATCCCTTTTGAATTTCCTATCCTTATGGCTTGTTCAATGGTACTCATATCATTATAATATATTCTATCGACTTTAAAATTTAAAACAGTTTCTAATTGTTCCATATTATTTACCTTTACAGATAAACTTAATCCTTCTTCTTCTTTCTTTTTCGGCATATATAAATATTTTTTCATGGTATCTTTAAAAGTTTCTGCATCTATCCATTCTCTTTTATTATAATTTTGTCTAAGCTTATCTAAACTTTCCACTACATTTCGTCTTAATTTATTCAGTTCTTTAATTGAAAAGCTTATGCCCTCATCTATATCTATCTCTATATTTTTTAATGTATAAGAAGTATTTCCAAGCTTACTAATCTGTTCTTCTATTCGATCTTGATCGATGGGTCTATTGATTGCTTTTTCTGCACAAGCTTCACTTATTTGATTTACATAATTTCCTTGTTCATCCCTTAACGATACTTCTAATCCTTCATTGAGCCTAGCCTTAAACTTAGCATATATGAGATTTTTCGTTTCATTCTTCTCATAGGTTTCTTTTGCCTTCTTTAGTAAATAAATATCAGATGTTTTATATACTGCATTATTTTCACCTACTTGATGCTTAAAATCAACCTCTATTATATCATCTTTATATGCACATTCATTTTTTTCTCCATTTTTAATAATGGCAGGAACAATGGTTCCTGGGTGATCTCCTTGTCTTGCCCAAATCTGAATGCCATCCCCTTTTCTTAGGGTATCTTTCAATTTAATTTTAACTTTCTTTCTTCTCTGGTCATAAGATATGACCTGTCCAATAAATATTCCTCTATTACTTGGGCTTTCAATGCTCATAAATTCTTTGCCACTGTCTCCCAATATATATCCTTTGGTAAATTTTCTATTAAACATCTGCTCTACATCTTTTAATGTTTGTTTATCTATATTTGGCTTTTTTCTATTTTTTTCATATTGATCTATTGCATCTCTATAGGCTCTGACTACTACAGCTACATATTCAGGTCTCTTCATTCTTCCTTCAATCTTTAATGAATAATTTCCAGTGTCTAATATTTCATTAATATTTTCAAGGGTATTTAAATCTTTAGGGCTTAAAAGATAATCACCAATACTGCTTTTTATCTTCTTTTCATTTTTCATATCCACTAAATCATATTCTTTTCTACATGGCTGAGCACATCGTCCTCTATTGCCACTTCTTCCCCCAATTAAACTGCTCATTAAACATTGCCCCGAATAACTTACGCAAAGTGCTCCATGTACAAAAATTTCTATATCCAAATCTGTATGATCATTTATATATTTAATTTCTTCTTTAGACATTTCTCTTGAAAGAACAACTCTTTTAAATCCTATTTCCTCTAGCATTTTTACATCTTCTAAATTATGTGCTGTCATTTGTGTACTTGCATGTATTTCTAAATCAGGAAGCAATTCTTTAATAAACTTTGCAACCCCTAAATCCTGAATAATCACTGCATCTATATCAATATTATATAAAAATAGAATGTATTCTCCTAAAGTGTTAAATTCCTCTTCTGCAATCAATGTATTTACAGTTACAAAAACTTTAACACCTCTTATATGGCAATAATCAACTGCCCTTTCTAATTCTTCTCTATCAAAATTAGTAGCATTTTGTCTCGCACTAAATAACGTTCCTCCTAAATACACTGCATTTGCACCATTTTTCACCGCCGCCTCTAAGGACGCCCAACTACCTACAGGCGCTAGTAATTCTACTTGCATCATATCTCCACTCCTATTCTTACTAAATTTAAAAATTTACCCATATATTATAAAAAAGTAGCAATATTATTATATCACTACTTTTAGTATACAATTACGCTTATTTGTCTTTTTCATCAAAGGTCTCTATAAAAGAATCTAGTTCTTTCCTTGCTTGTACATATTTCATTTGACCATCAAATATTTTTTCGTGAAGCTCTTCATTTTCCTCAGTCAGTTCTACTAGTTCTTGTTCCTTTAAAGAAAGGAGTTCCTTAAAATTTTCACTTTCTTTTAACGCTTCATTTTTTTCTTTAAGTGTCAACTTAATTGTTTTTTTTTCTTCTTCAAGAAGCCTAATGGCTTCTTTATATTCGCTCTCTCTATTTTGAAATTCTTCAATTGTTCCCTCTAATTTCATTCTCATTTCTTCTAACTCTTGTAATGGCTTAATAACTTCTATTTGAAGTTTTTCTAATTCATCTTTATTTTTTATGTAATCATCCCCAACATTAAGGCAGGTAAGTACCGCAATCATACTAGTACTTAGTTGCCTGCTATTTCTAGCAACCTCTGTCATCTTATCATTAACATATTTAGCAACATGTTGCATATATTCTTGACTTTCGCTACCAACCATCGTATATTCTTGCCCATGTATATTGACAATTACTTTATTTTTTTCACTCATAACATCTCTCCTTTTAAATATTGGAGTTATATATCAATTCTTTGATAAAAGAACAACTATTTTAAGTTAAATTATATACCTATTTAATTATATTATATAATATCTAGAAAATAAATACTATAGTCTATCTAAACGTTTATTTTCTTTATAAATATATCTTTTAACACATATCCATATTCTTTGAATATAATAAATCAGGAAAACAACAGAAAGGAGGAATTCTATGAATTCTACAATTATACAGCCACAAGTAGAAACTGCTCAAATAAGTATGCAAAAACCTAATCGCATATTCGGTTTTTGTACTACTATGTATATAGGCAAAAAACATTTAAATGATGTATATCGTATACTTTTTAACTTTCCTATTTTAGAAATACCAGCTGAATGTATTATATTAAAAGCTGTACTTAGAATATACGTTCAATTTGCAGGAATGTATAAAAAAAGTTTATTTACACCTTATGCTTTAGAAGAAAATTGGTCAATTGACACAGTTAAATGGAATAATCAACCTCCTTTCTATCCTACAGTATCAGGAGAATCAAAATATATAACTAGATCCACTTTTTATACTTTCAATATTACAGATATGGTTTCTAAATGGTATAATCATGAAATTTCTAACTATGGATTCATTATTAAAAATGAAGAAATACAAAATCAAACATACAAGGAAATTACAACGGTGAAAAATGATGCTTTATCTCCAACAATTGAAATAACTTATAGCCCAAAAATCCATATTCAACCACAACCCCCTGTTCCTACTCGTTTCATTGAAGAAACTGAAGATATTGATACAGATGAACTTTATCGTTTTTCATCTGTAATGAACACATCTCTTACAAAAACCATCACTTGCTATGTTGAAAATTTGGGAGATACTCCTGTTGAAATACTGTTGCAAATAAGCCCTAATAATATTCATTTTTGTGATGATTGTTCTACAAGTAAGATCATAGAACCTCATACGCTGACACATGTTGTTCCTTACACATTTTCAAAATATGGAAGAATTGCAGTTAGGAATGTTACTCCTGGTGAGACTTCTAGAATCAGAATATGGTATCAAGCTCAAGAATAATGATTTTTTTCATAAAACTTTTAACAATACCCATAATAGATTCATATTATAAAGCACAAAAGAACTTGTATACTTTTTATTGATAATTTTTAGCGAAGGGAGGATATAATATGGATTCTATAATAAATTCTCATGTAGAAACAGCACAAATTAGCTCCAATGAAGCATTCAGAATATTTGGGCCATGTAAAACTATGCATGTAGGACGAAAAAATGTATCTACTTTTTATCGAATGCTCTTTAAATTTCCAATTACAATGATTCCCGATCATTGTATAATATCAAAAGCGCTTCTAAAAATATACGTACAATATGCTGCAAGAAATAATACAAGCTTATATACACCCTTTGCACTAACAGAAGATTGGTCTGTATCAACTGTTAATTGGGATAATCAACCATTGTTTGATCCTTCTACACCTGGAGAAACAAAATCTATGACTACAGGAGGCTTTTACACTTTCAATATTACAGATATGGTTTCAAAGTGGTATGATCATGGAATTGAAAACTATGGGCTTATCCTTAAAAACGAAGAAATACAAGATATGACATACAACCAAATCATAACCGTTGAAAATCCAATTTCATCTCCTACTGTAGAAATAACGTACACGCCTATAACGCCAATACCTACTACTCGATTTATTGAAGACATAACAGAAATGGATACAAGTGATAGTTGGCGTTTTTCAGACACAGTAAATGCATCTCTTACAAAAACAATTACCTGTCATGTTGAAAATTTAGGATCTACACCAGTAGAAGTAAGATTTCAATCAAGTCCTGATGATATTAATTTTGTTTGTGATTGTTTCCAAGGTAAAATACTATTACCCAGTGAAATGGTTTGGTTGACGCCCTATTCATTTGCCAAGTATGGAAGGGTTGCAGTAAAGAATATAAACGCTGGGGAAACATCCAGGATTAAAATATGGTATCAAGCTCAAGAATAAAAAAATAAAGCTGCATTATAGCAGCTTTTTCTATAGGCTTAAGAATACTCTGTATACCCTTTATGAATATATTGATTGGTAGTAGGCATATATTCTCTACCATCCTTACATAGATTTTTTGAATAACAATTTACATGAACGTCACAGTTTACTTGTGTATTACAAGTTACATGATCCTTACAATGATTATGCTTCTTTTTAAATATTGGACAAGCAAAAATGATAATAGATACTGTAAAGCATCTACAATCTAACTGATGTACACCAATATGTTCTATTCCTGTAAAAACATCTACCACTTCACAGTCTATATCTTTTAATAAAACAAACATACAAAATGGAACTTCAAAATGAGCACAATGCATATTTTGACAAGGTTCATCTCCTACATACAAAACTTTAATATGCTTCATTCCTTCTATTACCAACTTTTTACCTACAGGTGTACCTATTATTTTATAAGAAGATACAGATACATCAGCAAAAACCTGACAGATACTTTCTATATCAGGCTTTTTTCTTGGAATACATAATTTATCCGTTTCACAAATTTGTGCACAAGGATGATGGGGCAAACAATCTGGAAATCGATCATATGGCGTTATTCCTGTAATTTCAATACAGTCATTTCTCATAATTCATACCTCCTTAAAAAATCTATTTATAACATACTAAGACTTCCTCTTCTATATAGTATTCTCTTTATTATTTTTTGTTCATAAAAATTAACAAACTTGTCTTTATCATCATATGAAAAATTTTTAAAAATAGTGACCATATATTTCATTTTGCATAGTATATAGGGAAAGGAGGGAAGACAATGGCAGGATATATATATACTGATAAACCTATAACTGAAAATTCTAATAGTCATAAAAATAGCGTTTATTCTTATCCTGAACTCTATTCAGGAGGCAGTAATTCATATATTGCTCAAGGGCCTCATGGATATCCTGGCTCTCCAGGTTATCCAGGGCCTCCAGGCTATCCAGGTTATCCAGGACCTCCAGGCTATCCAGGACCTAAAGGGGATAGTGGAACCCCAGGCTATCCAGGACCTAAAGGGGATAGTGGAAATATAGGATCTAAGGGTGATGGTGGTTCTCCAGGTATGCCAGGATGTCCAGGATCTCAAGGTTTCCCTGGTCCCGTTGGACCTTCAGGGCCTAAGGGTGATAGTGGTTCTCCAGGTATGCCAGGATGTCCAGGACCTCAAGGTTTCCCTGGTCCCACTGGACCTCAAGGACCTAAGGGTGATGGCGGCCCTATGGGACCTGCAGGATGCCCAGGACCGCCAGGACCCGTTGGCCCACCAGGACCCGTTGGCTCTCAAGGACCTAAAGGGGATAGCGGATGTCAAGGACATCCTGGACCTCAAGGGTGCCAAGGACCTAAAGGGGATCAAGGATGTATGGGCCCTTTAGGTCCTGCTGGGCTTCAGGGCCCTAAAGGGGACACTGGATTTCCAGGACCTATTGGATGTCAAGGACCTACAGGACCAGAAGGACCTACAGGTTCTAAGGGTGACCCAGGACCTCCAGGATGCCCAGGACCTCCAGGACCCCCAGGACCTCAAGGTGACCGAGGACCAGAAGGACCTCCAGGACCACAGGGCGACCCAGGACCAGAAGGACCTCCAGGACCCCCAGGACCCCCTGGTCCCCCAGGACCATCATGTATAAGATGTAATCGAATAAGAGACGGTGGATTTGAATGTGAAGAGATTGAAGATTTTTGGTATATAGAAAACGTTGAAGAATCAAATTCACCTACTCAAGACGCTAAGATAGATAAAACTGCAATCAATCATGTCTCTCACTCTGGAAGAACATCTGCATGTTTACAAACTCAGGTAAATGCAGATAACAATGGTTGGGAAAAAGCAATATTAGCACAAGTTGTAGATGGAATTGATCCTGAGTGCTTCTATAAACTTCAATTTTGGGGTGCAAGACTAGACAGAAGAAATGGTGAAATTGTTGATCCAACAACTACAGTTCCTTGGAGTTTAAATACAAGAGCATTGGTATTTTGGGGAAATGTAATCCCTCAGATTCAAGCTGGTACCCTTAATGAAAGTGATGCAGGTTTACGGGTAAGAATATTTGAAGGATCTCCTAATCAAATACTTCTAAATACGGATGTTCCTCCATTAATAAACGATTATGACTTTGAATCCTATGCCACACTATTAAGTTGTGATTGCACCACAGAATGTTTTTGCCCAGCTGCAATTCCACCAGGAACAACACAAGCAACCATTGTGTTTATTGCAGAAGAAGTAAATGCTGATCCTGTACCACCGGCAACAACACTGCCGCCTGGTATAGAAGGAAGTATTTGGTATATTGACGATGTAATATTTTCATAAGCTAATTAAAAGGGAGGATACACTATGAGCACATGTATGAATAAAGATTTTATAGATATTATTGGATTATGCGATCCATCTATATTTGATTTAATAACTTTTCCTTACTGGACACAAATCTCCATTCCAGAGACTTTAATTATTCCTGAACAAAAACCTGATATTGAACAAATCAATTCAGTAAATATAACAGTAGAAATTCTTAGAAAAAAAGTAATTGTAACCCCAAATTCAAATGGAATAGAAAATCAAGAAGGTAAACTCTTAACTGGAAGAAAAATTATTGTTGAGGGACAATTATGTCAAACAATCAATTACACTGCAGATGTTCCTGAACAATCTGTACACTCTGCACATTTTGTTGTGCCATTTTCAGCTTTTATTGTTCTAGCAAATCCGATTGGTACACTAGATCCTTTAGATATTAATTTTGATATAAATGCTTGTGTAGAAGATGTATTTATTATGGATGTTTCTCCAAGACAAATCTTTAAGAATGTAACATTATTCTTACAAGCAGTTCCTGCTGCTATGACAGAATGTCCAGATAATAACTGCTAATTTAATTATGTAAAAAGGAGGATACACTATGAGTTGTCAATGTAATGAAGTTATTTTTGAAAGAAAACTTGGTTCTATCGCTTGTGGTTCACCAGGTTTATTTGATAAAAGATTAGATGATGGTTGTGGTTGTGAAGAAGATCAGCTTATTGATATAAGAGGCGTATGCACAAGAGCACAAATAGAAGCAATTACTATAGGAGCAGATCCAGATGATACCTGGACCCAGATATTTATTCCTGAAGTTTTATGTATTCCAACACAAAAACCTGATGTAGAACAAATCCTAACCCTTACTTCTAGAGTTGATATTATATCTCAAAGAGTAGTAAAAACACCGATTGTAGGAACTATAGTTCCTGGTCCACCACCTGTATTTGTACCAGATCCAAATTATGAAGGAACATTCTTAACAGGTAGAAAACTAGTTATCGAAGGCATATTAAGACAAAAAATAATCTATACGGCTGATGTGCCAGAACAATCTGTTCATTCAGCACACTTTGATGTAC
This sequence comes from Lutibacter sp. B2, assembly GCA_015686845.1. Classification (GTDB taxonomy): domain Bacteria; phylum Bacillota; class Clostridia; order Peptostreptococcales; family Thermotaleaceae; genus JADPRS01. The sequence goes on from JADPRS010000037.1 coordinate 20,498, forward strand.
CATTTTCAGCATTTATCATCCTTCCATGGGATGCACCATTATTTACAAAATATAAAATAGAACCATGTATTGAAGATATATTTGTATGCCGAGTATCAAAAAGACAAGTATTTAAAAATGTAACCATATTTATTAAAGCAACTCCAAATACTTGTCTATAAAAATGTAAAGGAGGGTAAACTATGAATTGTAACTGTTTTGATAATCAAATCATTGATGTTATAGGATTATGTGATGTAGATAATTTTGTTATAGATCCTGCAGATCTAAACTGGTCTGAAATATCGATCCCCGAGGTTTTGATCATTCCATGTGAAAAACCAGATATAGAAACCATTGATAAAGTATTTGTTAAGGTGAAAATCATATCTAAAAGAGTAATAGAGACACCTGATTCTGCTGGTGGTGACAATGCAGAAGGAACACAACTAACAGGACGGAAACTTATTGTTGAAGGAATTTTAAAACAAAAAATCGTATATACTGCAAATGTGCCACAGCAAACGGTTCATTCAGCACACTTTGATGTACCATTTTCAGCATTTATCGTTATCGATGGTGCTACAGCATTAGATGCACAATTCTGTGTAAAAACATGTGTAGAAGATGTATTTGTAAAAGCATTAAATAGTAGAGAGGTATTTAAAAATATAACCTTATTATTAAATGCGGTTCCATTTATTCCTTGTCCTTAAAATACAAAATACTTTCAGAGAATACTTATGTATTTTCTGAAAGTATTTTCTTTTTTGCATACATCTAATAAAATTTGAATATGCATGAAGCAAAGCTATTTTACAAGGAGGATTACAATGAATAGTACGATTAATAATTCCATAAAAATATCAGGTATTTCTAATAATTTACCAAAACAGCCTTTTATCTTTAAACACTTTTGTATAGAAACGAATTTGATATTACCAGAAGGAAAACCTGATATTTCTAACATTGTCAGTATTATGGCTCAAGTTAATATCACCAATACAAAGGTAATAAAAACACCAATAATCACTTCATTAGAAAGACAAAGGCTTACAGGTACTGCCCTTTCTATAGAAGGAGAATTGCAACAAAAAATCGAATATGCTGCTGATGTACCCACACAGATTGTTCATAGTACACAATTTAATATCCCCTTTGGTACGTTTATTATGCTTCCAAAAGATTATGTTATGAATACCCCTATTCACACTACAGGCTACATAAATGATATTTCTCTATCACCTATAGACAAAAGATGCATATTTGAAAATATAATCCTTCTACTGGATGGAACTTTATACCATTAATAATATAAAGCAAAGCAAATTTAATTTGCTTTGCTTTATATTATATTTCTTCTTCTTCAAAATCCTTTACATTTTCCTTTTCACATATACAATCCAATGGATCATCCACATCTGGTTCAATTAATAAATTTCTAATTTTTATATCATTGATCCATACTTTGATTACATATCTCTTTTTTGGGCTTAAGGGTCCAAATAAAAATTGTCCACTCTCGTCTGTAAAAGTATGGGTTAATGGTTTTAATTCACAGGGTGGATTTATCACTTCAAACAATTTTACAACTGCATCTTTTACAACTCTACCGTTCCAATCTTTTACAACCCCATCAATAACACTTCTTGGTTCTTTAGGTACTTGTACGATGGCTTCTATTTGTTCATTTTCTTCTGGCTTAAATGAAAATTTAACCAATCTCGCTCCCATATAATTCCTCCTACCATTAAATTTATTTCATATTCATTATAAGATATATGCTTTTACCCATAAAAAATATGTTATTCTAACTATAATTTTTAAATAATTATTTTTGTTATAAAAATATACAAGTTATAATATACATTTACAAAAGGGAGGCTTGAATGTATATGATTAGAAATTTTATCAATATTACGGGAATCGCACATGAAGATGAATTACCCATTAAAATCAATAGTCAAATGATACAGTATTCCGATATTGAAACCCTCTTTATTCCTGAGGATAGTCCTGAAATAAAAAGCATATATGAAATCATGGTAGAAGTAGAAATTAAGTCAAACCGAATGATTCATTCCCCATTGGGAAATATCATAGTCATTGACGGTATTAAAAAATATAAAATTATTTATACCGAAAATGAAAACAATGGAAAAACAAATATGCAATATCTAAATGTCCCTTACAATACCTTTATTGAATTTCCAAATAAGCAAACGTCTATCCCGAAGATAAAGGTCTATATTTTAGATGCATATTTTGATTTATTAGCTCCTCGAAAAATATATAGCCATACCCTATATCTAGTGGATGTTGATTCTACTTCTGAAAACAATGATTTAGAAATAGAAGATAATGCCTATAGCCTAGATCTTAAAAACAACTTGGAGACAAAGGAAAATCATAAAAAAGCATTAAATGAGATGGTTATATCAAAAGAAATGCTCAAAGAGAATCGCCCCATTGATCATAATAACTTAGTTGATATTGACGCTGAATATCTGTGAGACGAAACAGTAAATAATATGAGTCAATTGTTTTATACAATTGACTCATATTATTTTAGTTCGATAGCTTAATCGAATATCAGAAGCAATCGTACTGGTAAGTGAATATCTTGAAAAATCCTTTAAATATATTGTATATATATTATAATAGGATAAATCATTTGCAGCATAATAGATTTGAGATGAATCTATTTTCCAAACAAAACTGCTAATTTTTATATCACTTAAATTCTTCGTTACGTTTATCATGCGATTTTTTCTTAAATCATAATCAAAAATGTTCTCTGTCACAAAATCTGAACCTATAAAAGCGATATGATGATTATCAGGAGAAAAATTTATATTTCTAGTTGTTAGGATTCTTCCTGGTATTTTCAAAAAAACTTTCTCCATTTTATTTAGGTCCATCAAACATACTTGATCACATTCCCCGCTTTTACCTGAAATATATGAAATATACTGACCGTTGTTAGACCAATCAAAATCTTTTATAAACCCACATGAAGTCAGTTTTGTAATATTTAATCTCTCCATATCCATAACAAACAAGTTTGAAACACCTGATATAGATTGAAAAAAAGCAACTTTTTTATCTGTAGGGCTATATTTAGGTTTATAATTTTTTATTTCACTATTCCCAAAGGTTAATTGAGTACACTCTAATGTGTTAATATCAATACTAAACAATTGTTTTTGATTCTTGAAAGAAGCTGAAAAAATAATTGTTTGACCTTCATGACTCCAACAAAAACTACTAACCATATGAAATCTATGAGAATCTGTTAATTTCTTTATCTTTCCATCCTTTAAACAATATACATATAACATATGTTTTCCATTTTTATTTTCTCTATCTGAAAGAAAAGCAATTTCCCATCCTGTTGGAGACCACACAGGTTTGATATTATAATGTTTATGAGAAAATGTAATTTGTTTTTTATGCGCGCCATCTTTATGGGCAATAAAAATATTACTACGATTATCTTCATGAATCGTATACGTTAATTGATAAGTGGGAATTAAAAATGTATCTATGAGCAAAATAACATTTTTAAAAATGGATCTATTATTAATTTTTTTCATGATAATATCCTGCGTATATATTTCTGTTTTTAAGTATTCAAATTTTAATAATTCCTTTGGATCTGTCCCTTCCATTAATAGAGGAATGGAAATATATATACTCTGGAAATTTTCATTTTGAATCGTGTGTATTGTCTTTTTAGCAATATCTGCAGCATATAATATTTTTTGCTTTAATTTTACATGTAATACAATCTTTTTTCCTGACAAATACTGTCCCTCTGAAGATAATCCCTTTATTGAATCAATGGTTTTTTGTGATATAATTTCAGGTTCTATCATTACTGAAACAATTTCTTTCATGTCAGGCATATCCTCTGGCAAGGTAATTACTTCTTCAAAAGATTTAAGAGAAAAATATTTTGATTTTTCTTTTAAACATGGATTAATGCCTATTTTCTTTATCAAATGATTAGATAATTTTTCCAAAACAAAACCTCCTAACTTGAATACATTTTATGAGAGAGTACTCACATCAAGTGCTAACAAAATACTTTGAAATATTTTTCTTTCAGAAATCTGTCTTATATATATATCTTCAATATACGGAGTTACCTCAACTTTTGAATAATAATTGAATTCTTTTCCTAAAATTACATATGTAGAAAAAGGTATATAAAAATGAGTTTCATAAACAGGTTGTGAAATATTATTTGCAATATACTCGATTTTTTGAATAATCCTCCCTTCTACCAAAAGCTTCATACCTGTTAAAATTTGTCCGTCTTGTGAAATTCCCTTTGGTGTATTCATCATCTTTGTATTTATTATTTCTACTTTAGCAAATGTACGTAAAAGATCTTGCATATCTGTTTTTTTTACATCTAAATATGAAATTTCTTGTATATGTACTTCTTTAAAATTTTTTGCCCGTGTTGGAAGTTCTTCAGATACGCCTGCAACTTCAATAAAATTTTCTGCTTTTAATCCCATATACAGTTCCTCCTATACAAATGTTCATAGTAGATATATATGCATGCTTACTATAAATTAGCATACCTAGTTTGCAAGTTTTAATGTAACTAAAAACACTTATACGGCATACTATAGTATCAGGAATACAGATGTTGTCCTGTATTTAATGCTACTATTTAAAATAGGAGGTAATATTTTATATGATGGAAATAACAGGCATTGACAATTGTGGCGGTGAAGTTGAAGTAAAATGTAACGAGTGTGAATATGTACAAGGAAATGTATCAAAAAAAATAGAAATAGATAAGCACACAAAAGCATGTGAAGTAAGAGTAGATATTGAAGTACAAAAAATAAGAAGTATTAGATTATGGGGACAGGTAAAAGATTGTAAAGGAAAACCTGTAAAATGCGCTTTGGTAAAATTAGTTAAACTTTCTAAAAAAGGCTGTAAAATGGAATATGAAGGAGTAGCTCACGGTGTAACAGATTGTCTAGGTTTTTATCAATTCGATATTTGTATTCCCCATGATGACGACAAACATAAATATAGGGTTTTCGTAAGTAAACAAGCCTCAGGTAATGAAGTTGTTATAAGTGAAACAGTTTGTAATCCATGTGAAGATGACTGTTTTTGTGTAAAATAACATTTACAAACAAACTCACTCTATGAATGATCTATAGAGTGAGTTTGTCATATTTATAACACAATTATACTCATTTTATTTTCTTAAAGGTTTTTGTCAACATATTGAGTCCTTCAAAATCTATTTTATCAAAAATCTTTATAGCTCTAACAAACTCTCCATAAGCCATATTGTAAAGTCTATGCTCATAATAAAGCTTAGCCAGTCTTAATAACACTTCATCATTTTCAATAACATTCAAAAGTTGTAATGATTTTTCAAATATTTCAGGAGATGCAGCTTCAATAATAATCTCTAATAATTCGAAAATAGTATCTATAAATTGTTTAGATTCTATTTTATCATCACTGATAGAATCACAGTTTCTATCTTCTAATAAATTTTTCAAAGCATAATATACCTTTCTTTTGTTGTTGTTCTCCGGATCTCTTACTCTATTCAAAAGGGTAGTAGCATTATACATATTACCACTTAGAATTTCACATAAAATCATTTTATAAAGAGCCTTTTCATAAAGTTCTCCCTTTTTTATTTTCTCAAAGTTTTTATATGCTTCTTTATATTTTTTCAAGAAAAGTAAACACATTCCTTTTTTATAAAACTCCTTAGAAGAAACCTGTATAATTTCTTCCGCTTTTATTAGATATTCATAGGCTATCTGGTGCTTTTTTTGCTCAAAGTACACATCTGCAAGTATCATATACTCTTTGCCATCTATATTTGTTCCAAAAAAGCTTTCTAATTTTTCTTTTATATCATTTATATCTCTTTGTTGGTTTAATAAAATTTTCATAATGGTATGGAGAGCATCTATGCATTTAGGATTTATCTGTAGTGCCTTCTTGCAATAATAATAAGCCTTATCATAATCTTCAAATTCATAATAAATTTGTGCTAAACCATGATACGCTTTAAAACTTCCTATCCCTTCCATAAAATTCAAATGAACTGGAGATTCTCCCATATCTAAACATTTTTCAAATTCCTTTATTGCCAAAAAAATCTTATTCTGCTTATAATACAAGGTTGCTCTTAAAAAAAATAAATCTGTAAAATCCGGATAGTGTTTAATACCTTCCTCTATGATTTCTAACCCTTCATCATATCTCTCTAGTTGATCTAGATTCTTTACCATCTGCAATAATAATTTAGGACTATACCCTCTCTTAGGTATAAATTTTTCAAAACTTCCTCCATAATACTCATAGGCTTTTTTATAATCTCCATCCTCAAAGTATTTGTTTCCCATAATATAAAGATTTTCAGGATTTATATTTTTGTTTTTTATACTTTTGGCCTCAACAGCATACTCTTCTTGCTCAAATTTTTCAAAGTCTATCTGTAACTTTGGCATATATATTTCATCATCATTATCTTTACTATAATAGGCTACAAGGGGTGTTATATTTTCATCTGACGCTTTTATTAATAGCCCATGGTTAGGATATTTCCTGCTATACCAATCATTAAAAAGTTTTGTTATATCTACCTTGACATAGGTATTTACTTCTTCATTGATTATAAAAGATTGATACACTTCCTCATGAACAGCTGGTTGATTTGCATAATTTACATTATTTTCTCCAAATCCTTTCGTCATTCTATAAATTTGAAACTCTTTTTTACAGGATGACTCATTATTACGCACAATATACAAATGAAGTTCTACCTTCCTTATTTTTCCTTTTCCTTCTAAAACCGGCAAATCAAAATGAAGCAAACTTCTGTATATAGAATGATTCATATATTTCCCAACAAATAAAGCATAATAATCTCCATAGTTTTCATAGGGCATAGAACTGTTAATGGCAGCATCTTTAAAAGATCTTTGTTCTATTATTTCTATCATAATGACCCACTCACTTTATCATTTATTATTATTATACGAATCAACCTTTCAAGTTGTTACTGGCATAGGTCTATCTACTATATTTCTCATCATTTCTAATCCTTCTTGATCTATTTTGTCAAATAATTTTATGGATCTTATAAATTCTTGATATGCTAAATTACTATATCCATTATTATAGTACAGCTTTCCAAGCTTTAATAAAACTTCATCATTTTCAATTAAATTTAATAATTGTAATGACTTTTCAAATAATTTAGGTGTACCAGCTTTAAGAATCATCGTTAACAAATCAAATATTATTTCTGTAAATTTTTTAGACTCCTCTAAATCATCACTAATAATTTTACAATTACTATTGCCCATCAAATTTTTTAAAGCCTCATATACAACTACCTTATCCATATGACTTCCTTTTATATTTTTTATCCTATTTATTAATTTTTCAGCATTTATTATATCTTCATTAACAATTTCACAAAGAATCATTTTAAATGCAGAATTTATATAGATCTCTCCTTCTTGTATCTTATCAAAATAATCATATGCTTCTTTATAATTTTTAAGATAAAAATAACTCATTGCTATATTAAAAAATGAGTCCTGCTTATTTTTCATCATTTCTTTTACCTTTAAAAAATACTCAAGAGCTATATCATATCTGCCTTTATCAAAAAATATAGTGCCCAATTTACTATATGCACCCATATTTAAATTTTTACTAAAAAAGCTTTCTAAGCTACTCTTTATAATACTTATATCCTTTTCTTTTATAAATAAAATATCTGCTATTCTATATAATGGATTGTAAAAGTTAGGTTTTGCCTTAATTATCTCTATATAATACTTATATGCTTCATCATAATCTCTGAGTTGCATATAAATTTCTCCCAAAGCATAAAATGATTTATACCCCTCTACACCACTTATATTACTTAAAATGGAAGGGGCCTCTCCCATTTTTATACATTCTTTAAATCCTTTTATTGCTAATGAATATTTTCTCTGCTTATGAAACAAACATGCTCTTATATACTCTAAATCAGTAAATTTGTTATAAGAACCAATTCCCTTATTTAGTAAATTTAGTTGTTCATCATACATATGAAGTTCATCATAAATAGCAGACATTTTAATTAATAGTTTTGGACTATAGGCAATCTCAGGTCTGAAATTTTTGTATGCCTTTTCATAACATACCAAAGCTTCTTTATACTTTTTAAGTTTAAAATATTCACTTCCCATATTATACATATAAAATAAATTTTCACTATCATTTTTTATCATACCATTTAAAATCTTAACATTTCTTTCAGATTTTTGTTTTTGTTTAGAGTCATCTTGTAAATATCCATAATGATAAATTACAATTTCCTCTTTTCCAAAGCTATACTTTGTAAGAGGATCATTATTAATGCTGTCATATAATTGCTCATGAAGAGCACCTGAATACTTATATCCTTTATAATTTCTTATTAATCTAATATTCATATTTGCCATTGTCTCGAGTCCTGGTCTATGACCTACATAACTTAATGATTTAAACATATATACATCTACCTTGTTATTATTTAATAATTCATTTACTTGATCTCTATCGCAGTTTACCATTTCTTCATCTGAATCCATTACTAATATCCAATCTCCAGTTGCTTTCTCTAAAGAAAAATTTCTTGCATCACTGAAATTATCATTCCATTTAAAATAGAATACTTTAGCCCCATAATTTTTTGCAATTTTAACTGTATGGTCCATAGAGCCTGTATCCACAATAATCATTTCATCTACTATATCTTTTGCACTTTCTAGACATCTTCCCAATTCTTTTTCTGCATTCTTTACAATCATACATAAACTCAAAAACAATCTACTCACACTCCTTACATACATATACATATATGTATAGCTATCGGAATATATCCGATAGCAAAATTCATTAATTATGACCGTTATAATAAGCGGTTACAGTTGAAGTTCCTGCTCCTACAATGGCTAATCTAGTATTCTTTAAATATTTTGCTGCTACAAGTACATCTTCGCTACCAGAACTAAGATCTAGTGCAGTAGATGTATCATTTATATAAGTCGTACCATCAGGAGATATTTCTAGTTGCACAGTAACATTGTCACCTTCATTTTTTACATAGAATGAATAGATGTCTTTCTCTGAAGTATCTTCATTTAATATATACACAGTGGAAGTTGTAACCGCAACTTGTGTACTATCTTCCGTAAATCCAGCTCCCACCAAATTAACTGGTACTGTATCTGTTATTTTCTTTACTTCTGCTACATAGGTGATTGTATCTACAGTATCTACTGAAGTTACATTTGTTACTGTGTCTACTGTTCCTACTCCTGTTACTGTGTCTACTGTATCTACTGATGTTACATTCGTTACTGTGTCTACTGTTCCTACTCCTGTTACTGTGT
>JADPRS010000038.1 GCA_015686845.1 Lutibacter sp. B2
GATCATTTAGAAGCTAAAGAAAATGAAGTTAAACAAATAGCAGCAGAATTAGAAGTTAGAAACGCTACAATAGGGAAACTAGAAAAAGAAATAGAAGAGCAAAGAGCGCTTTATAATAAACTAGAAAAAGAGATGAAAGAGCAAAGAGAAAACTATAATAAATTAGAAGAAAGACAATAGGAGCCATAGCAGCTCCTTTTTTTTATTGGATCAAAGGATCAAAACAAAATCTTTAAGCATGTGTAATTTTTCATAAAATATACATTTATAAATGTAAACATTTATCTTTTGGGTAGTTTGGAGGGTACCCCTTCATTATAAAGTCCTTTTGAAAGGGGGCTGGGGTATCCCCAGTATAGCAAAGCGGTGAAAAGCTAGAAGTATTGAAATTAAAAGAAAAAGGTCCTTAGGCGTGGCGTTTGAACGTCTAGTATAGACCATATAACAGACTAATATCCGTAGTAATCAGCCATGTTTTGAACTTGATTTTTACTAGAGAGGGCACCGGCTTTCGGGCGTGGCGAGGAACTCTTGGGAATGAGTGGAGCGGAGAGATTATTATCTATGGTTAGTAAACTTTCAATGCATATTGTGGGCTCGTAGGAGCGAAGATCTAAGATAGTGCACTATATGCTAATCAATACTATGCTGCCATAGTTGATAATCTCGTAGTGGAGGGAATGGACAAGTGTTCCGGGAGGTGCCCAGACAAAAGTCTTGCACTTCAAAATTTAAACTTTCTTTTTAATAAAAAAATAGGTTAAGTTGTTTTTCTTAACTTATTTTTTCTCCTTTTCATTAGATTTTTATGTTCTTCCTCTTGTGATTTCGTCATAGAGTTGATGCGCTTACCAATAGAGATATAGATGTTGTTAATTCCTGATATTAATGTTTGAAGTTCTGTAAGAGCTTGGTTTAATATGTCGATTAATTTGTAAAGTTCAAAAAGTATATGGATTTATTTTCGTTGATGGTATAATGTGGATGTTATTGAAAAATATACATTAGTGAAATAGAGGTTCGTTTTATAGGGGTTAGTTTTTCAATATGTCTATGATTGGTAGTGATTTTGGAAAACTATTCTGATACATAATTAGAAAGGAGATTTATATGAGTATTTGGTTATTTAGAGCAGGGAAAAGTGGAGAATATGAGAACAAATTTATTAGTGACAAGAGGATTTATCTTACATGGGATGATCTTAATATTGATTTGAATACAGTAGAGTCAAAACAAGAATTATATAAGATACTTATTAATCAATATGAGTTAGAGAAAGAAAAAACAGCGATTAATTGGGCGTCGCAAATATGGCCAATTGCAAATCGTATGGAAAAAGGTGATTGGGTTGTATTACCTTCTAAAATAAATAGGACTATTCATTTTGGAGAAATTATAGGTGATTATGTATACGATGAATCATTAGGAAGTCCATATTATCATTACAGAAATGTAAGGTGGTTTTCATTAGATATTCCGAGAGATCGATTTGACCAAGATATACTATATTCATTAGGAGCATTTATGACGGTATGTAGAATATGGAAAAATAATGCTGAAGCAAGAATTAAACAAATGTATGAAAATGATTGGAATATTCCAAAAGGAATACCATTCAATGAATTAGTGGATGAAAGTGAGGATATAGTATCTGTTGATTTAAATGAATATATATTTGATAAGATATCAGAACGAATTATTCAGAAATTTAAAGGTCATAAGATGGAAGAATTAATCGAAGAAATCTTAAAAGCTAAAGGCTTTGTAACTTATAGGAGTCCAGAAGGTGCTGATCACGGTGTTGATTTATTGGCTTCTGGCGACAGAATGGGATTTGGTTCGCCTAAAATATGTGTTCAAGTTAAAACAACTGATAATCCAATAGATAGACCTACATTAGATCAACTTGTAGGCACCATGAGTAATTTTAACGCAGATTATGGATTGCTTGTTTCTTGGAGTGGGTTTAAGACAACTGTAAATAAAGAAGTGCCTAAGCAGTTTTTTAAAGTGAGACTATGGGATTCAAAAAATATTATAGAAGAAATATTTGCAAACTATGAAAATCTTAGTGATAAAATAAAAGCTGAGATTCCTCTTAGAAGAGTATGGATGTTGAATGACGAGGACTAATGAGCAGTAAACAATATATGGATTTAATAAGGAGAAAATAATTATACTAAAATCGAGTATGAAATGGCTTGAAATCAAATGTTTAAAATGGTTTTCGTAGTTATCTTATTTGTTTTTTTGATTCTATTTACTTATCTTTTGAGTTATTTTTTTTATAATCATAATATATAGCAATTATTACAGATATAAGATAACTTGTTGCTAGATATATATGAAATGTTACAAAATTATACGCAAGATGTACTGAAATATATGATATGCAAGAACATATAATTAATGACATTAAAAAAACAAGAAAAATCATAAGGCACCTCTTTTCAAGAAGATATTCTTCTTTATTTCCATTACATACAATATTATAACATAAAATATATTTTTTAAAATAAATGTATAATATTGTATGTAATACTACCTTGATGAGATGAGAGATACTTTATCTTCCAATGATCTATATCATTTTAAAGATATTCGGTATCAAACAAAGTGATATTGAAATTGTTGAAGAATTTTTAAGTGAGTAGGATTCCTGCTCATTTTTTTATGTAGGTAATGGACCATACTATTTGGCAACTACCTTAACCCCTATATAAATAAAGTAATAACTAATTAACTACCTTAACTACTTATAGAAAACTGAAAACATTGATATTACTAACGTATAGAAATTTAACGACACCAAAAAGCAACCTTGACGACACCTAAAAGCAACTTTGACGACAACAAAAAGCAACCCAAATGACAACTGAATTAAAATCGGTTGTTGAAATGATTGTGGATATTTGCTAGTCTTTTATAGAGGTGATTAAAATGAAAACTGAAGGATTGATCAAATTACATAACAGTATTGGTGAAGCAAGATATAAACTAAACTTAGCGGAACAAAAGTTTTTCATTTATGCAGTTATGCAGATAAGGCAAGAAAATGAAAATTTTGAGCGTGTTCAGTTCAATATAAAGGATTTTGCAAATTTTGTTAACTTGGATATAAAAAGACTATATACAGATATTGATAGGATCATAGAAAATGTGATGAGCCTCGTTATATCTGTTAAAAAAAGCAATAAAAAGTGGAGCAAATATAATTTAACTCAAAAATGCGAATATGAGAATGGGCATATTGAATTTAAATTCAATGCAGATATGAAGCCGTTTCTATTGAAATTGAAAGAGCATTATTTTTTAGAAAATCCTAACGTTATAAAGTTTAGAAGTTGGTATTCCATACGGCTCTATGATCTGCTAAAATCAGTTGCCTATAAGCAAGTTAAACATAATCAAGGTGCGTTTATATATCTTCTTGAGGATCTCAAAGAGATATTAAGATTAGAAGGTAAATATAGTAGATTCAATAGTTTTAGAGAAAAAGTAATAGAACCAGCAATGACTGAGATTAACGAAAAATCAGATATATCATTCGAGTATGAAAAAATAATGAAAGGGCGTTCCGTTTCTGCATTGAAATTCATAATATCAGAGAACGCTGATGAAGACATAGTATTTTTGGACAAGTTATATCCAAAAGAAAAGATTGAAGAAATTAAAATAAAAACGGGGCTTACAAAAGAGAATTTCAATATAAAACAAATCATAGAATTGTGTGAAATAGCAGTTTTAAAAGCAGAAAGTATAGATGTAGACATACACGATTATATCCGTATAAATTATGAAGAAATGCTAAAGAAAAAAACCGCAAGAAATAAATTCGCATGGCTTAAAAAAGCCCTAGAAGAAGACTATGCGAGTGCCATAGCCCAAATTAAATTGAATTACAGGATAGGCAGTTGAGCATGCAGAAGAGATGTTCAATTTGAAATATTTGTCTGAAATGTTGAAAGAATCAGATAGCCTATGACCATAGACTCAAGGGGTTTTCGTTATTGTATTGAAGTGTACCCCCTAAATCAATTTAGGGGGCTATATATTATAGAAGCAGAATAGAAGCAGAAGCAAAGGGACAGTTACAATGTTGTATAAATAGTTATGAAAACACAAAGACTACTTTTAATTATAAAAAGAAAGGAAGTCGTATTTTCATGCCTAGAGTAGCCAGAATTAAAAGTACAGACTCCATATATCACATAATGATTCGTAGTATTAGTGAAATTAATTTATTTAAAGAAAATAGTGATAAATTAAAATATTTTTCTCTAATAAAGAAATACCAATATAAATATAAATTCAAACTATACGCCTATTGCCTGCTAGATACCCATGGACATCTGATGATTGACATAAATGGAGCAGATATATCCAAGATCATGCATTGTATAAATTTTTGCTATGCCCAGTATTATAATCGCAAATACAAAAGGCATGGGCATGTTTTTCAAGATCGATTTAAAAGTAAAATAGTAGATACAGACGAGTATTTAATCATGTTATCAGCGTATATTCATAACAACCCAAAAGACCTAGCTAGATTTAAAGGATGTGTTGAAAAATACCCTTTTTCAAGCTTGAAAGAATACATTCATCATACAAATGAATATGAAATATTAGATAGAAGTTTTTTAGAAGACGTACTTAAATTGCATAATGAAAAAAAATTAAAAAGCTACTTACAATTAGTAAGTAAATGCGAGGATCAAGATGATCCATTAGATATAGAATTTGAAACAAAAGAATACGAATATAGAAGTAATAGAAAAATAATAGTAAGAGAACAGACACCCCATAAGATCATAAATTATGTAGCAAAATTCTTGAAAACAGATAAAGAATATATATATTTGAAATATAGTAGAAAAAGTACTAAATTAAGAGCTTTAAGTTCTTTTCTTATGATGCGTTTTTGCAATATGACAGCAAAAGAAATTTGCAAAGTATTGGGCAATATTACTTCGGGCAGAGTATCCAATTTGTCTTTAATAGGGGTAGATATGTATATTAAAGATGAGAATATAAGAAGGTTTGTACAAGGATTGATTAAAACGACATAAAAATTAAATAAAGATTATAAAAGGGGTTATTTGTTATGCCTAAATATAGAAAGAACTTCTAATTACAATAAAATTAGAAGTTCTTTTGTGCGTATTATGTAAAAAAAATATAAAAAAGATAGATTATTATATATTGTAACTGTCCCTTACTTACTGTCCCTTACTTACTGTCCCTTACTGTCCCTTACTTACTTACTGTCCCTTACTTACTTACTGTCCCTTACTTACTTACTGTCCCTTACTTATTTTATTAAGAGAATCAATTTTTTTATTTAAAACATCTATTTTATTATGTAATTCTATAATTGTATTTTCATTTTTATCTTCAATTGATTTTAATTTTATATTGATACTATCATCTGATTCAAGATTCGCTAAATACATCGACATATAAGTAAAAAATGGAATTGCAAAGATATAAGTTCTCAAATAGTTACCACCAGTTACTGAATAATTTAATATTTCAATAAAATTATACATAATTGCGAAAAATGCAGCAATTATAATACCTTTTAGCATTATAATAATAATATTTTTTTCCATATAATCACCTCAAATAAAATATTGTACTGTATCACTGTCAAGAAAATGGATACATTATTAGTATAATCTAATCTACACATATACTAAAATATATCGTTTCATATTCTTCAGAGTTCACATATCAATCCTATTTATATTATAAAAAACTTCTATATACTTAAATAAACCTTTTTCTAGTTCTTCCAAACTACTAAAGGTATAACGATAAATAAATTCCCTTTTCAAGATACTATGAAAAGATTCAATACAAACATTATCATAACAATTTCCTTTTCCACTTAAGCTAATATCTTATTTCTGGTTTTCATCAAAGAATGTTACCGACTTTTTTAATATTTCATATTCTTTATTGATATAATTCTACTATTATTGATTTAAATCTATCGTTATATTGTTTACTATTTGTTGTCATTAGGACACCTTCTTTCACTTATTTATATTTTATGTTGTTTAATTAAATGTGTCCATATTTTTTATACTAACACCATAATTTTCTAAGTTTAATCCTTGTAAATGTAAAATATAGGTATCTAGTTTGAAGTTGATGACAGATTCCGTGTCACTACCCCAAAAAAGTAGATTACATGTTTAGTGTAATCTACTTTTTAATTAAAAGTCTATAAAAGCTTTTTTGTTATATTAATTATATTAAGAAAATTATTTCTATGAAACTTTATATATAAAACAAATCATAATCATCTAAATCTAACACGTTTATGATCCATTTTGGATAAACCAGATGTTTGAGAAACGCAAACTCCCAGTGGCCAACAAAAACTCCATGAAGAAGATTTAGTAGAATGTAAATAATCTACAGTTACTTCAAAGTCTTTTACTTGTCCATTATAGTTTGATATGTGAACAACTGCTACTCCTTGAGTAATACCTAAATGACTACCTTGAGACCATGAAAAACCACAACCTTTATTTGGTGCGTGTTTGTCTACATCATAGGTGGCTCTATCCATTAATCCCCCATTTCTATTTACCCATTCTACTTTAACAGATGAATCATTTACATCAGTTGAGAAATTTCCTCCCCATTCAAATCCTAATCCATCTTGTCCAGCGCAAAATGGAGCTTTATTCCAAGCCCATTTTGCTGTAACTGCTGCGGTAGTATAGTCTTTACCTACATGGTAACTTGATTTGTCAAGGCTAACTCTAGCCCTTGCTCCTGAACGTGCTAATACATTATCAGGTATATTAACAAATTCAGTGTCTTTATACTTTTTCAGTAAGTTAATGTCTTGTTTATTGTAGCCCATTTGATAAAAATCAGCTTCGCTATATTTATCAAACAAACCTGATATACTAAATTCTTCTATTTTCTGGATTCGCTCATTATCAAATCCAGCGCTTCTTAATTGACAAGGAGATTTAAGTTTATTTTTCTTTATCTCTAATAATTCATTTGTTTCCCATGAATTATTATTTTTACTAAGTTGTTCAAAACTCATAGTTGAATAATCATTTACGTCAATATTTTGTGCAAAGGTAAACGTATTTGGAATTAATAACATAACAGTTAATATCGCACAAAAAAATTTTAATTTAAACTTCATAATATACACCCCTCTTTAATAATATTTGCTTTGGTAACAATACACTAGAGTTTCTTCATACAAAGCCTTTATAAAAGGTAGAACCTGCAACCGTATCACCGAGTGTAAAATAGATTACAAATACTGTAAGTCATCTTCAGTCGGATGGATCAAAAACAATATTCTGTTACTTTTGTTCGATTTGCATAGAAATAAGTAATTGCAATCGGTCAAAGTGTTTCGAATTAAATCATAGTATGTATTTATATACACTATTAATACTTTCGACATGAAGATGGAATTATCAATCATAATAAAAGCTAAGGCACTTTTGATTGGTTTGAATGATTTCTCATCGAAAATGGCTTGATATGATTAATGTTTTCCAATAAATTCAAACTAATTTGTGTTTAGTGACACAGATGCTTGTTTTATTTCACTATAGATATAAATTTTTTCATATACTTTTTTCTTGAATTTTTATTTTCAAATGGCCATTTAAAAACTTAATAAAATCTTTTACATAAATAAAGACAATCGAAAAACCAAAAAGTTTCACTTTTTTTCATTTTTTTTGAAACTTTTTATATTTTAATTTGTCTTTATTTGTAGAAATGAAAAAAAGGAGAGTTTTTATTATGAAAAAATTAGTTTCAATGATTTTATGTGGTGTTTGTTTTTTATCATTTGGTTTGACAAGTTTTGGGGAGGAAATTACCTTTAATAGTAGTACTATTGAATTAGAAAACACCATCCTTCACCGCTCTAAAAGATCTACTGATTATCTATACAAAACAGACTGCGATATAAATTTTTCTTATAAAAATGGGAAATTAAATGTGAGTGGACATACCAAGGCATTTGAGGATGTAGACAAGATATCTGTTGAGATTTTCATACAAAAATACAATGAAAAATCACGTAGATGGGAAACTTTTAAAACCATATTAGAAAGTGAAAAAAATTCAGATTGTGTAAGATCTTCAAGATCTTACAGTGTTGGACCAGGTAAATATAGAGCTAAGTCATATCATGAATTACAAAAAGGACAATCAAAGGAATCTGGTAGAAATACTACTAATTCAATAAAGGTAAATTAAAAAAAGGGATATATCCCTTTTTTAATTTACGCTTATTTTAATGATTTTATAATGTCTATACATTCATCTTTTGATAGATCATAATTAAATGTTATATTTGATTTTATTCCAAAAGAGGACCAAATAATTTCAGAAATTTGATTTTTCGTATTTATAAATGTATATTCAGTATTCCCTATGGTAAAGGATTCCATATTACTTTCATTATAAAAAGTAACAGAATTACTTGACTCGTTGTTTTCTAAACTTTGAATAAATTCAATTTTATCATTGTTAGCAACATAGTTTAATATAAGTGTATTTGTTCCTATAATACTTGAATTTTCTAGCGTGTAAGGTAATTGCTTAAAGTTAAAATCTATGAATTTATGAGCATCTTCAATATTTATTTTTTCTAAAGTATTAATAGTTTCATTAGTATCATCTAATTCTGATGAGGAAGATTGATCTTTAATATTTATAATATCTTCAGTTTTTTGATGTATATTCTTTTGCTTAAATATTTTCCATGAATAGGATTCAGTTGATGAAAAACTGTTTACCATCATGAAAGAAATTGTTATTATAGCTGCTATTGAAGCTATTTTCTTATAGCTTTTTCTATTTTCTTTTTTGCACTTTTCTAATCCTTGTAGTTTTCGCCATTCAAATTCAATCTCGCTATTTGAAATATGTACATCTTCTACATCTTCTTTTAAAATTTCTTTTATTAAATTGTCCATTCTATCTTCTTTATTCATCATAACCACCTTCCATCTTAAGTAGATTATATAGTTTTTCTTTTGCTCTATTTACCCTAGATTTAACCGTATTTATATTTAAATCTAGTTTTTCAGAAATATCATTGTATGATAATTCACTATAATATCTCATAAAGATAACTTCTTTATATTTTACATCTAATTTAGATATAGTGCTTCTAACTTTTTGCCGTATATGTTTTTTATGTATTTTGTCTATTATTTCATCTTCCATATTATCAGATAGTAGGTTTAAGCTTTCCGTATCCTCAACTAATGTTATTCGATTATTTCTAGTAACATAATTTTTAGCTATATTAAGCCCTATCTTGCAGATCCATGGCTTAAACTTGTCTATTTCGTCTAGATGATCATATTTTTCAAAAGCTTTAATATATGCTTCATTGGTTAGTTCTTTGGAAATTTCTTTATCCTTTGTAAAATAATAAATGGTTTTAAATACGTCTTTATAATAACTTTTATATAAAATATGCTTTTGATCGTTACTTAAACTACTAGATTTATTATTAATTCTTAATACTGCCAATTTAAGGCCCCCTGTTTAAAATATTATGGTATATTTAACAACAATGATCTTAATCTACTATAATATACAAAAAATTGAAACCCTAAAAAAAGTTCTGCTTTATATATTATCATTTTTGATCATTTGTTTTTTGAGATCAATATAGTTTTTCTACACGATAGATCTATCGACACCAAAAAGCCTCTCTCACAACCATGATATCTAAAATGGTTGTTCATTAAAGTAATAAAGATGTAAAGTTAAAGATCTGTTTTAAATAATAATGATATTTATTAAAATGTAACATCTAATGAGAAACAAGAAATAGTTTAATGTGAAAAACTCTATATAAAGATACTAATAACTAATTAACTACTTTAACTACTTATAGAGAACTGAAAGTGTTTGTATTTCTAATACATAGGGATTTATCGACACCAAAAAGCCATCCTATCGACACCGAAAAGCCTTTCTATCGACATCCAAAAGCCTCTCTATAGACACCGAGAATTAAACAGTTGTTGATTGATTTTAATAAAAATGGTAGTGTATATACGAGGTGAGTTGATTGGAAAATAACAATATAATTAAACTACATAATAATCTAGGGCAAGCTCGGTACAAATTAGATTTATCAGCTCAAAAGTTTTTGATTTTCGCAATTATGAAAATAGATCAGGAAAAAGAAGCTTTTGAAGATGTGGAATTTACATTGATAGAATTTTCAAAATTTGCAGATGTGGAGATCACTCGATTGCGAAAAGATATAAAAAGAATAGTGAAAGATGTAATGTCACTTGTTTTAGAAGTTCTAAACAGTGATGAAAAATGGGCATTTTATAATTTGACACAACGTTGTGCTTATGACAAAGGAAGTGTTAAATTTAAATTTAATTCAGATATGAAGAATTTTTTACTTGATTTAAGGAGTCATTATTACATATGTAGTCCAGAAGTCATAAAGTTTAAAAGCTGGAGTTCTATACGATTGTATGATTTGCTGAGATCTGTTGCGTACAAACAAATTAAACATAATGAAGGTGAATTTAAATATAATCTTGAAGAGTTGAAAAAAATGTTAGGATTAGAAGGTAAATATAATAGATTTAACAGTTTTAGAGAGAAGGTAATAGAACCTGCTATGAGTGAAATTAATAAAAAAACAGACATATCGTTTACGTATGAAAAAATAGCGAGAGGACGTAAAGTTGTTGGCTTGAAATTTATAATATCAGAAAAAATGGATGAAGAAACGACTCTTCTAAAAAAAATATATCCAAAAGAAAAGATTGAAGAAATCAAAATAAAATCAGGGATAGAAAAAGAGAATTTCAATATAAAACAGATCATAGAATTGTGCGAAATAGCAGTTTTGAAGGCAGAAGATATAGATGTAGACATACACGATTATATCCGTATAAATTATGAAGAAATGAAAAAGAAAAAAACTGTAAGAAATAAATTCGCATGGCTTAAAAAAGCCCTAGAAGAAGACTATGCAAGTGCCATAGCGCAAATCAAACTGAATTACAGGATAGGCAGTTGAGAAAGGCTTAAATGATATAAGGCTATTTTTTTAAAAACTATCCTATCCACAATATATTATATTTGAAAATAATGAAGTGAATGGTTATCTATACAGTTGTATAGATGAACATAGATCAATACAGCTATTATCAAAAAGAACTACATATCAAGGGGAAATATCAAAAAAAGTAGTATTGTACTATAAAAATCATAGGAGAAAAACTAAATGAAGAAAAAAATATTAATAATAATTATAATAGCTGTTTTAGCTTATGGAGTGCATTGGCTTTTTTCTGTATTTGATACAAGTATTGATAGTTTGCCAAAAGGTGATTTGATTTCTGAAGTACAATCACCTAATGCAACTTATACAATTAAAGCATATATCTCAAGTGGAGGTTCAACAACAGCGAATGCCATAAGAGGAGAATTGAATTTTAACAATACAAGAAATAAACCTAAAAATATATATTGGAATTACAGAGAGGATAAAGCAGTAATTAAATGGGTTGATAATGATACGGTTATAATTAATGGACATGAATTAGATGTACTAGATGAAAGGTTTGATTTTAGGAAAAATAATTGATAGTTTACATCATCTTAATGAAATATAACATTCTTATTCCAGGTCATAACAACCACTATTTACATTTTTAAAGCTGTATTCATATGATACTAGTAAAGGTTTTAAATGAACCTATTTTCTAGTTTTTTGCTTTAACATGGGCACTAATTTATAAAAGTCAAAAAGCATATGGACTTATTTTTATAGATGGTATAATGTGGATATTGTTGAATGTACATTGGTGAAATAGAGGATTGTTTTATAGGGGGCAATTATGGTAGATATTGTATTTTTTATAGCAGAATTAATTTGTTTGGCAATACATGTTGTAGATGAAGTAAAAAGATATAAAAAGGGTGTTTATAATCCAATAATATTTAGAATGAGAAATGAATCTGAATCTAATATGAGAGATTTTTTGAATTATTTTGGAATGTGTATTTCTGGAAACATGATACTAGCAAGAGGACTTCAATTGATCTTTCTATTATTACTGATGATTACTAGCTTAATATTAATTTCTACATTAAATGTTAAATGTTATATTCAATCAAGAAATAGGAGAATTATATACGAAATTATAGTTATGTATGGTATATATGCAATTGTATTATATTTTGTTTATAAGCATAGCCAATCAATTATATAAATATGGGAATTAATTCAAATGTAAGAATGGAGGATTTATGAGAAGAGGAACAAGGTGGACGAAAATTAAAAAGCAATTGAGATCATTTATTTGTAATAAATTAAAAGATAGAGTAGATTTTATTGTATCTGTTTAGACTTAGCTGCGTTTTTTTCGAAATTTTGCATCAAATATATTTCAATCTAAGTGATTCTAAAGGATGTATCATATAATTGATACATCCTTTTCAGTTTATACAAAAAATCATTTTTTGTACACAACATATGATCAATGTCTTGTCTCATTTGCTATATTCAAAAAAGGACAAATAAAGATGAAATAAAAAAAATTTTTTAATATACACGTTTACATACCTGGTATAAATTTCGTTTGTATACAGTGTAAGGAAAAACTTGCTGGCCAGTGAGTGATTCTTACAAAGATCATAGGGACTAACTGTCATAGACTAACCTTTCCTTTAGCGGAAGTTAAACAGATGGTATTAGGTAACTTTAGGAGTTCTAGTAGTTTTGATACCTATACAGCAAAAGTAGGAGATACGTTATAGTCTATAGCAAAATTATTTAATAGTTCGATCTATTCAAATCAAGTAATTTAAATTATGTAAAAAACAAAAAATGAAAAGGAGACGATTTTAAATGTCGTATAAATTAATGGATATTAGAAACGAAATGTGGGAAATATGGAAGTTTGCTAGAACGCAAGAGGGATACCCGTATGACAATATGTCAGATGAAGAACTTGCGAAAAGTTTATTTCAAATATTTAGAAAATACTCAAACAAATACCAATCTACTTCATGGAAACTTACTTTACCTATGTCTAATGAAACGGATATAATTTTAAGACAAATTGATCTTAATAATAGCTCTAAAATATCATCAGCAGTAAGGTTTTTAAAAAGAGCATTATGTAGTGATAATATAATCAATGATATGCCTCGCAGAGATATTTTCGGACCTAAAGTGGACATTGCACATGTGATAGCAACAGCAGAAGGCTATTTTACAAAAGAAAATGATGACATGATTAGTCCAATGTTTTATGGATGGGGCGGTGATTTAGCAAGTCTTGTACGTCCAGTTGAAGAAATGGTAAGAAATGAACATGTATCATACGAAAAAGCGGCAGAACATTATGTGTTTGAAAAAGGAAACTTTAGTAACGAAGATTTATATGCTGATGCATATGGAGCATTGTTTGGGATTGAAGTTAAAAAACAAAGAACATTAAAGTGCAAATACTTTATGAAATCTTTTGATGATGCGTTTGATCAAGAAAAGGAAACCTGGTTTTTTGAAGATTTCTTACGTATTGTAGAAAGGGAAGATCTTGGATTTAAGTTAAGAGGAAGAGAAAGCGATATAAGTAAAATGGTAGAAAAAGTTACTCCTATATATAAGATGCTTGTTAAAACTCCTTTCGATGCTGATGATGCTTTAACAGCTTTATGTAAAGTGTTTATCCAAAAGGTAAGAGAACTTGCAGATATGTAAAAAAGAATATTTAAATATTAACTATTAAACCTATCTAACTTGGGGATTTATTAAGGTCGGAGCTATCCGAACATGTTAACATTAATAAATCCCTAAGTTTTGATATATTTTTGAAAAACTCATTTTTGATTTAATCATTAATTAAATCTTTGCCCTTTAATATATTCAATAATTCTTCTTTATCTTCTTTATAATAGTCATTGTTAATTTCTTGAATGGCTATTTTGATGGATTCATAACTTTTCTTATCACCCACTTCTAATAAAAACTTTCCACTAGCAAAAATATTCGTATAATCATCACTCTCTAATAAAATTCTAAAAAATGGGGTTAAATAACTGTGCTTTTTAGAATTTTCTGCTATATCGATAAGGAAATTACATGAAAATTCATTCTTATTTTTTATTTTGTAAATTAAAAAAGAATCGCAGAAAAAATATATTTCTATAATATTATTGTTGTAGTTGTAGCTATAGTATTGATAATTGATTTGCTTAGTGATTCGTTCTCCCCCGCATTGAGAATCAGATATATCCTCTCTTAATATTCGTTTTTCTTTAGAATTATCATAGATATCATAATAAAAATGACTTGTTGGAAAACCTGCATCAAAAGATTCTTTGAATAAAAATTTATGACCCTGAGCAGTTGTGATTTTTGTATTATGAGTTTTTAGACTCCCATCAATTTGATCTAATAGAATAGTTCCCATAAATATTATGCGTGGATTTAATATTATTAAAATAACTAATCCTATAAAAAATAATAATGTCAGTCTTGGTTTATTTTTTCTTTTCATAACTATATCTCTTTTTAAAATATATAATCATCCTTTCATTAACTATTAGGTAGCGTATGAATTGTTTAAAACTATTCTAACATTATTTGGTAAATATGAATATAGTTATATATTTTCATCTAACTTTGCATGTGTAACATACGAAAATTGATCATACCATACAGTTTTTTGAAAGAAAAAATCAAAAATAAAAAAATAGAGGGAGTGTATGCGCTACGAAAACATTTTGGGAGTTTATGTAAAAATGTGCGAGCTGAAAATCACAAAACAGCATACATATTATGGAAAAAGAGCCTCTTTAGGCTCTTTTTTATTATAAAATTATCCATAAATTAAATAAAAAGTAAAAAGTAACACAATAGCACTTGTGTTACCTCTGGGTTTTATTTACTTATGCCGTAGGAATCCTTTCAAAAATAGGGTGAAACAAATAATACGTTTCATATTATCTCCAAAATCAATTAGTTTAAAGGTGATATAATTAAAGGTAACATAAGTTCAAGAATAATAAAAATAATTGACATTATGATACTAAAAATATGCACCCTATTTTCTTTAAGAGTAAAGTTGTTTTCAAAAAATTTTGCATTAATAACAATAGATAAGCTATTTAATCCGAATAGAGACCAAAAAATAATAAAATTCATTCCCTTTAATGAAATTTTATGAACAAAGAAATGAAAAAGAGCAGCGCATATTGATACAATTCTAATTATCCAACCTAGTACATTGTTTATGATTTTAAATATAGCTTTTGATATCATTTTTAATTACCTCTCCCCTATAACGTACCAACAATCATCAAAAGATTTCCTTGAAAAATTATATTATATTAAACTCATTCATAACATCTTCAATCTCTACTTTATAAATATTTTGACCGGATAACATAACTAACTTGTTATCACAAAATTGGGTGTTGCTTGGTTTTAACTTTTTTTGACTTACAGAATCAAAAAAACTGAACGTTAAAACACTCTTATATCCTTTTGGTGTTTCCATTTGAATAACATAACTATATCTACCATTATATCCTAAGTCAGTAAGCACATAGCCATTGCCTAATACTAGAATCTTAGCTCCAGCAACATCCATAGTAAAATAGCGTTTGCTATTTTCATGCAATCTACAAAGATAAAATTCTGTATAAAAGTAAAACCATTTCTCGAAGTTTTTATCTATATTGAAAGCATAACAATCAGAAATACCATAAGCTTCATCCCGCGCGTCATATTCATAAAGTGATTCACCACATAAATCCCAACTTCTTAAACCTGGTGCCCCCAAACACCCGTAATCCCCAAATATACCTTCATCAAAATAACTTGTCCAAATAATATTAGAATCTTCTATTTTTATATCTTGTATTCCATCTCCTAAGAGTAATTTATTTTTTATATCTCCATTTTTTGTGATAATTATTGCATTTTGCTCAATATTATCTTCACTGTGAAATCTTGAACTTGATAATAAATAATTATGATCATCAATGTTTCTTACAAAATCAAAGTCGACATTCTTATTTTCAATTCTAAAATTATGAATTAAAGTATTATTCTCAATCTCATATACATCATAATGATCATATAAATGATCTCGATAATAATTGCTATGCGTATACTCTATTTTCTTTTCCTGCGTGAGTAATAAGATTTTACCTTTAGAATCAATACTTATGTCTATAATGAATTTCTTATTCAAAGTCTCATTAAGGGATAGAATCTTAGTAAGATACATTTTTTTCATATAGAAACTCCTCATTTTATGGCATTATATAATCCCTTTGCTTCTTAGTTCTGAATCAATATCTAGGGTCATGGAATAGATACTATCAAAAATACACATTGCTAAATAAGCGATTGTGTTTTTGATGGTATTTTCTCTACTGGCTTTTTCAAATTTGTTTAGTGCATGATCGAGCGTAAGCTTATTTATTTGTTGTAGATCTTCTCTAACGAGTTGGTAGGGTATGTAGCTGTTATTTGATTTTAAATTCTTTTTATTAAAATATAAAAGTCGCAATGCTTGTTCTAATGCTTTTTGATCACCTTTGCTCGGAATATGTTCTAATTCACTTTGTTTTATGATTTGTTTGTATTGTTCAATTTCAGTTTTTGTAGAATCTGTCTGTCCATCTGTTTTTGAAGTAGATGTATTTTCAGGTGGTGATTGATAGAGATCAGTATCATTAAAGTCAGTATCATTAAGATCAGTATCATTAGTGTGTAAATTATACATTTCAAGAAGTGTAGATTGTACATTTTCAGAAGTGTAATTTGTACACTTCAAAGTGTTTTCAATAGGTTCGCTGTTTTTGCTATTATTTTTATATTTTATATAAGTATCAACAGGATTTAATTCTGGTTTTGAAATATATAAACGATTTGCTTTTTTTAAACCAATTCGTTTATCGAAAAGTAAATCATATTTAACCAATTGTTTTTTTATTTTTATGGCAGTCTTATTACTTACCTGCAGTATTTCGCACAGTTCAGCTACCGTAAATATAAAATAGATGTACCCTTCTTCATCGATCCAGTTATTGCTTATAGACAATTCAAAACGATCTTGTAAAATACCGTAGGCCATTTTTGCATTCAAGCTTAAAGATCTATACTTTTCATTGCTAAATAAAACTTTTGGTACTCTATAAAATCTCATTTCCTCGACTTCGTTTGCTTTGTAAAAGTGCATGAAAAAATCCTCCTCTAATGTAAATTATTTTTTTAGGCAGGAGGAATTCTATATATTTTATCGAAACTCTTGTATATAAGCTTTATTTTTGGTAAGATTAATACAATGAATTAAAAAAGTATATAGAACTACCTTTGAGAAAATTCCCTAAAGTTTCCCGACAGCAGGGGTTTTTTCTGTTTTTCTACCTAATTTTTATATATTCAACAAATTTTTTTGATACCCTTTTTTTCATAAGAAAATATGGGGTGTTTTTTATTTTATAATCAATTTCAACATGATAAAATAAATCTATAACTATGATTGGAGTTGATTTTTTGTTTAGTAGTTTTTTCAACATAATTACAGCCTTTTTATCTTCTTTTATTACTTATTCAGTTCTTGACTTTATAAACAATAATACAACTTTTAAAAACAAACATTTTATTAAACTAAAACTGAATAAGTTTTATATTGCTATCATTTCAGGTTTACTCTGCTTTGTAGCATTTCCTTTAGGATTAGAAAAATATATAATTACATATATATGCATTGGCTGTATATGCGGATATTTTTCTTTTTATTTTATAAAATGGTAAATATTTAAACGTGATGTAAAAGTATTAAAAATAACATTTAGTTACATACAAGGTTACTAGAGCGTTAAGAGCTTAACTATTGTTTAGAATTGTAAAATATTTCATATTATTATACTATAAAACCATCTTGTATAAGTAAAAATTACCGACCTTAATTCGCAAATACTACCGTGAAAGGTCTAAAAAACGAACTTTTAATGTCGGTAAGCAATCGTTAGGGGGGGATTCTAAATAAAGGTTATTTCAAAAGCAATATATAAAATAGGCAAGGGAGGGGTATGGAATATTACAAAGTAAGAAATATTAACATAACTGAAAGATGGGAAAGTAGTGGAGGTTATATCGGTAAAGAAAAATGCTGAATATAGAAAGATTACAATTAAATATTTTCAAAATAAGTGGGCAGCTTCAAATAGTATGGAAGTTAATGAGGACCCCAGATATAACGAAAGTATTACTACTAATATGAACAAAGGGAGGAATTCTATATGAGGAAAGCGTTAATAATAATAATAGCACTTATACTTATGGTGCCAGGATATAGTGTATGTGAAGAGTCGGTAGGAGAAGCGATACATTTTGGTGATAAAAGCTTTGAAAAAGCAATACGAGAGTTTATAAATAAGCCCGAGGGCAATATTTACAAAAGGGATGTAGAGCATATAACCTATCTTGAGTTTAGTTATGTTTTTGGAAAATGTAATTATAAGATAAACGATCGTTATTTCGAAAACAATCCAATTATTAGTGATATAGATGGTATTGAACATTTTACCAATTTAGAATTTTTATTTATTGCTAATCAAGAAGTAAAGGATATAGATAACCTTGGAAATATTACCAACTTAAAAAGATTGTACCTTCCTTATAATAAAATAAAGAACATTGAGTCTCTCAAGCATCTCACTAAATTAACTTATTTAGATGTTAGTGAGAATCAAATAGAGGACATAGAGCCTTTTAGGAACCTTACTAATCTAAAATGTGCGAATATTGAGAATAACCAAATAAATGATATAGGTCCAATTGAAAAACTTAACAAATTAGAATTCCTAAAGCTTAACAATAATCAAATAAATGATATAAAGCCCCTTAAAAAACTTTCTCTTTTAAACTATCTAGAACTTAAGGGTAACGATATAACAGATATTAGTCCACTCAGAGATCTTTTCTGTTTAGAGTATGTATATCTTGAGGAAAATGATATAACAGAGATTAAGCCACTTGAAAATCTTTTATTTTTAAAACATGCACGTCTTAGCAATAATAAAATAAAAGACATAAACCCAGTTAAGGGGCTTAATAATTTAAGAGTATTAACACTTGATTATAATCAAATAAGTGATATAACTCCACTTGGAAGCCTCACTAATTTAAATGTGTTAGATATAAGCGGTAATAAAATATATAATATCAATGTTCTTGTGAATCTCAATAATTTAATGGAGCTACATCTTTATGATAATAAAGTGAAAAATATAGACGTACTTAGATATCTTGTAAATTTGAAGGCTTTATATATTAGTAGAGATCAAACGAGTGACATCCCTTCTCTGAAGAAAATTACTGGTTTTGTAGATTAGGAATAAATATAGTTTTAAGGTGATGTCAAAAGTTATTGTAGTGGGGATAGATTTTTGACTAAAAGGGGACGAACAACCGTCTAACATACTATTTTCGCACATTTCATAAAGCTCATGTGAAACGTCGTAACATAGAAGGACGTTAATATAAATTCCAAACGATTCCAATGCAACACAATCGTAGGGTATGGTGAAAAACTTCATGTTTTACGGTAAAATAAGAATTAGGTAAAATCTAGTTCTTATTTTTTTTATCATTAGGATTAAAACCTTGAATGTATCATAAAAAGGAAAGAGTTACATAAATCCAAACTGACTTAAACCAAGTTATATCAACTATTGTAGTTATACATACTCAAATATATTAATGTATTTCTATACATATTTAATTAGATTATTCATGTTTTGACAAAATCAAATAAGCTTCTTTAATGTGATGAAAGTATAAGTTTATATTAATTTTTGGCTTTTAGCGTGACTGATTTTTTAAAATTATATCCAAAGAATTAAGATCCTAACAACTTAAAAAAATTAAGCTTTCAATGCATACTTTTAATCTCACACCTCCCTGGAACACTTGTCCATTCCTTCCGCTCCCAGATTATCAACTATGGGCAGCATACTTTATATTTGCATATAGAGGTCCATCTTAGAGCTGCGCCCCCACGAGCCCACCATATGTATTAAATTTCTACTAACATAGATCATAATCTTTCTGCTCCAGTCATTCCCAAGAGTTTCCGCCACGCCCGATAGCCGGCGTGTGAATAGATTTACAAATATAAATGTTTATAAGTCATAAAGTAAATGTTACGAAAAATTACAAATAGAACATCAAGGCAATGGCTTCCGGGTTTGGTGGAAGGACCCTCGAAATACAAAGCCATAATTGTATAGTGTGTGGCGACAGTCCGTATAAAGTGAAACTTAATTTAGATGGAGTCTTTTAATCCATCTAAATTGTAGCTGAACTTATCCAGGGACTAACAATGTACCATTTGGATAAGAATTGTTAGTCATCGGATAAAGCACATTGTGAAGGATGAACAGTGTTAATTTTATACGGACAAGAAGGAACCACACTAATACATTTATGGTGACTATGTAGAGAGCCCTAGGGATTGCCTTGATGTTCTATAAGATTTGAAGGTTTTATTCTTTTAAAGATCATTAAAAGTTACGTACAATAAAATAGCTCATGGTGTAATTCTCCAGGCGCTAAACTAATCCCTAAACATATATTTGAGGAATAGTTGAAAGCTAAATAGGAGTAATACCAATGTTTCCGACTTCACTGGCGTTATTCATTATTAATGAAAAGTAAAATCCACTTTTTAATATCTCATCTTAGACGGGGTAATCCTAGGGTAGCTACGATAAATCGCAAACTCAATTACGTTTTTTAACAATAATCAGCTAGATATATTGAAATTACTATACTTTTGTTTTGATACTTTCTAAAACTTTGAAAAAATTAAGATTTGTCATAGGTTGCTCTAACATAGTATTATGACAAGCTCAAAAATAAGTTTTCATAAATATAAAAATTAAAATAAAATACAGTCAAGTAATTGCAATTACTTGACTGTGTTTTTTCGATTTGTCGAAACGGGCATTCTGTTAAACCGAGTTTGCGGTTGGTTACAGTTACCCTAGGATTACCCCTAGATGGGGTATTACCAGGTGCAAACTCGATTAATCTACTTTAAATTGGTCTGTTTGATTTTTTAATGCCATGGCCATATGGCTTAATTCTTCCATACTTGATCCAATTTCTTCAAATGAACTGGCTTGTTCTTCTATAACGCCATTAATCTGTTGTACTGTACTTGCGTTATCTTGCGTAGATGCTGATATTTCATCCATTGCCTTTGTCATCTCTTCGGCAACTTGTGACTGTTGTATTGATGAATGAGAGATCATTTCTATTTTTTTATTGATCTCTTTTATAGATTCTAAAATGTTTTTGAATTGTTCATTTGTTGTATTTGATTTTTCTACACTCATTTCTACAATCTTCTGACCTTCTGTAATCGCTGTATTCGCACTATCTGATTTATTCTGAATTTCAGATATTAATGAAGTAATAGATAGGGCTGATTTTTTGCTTTCTTCTGCTAATTTACGAACTTCATCAGCTACTACTGCAAATCCTTTTCCGTGTTCCCCTGCTCTAGCTGCTTCAATAGCTGCATTTAGTGCTAAAAGGTTTATTTGTTCTGAAATATTCGTTATTATAGAAACAATGCCCCCAATTTCATCTGATGTATCCTTCAGTTGTTTGATAGAATTATAAACTTCCTTTGTTGATTCTTTTACTTTGTTATTTGCATTTACAACTTCTAATATATTTTTCCCACCAATACTTGCAGCTTCTAAAATATATTGACTGCTTCCTAATGCATTTGTTGATTCTTCTGAAACAATATCTGTACTACTTGCTAACTCTTCAATACTAGCTGTTGTTTCTTCAACAACACTTGCATTATTTTGAGAACTATCGGATACATTTGATATTCCATTTGCTATTTCCTCTATTCCTCGATTTGTTTCTTCCATACCTAAAGATATCTGATTAGATGATTCTGCTAAAGCATCTGCATTTCTTTTTACTTGTCCTACTAACGCTTGAATCTTTTCTATAAATAAATTAAACCATTGTGCTAGTTCTCCTATTTCATCATTTGCATCCGTGTCCAGTCGTTTGGTTAGATCCCCTTCTCCTTGTGCAATATCTTTTAACATCTCTATTGTTTTACGAATTGGCTTAATAATATTGGTTGCAGTGAAATATAAAATACTAAGTATTACTACTATAGAAATAAATCCTAATACCACTGAAAAATTTCTAATTTTATTTGCATCTTCTAATATCTTATTCATTGGTATACTGATAGCAAAAGACCAAGGTGTTTTTGATTTTCCAATATTTATTGGTGTAAAATATCTATAAACTTCTTCTTTTGTAGAATTGGATGTAAGGGTCAAGTTATATGATTTACCCTCTTTTATGGCTTTTTTAGCTTCTATTCTTTCTTTTGTATTTCCTATATCTTTTCCTATATGATCTAAATCTTTATGTCCCACATATATACCGTTATTTGAAATAAGTGCAGCATATCCCGTTTCAAAAGGTTTTATTTCAGAAATCATTTTTTGAAAAGTATCTAACGAAATATCTATTCCTACAACACCTAAAAATTTTCCATCATTCATAATTGGAACAACCAAACTTGTGATTAATACATTCTTTCCTGCTACTTCATAATCATATGGATTTGTAACTACTTCCTCATGGGTCTTTTTAGCGTCCAAATAATAATCTCCAGCTCCTTCTACTTCA
The DNA here is from genome assembly GCA_015686845.1 of Lutibacter sp. B2. Classification (GTDB taxonomy): domain Bacteria; phylum Bacillota; class Clostridia; order Peptostreptococcales; family Thermotaleaceae; genus JADPRS01. Next base: position 22,763 of record JADPRS010000038.1, read on the forward strand.
TAATCAACAAGAGGCACTACTGTGATATTTCCATTATCTCTACTCCAATAAGGTACAAATCTACCTGTTTTATCATGTCCATTTTTGTTTACAAATTCTAAATCCTTTCCATCTAAAGCATTTGGTTCCCAAGCGGTCCAAGTTGCAAGGAAGTTTTGATTTTCTTCTAGTACATTTTTCAATATACTATTTACAGCGTCTCGATCTATTTCTTCTGCATTTTTCAACCCTTCACAGGCTTCTGCCAAAGTTCTTGCACTGGCTATAGCAACATCAATTTCTGCTTTAACATAATTTCCATAATTGTGCGCTGTTTGTTTAGCCTCTCTAAACGATTCTTTTTTTGCCATATCATTTGATTTAATGGTTACAAAAGAAATTGTAGTGATAAAAGAAATCAAAACAGCAAGTCCAATCATTGTTATAAGTTTTGTTTTTAAACTTTTAAATTTGAACATTATATATCCCCCTTTTGTTTAATTTCACTTATCATAGCGTTTTCATCATTAGTCATAATCTTTTCTAAATCCAAAAGAATGATTATTTTATCTTTTAGTTTGCCGATACCTGTTATGTACTGTCTTTCAACACTAGCAATCATATCTGGTGGAAGCTCTATATCGTTTTCGTTAAGGCTGATAACTTCAGATGCTTCATCAACAATAAATCCAACCTGTTTATCATTAATATTAACAACTATTATTCTTGTTTCAGTATTTATCTGCCTTTCTTCAATTTTAAATCTTTTTTTCAAGCAAATGATTGGAACTATTTTTCCTCTTAAATTAATTATTCCTTCAACAAAATGTGGCATGTTCGAGATTTTATTACATTCTTTAAATTGAGTTATTTCCTGTACGGTTATAATATTAATTCCATACTGTTCCTCTTCTAATTTGAAAATAATAAATTGATTTTCTTGCATTATATCCTCTCCTTCTTTAGAAAACATTTTTTATATAAAGATAAAACACCTGTGGGTTACAGGTGCCTTTTGTCTTGACATATTTTTTTCCTGATCTCTAAACAAATATATTTTCAAAATACAAACTTGGATAAATGCTACAAGTATTGTGAAATATTATTTGTTTAAAAATAATAGATTAATATGTTTCGGCAAACAGGCGATCATAAGACGTATAATCTCTTAGACCCATGTCTTTGCGTTCTTATCTTTCGATAAGTTTGCTATTATCATCACATATAATTTTATTTTAATCCAAACTAAACTTATTTGAATATACTATAACAGTCAATTACATTTTCACGCACAAAGGCGAATGTGTTTAATTAACAGTTTGAATAGTAAACAGTAGGTAATTAGTCTTGATTGTATTTGAGACTATAGTACTATATCATCATATAGTTCGACACAAATAGACAATATCCTCCTTGATTAGAAAAGAAATAACTGTCGACAAATATGAAAATGATTCTATGCTAAACTAAAGCCATAACAACGTTGTAAAGATGATTGTATCTGATGAAAATTTTTTAAGAAGCAAAGTTGAATATTCATATAGGAGTAGCGGTAGCCAAGTGCGAAAATTATATGCTAAGGACTTTTAAATTATGAGAACCATATTTTTTATACTAATGTATCAAAAATAACATTTAGTTACATGCAAGGTTACTAGATCATTGAAAGTTTAACTATTGTTTAAAATTGTAAAATTTTTTATGTTGTTATACTATAAAACCATCTTGTATAAGTAAAAATTACCGAACATTGGTTCGCAAATACTACCCTACAAGGTATACAAAACGAACTTTCAGTTTCGGTAATCAATTGTTATATGCCATTAATTATAAAAAGTTATCCTTCTTCTATATTATATATAATATTTGGAAAAAATAAAAAATATATGAAGGAGGAGAAAACCATGATTAATATAGAGTTAAATAAAATGTATCGTTTATTAAATGAAATAGAGAAGAAATTACTATCAAAACAAATAAACACCGGCATATAACATGCTATTTGCAAACAGTCCACAAAAACCATGTGGACCATCGCAACGATAGCAAAAACGTTAGGCGAAACAACATATTAGATTATAGTTACTAAATAATAAATTATAGGAGATAACGACATGAATAAATCAATAAATATTATATTACGAAAATTAGAAATTAAAGATTTAGGAGATTATTTTTATTGGTATCATCCTTCACGAGAATTCCATAGATTTAATGGTCCTTATTATAAAAAAGCTACAGAGGATGAGTTGAAGAATTATATTGAAGAGCTAAAAATCAAATTACAAAATGGAGAAATAAATGTACTAAAAGACAATAAAATAATTGCTGACAAAGATACTGATGACATAATTGGACAAGTAAATTGGTACTGGAAGTCGGAAGAAACTCTTTGGATGGAAATCGGTGTAGTAATTTTTAATGAAAACTATTGGGGATTAGGAATAGGCTATGAAGCCTTAACACTATGGATTGATGAAATTTTTGAGAAAAATCCAAAACTTGTAAGACTTGGATTATCAACTTGGTGAGGAAATATAAGGATGATGAAGTTAGCTGAAAAACTAGGATTAAAAAAAGAAGCTGTTTATAGAAAAGCTAGAATTGTTGAAGGAAAGTATTACGATTCTGTAAGTTATGGCATAGTACGAGATGAATGGAATTAAATTTAATATATGGGAGAAGTCCATATGTTGCATCGTCTAACAATTGTCGTTCGTTTTCCACATCCACTCTCTATTAGGTCAAGCATAGTGGGTCAGAGTGGACGTCGGTAATACGTGAACGTTAATATAAAATTTTAAGTAATCCCAGTGCAACATAATCGCAGGACTTGGTGAAAAACTTTATGTTTTACGGTAAAATAGGAATTAGATAAAATCTAATTCCTATTTTACCGTTAGGATTAGAGCCAGTGAAATCTATGATAAGCATTAATTAACACGATGAATGTATCATAAATAGGTAAGAGTTACATAAATACAAAATGACTTAAACCAAGTTATATCAACTATCATAGTTATATATATTCAAATATATTAATGTATTTCTATACATATTTAATTAGATTATTCATGTTTCGACAAAATCAAATGAACTTCTTTAGTGTGATGAAATTATAAGTTTTTATTAATTTTTGGTTCTTAGCGTGACTGATTTTTTAAATTACATCCAAAGAGTTAAGATCTTAGCAAGTTAAAAAGATTGATTTGCCCAATGTATACTTTTAATCTCACACCTCCCAGGAACACTTGTCCATTCCCTCCGCTCCAAGCCTATCAACTATGGCAGCACAATTTATATTTGCATATAGAGGTCTATCTTAGAGCTGCGCTCCTACGAGCCCACAATATGCATTAACTATATACTAGCCACAATTGATAAACTCTCCGCTCCACTCACTCCCAAGAGTTCCTCGCCACGCCCGATAGCCGGTGTGTGTATAGATTTACAAATATAAATGTTTACAATTCAAAAAACAAATATTATGAAAAAATTACAAATAGAACATCAAGGCAATGGCTTCCGGGCGTGGCGGAAGGGCCCTCGAAATACAAAGCCATAATTGTATAGTGTGTGGCGACAGTCCGTATAAAGCACGTTGTGAAGGATGAACATCGTTAATTTTATACGGACAAGAAGGAGCCACACTAATACATTTATGGCGACTATGTAGAGAGCCCTGGGGATTGCCTTGATGTTCTATGAGATTTGAAGGTTTTATTTTTTATTTCATTTTTTATATAAAAACTTATTGAACTAGTTATAAAAGTTATTGTATAATTAATTCAATAAGTTTTTGCATAACAAGGAGGATAAATAATGAAAGCTATTAGTTTTGGAACATTAAAAGGTGGCACGGGCAAGACTACAACCACATTCTCTACAGCTGGTACACTTAAATCAATGGGAAAAAATGTTCTTTGTATAGACATAGATCCACAAGCAAATTTAACAAGTAATTTCGGTGCAAATTCTGATGAAGGATTAAAAACGATACTTGATGTTTTCGAAGATGATGAAACTTCACCTGAGAAAGTAATTGTAAGTTGTAATGGAATTGATTTAATTCCATCTACAATTAAATTAACTGGAACAGAAATGCAACTTGTGAACTATCCAGGACGTGAATACATACTAAAGAATTTTTTTGAAGACTATAAGGATTTCTTCAATCGATATGACTATATATTGATAGACACGAATCCTAGTATGAGTATTCTTAATCAAAATGCTTTTATAGCTTCAGATGCTATTATATTGGTAAATGAAGCAGGCGCCAATTCATTAGGAGGAAGTCTGATATTCATGGATCTATGGGAAGGAATAACCAAAAGATTACGAATTCAAAATAACATTAAAGGTTTTCTAATAAACAGATTTATTAAAAGAACTAAAATGTCTAATGACTTTGTAGAATGCTGTAGGAATCATGATAGAATTAAAGATCTTTTATTCAATACAATTGTTCCTGTGAATGTTAAACTTGCAGAAGCAGAGACCGAAAATGTTCCAATTAATGAGTATGCGCCTACTGCTACTGGAGCGCTATCTTTTAAAGAATTTACTAAGGAATTAATAGAAAGGGTGTAATGTATGGGAAATAGATTTAACAAGGTAAAAGGACAAGATACTAATAAAGCAGCTGAAGAAATTTTAGAAGCAGGGAAAGGACCTATCATTAATTTAGAAGCTTTAAAAACTACGAAGCCTGAAATGATGAGAGTTAGTTATTATATAAGTACAGATCATAATAAACAGGTTAAAGAAATGGCTAAAAAAGCTCAAATGAAAGAAAATGAATTTGTAAGATTCATGATTGATAAATTTTATGAAATGACAAAGTAAACATTTTAAATGTAAAGAATAATGGCGTTATCTTTGATAACGCCATTATTCTTTACATAAAAACTTATTTATTCTTTACATAAAAACTTATTTATTCTTTACATAAAAACTTATTTATTCTTT
>JADPRS010000002.1 GCA_015686845.1 Lutibacter sp. B2
GCATGAATCAATACATATCCTAATATTTTTACTCATTTTAAATTTGACTTAATTTAAGTCAATCCACCTCCAAATTTGGGAATTATTTATTATATATTTCTTTCAATAACTTCAATAATCCGCTCTACCCTCTTTTTAAAAGTATGTTTTCTATTTACTATTTCATATCCTTTGCGTGCTTTTTCTTTTCTCAATATCTCATTTTTTAAATATTTTTCTATTAAGCTGTCTAATTCTTCTTTTGTTTTATACGTTACTAATGCATCCCCAAATACCTCTTTATATCCTTTAATATTATCTGAAATAATAAAAGCACCAGATGCATATCCGTCAAATAATCTGTTCGATAAGAAACCTTTTTTTCTCATATCATCCCAATGATCATTAAGTAAAATTTTACATGAAGAGTATACTTTTCTAAGTTCTTTGTTTGAAATATATCTTCCCTTGATGTATTTCTTATTTATAAACTCGTTCCAACAGGTTCCATATACTGATAAGTCTCTATTCGTTGGCAAGATATCCTTTATTATCTTACGAAATACCTTTCTTGAATTACCTATAAATAATAATTCATGCTTATATTTCATACTTTCTTCCAGATAAAAAAGTCCTGAATCTGTACATTGCAACATAGCCTCTACTTTCACATCACACAATGAAGATATATGCTCTGCCCAAATATTTGAAGCAATAAACACATAATCATAGTTATTATATTCTTCAACCATTACATCATCTGGATGTGATATATTCCACATAATATTAAAATGATTTCTTTTAGGCATATATCTTTGCAATCCTCTTAAAACAATCACAACATCATAGGACGAATCATCTTTTGTATTCCATTCAGGATAAATTTGAATTAATACTTTCCAATTTTTTCTCTCAAATTGCTTTTTTATTGCTAAAGCAAAATGATAATCCCCCCATAAATGTGCATTTGACCACTTGGCTACTGGAACTTTTATAACGATCTTTCTTTTAATCATATTCTCTCTCCCTTATTTCATAATACGTTGAAACTATTTTTTTGATACTATAAAAATGTCTAAGAGGCTTAACCTTTAGACATTTTTTTAAATATATGCTATTTTTAAGAAATTCTACTTTTTAGCTTTTTCCACCATTTTTTATTATCTAAATACCATTTCACAGTTTCTTCTAATCCTCTTTCAAAATCATACTTTGGTTTCCAACCTAATTCATTCTGTATTTTCCCTGAATCTATGGCATATCTTCTATCATGTCCTAGTCTATCATTTACATATCTTATTAGTGTTTCTGATTTATTTAACTTCTCAAGTATAAGTTTTATTATATGAATATTTGCTTTTTCATTATTTCCACCAATATTATATACTTCTCCTATTTTTCCTCTATGAATCACTAAATCTATTGCACTACAATGATCTTTAACATGTAGCCAATCCCTAATTTGAAGTCCATCTCCATATACAGGTAACTCTTTATTTTCATATGCATTAGCTATCATCAATGGAATTAATTTCTCTGGAAATTGATAAGGTCCATAGTTATTTGAACACCTTGTAATATTTACTGGTAATTTATATGTTTTATAATATGCTCTAACTAATAAATCTGCTCCTGATTTACTAGCTGAATATGGACTGTTTGGAGCAAGTTGTGTTCCTTCTTTGAATAATCCTTCTTTTCCTAATGAACCGTATACTTCGTCAGTAGAAATTTGTACATATTTTTCTATGCCATATTTTTTAGCAATATCTAGCAAAACTTGTGTTCCCATTATGTTTGTTCTAATAAAAACTTCTGGATCTTCTATACTTCTATCTACATGTGATTCTGCTGCAAAATTTACTATATAATCTATTCCTTTAGATACTATTTTATCTACTATCTTTTTATCTGCTACATCTCCTTTTATAAACTCATAATTAGGATTATGTTCTATATCTTTTAAATTATCTAAATTTCCTGCATAGGTTAGTAAGTCTAAGTTAATTATTTTATAATCTTTGTATTTATCAATCATATATTTTATAAAATTACTACCAATAAAACCTGCTCCACCTGTTACTAATAACTTTTTCATTTTCTTCACCTCAAGTTATTATCTCTAAAAATCTAATTTCGTTTCCTTTAATGTTTTCCACTTCTTATCTTTTTCTGAAAGTATAATTTCATCAACTTTATCTAAAGGCCAATTAATACCTAGCTCTGAATCATTCCACAGTATTCCATCCTCATCCTCATGATGATAAAAATCTGTACATTTATAAACAAATTCTACTTCCTCTGATAAAACTAAAAATCCATGTGCAAATCTTTCTGGAATATAAAATTGTCGTTTATTTTCTTCAGATAAAATTACACCATACCATTTACCCAAAGTTTTAGAATTTTTTCTAAGGTCAACTGCTACATCAAATACTTTTCCTTTTGTAACTCTTACTAATTTTCCTTGAGGATACTTATATTGAAAATGTAATCCTCTAAGTACTCCTTTTTTTGATTTAGATTGATTATCCTGTACAAAGCACATATTTAGTCCTTCTTCTTTAAAATCTTTTGCGTTATACGTTTCCATAAAGTATCCTCTACTATCTCCAAAAACTTTCGTTTCAACTATATATAAATCCTTTATTTCAGTTTCTATAAATTTAAATTTCCCCATAAATACACCTCTATTTATATACCTTTTGCTATATCCATCAAGTATCTACCATAATCAGTTTTTAAAAGCGTTTTAGCTAATTTTATAAGTTGTTGTTTGTCGATATATCCCATTTTGTAAGCAATTTCTTCTAAGCATGCTATATATAACCCTTGTCTTTTTTGAATTGCTTCCACAAAATTGGTAGCTTGTAGAAGTCCTTCATGTGTTCCTGTATCAAGCCATGCCATACCTCTACCAAATGATTCTACTTTTAACTTCCCTCTTTTTAAATATTCTTCATTCACTGAAGTAATCTCTAACTCTCCTCTTTCTGATGGCATTATATTTTTTACAATTTTAACTACATCATGATCATAAAAATACAATCCAGGCACTGCATAATTAGATTTAGGTTTTTCAGGCTTTTCTTCAATAGAAATAACATTTCCTTCCTTATCAAATTCTACTACCCCGAATTCTTTAGGGTTTATTACATAATATCCAAATATGATAGCTCCCTCTTTCAATGAAGCTGCTCTTTGAAGTATTTCAGTAAATCTTTGACCATAAAAAATATTATCTCCTAAAACTAAAACTACCTTATCATCTTTTATAAATTCTTCACCTATTATAAATGCTTCTGCAAGCCCCCTTGGTTTTTCTTGAACTGCATACGAGAAAGAAATTCCTAATTTACTTCCATCTCCTAGTAATTCTTTATACATTGGTAAATCTCTGGGCGTTGAGATAATCAATATTTCTTTTATACCTGCAAGCATTAAAACAGATAAAGAGTAATAGATCATAGGTTTATCATATATAGGTAATAACTGTTTTGATACTACTTTTGTAATAGGATATAGTCTTGTTCCTAACCCGCCAGCTAATACTATACCTTTCATATAATTTATACCTCTTTTCTTAAATATTCTTCTAATGCATCTTCCCAATGCCTAAAAGTATTTAATCCTAATACTTTCAACATAAAATTATCTAAAACAGAATATTTCGGCCTTGATGCTAATCTATTTAATTGTTTGGTATTTATTTTATTTAATTGAATATCTATACTTTTTAATTCAAATATCTTTTTAGCAAAATCATACCAACTACAACTACCCTTACACGTTCCATGAAATATTCCATAATACTCTGTTTGCATTAAACTAATTATTAATTTAGCTAGATCAACGGTACTTGTAGGTGTTCCTATTTGATCATCTACTATGCTTAACTCATCCTTATACGATGCAAGATTTAACATGGTCTTTACAAAATTATTTCCTTCTCCATATAACCATGAAGTTCTTATTATAAAATGTTTTGGATTAAACTTTTCTATCAGTTTTTCTCCTAGCAATTTACTTTTTCCATAAATACTTTGAGGATTGGTTACATTATATTCCCTATATGGTCTATTATCTTCCCCATCAAAAACATAATCAGTAGAAATATGAACCACTTTACATCCTATTTTATTAGTTGTAATTGCTATATTTTGAGCACTAATTGCATTTACCTTAAAGGCATTTATCTCATTTTTTTCACAACCATCTACATTGGTATTTGCAGCACAATTTATAAAAATTTGTGGATGTTCTTTCAAAATAATACGATTAACCTTATTAAAATCAGTAATGTCTAACTCCGATTTATTTAAAGCTAAGTAATCGATATTGCTATCATTTAGCTGGTTCTTTAATTCTGTACTTAACTGACCATTAGCTCCAGTAATTAATATTTTCATTATCATCACCCTCACCTATTATCTACTATATGATCATAAATAGGTTTGTGTCACAAACCTATTTTAAAAAACTGTTTCATACTTTTACCTTCTTATAGTCTAGTACATGACCTATTCTTATAATCTCAAATACTCCTTGAACAGAAATTTTAGCCTGCCTAATCAAGTTAACCGCTTTTTGTAAGTCTGGTTGTTGTATATAAATAGCAGTATGACAGGACTTTGCTACAGCCCTTGGGGCTTTTCTAAAGGTATTTTTTATTCCATTTCTTCTAAAAAGTTCTTCTATATAATAACCATGATAATTTGAAGTAAAAACAAATAAATATTTTTCATTATCATATACCAAATTAATCATCTCCACTTTCTATTTTTATAACATTATATTCTTGAAAATCATAAAGTGATAGCAAGTATAAAAAAACGAGAATTCTTTTAAAAGAATTCTCGTTTTTTTATATATTATTTATTTATATAACGGAAATTTAGCACACAACTGACTTACCATTTTTTTCGCTTCATCTAACTTATCAGGTGTCTCTATTATAGTAGAAATAATCTTAGCAATATCTGTCATGTCTTCTTCTTTCATTCCTCTAGTTGTAACGGCAGGCGTACCAATTCTAACCCCACTAGTTACAAAAGGACTCTGCGGATCAAAAGGAATTGTATTTTTATTAACAGTAACCCCTGCTTCATCTAATAACTTTTCTGCTTCTTTACCTGTTATATTCTTGTTTCTTAAATCTAACAATATAAGATGATTATCTGTACCACCAGAAACCAGTTTAAATCCTCTACTTATTAACTCTGTTGCCAATCTATCTGCATTCTTAATAATTTGTTTTTGATACACTACAAATTCATCCGTTAATGCTTCTTTAAAGCTCACTGCTTTACTTGCAATTACATGCATTAATGGTCCACCTTGTATGCCTGGAAAAATGGCTTTATCAATCTGCTTTGCAAATTCTTCTTTACATAAAATAACGCCACCTCTTGGTCCCCTTAATGTTTTATGGGTCGTAGTAGTAACAAAGTGTGCATACTCACAAGGATTTTGATGTAGACCAGCAGCTACCAATCCTGCAATATGTGCCATGTCTACCATTAAGTATGCTCCTACTTCATCTGCAATTTCTCTGAATTTCTTAAAATCAATTTTTCTTGGATATGCACTTGCCCCAGCTACAATCAATTTAGGTTTTACTTCATTGGCAACCTTTCGAACTTCTTCATAGTCAATGACTTCTGTTTCTGCATTCACTCCATAATCAGCAAAATCAAAATATGTACCTGAAATATTTACTGGACTTCCATGGGTTAAATGTCCTCCATGAGATAAGTTCATTCCTAATACTTTATCTCCAGGTTTTAAAATAGCAAAGTATACGCCTAAATTTGCATTGGCCCCTGAATGTGGTTGAACATTTGCATGTTCTGCATTGAATAATTTTTTTACTCTTTCTCTAGCAAGATCTTCTGCAATATCTACATATTCACAACCACCATAATATCGCTTAGCAGGATACCCTTCTGCATACTTATTTGTCAAATGACTTCCCATAGCTTCCATTACTGCTTCACTAACAAAATTTTCAGAAGCAATCAATTCAATTTTAGTCTGTTGTCTATTAATTTCCTTTTCGATAGCACTAAAAATTTCTGGATCTACATTTTTTAAGTTTTCAAAATTCATTATTTATCCACCCCTTTTAATTTTATTTTTTTCATATGTCTAAGAAATATTATTCCTCTACTATTTTTGATATTACTGGAATATATCTCTTATCATCTTTTAATTTTCTTTCATACAATCTTATACTAAAAAATGATATTGCCAATAATATAAATCCAATACCAGCTGAATACATATCTATATTTGTAGTATACCCCAATTTCTTTAAAAAATAATTTCCTCCAACAATTCCTACTACCATAAAAAATAGAGGAATCACATACATTATAAAAGCAGCTCCCAATACATTGGCTGTTTCCATATCTACTTCTACCGTATCTCCAATTTTAGCATTCACTTTATTAAATCCTACTATATTCAATTTCATGTTTTCTTCTCCATGTTGACATGCGCCACATTCTCCACATGCAGCATGTTTCTTCATTAAAACTTTTGCTCTATTATTTTTAAAAACTTCAACTACTTTTCCAACTTGATTCACAACTTCCGCCTCTTTTCCTTCGTATACTCATCTATTTTAAAATTTTCACTTGTAACATTTTTCTAAATCTTTATTCTATTATACCTTATTTTATTTGCAGAATAAATGTAATCTTTCACTTTAAGTATATTCAATTATTCATACGAACATACAATAATGGAGTGCTATTTCAGCACTCCAAATCATTTATTTATCTTCAACAACTTTAATATGTATCTCTTCTAGTTGACGTTCTTCAACAACAGATGGATCTTCCGTCATAGGGGAAGATGCATTTTGTGTTTTAGGGAATGCAATCACTTCTCTGATACTATCATTACCAGTAAGTAGCATAGCAAATCGATCTAATCCATATGCGATTCCACCATGTGGCGGAGTTCCATATTTGAAAGCTTCAAGTAAGAATCCAAATTTATCCCATGCTTGTTCTTGCGTAAATCCTAATTTCTCGAACATTTTTTGTTGTAATTCTCCATTATGTATTCTTATACTTCCTCCACCTATTTCTACTCCATTTAACACGATATCATACGCTTTTGCTCTTGCTTTTTCAGGCGCAGTATCTAATAGTTCAAGATCTTCATCCATAGGTGCCGTAAATGGGTGATGTTTAGCTACGTATCTTTTTTCTTCCTTATCATACTCAAATAATGGGAATTCAGTTACCCAAAGTAACTTATACTCATCTTTATTTAATAATTCTAATTTCTTAGCAACCTCAACTCTTAAATGTCCTAATGAGTCAAATACTATATCTGCTTCATCCGCTACTATCAGAATTAAATCTCCAGACTTAGCTTCAAAACGTTCTAAAATATTATTTATTTCTTCTTCTTTAAAGAATTTAGCAATAGGTGAATTTACACCTTCTTCTGTGATCTTAATCCACGCTAGACCTTTTGCACCATACGTTTTTGCAAAATCTTCAAGCTTTGAAATATTTTTTCTGCTAAAACTATCTCCATAACCAGATATATTTATCCCTCTAACTTCTCCACCATTTTTTACGGCAGCACTAAATACTTTGAAATCACAGTTTTCAACTAGATCATTGATGCTTTTTAATTCAAATCCAAAACGAATATCTGGTTTATCTGAACCAAATCTTTCCATAGCTTCTTTATAAGGCATTCTTTGAATTGGAAGTTCAATATCTAAATTCATCATTTCTTTAAACATAGTTTGTAATAATTTTTCATTTATACCTAATATATCTTCTATCTCTACAAATGACATTTCCATATCTATTTGTGTGAATTCTGGTTGTCTATCTGCTCTTAAGTCTTCATCTCTAAAACATTTTACGATTTGGAAATATCTATCCATACCTGATACCATTAATAATTGTTTGAATAATTGTGGTGATTGAGGTAGCGCATAGAATTTTCCAGGGTTTACTCTACTAGGAACTAAGTAATCTCTAGCCCCTTCAGGCGTTGGCTTAGTTAACATAGGTGTTTCAATTTCAGTAAACCCACTTTCACATAGAAAATTTCTTGTTAATTGTGCCATCTTATGTCTAAACATTAGATTCTTCTGCATTTTAGGTTTTCTTAAATCTAGATATCTATACTTCAATCTTAAATTTTCAGATACATCATCATTATCTTCAATGTAAATAGGTGGCGTTTGTGCTTGTGAAAAGATTTTTAATTCCTCTACAAATACTTCAATTTGACCTGTTGGCAAATTATCATTTACAGATTCTCTTTTTTTAACAATACCTCTAACGCCTATTACATATTCACCTCTAATTGGGTCCGCTTTATTGAATGCTTCTTGTGATACATCTGTATCAAAAACTACTTGCGCAATCCCTTCACGATCTCTTAAATCTACAAATACTAATCCCCCAAGATTTCTTCTTTTTTGTACCCATCCCATTAATACTACTTCTTCACCTATATTATTCTCTCTTAAAGTTCCACACATATGTGTTCTTTTCATATTTCCTAGTGCTTCTGCCATAATTATTCCTCCTATCTATAGTCTATTTTTCAGTTCTGTCACTATATTATCTAATTCTACTTCTACTTGCTCTCCAATTTCCATATTCTTCAAAGTTACTATCCCTTTTTCTAATTCATCATCACCAATTACCACACAATACTCTGCATTTTTTTTATTGGCATATTTAAATTGTGCTTTTATACTTTTATCCATATAGTCTTTATCTGCAGAAATCCCCTCTACTCTTAATTTACTTAGTAGTTTAGTGGCTTCTTTTTTACTCTTATCTCCTATTGTAACAATGAAAACATCCATATCTTTTGGCTTTGGAATCTCTATATTATTATTTTTTAAGGTTAATAATAATCTCTCAATACCCATACCAAATCCAATACCTGGCGTTTCAGGACCTCCGAGTTCTTCCATTAACCCATCATATCGTCCTCCACCACATACTGTTGCTTGTGCACCAATTTCATTAGATATAATTTCAAAAGCAGTTTTTGTATAATAATCCAATCCCCTAACAATCGTAGGATCTACTGTATATTTAATATCCATAAGGGACAAATTCTCTTTTAATGACTCAAAATCATCTTTACATTGATCACATATGTGATCAATCATTAAAGGTATATTCGTTAATTGCTCTTTGCAAGTTTCTGATTTACAATCTATAATACGCATTGGATTTCTTTCAAATCGATCTTGGCATGTATTACAAAGACTAGGTAATTTATCTTTCAAATATGTTTTTAAAATTTTGTTATATTCTGATCTACATTTTTTGCATCCAACACTATTTATACGTAATTCTAAATTTTTAATCTTTAAAGTTCTAAAAAAGTTCATAGCTAATGCTATTACTTCTGCATCTATTCCTGGATTTATTGTACCAAATGCTTCAATTCCGAACTGGTGAAAAGCTCTTAATCTTCCGGCTTGTGGTCTTTCATATCTAAAACAAGGAGTTATATAATATAACTTTACTGGCTGAGCATCTGCATATAATTTATTCTCTATAAATGCCCTTACTACTGGAGCAGTTCCTTCTGGCTTTAAAGTAATTTCTCTGCCTCCATTATCTTCAAAAGAATACATTTCTTTCTGAACTATATCAGTTGTTTCTCCTACGCCACGTTTAAACACTTCAGTATGTTCAAAAATAGGTGTTCTTATTCCCTTATATCCAAATTTATAGCAAATATCTCGAAATGCTTCTTCTACATAAAGCCATTTGTACATGTCTTCTGGTAAAATATCTTTCGTTCCCCTTGGTGATTTAGTTAACATAATACTCCCTCCTCTAATTAATTTCTCAAATACAAAAACGCTCCTATTCCTACTTTAGGAGTTCAATCCTTTTGCGATTTACCATTTCTTCAATTCTTGAAATATATTGTTCCAAGTTTGTCACATTTGGCACTCTCTCAAATCGATTCTCATGAGGATAAAAAATCTTAGATACAGCACCTGCACCTAAAGCTATAATGGTTTGTCTTTCATCTATAATCTGTACATTATAAATACACTCATGATTTGGTTTAGTGTATCCTATATTTTCAAGATTTCCAAGCATGTATTTTTGTCTATACATATAGTAAGGATTTAATCCCATTTTTTGCGCATATTCTTTTGATATTTTTAACATTTCTTCAGCCTGGTCTTCCGTGCTAAATACATATTGATCTTTATTTTGTTTTAAGGCAGAACTTTTTTTTATTGCTAACGTATGTACTGTAAGATTTTCAGGATTTAATTCTTGAATTTTTTTCATGGTAAATTCCATCATTTCTGGATTTTCTCCTGGTAATCCTATTATAACATCCATATTGATCGTTTTAAACCCTATATCTTTTGCTAATCTATATGCACAAGAAAGATCTTCTATCGTATGATTTCTTCCTATTTTTTCTAGCGTTTCCTGATTCATCGTTTGTGGATTAATACTTATTCTTTCGATTCCATGTTTTTTAAGTACCATTAGCTTTTCTTTTGTTATAGTATCCGGCCTTCCAGCTTCAACGGTAAACTCCCTTACATTATGCATATCTATAGTACTTTTTATAGCTCTACAAAGTTTATCTAATTGAATTTCATTTAAAGTAGTTGGCGTTCCTCCACCAATATATATGGTATCTACCTTCTTATTCAATTCATCCAATACTTTAGTCGTCTCGTTAATTTCATAAATTAATGCATCTAAATATTTATCCATAATATTACTAGATGAATCTACTTTATTTGAAGGAAAAGAACAATATACACATCTAGTAGGACAAAATGGAATCCCAATATATAGACTTACATACTCTGAATTATTATTTAAAATGATTGGTCTTTCAATATGTACAACACTAAATAATAGATTTATTTTTTCTTCACAAATTCTATAATCATTTTTTAGTTTTTTTCGTATTTCATCCTCATCTATACCTTGATCCATGAGTTCATGTACAATTTTTGTTGGTCTAATACCAGTCAGCATTCCCCACGAATGATATTTATTGTAAAATTTACTAATTACATCATACATACACAACTTAATATTTCGCTTTACCCATTTACGAACTTTTAACAAATCTTTTTCATCATTATTAATGCATATCTTTTTTTGTAAAATCACTTCTTTGTTTTTAAATAATTTAGCTTCAAATACATATTCTATTTCATTTTTATAATACTTACTTACTAATAATATTTTTTCTTTATTTATTTGGGATTTTTCTTCAATAAAATTAATTTTATCAGCTTCTATAAAAAGTTTTAATAATTCCCCAACATCATACTTATAATCATGTCCTTCTAAAAAAATATTCAGCATTTTATTTTATACCACCTAACATTAATACTCCCTGCTCATATCATTTTTTATTTTTTCTATATAACTTTTATGTATGCCTAATTCATTTGCAACTTCTTCATCTTTCATTCCTGCCTGTATCATCTCCACAAAATCATGAAAATCTATTTCTGTAAACTGATTTGTATTCTTTTTATTTATATAGTCTCCTATTTTCCTTTTCATAGAAAAACCTCCTATATTTTGTATTAATACTATTTTTAACACAAAATACAGAATGTATTCATCGTACTATCTATTCAAAAAAGGATTTTTAGCTCTCTCAATTCCTATTTCAGATGCAGGTCCATGCCCTGGTAATACTTTAATAGGATCTTCATATGTTAAAATCTTTTTCTTTATTGAATCTATAATTTGATCAAATGATCCACCTTCTAGATCTGTTCTACCAATTGAATTTGCAAATAATGTATCCCCTGTGAATAAAACATCCTCTACCTTTATACATATACCACCTCTCGTATGTCCTGGCGTATGAATAATATGCAATTTTAAATTCCCTAAATTTAAAATATGGCCATCTTCTAATAATTTATCAGCTACAATCGCTATAGATGGACCACTCATTAAACTTGAGAGATTTCTATTGGCATCATTTAACATCCCTCTATCTTCTTTATGTACGAACACTGGAATATTTAACTCTTCCTTAATTTCACATACTGCTCCAATATGATCTCCATGGGCATGTGTCAATATCATAAAAGAAGCTTCTAAATTATTTTTCTTTATGTACTCAAGAATTTCATCCGCATTTCCTGCTGGATCAACAATTGCTGTCTTTTTTGTATCCTCACAAGTTAAAACATAACAATTTGTTGCATAAATTCCTGCTGGTATTCTTTCAATAATCATTTTATTTCCTCCTAAAAAACCTTCTTACTATCGATCAGTAATGTTACTGGTCCATCATTACATAAATGCACATTCATATCTGCTTGAAATTTTCCTGTTTCAACTTTCAAACCATAAGTTTTACATTTTTCTACAAATTCAATATATAATTCATTTGCCTTATCTGGTCTTGCAGCATTAACAAAACTTGGTCTTCTTCCTTTTCTACAATCTCCTAACAAAGTAAATTGTGATACAACAAGCATTTGACCGTTACAATCTATTAACGATAAATTCATCTTATCATTTTCATCTTCAAATATTCTTAAGTTCACAATTTTTTCAACCATGTAGGTAACATCTTTGGACTCATCACTTTCTTCAACACCTAATAACACCAAAATCCCTTTGCCTATTTCTCCAACTGTAGCTTCATCAACTACTACACTGGCAGTACTTACTCTCTGAATTACAGCTCTCATACTTATCCTCCTTTAATATCTAAGAAGTCACACGATACACATCTATTACGCCTTGCATGGATTTAATTTTTTTGGTCAATTTGTCTAATTGACTAATATCCGTAATCTCAATGGTTAAATTAACAATTGAAATTTTTTCTTTATTAATTCTTGCATTTACAGCAGTAACCGTTAATTTTGTCTCTGAAAGCATATTAATCACTTCAGATAGTAGACCCCTTCTATCAGATGAAATTATTTGTATTTCTGTTTGATAGGATTTTTGAGTTCCTTCAACCCATTCAACTTCAATGAACCGCTCTAGTGCATCCTGATCATTAGCAATATTTACACAATCTTTTCTATGAACAGAAACACCTCTACCTCTAGTAATAAATCCAATAATTTCATCCCCTGGTACAGGCGTACAACATTTTGAAAAACGAACTAAAATATTATCTGTTCCTTTAACCTTTACTCCTTGAGTACCTATAGTATCCTTTTTTCGTGTATATTGTTTGTTATTATTTTCCAATACATTTTCAATGTTTATTTCTTTGCGCTGAGACTCTTTATATTTTTCTTTCAATTTCGGTACGACTTGACCTAATAAAATATCACCATATCCTATAGATGCATATAAATCCTCTATGGAATTAAGTCCTACTTTTTTTACCACACTATTCATCCACTGAGTTTTTAGAAGTTCATGAACTTCATACCCATTTCTTTTAATTTCTCGTTCAAGCATTTCTTTGCCTTTTATGCTATTTTCTTCTTTTCTTTCTTTCTTAAACCATTGCCTAATTTTATTTTTTGCTTGCGTACTTTTAACAAATTTAAGCCAATCTCTACTTGGGCCATTATTATTTTTCGATGTTAAAATCTCGATTATATTTCCATTCTTCAACTTATAATCAATGGGTACGATTCTTCCATCTACTTTCGCTCCAATACAACTATTTCCTATTGCTGAATGAATTTTATAAGCAAAATCTATAGGTGTAGAACCTGCTGGCAGGTCTATTACATCTCCTTTAGGCGTAAATATAAAAACTTCATTCGTAAAAAGATCTATTTTTAAAGATTCCATAAACTCTTTAGGATCTTTTAAATCTCTCTCCCATTCCAATAACTGTCGTAACCATCTAAGCTTATCCTCAAATCCATCTTCCACAGTAGTTCCTTCTTTATATTTCCAATGGGCAGCAATACCATATTCAGCAATTCTATGCATATCCCAAGTACGAATCTGAATTTCAAGAGGCTCTCCATTAGGACCTATTACTATCGTATGCAACGATTGATACATATTAGGTTTTGGCATAGCAATATAATCTTTAAATCTTCCTGGAATGGGTTTCCACATAGCATGTACACTTCCTAAAACACCATAACAATCTTTTACACTATCTACGATAACCCTTATTGCAGTTAAATCAAATATTTCTTCAAATGTCTTATGTTTATAAACCATTTTTCTGTATATACTATAAAAGTGTTTAGATCTGCCACTAATTTCATATCCACAATCTATATTATCCTTTAATGCTTCATTTAGTTGATCGTTTACTTGTTTTATATAAGCTTCTCTTTCTCTTTTTTTCTTTGCTACCTTATCAACTAAATCATAGTAACCTTCTTCATCTAAATATCTTAAAGACAAATCCTCTAATTCCCACTTCATTTTTGATATTCCTAATCTATGTGCTATAGGCGCATAGATTTCAATCGTTTCTTTCGCTTTTTCTTTCTTTTTACTCTCCTCCATATATTTTAACGTTCTCATATTATGAAGTCTATCAGCTAATTTTATAATAATAACTCTTATATCTTTTGCCATAGCTAAAAACATTTTTCTAAGGCTTTCTGCTTGACGTTCTTCTTTTGTTTCATAGGTAAAGCTACTAAGCTTTGTAACACCCTCTACTAAAAGTGCAATTTCTTCACTAAATTCATTTTTAATTTGTTCATACGTATATTTTGTATCTTCAATCACATCATGTAGCAGTCCAGCTACTATTGTAGCATCATCCATATCTAACTGCGTTAATATTTTAGCAACTTCAATTGGATGAATGAAATATTTTTCTCCTGATTTTCTACACTGACCTTCATGCGCAGCTTCAGCAAAATTATATGCCTTAATAATTAGACTTCTATCGCTATGTGGATTGTATTGTTGCATTTGAGCTAACAAATTTTCTAACATATCATCACCCTATTTAATTACTTCATAAATTCAAATTATGAGCATTGTTAATATTTTGTATTAATATTGTATTAAAGTTTTAACATCATACCCTTTTAATAAATCTCGTCCTTGTAAATATGTCAATTCAATTAAACATACTATACCTACAACTTCTCCGCCCAATTTCTCAATCAGTTTAATTGTTGAAAGAAGCGTTCCTCCAGTTGCAAGTAAATCATCTGCAATAATAACCTTTTGACCAGGTTTTATAGCATCTTTATGAATTTCTAAAGAATCACTACCATATTCTAAATCATATTTATTCTGTATGGTTTCAGCAGGAAGTTTTCCAGGTTTTCTTACTGGAATAAATCCTTTACTAGTAGCATAAGCTATTGGTGTTCCTATTATAAATCCTCTAGATTCTGGTCCAGCAATCAAATCAAAATCTTTATCTTCTAATTCTTTCACAAACTTATTAATTGTATACTTAAATACATCTCCATCTTTTAATAACGTTGTAATGTCTTTATAACGAATTCCCTTCTCTGGAAAATCCATAATAACTCTAATCTTATCCTTTAAATTCATAAAACGTCCTCCCTAACTCTATTTATTAAAATCAACTTTCTAATTTTCGATTTTAAAGATCATTCAAATTTGTATCCACATTTTATTATATGTCATATAATAAACGGATTCAATAACTTTAAATTTTTCTTATATTTTCAGTCATATTTAACAAGACATATTCAAAATGGTGACAATATAAAATAATATCATCACCATTTCTTTATACATTATATATATAATAATCTTTATCTAGCATTATAGCTTCCATTTCCAACTTCTCTATTTTTCCACATTACCCAAATTGGACTTGCTATAAAAATTGAAGAATATGTTCCTGTAGCAATTCCTAAAATCAAAGGTAGTGAAAATTCTTTAATTGATTCTACTCCTAAGATATATAATAAAACAATTGTAAGAAGTGTCGTTACTGAAGTATTGATTGATCTTACAATGGTTTGATTAATACTATCGTTTACTAAAGTTGCATAATCTTTCTTTTTTAAATACCTAATATTTTCTCTTATTCTGTCAAATACAACAATTGTATCGTTTATAGAATATCCAACAATGGTTAACATGGCAGCTACAAATGAACTATTAATAGGTATCCTCAAAATAGCAAAAAGTGCTAACACAATTAAAATATCATGTAGTAATGTTACAATTGCAGATACGCCAAATTTCAATTCAAATCTAAAAGTAATGTAGATTAACATACCTAAAGAAGCAATGAATACTGACATAAGCGCTTTTTTTCTTATTTCTTTTCCTATGGTTGGTCCAAACTGTTGAGCTTGTTTAAAATTTTCATCTTTTAATTGATATTTTTCTTTTATTACGTTAAAGACTTCATTTCTTTTATCATTATCTAAATTTTTCTTCGTTTTTATTATTACTTCTTTTTTAGTTTCACCTATATGAACAATATCTGCATCTAATTTAAATTTTGATATTGTATCTTGAAGATCTCTTACTTCTACTTTCTTTTCAAGATCAATTTGCAACATTGTTCCACCCGTAAAATCTATTCCAAAATTCAATCCATTTATCATTCCCATAATCAATCCAATTACCATAATGGCAATAGAAAGTCCAAACCATAGTTTTGTTTTCTCAATTACCTTCATTTTCCAGACCCCTTTCTATGCCCCGTAGAATTTTGTATTTTTAAATAAATTAATATTTATAACTATATTTAATAATATTTTTGTAACAACTAATGCTGTAAACATACTTGCTACTATACCAATCATTAATGTTACTGCAAAACCTTTAATCGTTCCTGCTCCAAATTGGTATAAAACGATACCCGCAATTAATGTAGTAATATTTGAATCTAATATAGTTGTAAATGCTCTTGAAAATCCAGTTCTTACTGAAGCCCTTAAAGATTTTCCATTTCTAATTTCTTCTTTAATTCTTTCAAATATGATTACATTCGCGTCTACAGCCATACCTATAGATAATATTAACCCTGCAACTCCAGGTAATGTTATCACTGCGTTAAAAGCGACTAATATCCAAAGTACGATTAATATATATAACGCTAAAGCTATATTAGCAACTAACCCAGGAATTCTATATACTATTAACATAAACAATAATACTAATGCAATTCCAATTCCAGCAGCTTTTACACTTTTATTTAACGAATCTAGTCCTAATGTAGGCCCTATTACAGAAGTTTGAACTTCTACTAAATCAACAGGCAAAGCTCCTCCTCTAATTAATGCAGATAAGCTTGAGGCTTCTTCTAGAGTAAAGTTTCCTGAAATAACAGCTTTTCCATTCGGAATTTCTTTTGATACAGTTGGTGCAGATATAATTTTATCATCTAGTACAATTGCAATCATTCGATCCTCTGGTTTTGAAGCCGATGCAGCTTTTTTAGTTGCCATTTGAAATTTTTTTGCACCTTGGCTATTAAACTCTAATGAAACAGAAGGCACATTTCCTTGATCTCTTTCAAATACAACCTCAGCATTTTTCACTTCTTCTCCCGTTAATATTATTTCTCCATTAGAATGCATAAACTTCAATTGTGCAGTCTCTCCTATTGCTTTTATAGCTTGTTGTGAATTTTTTACCCCTGGTAATTCTATTCTAATTCTATTTGTTCCTTCTCTACTAATATTAGGTTGTGTCAGTCCCATAGCATCAACTCTTCGCTGAAGAACTTCTCTTGTTTGACTCATAATCTTGTCCAATTCTTTCCCTGTAGCATCTGTTTTTGCTTCTACTACAACAAACACACCACCTTTTAAATCTAGTCCTAATTTCATCAGTTCCTTAATAGGACTTATTTTGAAATTCCCAACTTCTAATCCTTTTACTCCTGCAATAGCTCCTGTCGCAATAATTGCAATAATTAATAATAAAATAATTGCATTTTTCATTTTCATTACTTGCCCCTCCTCTTTCAATCATAAAATCATTATATCTCGAGTAGAAATGATCGTCAATAATGTATATACCTAGAAAATCAAACATATTTACTAATTCTTGTATTTATTTGCTAAATCCACATAGTGAATAGCTGATTTTTTAATTTGTTCTATTTCTTCCTCATTTAATTTTCTTATCACTTTTCCAGGAGAACCTATTACTAATGAATCAGATGGAATTTTCTTTCCTGGTGGAATTAAAGTTCCTGCTCCAATAATAACATTTTCACCAATGATAGCTCCATTTAAAATGATTGCGCCCATACCTACCAACACATTATTACCGATTGTACATCCATGTATTATTGCGCCATGTCCAACTGTAACATACTCACCAATTATGGTTGAAAAATCATCATCAATATGAATCGTACAATGATCCTGTATATTCGTATTTTCACCGATTACAACATCATTATCATCAGCACGAACAACAGCTCCATACCATACATTTACGTTTTTTTTCAACGTAACCCGTCCTATAACAGTTGCATTTTCAGCAATATAACAACTATTATCAATTTCGGGATTGTTTTTTTGATATGATTTAATCATTTTTGCTCCTCCTATTTTAATAATTTTGCATGTATTGCTAAGGAACATTCTATTCTTTTCTTTTCCATTTCACAGCCCAATTCATAAGGTTGATTTATATTCTTATGGAAATTATATGCATTTGCATGGCATCCTCCACTACAATAGAATTTTGCCCAGCAATCATTACATTTTTCTTTCGTATATACATTCGCATTCTTGAACTCTTCACCAATGGTAGAATTTATCTCGTCTTCAAATACACTGCCCATTTTAAACTTTTCATTTCCTACAAATTGATGACATGGATAAATATCCCCTTCTGGCGTAACCGCCATATATTCTGATCCAGCACCACAACCAGATAAACGCTTAATAACACAAGGTCCTTGGTTTAAATCTATCATAAAATGGAAAAAGCTAAAACCTTTCCCTTCTTTTTTTCTTTTCACATATTCTTTTGCAAGGGTCTCATACTCATTAAAAATTTGAGGTAAATCTGCTTCTCTAATAGCATAGCTTTTTTCTCCCGCTTCTACTACTGGTTCTATAGAAGTACTCTCAAATCCAAGATCTGCCAAGTGTAGTACATCTGATGAGAAATCTAAATTTTCTCTTGTAAAGGTTCCTCTCACAAAATAGTTCTTTCCATTTCTCATGTTAGCCATTTTTTGGAATTTAGGTATAATTACATCATACGTACCATCTCCATTAATTGTATACCTCATATTATCATTTACTTGTTTTCTTCCATCTATACTTAATACCACATTGTCCATATTTTCATTTATATAATTCATTTTTTCATCATTTAATAAAACACCATTTGTAGTTATAGTAAATCTGAAATTTTTACGGGTCTCCTTTTCTCTTGCTCGTCCATATTCAACTAATTTTTTTATAACTTCAAAATTCATCAAAGGTTCTCCACCAAAGAAATCCACTTCTAAATTTTTCCTATTACCTGAATTCTCTATTAATAAATCCAATGCTTTTTTTCCTACTTCTTCACTCATCAAACTTCTTTGACCTTTAAAGTCTCCTTGGGATGCAAAGCAATATTTACATCTAATATTACAATCGTGCGCTATATGAAGACATAGCGCTTTTATTACAGGCTTTCTGTTTACAAAAGAAGAATGATTTACATAAGTATCCTTACTATATAATAGTCCTTCTTTTTCTAAAAATTTTATTTCTTCTATGGCCTCTACTATTTCCTCATCAGAGTACTTATTCTTTAATTTATCAATTATTTGTTCCTTCGATATTTCCTTATAATCATCTAAAATTTCATATATTATTTGATCTATAACGTGTACAGATCCACTATTTACATCTAAAACTATTTTTACATCATCAAATTGAAATTTATGAATCATTGGTATAATCCTCCTATAGTATCTCGACCTACTTTATAATATAGTACATTTAAAAAACAGTAATATTTGATATCACTGTTTTTTTTAATATGTACTATCTATTTTCACATTCTTGATTTGCAACAGTACATGAAGTTTTACATGCTGATTGGCAAGAAGTTTGACACTCTCCACAACCACCTTTTACTGCACTTTCTTTTAATGTTGATTTAGTCAACGTTTTTATATGCTTCATAAAATTTTTTCCTCCTTCAAAATTGTTTCCACTAAATTATAACACAAAGATAAATTATGTCAAAATCATTTATTTTAAATTCACACCAATTATACCACCAATTCCCGAAGCTACAATTCCTATCAAGCTTTTATATAAAATGTACATTTCTAATTTAAAGTCACTGATTAATCCCCAGCTCATAATAATAATAATTGCCATATATATAATCCCTACTATTACGCCATGCAACCAACCTCTTCTCTTCAACTTAGAACCTGTATACATACCACTGATTAGCATACTTATTAGCATAACAATAGATGTTGTCATTGGTATAATAGATTCAGATATATTCGTATACGTAATCAGTAATGTCAATATAACTAATATTAATAATGCAAAAATGAATGCTGCTAAAATGCCTTTCCCATATATCCCTAAGATCCTTCTTTTAGTTGATACTACACTATTATTTTTCACATCTCCACCTCCAAAACATACTTATAAAATATCTATTCTAGTATTTCAAAAAATATTCCTTTATATATTATATCAAACATACAAAAGAAAAAACTCTCATCTTAAGAGATGAGAGCAACTCAAAATTTCTACACTTTTAAATCTACTTCTATTCCTAAAATATTTTCATTTGAATCTAAAATCGGTTTAATATATAGGTCAATAAACTCCTCAACTTGCTCTTCTGATCTTCCGATAAATAATTTAGGATTCATTAAATCTTCTATATCTTCTTTCGTTAATTTAAATGTTTCATCCTTAAAAATTCTTACTAGTAAATCATTTGGTTTACCTTCTTCTTTTACACATTTTGCCGCTTCCATAGAAAGCAACCTGATTTTTTCATGTAATTCTTGACGATCTCCTCCCTTTTTTACAGCTTCCATTAAAATATTTTCGGTTGCCATAAAAGGTAATTCACTCATCACATGCTGATTAATTACATTCTCATATACCACTAATCCATCTGTAATATTTATACTTATTTCTAATATTGCATCTACCGCTAAAAATGCTTGTGGTATTGAAATTCTTCGGTTGGCAGAATCATCTAATGTTCTTTCAAACCACTGAGTTGATGAAGTCATGGCAGTATTCATAGTAGATGCCATTACATATCTTGCTAATGAAGCAACTCTTTCACTTCTCATAGGATTTCTTTTATATGCCATAGCAGATGATCCAATTTGAGTAGATTCAAAAGGTTCTTCAATTTCTTTTAAATGCTGAAGTAATCTAATATCATTTGTCATTTTATGTAGTGATTGTGCAATCCCACTCAATATTGATAATACTTTATAATCAAATTTTCTTGAATAGGTTTGTCCTGTTACAGGAAAAACTTTTTCAAAATCTAAATGTTTAGCAACTAATTGATCTAACTCTTTTACTTTATCATGATTTCCTTCAAATAAATTAAGGAAACTAGCCTGTGTGCCTGTTGTTCCTTTTACACCTCTTAATCTAATATTTGATTTCAAGTCTTGTAAATCCTCAAAATCCATCAATAAATCCATCATCCATAATGTAGCCCTTTTACCTACTGTAGTAAGTTGTGCTGGTTGAAAGTGTGTAAACCCTAATGTAGGAACGCCTTTATAATCCTTAGCAAATATAGATAACTTATGTATTAAATTAATAATCTTTCTTTCTATCATTTGAAGTGCTTCTCTCATAATAATAATGTCTGTATTATCTCCAACGTATGCACTTGTTGCTCCAAGATGAATAATAGGTTTGGCCTTTGGACACTGTACTCCAAAAGCATATACATGTGACATCACATCATGACGTGTCTCTTTTTCTCTAGCAATCGCCACATCATAATTAATTTTATCACGAAATTCTTTCATCTCATCAATTTGTTCTTGTGATAGTTCTAACCCTAACTCCTTTTGAGACTCCGCTAGTGCAATCCATAATGTTCTCCAAGTTTTAAATTTTTCGTCTGAAGAAAAAACTTTACACATTTCTTTACTACCATATCTTGTTATTAATGGATTTTCATAAAATTCTCCCAATGTTATTGCTCCTTTCAATTCTATAGATTACTATTAATACGAACATTCTATGTTCTTATTAATATAATTGTATTATATTCTATATACTTTTAAAAATCCCTTTTTTTTTCTCACTTTTTTCACGAAATTATTTTTTCATTGCAATTACTCTATCATAAGGAATATTCACACTTCCTAATGTAGGGATTCCTTTAAACATCCTATCATGATAATCCGAACCACCTGTTATAAAAAGTTTTTTTTCATTTGCTAACTTTAAATAATTTTCGCTATCTAAGTCTGAATGTTTTGTATGATATACTTCTATACCTTTTATACCTTTACGAATAATATTTAAAATATCAATTTGTTTATCAATCAAACCTGGATGTGCTAATACAGGTATTCCTCCTGCTTTTTCTATATAGTAAATAGCATCTTCAATTGTAAATTTAAACCTTTCTACATAACCGGGTTTTCCTTTTTTAAGCCATTTTACAAATGCTTCTTCCATACATGATGCATATCCATTAGCAATTAGTATACGTGCTATATGTGGTCTTCCAACGGAACCTTTTTTACAGGCATCTTCCACTTCTTCTAATTTAATATTCAATCCAACACGTTGAAGATTTTGCACCATTTTTTTCGCCCTATCTTGTCTATCTAATTGTATTTTCTTACAAATATCTAACATTTCTTCATTTTTATAATCAATAAAATAACCTAATATATGCACCTCTTTTTTTTTGTATATTGTACTAAACTCTATTCCTGGCACAACAATAAAATCTTCATATTTTTTAGCTCTTTCAAATGCTAGTTCTATTCCATCAACAATATCATGATCTGTAATTGCTATTCCTTTCAAACCAAGCTTTACTGCCCAATCTACTATTTCACTTGGCAGAAAAATCCCATCTGACAAGTTTGTATGAACATGCATATCTATTCCATACATAATTTCACCTCAACTTTATATTTAAATTATACAAAACATAGACTATCTATATTATATCTAAAAAAAAATTTTTTATCTCCTTATACTTTAATAAAAAAAACCTGCTAAAAAGCAGGTTTCCTTATATTAATTTACTATCTAGGTGCTACAATTAATTTAATTGCTGTTCTTTCTTCCCCATCAATCAATATATCTGTAAAAGCAGGAACGCATACCAAATCTACACCACTTGGTGCAACAAATCCTCTTGCAATTGCTACAGCTTTTACTGCTTGATTTAGCGCACCTGCTCCAATTGCTTGCATTTCAGCATGTCCATTTTCTCTTAAAACACCTGCTAATGCACCTGCTACAGAATTTGGACTTGATTTTGCTGATACTTTTAATACTTCCATGATTACTGCCCCCTTAGATTAATTTGGTTAATTTACAAATATTTTCAATGTTATATATTCTACATAGTCCTCTAAATTCCTTTTTTTTATATAAAAAAAATAAAAGAAGCTTTAAGCTTCTTTTATTTTGCATATTCTATCGCCCTTGTTTCTCTTATAATATTTACCTTTATTTGTCCTGGATACTCTAACTCATTTTCGATTTTCTTCGTTATTTCTCGTGCAAGATAAATGATATCTTCATCTGACATTTCTTCTGGCTTAACCATTATTCTAATTTCTCTTCCTGCTTGAATGGCAAAAGACTTCTCTACGCCAGGACTAGTATTCGCAATTTCTTCAAGTTTTTGAAGACGCTTAATATATGTTTCTAATGTTTCTCTTCTAGCACCTGGTCTCGCTGCAGAAATAGCATCTGCTGCAGTGACTAATACTGCTTCAATAGTCTGAGGTTCATAGTCCCCATGATGTGTAGACATAGCATGTACAACTTCACTAGATTCTTTATATTTTCTAAGTAAATCCATTCCTATTTCCACATGGGTTCCTTCAATTTCATGATCTACAGCTTTGCCTATATCATGAAGTAACCCTGCTCTTTTAGCTAATTTTATATCTGCACCTAACTCAGCAGCCATTAATCCTGCTAAATGAGATACCTCAATAGAATGCTTTAACACATTTTGACCATAGCTTGTTCTATATTTTAGCCTACCTAATAATTTTACTAATTCTGGATGAAGGCTATGCACACCTGTTTCAAATGTAACTTGCTCGCCTTCTTCTTTGATTATATTATCCACTTCTCTCTTTGCCTTTTCAACCATCTCTTCAATTCGAGCAGGATGAATTCTTCCATCAATAATCAGTTTTTCCAAGGCAATCCTTGCAATTTCTCTTCTTATAGGATCAAATCCTGATAGGATTACAGCTTCTGGTGTATCATCTATAATCAAATCGATTCCAGTTAATGTTTCTAATGCTCTAATATTTCTTCCTTCTCTTCCGATAATTCTACCTTTCATCTCGTCATTAGGAAGACTCACGACAGATACAGTTGTCTCAGCCACATGGTCTGCTGCACATTTTTGTATCGCATAAGCTATAATTTCTTTCGCTTTCTTTTCTCCATCATTTTTTGCCTTTTGCTCAATATCTTTAATCATCATAGCTGCTTCATGCCTTATTTCTTTTTCGATATCGCTTAAAAGCAATGTTTTTGCTTCTTCTGAAGTTAATCCAGAAATTTTTTCTAACTCTTGAACCTGTTTTAAAATAAATTGTTGGACTTCCTCTTTTTTAGAATCTGCTTCTTTAATCTTTCTATTTAAAATTTCATCCTTTTTTTCTAAGTTATCAGATTTCCTATCTAAACTTTCTTCCTTTTGCAAAAGTCTTCTTTCTACTCTTTGACTTTCATTTCGTCTTTCTCTATTTTCTTTTTCAATTTCATTTCTTCGACGATGAACTTCCTCTTTTGCTTCAAGTAATATTTCTTTCTTAGAAGTTTCAGCTTCTTTTCTAGCCTCTACTATAATTTCCTCAGCCTTATTCTCCGCATTATTTATTTTACCTTCTGCAATATTTCTCCTAACAAAATATCCTGTTCCTATACCTACTCCTGTTAACAATATCAAATAAATAGGATTCATACTAATATACACACCTCCCCTAACAAAAATCTAACAAATAATAAAACCGAGAAGCCTCGGTTTTTTTAAATCTTTCACTATGTTATTATAGAGTGAAATTTAAAATACTAACTTGGACTCTGCTTTTATACATGTACACACCAATATCTGTTATAATTTTATCTCTTTTTTTTTATACTGTCAAGTTGAACTTCTACATCAAACAAGCAATATACATAGTTACATAAATTACAAATTCAATCATTTCCTATTTCCCTATAATTTATATGAGAAGATGCTTTGATCATCTTCTCATATACGATATTATTT
Source organism: Lutibacter sp. B2 (assembly GCA_015686845.1). Taxonomy (GTDB): domain Bacteria; phylum Bacillota; class Clostridia; order Peptostreptococcales; family Thermotaleaceae; genus JADPRS01. The sequence continues at coordinate 25,356 of JADPRS010000002.1, forward strand.
AAAATATCTATTTTTCTACAACACTTCCTACTGCCCATCTAGCAATTTTAAGATTCACTTTGTCAGTACCAACTTCAATTGTTACAAGATCATCTTTTATTTTTGAAACACTTCCATGAATTCCACCAATTGTTACTATTCTATTTCCTACTTTTAAATTATCCCTCATATCTTTAACTGTTTTTTCTCTTTTCTTTTGAGGTCTAATAATTAGAAAATAAAAAATTGCAATAAATATTACTGTCATAAAAATAGGTGACATTAATTGATTCGGCATTATAAACATTCCTCCTTTACTTACTCTGTAGATTATAATTCGACATCCAAATAAAAATTCCTCTTAATTTTAATAAATTTTATAAGTCATAACCATATTTAGCAAAAAATTCTTTTTTGAAATCTAATAATCGATCTTCTCTAATTGCTTGACGAACATCTTCCATTAATTTTAACAAAAAATGTAAATTGTGAATTGTTACTAATCTAGCTGCTAGAATTTCTTGTGCTTTAAATAAATGTCTTATATATGCTCTAGAATAATTTCTACATGCATAGCAATCACAATTTGAATCTAATGGTGTAAAGTCCGCTTTATATTTAGCATTTTTAATTACAACTCTTCCTTGGGACGTCATAGCCGTTCCGTTTCTACCAATCCTAGTTGGCAGTACACAATCAAACATATCAATTCCTCTAATTACACCTTCAATTAAACAATCTGGGCTTCCTACGCCCATTAAATATCTTGGTTTGTCTTTTGGCATAAGAGGAGTCGTATAATCTAACACTTCATACATTAATTCTTTTGGCTCTCCTACACTTAATCCCCCAACTGCATATCCTGGAAAATCTAACCCAATAATTTCTGCTGCACTTTGCTCTCTTAAATCTTTATACATTCCACCTTGGATAATTCCAAATAAAGCTTGCTTATCCGTATTTTCATGTGCTTCTTTACATCTTTTTGCCCATCTTGTAGTTCTTTCTAATGAATTTTTCACATAATTTCGATCTGCCGGATACGGCGCACATTCATCAAATGCCATTATTATATCTGCACCCAGTGAATTTTCTATTTCCATAACTTTTTCTGGACTCAAAAAATGCTTAGAACCATCAATGTGTGATCTAAATTCCACACCATCTTCAGAAATCGTTCTTAAATCTCCTAAACTAAAAACTTGAAACCCTCCACTATCAGTTAAAATAGGTCTGTCCCAATTCATAAATTTATGTAATCCACCTGCTTGTTCTACAATTTCATGTCCAGGACGTAAATATAAATGATATGTATTACTCAAAATAATTTGTGCATTTATATCTTTTAACTCTTCTGGCGTCATTGTCTTTACAGTAGCTTGTGTCCCTACTGGCATAAATATAGGTGTTTCAATTTTACCATGAGGTGTATGTAGAATACCTAATCTAGCACCACTTTGTTTACATTCTTTAATAAGTTCATATCTAATTGCCATCATTAAACCTCCTACTATTTCTATATAATAAACATTGCATCTCCAAAACTAAAAAATCTATAATCGTTATTGATCGCTTCTTCATATGCAAATAATGTTTTTTCTCTACCTGCTAATGCACTCACTAGCATAATCAATGTTGACTCAGGCAAATGAAAATTAGTAATTAATCCATCTATCACTTTAAATTCATATCCAGGATAAATGAATATATCTGTCCAGCCACTCTTAGCTTTAATCATACCATGATCATCAACAACACTTTCTATTGTTCTAGTAGATGTAGTTCCTACAGTAATTATTTTCCCACCATTCTTTTTGGATTCATTTATAATCCCTGCATTTTCTTCATCTATCATATAAAATTCTGAATGCATTTTATGATCTAAAATTTCATCTGTTTTTACAGGCCTAAAAGTTCCTAATCCCACATGCAAAGTTACAAATGCAATATTTATACCTTTTTCTCTAATTTGCTTTAATAAATCTTCTGTAAAATGTAGTCCTGCTGTTGGTGCTGCTGCCGATCCTTTATTCTTAGAATATACAGTTTGATATCTTTCCTGATCATCTAAACTCTCTGTGATATACGGTGGAAGAGGCATCGTTCCTAACTTATCTAGAATTTCTTCAAATATACCCTCATATTCAAATTCAACGATTCTCGATCCTTCATCTCCTAGTCCAACTATTTTTGCTTTTAATATTCCATCTCCAAATACAATGCAGTCTCCAACTTTTGCCTTCTTCCCTGGTTTTACTAACGTTTCCCATTGGTTGTTATCTATTCTTTTTAATAATAAAAACTCAACTTTACCTCCTGTATTTTCTTTTATTCCAAATAAACGAGCAGGTAATACTCTCGTATTATTTAATATAATACAGTCTCCAGCTTCTAAATAATCAATGATATCTTTAAATAATTTATGTTTAATTTCTCCACTTTCTTTATCTAACATCATTAACCTAGATTGATCTCTTTCTTTCATTGGTGTTTGTGCAATTAAATCTTCTGGTAAATTAAAATAAAAATCACTTTTTTTCATATTCATACTCCTTACTCAATTATAGTATCTGTATAGTAATGTTTTAAAATCTCTTCATAGGTAAATCCTTCTTCTGCCATCTTCTTTGCTCCCCATTGGCTCATTCCTAGACCATGTCCCCATCCTTTACCAACAAATGTATAGTTGCTTGAACTATTCCCTACGTTCGTATTTGTGTAATTCGTTCCATCATATATATATTGTTTTTCCGTGTTATTAATTTTTTTGACCTCTTCATCATTAATAACATAACCATTCGCTATATTATTTTTAGTATATGGTTGATCTATATCCCCTAATATGTTTTGCATTGTATCATTGCCACCATTAATATCAAACAATGTACTTTTAATATTATTGTAACCAAATATGCTTCTTATTTTGTTTTTTTCTAAAATTTCACTACCTGAAGTTCCTACAATCTCCATTTTTAAAACTCTTCCACTTTGCGAACGTTCTTTTATGATTAAATTTTCCAATGAACCTACATACAATTCTTTTGAAGCTAAAATTCCTTCTATTTCTTGTCTTGAATATACTTTTTCCCATCTATCGTTAGGCGCTCCAATAGAATATGGATCCTCTACACCTTTTATGTAATCTAGGGGAGACGACCAAACATTTTCTGCATTTTCAGTATATCCACCACTATTTGAATGATAAAAAGTTGTAACGATTTTTCCATTGCAGGTTAATACCTTTCCATTGGTTTCATCAACAGCTTGTATACTTCTTGGATTTTCTGAATCATACCCTCCATAAACTTGACAATGGGTGGTCCCACACAAATCAAATCCATGTTCATCATGATTTCCAATGCTAACCATTGCATAATTTCTTGCAGCTACAGCTTGTGCTTTTTGTGCTTCTATAGGCCAATTTCCAGATATTTCTCGAGGTAATACGCCATATAAGTATTCTTGTAATTTCAGCTTATTTATAATTGTTAAATCGCTATCTGTAAATCTTTTTGCTATTATTTTACCTCTATATTTTTTACCATCTACTGAAATAATTCCATCATTATCATTTCGAGAAATTCCTTTATATTCATATACTTTATCTTTCGTATTATAGATAAAACTAACTTTTCCGGTTTCATCTACTACTTGAATTCTCTTATCATCCTTATATATGATCTTCAATTCATAGGTTGAAAGAATTGATTTCATGCTATTAATCTCACTTTCCGCCTCAAAAACAGATTCATATAACCCTACCCATACGCTCCAACCATTTTCATAAACAACATACGGATTACTTTTCAGTTTAGGTATATTTTCTAAAAAAACATTGGCTTCATCCTTCGTATTAAATTCATCTCCTATTTGAATATGTATAGCTCCTTCACTTAAACTATCTGTATTATTGCTAAAACAATCATCTTTTCTTATGATCAATTTACCCTTTGAAGTAAATCTCATAATAGAATTAAATTGGCCTTCAATATTCTCACCTATCTCTATTCCAGCATTACTACTCAAAGATACACTTGGCACAGCACTTTCTTTAAATTTCAATCCAATCTTAACTTCTTTTTCATCATTATATTTTTCATATGCACTAATTGAAGTTGGCAAAATTCCTATTACTAAAACTATAGCTAACAAAGAATAAATGTATTTTCTAAAAGATGTCATTTAAATTTCTCCCCTTTAAAACTATTCTTCAAAAGTCAATCCCAAATGCTCATATCCTGATTTAGTTACGATCCTTCCCTTTGGCGTTCTTTGTATGAATCCTTGTTGAAGTAGATATGGCTCATAAACATCCTCAATCGTATTCTTTTCTTCCCCAGTAGCTGCACCTAAGGTATCTAATCCTACAGGTCCTCCACGGAATTTTTCTATGATTGTAAATAAAATACTTCTATCAACATTATCTAATCCAAAAGAATCAATTTCGAAAAGTACTAGTGCTTTCTTCGCAATTTCATTGGTAATAATACCATTTCCTTTTACCTGTGCAAAGTCTCTCACTCTTTTTAATAATCTATTTGCAATTCTTGGTGTTCCCCTAGATCTTTTTGCAATTTCTATAGCTGCACTTTCTTCAATTAAAACATCTAGTATTGTAGCTGAACGAATAACTATTTTGTATAACTCTTCATCACTATATAATTCTAACTTGCAAATGACACCAAATCTATCTCTAAGTGGAGAAGTTAACAGTCCAGCTCTAGTCGTTGCTCCAATCAATGTAAATTTAGATAAATCCAATCGAATAGACCTAGCACTTGGACCCTTTCCAATAATGATATCCAATGCATAATCTTCCATTGCTGGGTATAATATTTCTTCTACACTTCTATTCAATCGATGGATTTCATCTATAAAAAGCACATCATTTTCGTTCAAATTTGTAAGAATGGCAGCTAAATCTCCAGCCTTTTCAATAGCAGGACCCGAAGTTATTCTTAAATTTACACCCATTTCATTGGCAATAATATTAGATAACGTTGTCTTTCCAAGGCCTGGTGGCCCATACAAAAGGACATGATCTAATGATTCATCTCTCATTTTTGCAGCTTGAATAAATATATTTAATTTTTCTTTAGCTTTAGATTGCCCTACATAATCGTCTAGTTTTTTTGGCCTTAAGCTATTTTCAATTTCATTGTCTTCACTTTTAAGAGATGTTGTTACAATTCTATTCTCTTCCATGTCAAACAAACTCATCCCTCTTTTCTATCTATTTTGAAAGAAGTTTTAATGATTTTTTTATTACATCTTCTAAGCTTGAATTATTGTCATTCACCCTATTTACAGCTTGTTCTGCTTCTGCTTTTTTATACCCTAGACTTATTAATGCACTTATTGCTTCATCCATTTCATTTTCTAAAGGCTTGATTAAATCATCAAATCTTGGCTGAAGAATAGCCATCTTTTCATCTACTTTATCTTTTAATTCTAAAGCAATTCTTTGAGCAGTCTTTTTACCTACTCCTTGCGCCTTCATAAGCGTATTAATATCATTAGAAACAATAGCTCCAATCAACATTCCAAATTCAATAGAAGAGAGAATCCCCAATGCTACTTTGGCTCCTACGCCCGACACGGTCATAAGCAATTGAAACATTTTAAGTTCTTCTTTTGTGAAAAATCCAAATATACTCATATCATCTTCACGATGAATTAGTTGTGTATATAACATAACTTTTTCATCTTTCCCTTTAAGTTGAGCAATAGATGAATTTGATGTATAGATCTTATATCCAATATCATTATTTTCAATGACGATATAACCCACTCCTATGTAAACTAAACTTCCTTTGATATATTCATACAAAAAGATCTCCTCCATACCTATTTAATTTTAAAAAGTCCCCCTAACACGCCAGAATGTGCATGACTAATTGCAACAGCAAGTGCATCTGCAACATCATCAGGTTTAGGTATTGATTTTAAATTCAATATCGCCTTAGTCATCATTTGTACTTGTTTTTTATCTGCTCTACCATAGCCCACAACGCCTTGCTTTACTTGTAGGGGTGTATATTCGTAAATAGCCAGACCATGATCTACACCAGCTAATAGTATAACCCCCCTTGCTTGTCCTACTACAATTGCAGTTTTTATATTTTTGTTAAAAAACAATTCTTCTACCGCCATAACATCTGGCTTATATTCTTGCATGATCTTTTCTAACCCTTTATAAATCTTTTGTAACCTTGTAGGGGTATCTTCTTGAGGCTCTGTAGTAATAGCACCATAATCTAAGGTTTTAAATTTATTTCCCTTATATTCTATAATACCATATCCCACTATAGCTATCCCTGGATCAATTCCTAGTATTATAATGATACCATCTCCCTTTTATGCACGCAAATCATATATTACTAATTTAGACATCTATTTATTGTACCATAATTTCATGTTTTTTGATAAAATATTGCAAAACAAAAATGCACCATTGTAGGTGCATTTAGCTACTATAATCTTCTAAGATTTGATTTATTTCTTCTTCATCTTTTCTTTCTATACCTTCTTCAATATATTTCAGATCCGTTTCACTTAGGGAAACTACGGGGATTTCGGTTTTCTGCATGAGAACCATTTCTTCATTTTCATTTACCTTAAATACGGCAACATATCCATCTTTTTCTTTTATAATATAATAGTTTGGAGGTGTGTTTTTTGAAACCTGATATAATTCTACTTTTTCTTTGCTAAATTGTCGAATATCCCATTTAGGGTAATTTTCCACAAGGTATTCTTTAAAGTCATCTAATTTGCTTCCAATCATAACTGCTGGTATTTCTCTTTCCTTAATGATCGTATCTCTAGCCTTCTCATAATATGTTTTAAATACGATTTGCATACTTGATGTAGTCAACAATTCATCCTCTTTAATTGGTTGTTCTTTAATGGGTTCTTCCATTTCTTCTTGTTTTACATCTTTTATATTTTTCTGTTTTACTGGCTTAGGATTTGTTTCCTCTGAATTGATGGCTTTTCCTCCAATATTTATAATATTAGAAGAAAGTTCTTTATTATTATCCTTATCATTCGCAACGTATCCATATATAAATCCAATCACCAATAAAATTAAGCATATATTAACTACGCTTCCTTTAGATTTTCGTCTTATCATACTATCCCTCCTATCTATCAGCTTATTATCTCCACTTTTTACAAAATTATACTCGAGAGTATAATTTTTAGGGAAATATTATTTTGATAGAATAAGACGCAATTGAATAACAAAAAAACTCTGGATTTCCAGAGTTTTTTTAATTGGCGGGAATATGTGAGAATCGAACTCACCTAAGACGCTACTAACGTCTCAAACTGGTTTTGAAGACCAGAGGCAACACCAGCCACCATCTACTCCCATGTATACTACTCTCATTGGCACTACTAGATTATACCATATTCCCATTTTTTGTACAAGGATATCATTGCCGCTTTTGACGACATTTTGACTCCATAATAGAAATAACTAACAGAAATAAGTTGAAAATTAATTTCCCATATTTCTTATGCTATTAAAATAAACCATCTAAGAATATTATAATCTTAGATGGCTTCATTTATTCATTCTCATTTATACCACATCACTTTTGAATATCCCCGATTCAATTTTATTGGCAGCTTCAACCTCTACTTCACTATATATATGAGAATACAAATCTAATGTAATTCCTATAGAGGAATGTCCTAATCGTGTTGATGCTACCTTTGCTGCTACTCCGTATTTCAACAATAATGATACATGAGTATGTCTTAGATCGTGACATCTTATTTCTTTTAATTCATGTGCCTTTAGAAAACTCGTGAATCTATTTTGCAATATTTATTAATGCTTATGGATGACTTTTCACAACCTCAATTGATTTGCCTTGAAGTTTTTCAATATCTTTCAAAAAAGTTGTTTCTTGATTACTGCAAAATGAAATTGCAGTTCCGCCCATTCCTGCTCTTCCTGTACGTCCAATTCTATGAATATATACTTCGGGAACATTTGGAATATCCATGTTTACTACATGTGATAATTTATCAATATCAATACCTCTTGCTGCTACATCTGTGGCTACTAAAACCCTTGCTTCCTTATTTTTAAAAAGCTCTAAAGCCTTTTGTCTTTCAGATTGATTTTTATCTCCATGAATAGCTTTAGACCTTATATTCGCTATATTAATAGCTTTACTTATTTTATCTGCTTTCTTTTTAGTTCTTGCAAAAACCAATACAGATTCAAATGTTTTATCCTTTAGCAACTGTAATAATAATGATGTTTTATCTGGTTCTTCAACAAAATATACTTGTTGTCTAATCCCATTTTCATTTAAAGACTTACTTTCAACTTCTATTTTCACTGGATTTATTAAAATTGAGTTGACAAGCTTTGAGACCTCTTTAGGCATAGTGGCTGAAAATAACATGTTTTGTCTCACTTTTGGTAATTTTGATATGATGTTTTTAACATCTTCTTTCATTCCTAAATCAAGCATACTATCTGCTTCATCAAGTACAAAGAATTCAACACTACTTAAATCAGCATATCCTTTTTCAACCAAATCAAGAAGGCGTCCAGGTGTTGCAACTAAAATACTTGGCTCTCTTTTCAACACCTTTATATGACGTTTTGGAGTTACTCCTCCAAAAACAACACCAGTTTGAACATCTAGATGTTGTCCATAAGTTTTAAAACTTTCACTAATTTGAGTAGCTAATTCCCTAGTAGGTGCTAAAATCAAAGCTCTAATTTTATTATTACTACTATCTTTTGAAAGCTTTTGTAATATAGGAATTGCAAAAGCAGCTGTTTTCCCCGTTCCTGTCTGCGCACACCCAAGTAAATCTTTTCCACTTAATACTGATGGAATAGCTTTCTCTTGTATTGGAGTTGGTTTTTTATATTTTTGATCCTCTATAGCTTTTATAATAGCTGGATTTAAGTTTAAATCTTGAAATAACATTTTTTTCTCCTTTTTCAGTAATATTATATTACATTTTAACACACTTCTCATAAGATTGGCTAATACTCATCATTTTCTAAATTTAATTCTCACTAGTTTTTTTATATTCTATAATATGATAAAATGATATGTATATTATGAATATAGATAACAATACTAGTCCTAGACTAGAATATGATTACACAAGGAGAAAGATCATGGATTTAAATATAGTATTTGAAGATAAACATATTATCGTTGTAGTAAAACCACCTAAAGTTCCTTCACAGAGTGACAAAACAGATGACATTGATATGTTAACAATGGTAAAAGAACATCTACTCAATAAATCGAACAAAAACAATGATCCTTATGTAGGATTAATCCATAGACTAGATCGTCCAGTTGGAGGACTAATGGTATTTACCAAGACAAAAGAAGCCAATTCAAAGTTATCTGAAGAAATTAGAACAAGAAGATTTAAAAAAGAATATCTAGCCGTTGTATGTGGACAACCTGAAATGGATCATGAGGAGTTAAAAGACTTTCTTATAAAACTTAGAACCGTCAACATGTCAAAGGTTGCTAGTGAAGGAACTAAAAACGCTAAGGAATCTATATTAGAATATGAATGTCTACACACTACTCCATCTGATGAATTTGGTATGCTTAGTCTTTTAAATGTTAAATTAAAAACAGGTAGACATCATCAAATACGTGTTCAACTATCAAATGCTCATTTGCCTCTATGGGGTGATAATAAATATAACAAGCAATTTGTGAAGATGAAAACCTGGACTCAAATTTCCCTTTGGGCAAGTAAAGTTTCCTTTAGACATCCCTTTAAAAAGACGATTTGTGAATTCGAATCTAAACCAAATGAAGAATTTCCTTTCACTCTATTTGATATTTAATAAAATCCATTTGAAACTATTAAAAAGTTTCAAATGGATTTTTATTTATTCTTTCAAAACCCGTACTTCTCCTACTCTTTTTGTAATCTTATTCTGATCTAAAAATTCTAATAATGGTAATACATATTTTCTTGTAGTTTGAAGGCTATCCCTACATTGTGATAATGTAATAGAACCATTTTGTTTGATATGATCTAAAATCTGCTTAATCGCATCTTGATAATTTTCCATATGAAATATAATATCCTCATTAATTTTTATCAATTCATTACGATCAATCATTGATTGCATAACTTGAAAACATTCTTTTGAATCATCCATTTCTTGTAAAGCTTCATCTATAGAAGGGGTACTAAACCTATTTTTCAAATACATATTTTCTAATTTTTCCTTTATTTTCTTCTGTTTTTCTGTGTAGCGTACTTTGAAATCTGCAAGTGCTATAAATTTGTTCTCTAATTTTAAAATTTTGTTTTCAGTAAAATAGTTGATCAAATCATCATATATCTTTATTTTTAAATTAGGCGTAATTTTATTTCTTAATTCTTCTCTTCCCATTCCACCTTTTAGTGGATACTCTTTGTGAAATAAAGTCAATATATTTATAATACGTTCTTTTAAGTCTTGTAAATACAATTTATGTACGATTGTATTGTCCGAGAAAATTTCTACTTTATTTTCATTTATAAATTTTTCTATAATATTCTTCACTTTCTCTATTTCTTCCCCGGTTTTCAATGCAAAAAAAGTAATTGTTTCAAACTTATTGCTACCTTTTTTTATTGTTTCTTCTATGATTTCTTCTATATCTCCTTGCTCTTTTATTTTCAAATGATCAATTATTTCATTTTTGTATCTTTTATGCTTAAAAGGTACCGAGTCTAAAATAATTCCTCCTCCAATGGTTTCCATAGGTGAATAAAACCTGATTACAACATGGTCTCCTCTTTTTGCAACGATTTCTTCCTCTAGCCTTAACTGTGCATGACAGCTTTCTCCAGGATTCAATTCTTCTCTATCTAATAAAACAACCCTACACAAAACTTCACTTGTTCCATGATATAGTCTAACCCTACTTCTATTTTGTATCATTCTCTTAGACTTTTTCAATAAATTCAGTTTTATATCTAACATCATGGTTGTCTTAAGTGCACCTTCTATGCTTAACACATCACCACGTTTAATCTCTTCTTTTTTTACATTTGCTAAATTAATAGCCACTCGTTGTCCTGCATATGAGGTTTTTACACCCACTTCATGTACTTGTAAACTTCTTACTCTCGTTTGTATTCCCTCAGGATATATGGTAACTTGATCTCCTTCATTAAGCATTCCTTCTATTTGCGTGCCTGTAACAACCGTTCCAAATCCAACAATCGTAAAGACTCTGTCTATAGGTAACCGAACTGGTAAATTACTATTTTTTGTCTCTGTTTCTTCCGTCATTTTGTCCATTAATTGAATTAAATTTTCTAATCCTTCTCCCTTTGTAGCGGATACTGGTACGATTGATGCATTTTCTAAAAAAGTACCAGCTACTTCTTCCCTTATATCTTCTTTTACTAACGCTAACCAATCTTGATCTACTAGATCCGTCTTTGTAAGGACTATAATTCCTTTTTTAATATCTAAAATAGATAAAATATCTAAATGCTCCCTAGTTTGAGGCATAAATCCTTCATCCGCTGCAACAACCAATAATACGATATCAATGCCGCCAACTCCAGCAAGCATATTTTTAATAAATTTTTCATGGCCAGGAACATCAATGATTCCTGCACTTCTTTTACTTGGTAAAATAAATTGTGCAAATCCTAGTTCTATTGTAATTCCTCTCTTTTTTTCTTCTTTTAAGCGGTCAGGATCTGCTCCTGTTAATGCTTTAATTAATGTGGTTTTTCCATGATCAATATGTCCTGCTGTTCCAATTATGACATTCTTCAATCTATTCACCTCTTTGCTGTTTGAATATATTCTTGAAACATTTCAAAATGATTTCAAATTCACTTTCTTTTATGGTTCTTACATCTATCAATATTTGATCTTCGTTAATTCTTGCAATGATGGGAATTTCATTATTTCTTAACATTTTTTCAAATTTATTTGCAGATATATCCTGAGGTTTTATTTTAATCAATGTAGTTGGAAGCATTTCTAGTGGCATTGATCCTCCACCAACTTGAGAGTACCCTTTAACTTTCTCTATCGCACATTGTTTAACTTCTTTTACCAAAAGTTCATATAAAATATTTGCTTTTTCTTCTATTTCATCTAACGTATATGTAATCATTCTTAAGGTTGGTATATCTTTTATAACTTCCTCTTCATTCAAGTATAATCTAAAAGTAGCTTCTAATGCAGCAAAGGTAAGCTTATCTACTCTAATGGCTCTAGTAAGTGGATTTTTTTTCATGTTATCTATATATTTTTTCTTTCCTATAATGATCCCTGCTTGTGGTCCTCCTAATAATTTATCTCCACTAAATGTTACAATATCTGCTCCTGCTTTAACACTTTCCTGTACTGTCGGTTCTTTTGTTAATCCATATTTAGAAAAATCTATCAAAGTTCCACTTCCAATATCTTCTATAACAGGGGTATCATATTTTTCTCCGATCGATACCATTTCTTTCAATGAAACTTCTTTTGTAAAACCCAGTATTTTATAATTACTAGTATGTACTTTTAACAATATGGCCGTATCTTCATTTATTACATTTTCATAGTCAGAAATATGAGTTTTATTGGTAGTTCCAACCTCGACAAGTTTTGCTCCACTTTGTTCCATTACATCAGGAATTCTAAAAGCCCCCCCTATTTCTACTAGCTGTCCACGAGATACGACCACTTCTTTTTCTTTTGCTAATGTACTTAATACAAGCATAACTGCAGCAGCATTATTATTTACTACCATAGCAGATTCGGCTCCCGTCAACTTCGTTATAACTTCTTCAATATGGGCATATCTTGATCCTCTTTTTCCAGTATTTACATCGAATTCTAGTGTAGAATAGTTATTAGCTACATTCCAAATATCTTCTTTGATCTTATCACTCAATAATGCTCGTCCTAAATTTGTATGAAGAACTACTCCAGTTGCATTAATTACCCTTCTTAAATTCATTCTATTTTTCTTTTCTATATCCATAATTATATTATTTATTAATTCCACATGCTCTATTTTAAAATTATCAATATTTTTCTCCGTTAAGTTAATAATATCCGTTCTAATTTTATCAATATTTTCTCTAGCAGCTTCTAAAATAATGCCCCTTGCTACTTTGCTAAATAAGCTTTTAATTTTTTCATCGTTCAATAAATCATCAATCTTGGGTATCAAACTAAATAAATCCTTTTTAGTAGTCATGCTTACCACTCCCGTTTGATTATTTTATAAAATTATATCATATTTCATCTAAACCTTTAAATTTTTCTTCAAAAACATTACTAAAATAACAATAATAGTATATAATATATATATACAGAATGTTATAAATTTTCTGTACAATAAAATAAAGGAGGGTTTTTATGAATAGCTTTACGAATCTAGTTGGCATAATAGGTAGCTTTGCTTGGGGTCCAATTATGATTGTGCTTTTAGTTGGAACTGGTTTAGTTCTAACCCTAGGTACAAGAGTAGTACAATTTAGGAAACTTGTATATGCATTTAAACTTTTATTCTCAAAAGACCATACTGGCGATGGTGATATTACTCCTTTCCAAGCTCTTATGACTTCTTTAGCTGCTACGATAGGAACTGGTAATATTGCAGGAGTTGCTACAGCCATTGCCGTAGGTGGTCCAGGTTCTATTTTCTGGATGTGGGTTACTGCTGCTGTTGGCGGTGCTACAAAATTTGGTGAAGCATTACTTGCAGTAAAATATAGGATTACAAATGAAAAAGGTGAACAATCCGGTGGTCCTATGTATTATGCTAGTATAGGTATGGAAGATAAATATGGTGGAAACTGGAAATGGTTAGGATGGGCTTTTGCATTTTTCGGATTTATCGCTTCTTTTGGAATTGGTAATATGGTTCAATCTAATTCAGTTGCTTCTGCTTTAAATAGTTCTATGGGGATTTCTACTTCAATCTCTGGTATCATTATCGCAATCGCTACTGGTTTGGTAGTTGTTGGCGGAATCAAAAGTATAGGTAAAGTTACTGAAAAAATTGTACCTGTAATGGCTGTAATTTATGTTATTGGTGCTCTCATTGTATTATTATCTAACGCATCACAAATTCCTGTAGCTTTTGGAATGATCTTTTCAAATGCCTTTAACGCTACTGCTGTTGGTGGTGGACTTATAGGTACTGTTATTCGTATGGGTGTTGCTCGTGGTGTATTTTCAAATGAAGCAGGACTTGGTAGTGCGCCTATTGCACATGCGGCTTCTAAAAATAATGATCCTGTAAAACAAGGTATTATTGGTTCATTAGGATCTTTTCTAGATACACTTGTTGTCTGTACAATGACCGCTTTAGTTATATTAGTATCTGGTCTTGTTAAAATTGGTGGAGATGGTTTAATGTCTATTACAGTTGATCCATCTACTGGTGAATCATTTACTGGTGCAGCTTTAACAGCAACAGCATTCAGTGAGGCTCTTCCAGGTTTTGGTGCTTTTATCGTTTCTTTCGGGTTAGTATTCTTTGCTTTTTCCACAATATTAGGATGGTATTATTATGGCTCTAAGTGCCTCGAATATATAGCTGGCGTAAACGCTATTAACATTTACAAATGGCTATGGGTAATTCTTACTTTTGTAGGTGCAACAATGAAAATAGGTCTTGTTTGGGATTTATCAGATGCATTTAATGGCTTAATGGCTATTCCAAACTTAATTGCATTGCTTGCACTCAGTCCTATTATATTTAAAATGACGAAGGAATATGAAAAAAAGCAAATCGAAAAAATTAATTAAAATAAGGCATCCTTCTGGATGCCTTATTTTACATATATAAACTTTTCTTGTTTTTCTATAACCTCTCCAACTACTGCAAATTCCGTAGTAAGATTTTCATTATAATAATTGACAAAATCATTTACTTTCTCTTTATCAACAGAAATCAACAATCCTCCAGACGTTTGAGGATCATATAAAATATCTTTTATGTAAGTTGAAACTGTAGATTCAAATTCTATATCTTTCCCTACATATTTTTCATTGGCATAGGCGCCTGCAGGAATTAATCCCATTTTAGCATTTTCAATTACACCTTCAAGAATGGGTAGTTTATTAGATTGAATTACAAAAGATACCTCACTAGCCTTTGACATTTCTACCCCATGTCCTAAAAATCCAAAACCAGTAATGTCAGTACAAGAATTTGCTCCTATTTTTTCCATTGCATCAGCAGCTACATTATTTAAGTTAGCCATTACATACATAGCCTTTTTTGTAAAATCATCAGATAATATTCCAGCTTTTATTGCAGTGTTTAAGATACCTACACCTAAGGGCTTTGTTAATATCAGCACATCTCCAGGCTTAGATAAATTATTACTCATTACTTTTTCTGGTGAAATAATCCCTGTAACAGATAATCCATATTTAGGTTCATTATCATCTACACTATGTCCACCTACTAAAAGGGCTCCTGCCTCTTTTACTTTATCTGCACCACCCTTTAAAATTTGTCCAAGTATGTCCATAGACAAACAAGTAGGAAAACATACTATATTCATAGCTACTATAGGTTTTCCGCCCATTGCATAAACATCACTTAATGAATTTGCTGCTGCAATCTGTCCAAACATATATGGATCATCAACGATTGGCGTAAAAAAATCTAAGGTTTGTATAATTGCCGTATGATCATCTAATTTATATACAGCAGCATCATCTGAATTTTCTAATCCTACTAATAAATTTTCATGCTCTATTTTTGGTAAATGACACAAAACTTGTGCCAAGGCTTCTGGGCCAATTTTAGCCGCTCAACCTGAACTTCTCGTCATCTCTGTTAATCTTTTAGACAACTGATCCCCCTCCATTCCATAATAACCTTACTGTGTTCTAATATGTTCTTCTATACTTTTAAATTTTTTATCTCCTATACCAGCTACATTCATTATATCACGAACATCTTTAAACCTTCCATTTTTTTCTCTATACTCTACAATTCTCTTTGCAAGGACACTCCCTACGCCATCTAACACTTGTAGTTCTGTATCAGAAGCAGCATTAATATTTATTTTTTTAGAACTTGTTTTCGCATTCCTTTCATTACAGACATCTTCACTAGCTTCCCCTATTTTCGGAATATAGATTTGTTCACCATCTTCTAATACCCTAGCTAAATTTACACATTTTCTATCAGCAGTAGGTAATATTCCTCCTGCTAAGTTTATTGCATCTATTAATCTTGCCCCCTCATCCAACTCAATTACTCCAGAATTTTTCACTTCTCCACATAGATCAACCATAATATGTTTGCCTATTTTCTCTTCTTCAATTTCTTTATTAACTTGTACCTCTTCCTCATCTTCATCATCCTCTATTTTTTCATATACAATATCACTTGACATATTTTTATGATAAGTTACGCCCATAGATAAACAAATAAAAATCGTCAAAACTCCTACTATAATAAATTTATATTTTTTATTTTTTTCCATATTTTCCCCTACTTTCAAATTCCATTATCCTCTTATTATTTTTCAGGTTATCTATAAATTATTCATTATAATTGTATAAATATTTTATTTTTATACACAAATATGTTTTTTTCATAAATTTTTCTTAAATTTCTTTTTATTTTTTGTTATACTAGTAAAGTAACTTTAATTTTAGCATAAGAGGTGACTTGATGAAAAAAATAATAACTATTTTACTAAGCATTTTAATAATTACTTCTAATTCCCTTCCCCTAACTGTATATGCAACTACATCACCTCCATCCATTACTGCTCCTTCTGGTATATTAATGGATGCGGATACAGGAGCTATATTATATGAAAAAAATATTCATGAACAAATGTATCCAGCTAGTACAACAAAAATTATGACTGCTATTTTGACACTCGAGTATGGAAATCTAAATGATGTTGTAACCATAGATAATAAAACTCCATTTACAGATGGAAGTCGAATTTATCTTATGGAAGGAGAACAACTAACGGTAGAACAACTTCTTTATTCTCTTTTAATTGAATCAGCAAATGATTCAGCAGTTGCATTAGCAAAATATGTATCTGGCAGTGTTGATGAATTTACAAAACTTATGAATAAAAGAGCAAAAGAACTTGGAGCACTACATACAAATTTTGAAAATCCAAACGGATTACCTAATGAAAATCATGTTACAACGGCTTATGACTTAGCTATGATCGGAAAACATGCTATGACAATTACAAAATTAAGAGAAATCGTTAAAACGGTAAGATATGAAATTCCACCTACTAATAAACAAACGATCACCAGATATTTTAAGAATCATAATCGCTTTGTTTCTGGAACGAGTAGTAGAGACAAAATGGATTATAACGGTAAAACCATTAATATAAAATACGATATTATAGATGGAATAAAAACTGGCTATACAAATATAGCAAGACAATGTCTTGTTACTTCTGCAATGAAAGATGGGCATAGATTAATAAGTGTTGTCCTAAAAACGGAAGGAAAAAATGTATATTCTGATTCAAGAACACTGATTGATTATGGTTTTGAAAACTTTAAATTCATTAAATTAGTGGATGCTAATAAAAAAATAAAAACAGTAGAAATCCAAGAGGGAACTCTTCCTACCATAGATTTAGTAACTAAAAACGAACTATATAAAGCAGTTTCAAAAGAAAATGCTAATCTCCCTTTAGAAAAAACAGTAGAAATTAATAAAGAAATTAAAGCGCCTATCAAAAAAGGGGATGTCCTTGGAAAAATACTATACAAAGTTAGCTCAACTAATTTTGGTGAAATAGAATTAATTGCATCACAGTCTGTCCCTATAAAAGAAAAGAGTTTCTTAGTAAAAATTTTTAATGGAAAAAATTTTTTACGTTTTGTCCTATTTTTAATATTTGTATTTTTAGCATGGAGATCTATTGTAACTTTTTTCAGATTTAAAAGAAGCAATATGAAACAACTACGAAAAAAGAAATATCATAAAAAACATACTAAATATGATTTTTCTAAGAAGTCTATGGATCTAAAATATAAAAATTTCAAGAAATAAATGAGCGTCAGCATGCTGACGCTCATTTATTTCTTTGAAAAAATTTGTTTTTTTATTCTTATGCCTGTTGGCGTTGCAGCTAAACCTCCTAAGGCAGTTTCTCTTAATTCACAAGGAAGGCTTTTTCCTACCTTATACATAGCTTCAACTACTTCATCAAAAGGAATTACGCTTTTGACTCCTGCAAGTGCCATATCTGAACATATAAAAGCATTTGCTACCCCAATAGCATTTCTCTTTACACAAGGTACTTCTACAAGTCCTGCAAGAGGGTCACAAACCAATCCTAATATGTTTTTAATCGTCATAGCAGCTGCATCTAATGCTTGTTCAGGACTACCTCCTAAAAGTTCAACAAGGGCACTAGCAGCCATTGCTGCTGCAGCACCAGTTTCAGCTTGACACCCGCCTTCTGCACCTGCAACAGTGGCATTTTTTGTAATAATATATCCAATTGCTGATGCAGTAAATAGAGCTTTACTTAATTGATCATCGGATATATGAAAATCTTCTCCTACTGTAACCAATGCAGCCGGTAAAATTCCACTTGACCCAGCTGTTGGAGCTGCTACAATCTGTCCCATAGAAGCATTTACTTCTAATACTGCAACCGCACTTGCCACTGCCTTATTCATTCTTTTTCCTGATACAGTTTTTTCATTCTCATATCTTTCTCTTATTAACTTTGCATCTCCACCTACTAATCCACTAACAGACTTAACATCCTCATATAGACCTTTCTTAATTGAATTTTTCATAATATTTAAATTCTCTTTCATATAATTCAGAATGGCCTCTCTATCTAACTGTGAATTTTCCACTTCTCTTTCAATCATTATTTCCCATATTTTTTTATTCGATTCATTGCAAATTTTTGATAATTCTACACCATTGCTAAACTCCGTAAGCATACTTTCACATCCCTTATATTGATTTTATAGAATAAATATGTATAATTTCTTTTCCGCTATCTTTAATTTTACATATTACTTCCTTTGAAACAACTGTATCCGTTTCTATAATCATAAAAGCATCTTGTCCTTTACTATGTCTAAACACTCTCATAAACGCCACATTAATTTCAAATTCGTTTAATATTTTTGTAACTTTTGCGATCACACCTGGTTGATCTATTTGTCGAACAACTAATGTAGGATATTCTCCCGTAAATTCTACTACTAGTCCATTTATTTGGGTGATCTTTATACTTCCTCCTCCAATGGACGATCCTGTAACTTCCGTTTTTTCTCCAACTTTATTAGTCATTATTATTTTAACTGTATTTGGATGTTCATCTCCTAGATCCGTCTTTATAAATTCAAAATTTAATCCTTTTTCGCTGGCTATTTCCATAGACATTCTTAAATTTTCATCATTGGGTTCCATCCCTAATATTCCAGCTACTAGTGCTCTATCTGTTCCATGTCCTCTATATGTTTGAGCAAAGGAACCATGTAGTAAAAATACTACATTTTGTATATCATCTCCTCCTATTTTTGCTGCTACTCTCCCTAATCTTGCGGCTCCCGCAGTATGAGAACTAGAAGGTCCAATCATACGTGGTCCTATTATATCAAATGCACTGAAATTTTTCATATTAACCTCCTACTTTTAAGATAACCATTTTATTATCTATTATTAATTTTTCTAATTTCATTCTATATCATGCTTATATTTTATAAATATAAAGCATCAGAGCTTAATTTACCCTGATGCTCTACATTTATGAATCTATAAAATCACAGCAATTGCTTCTATTTCAACTCTTACATCCTTTGGTAATCTAGCCACCTCAACGCATGATCTTGCTGGCTTATCATTTGGAAAATATTCTGCATAAACCTCATTGATTTTTGAAAACTCATTCATATCCTTAATAAAAACAGTTAACTTTACAGCATTGTCCATTGATGTACCTGCTTGTTCCAATATAGCTTTTACATTTTCAAGTGATTGTCTAGCTTGAACCTGAATGTCTCCTTGTGGGATTTCTCCAGTTTCTGGATTAACGGGCATTTGTCCTGAAGTGTATACCATATTTCCTACAACTACCCCTTGCGAATAGGGTCCTATAGCTGCTGGTGCTTTTTTAGTATCAACGATCTTTTTCATACTATCCCTCCATACATAATTTTTTTTGTACTTTTTTATTTTACTACTATATTAACTAATTTTTTTGGCACTGCAATAATTTTTACAATTTGCTTACCTTCTATTGCAGATACTATTTTATCATTTACAAGTGCTTCCTTTTCCATTTCCTCTTTGCTTAAATTAGATGAAATCGTCATTCGATCTTTTACTTTTCCATTCACTTGAATGACAATATCTATTTCATCTTTTACGATTGCAGCTTCTTCATATTTAGGCCATGCTTGATTATGAACGCTTGTCTCATATCCTAATATACGCCACAATTCTTCTGTAATATGAGGTGCAAAAGGAGCGATTAGAATAACCAACGTATCTACAGCTTCTTTTAATAGATCACTATTTTTATTTTCAATTTCTTTATATTTATAAATTTCATTTACAAGTTCCATGATTGCACTAATAGCAGTATTAAAATTAAATCTTTCTTCAATATCTTCTGTTACTCTTTTAATGGTATTATGTATTGTATATTTTAAATGCTTATCTTCTTTTGTCATATTGGATTGTACTTCTTTACAATTTATAGAATCTTTTAATTCTACAACTACTCTCCATACTCTATTTAAGAATCTATGGCATCCATCTACACCTGTATCACTCCACTCTAAATCTCTTTCTGGAGGGGCTGCAAATAATATAAACAGTCTTGCTGTATCCGTACCATATTCATCAATAATTTCTTTAGGACTTACTACATTTCCTTTTGACTTAGACATCTTAGCACCATCTTTTAAAACCATTCCTTGCGTTAAAAGATTTTCAAATGGTTCTGAAACAGGAGAATGGCCAAGTTTATGTAATACTTTTGTAAAAAATCTTGCATAAAGAAGATGTAGTATTGCATGCTCAACACCACCAATGTATTGGTCTACCTTCATCCAATATTTTGCTTTGTCTTTATTAAATATCTCTATATCATTATTTGCATCTGTATATCTTAAGAAATACCAAGATGAGTCTACAAACGTATCCATTGTATCCACTTCTCTTTTAGCTTTCTGCCCACATTTAGGACAGTCTGTATACATAAATTCTTCGCTCGTTGTTAATGGTGACTCTCCTTCACCTGAAAATACTACATCAGTAGGTAGTTTCACTGGTAAATCACTTTCATTTATTGGAACCATTCCACATTGATCACAATATACAATAGGAATTGGTGTGCCCCAATATCTTTGTCTTGAAATAAGCCAATCTCTTAATCTAAAATTAATTGTTTTCTTTCCTAATCCCGATTCATTTAAATGCTCTACTATTTTTGTACTTGCTTCTTTACTTGATAATCCATTGAATTCTCCTGAATTAATCATAACACCGTTACTTGTAAATGCCTCTTCTAAATGATCCAAATCAACCTTATCATCTTCAGGTTTTATTACTGGAATAATATCAATATTATATTTTTTTGCAAATGCAAAGTCTCGATCATCATGTGCTGGTACTGCCATAATTGCACCTGTACCATAATCCATAAGTACATAATTTGCTATATAAACAGGTATTCTTTTTCCATTTAATGGATTAATTGCATACTTACCTAGGAATACACCTTCTTTTTCTACATCCGTAGCAGTTCTTTCTATTTCAGATAAATGTTGTAATTTATCTTTGAAATTCATTACTTCTTGTTCATATTCTGTTCCCTTTACCCACTCATTTACAAATGGATGCTCCGGTGCTAAAACCATGTAGGTAACACCAAAAATTGTATCTGGTCGAGTAGTAAATACTTCTAATTTTTTATAAGCGCCTTCAATTTCAAAGTTGACTTCTGCCCCTACACTTTTTCCAATCCAATTCTTTTGCATTGTCTTAACTTTTTCAGGCCAACCCTTTAACTCTTCTATATCTTTTAATAATTCATCTGCATAATCAGTTATTTTAAAATACCATTGCTCTAAATCTTTTTTACCAACTAGACTATCACATCTGTCACAGAATCCTCCCACTACCTGCTCATTTGCTAATACAGTTTCACAAGAAGGACACCAATTTACTGCATATTTCTTTTTATATGCCAATCCATTTTTATAGAATTGTAAAAATATCCATTGAGTCCATTTATAGTAGTCTTCATGACAAGTAGCTACTTCTCTATTCCAATCATAGCTAAGTCCTAATTGTTTAAATTGATTTCTCATTTCCTCAATGTTTTCCCATGTCCACTTATTTGGATGGATGCCATGCTTAATAGCAGCATTCTCAGCAGGTAATCCAAAAGAATCCCAGCCCATTGGATGAAGAACATTATATCCTTTCATCTTTTTAAATCTTGCAACTACATCCCCTATTGAATAATTTCTAACATGTCCCATATGAAGCTTTCCAGATGGGTAGGGAAACATTTCTAGTACATAATATTTTTCCTTTCCTTCATCTGATGTCTCAAATGCATTTGTGCTTTCCCAATTTTTTTGCCATCTTTTTTCAATCTCTGAAAAATTATAATGTGTCATATAAATCCTCCTCTTAAAGTTTATACTAATTTTACATATAACAAAAAGATACCCAGAAAATTTCCCGTCCCATAGTAGGGACGAGGAACTCCCCGCGGTACCACCCTAATTGACATATAATGTCCTCTTTCATAGTTTGTAAAGGTAACTAACCTATTTGATCGAGGTAAGTTCAAATGCTCACTTTATCGATTCACACCAACCATCGACTCTCTTAAAAAGCTACACATTCTACTACTCCCCTGTTTTTATATTTATTTATAAACTATCAGCATCAATGAATTCAGCATCTTTCCATGCTCTTTCTATATTGTAAAAATATCTCTCTTCTTCTACAAAAACGTGTACTACAATATCTATATAATCTAATAAAATCCATTTCCCCTCATTATGTCCTTCTTTATGATTTACAAAAATTCCCATAGATTCTAATTTTTCTTCTATTTCGTCAGCAATTGCTTTCACTTGTCTGTTAGATGTTCCATGTGCAATGACAAAATAATCTGTAAAATTAGATATACCCTTTAAATCTAACACCTTAGTTTCTTGTCCTTTTTTATCATCTATAGCATTAATCATCTCTTTTATTGTCTCTTTTGATGTTTTTATCATATAAAGCCTCCTAATTATCTATAATATTAACCCTATTTACAAATAAAATCAATACTAACATTATATAAATTATTTATTATATTAGCAATGCAAATCAATAAATATAATATTTATTGATTATTCTCCTTAGATTCATTTCTTTTAAATATCTCATCTAACATTTTTTGTGTTTTATCCATGTCTGGAATATAATATGATATTTTATCAATTGCCTTTGCTTCACCTGGAACAGTGTACATATGAATATCTTCCATATTTATTTCCTTAGCCAACATAGCATAGTAAGTCATTTTAGAAATCGGTATATCTGTTTGTACATATGTTTTAAACGTTTTTAATAGTGTAGGTAACTTTATTATTGTTTGAGGTTGCATCATTTTTTTTGATAATGCCTTCAAAAACTCATGCTGTGCCTCAATTCTTCCTAAATCTTGATTTTTATATCCTTTTCTAAACCGGACAAACTGCATTGCTTTATTACTATCTAGAATTTGTTTGCCCTTTTTAAGATTAATTTTAAGAGGAGGTTTTGCATATGGATCATAATATTTCATATCCATGGGAACATCTACCTCTATGCCTCCTATATCATCAATGATTTTTGATAATCCTTTATAATTTATTTTAACATAATAATTTACAGGTACAGAAAGAAAATCCTTCACTGTTTTTACAGACAAATCTACGCCACCATAAGCATGTGCATGATTTATCTTTTCTTGCTTCTTTCGGCCTCTAATAACAGTTCGCGTATCTCTAGGTATAGAAATAATATCTACTTTCTTTTCTTTTATATCAAAGGTTGCTAACATCATTGTATCTGTTCTAGCATTTTGTGCACTTTTAAAGTCTTCTGCATCTACCCCTAGTATTAAAACATTCACTCTCTCATTTTTATTAGAATCAATACGATCAGTTTTAACGATTTCAGAATTACTAGACTCTTTTTTTTCTACACTATGTAAAAATATATAAGTTCCAGTGCTCATAACCAAAACAAAACAAAAAAAAGCTACTACTAATACGTTTAGAAATTTTTTCATTTTTGCCTCCCATTAAAAATCTTTTAATTTCATCAAAATATCATTTCTAGCTGTAATAGTCAATGGGTGTATTAATTCACCTTTTAAAATCACATAATTAATAGTATGATCAAAGGCACTTATTAAAGCATGGTCTATATTTTCAAAAGCATCACTTCGAATATTTTCTACGCCTTCAAAATTTCTATTTGGTTCTATATAGTCTGCTAAATATATTATTTTTTCCATCAATGTCATATTACCCCTACCAGTAGTATGATATCTAATCGCATTAATTATTTCATCATCTTTTATATTAAAATCCTTTTTGATTAGTTCGGCTCCTACAAATCCATGTAATAATCCTTTTTGATTTATGAATACATCATCTATGCTTATCTCAAATTCTTTTGCACAACAACGCAATTCATTATCACTTAAATTTTTAGCATAATCATGAAGCAATCCTGCTATACTTACCTGTTCACAAGAAACACCATAAATTTTTGCAAGTTCTACAGCTGTACGTTCAACACCTAAAGAGTGAATGTATCTTTTATGTTTTAATCTATTTTTAAGTACGCTTTTTATTTCCTCTAAATTAACGCTCATAATACAGCTCCTCTTATACATATAGATTATTTTTATATATATAATATTCTACAGGCTCTGGTAACAAATATTTAATTGATTGTTTGTTTTTTATTCGATACCTTATATCTGTGGAGGATATTGCTAAAACAGGAATATCTATTTTTTGGATAAAAGTATTATAATTTTTATATAATTCATGAATTTTTTCATCTACTTCTTTTAATGAATGACCAGGTCTAGTTGCTGCAACAAACTTACATAATTTAGATAAATCATCAACATTCTTCCAAGTATCTAATTGGCAAATTGCATCCGCACCAGTAATAAAATATAGTTCTGTATCCTTTGGATACATCTCTTTTAATTTTTTGATTGTATTTATGGTATATGATATTTCATTACTTTCGATTTCTATTTTCGAAACCTCAAAACAAGGGTTTGTCACCGTTGCTAACAAGGTCATAAAATATCGATGTTTACTATCTATTATATTCCTATTTGATTTATGGGGCGGAGTTCCAGTAGGTATAAATAAAACCTTATCCAGCTTATATTTGCATCTAATTTGTTCCGCAATTACAAGATGTCCATTATGGATAGGATCAAATGTGCCTCCCATAATACCAATTTTTTTATATCTATTAACATATTGATCTGCAATGTCTACCTGACTAAAAGCCGACATATTTATCTTCCTCCAAATTATTTATTCTACATTATTATATTACCACATTTAAATATTGATTATATACTAAAATAAAAATCTAACTTGATTTAGATCCTATTATTAATACTAGATAAACAAAAATCGAGTATACACTCGACCTTTTGTTTATTTTGGTAGCTCTATTTGAGAATCTTCTTTTGCTTCTCTATAAATAACAAACTTATTACCAATTGCTTGAACAAATTCAGCATTTGTTAATCTAGCCACCTCATTTGCAGCTTCTTTTGTATCCAATAGGCTTGTTTCTAATATGTTTATTTTCACCAATTCTCTTACCTCAAGTGCATCATCTAACTGATTAATGAAATTTTCTGTTATTCCACTTTTACCAATTTGCGTAATAGGTTTTATCGAATTTGCTAAACGTTTTAAATGGCTTCTTTGTTTCCCTGTTAATTTCATATTCAAATTGCCTCCATATGCTTACTCATAATATTCAAATTCAAAGTCAAATATCTTTACTATTTCTCCATCTTGTATTCCTAACGCTCGTAATTTTTCCACAATTCCTTTTTTGATTAAGAAGTTTTGGAAATATCTTAGAGACTCCATATCTTCGAAATTAGTAGAGTTAAATAATTTTTCTATAACTGGACCTTCTAAAATATAGTAATCTTCTTCTTTTCTAACGATAATATCGTTTTTCTTATCATCCTTTACAGCATAATACTTAAAGCTTTCTTTTTCATCTACCATTGGCTCAGCTTCTATTTGTTCTAATTGCTCTGCTACATATCTCATTAATTCTTGTAATCCCTTATTCGTTGCAGCAGAAACTGGAAATACTTTTATTCCCAATTTATTCATTTCCAATTCAAATTTAGTATATTGCTCATCTGATTGTAATAAATCTATCTTATTCGCAACAACTACTTGTGGCTTTTTAGCTAAAAGTTCTGTATGTTGTTCCAACTCTTTGTTTATTGTATTGAAATCCTCAAATGGATCTCTACCTTCAATTCCTGCAATATCTACTACATGAATAAGTAGTTTTGTTCTCTCAACATGTCGTAAAAATGCTAATCCTAAACCAATTCCTTTATGAGCACCTTCTATTAATCCTGGAATATCTGCTAATACAAAACTACTTTTATCGATTTCAACAACGCCTAAATTTGGTTTAATCGTTGTAAAATGATAATTTGCAATCTTAGGCTTAGCACTAGTTACAGTAGCCAACATTGTTGATTTGCCTACATTAGGAAAACCTACCAAACCTACATCTGCAAGAAGTTTTAGTTCCAAAACAATAAATCTTTCTTCTCCAACACTTCCTCCTTCTGCAAAGTTTGGTGCTTGTCTTGTAGAAGTTGTAAAGTGTGTGTTTCCTCTTCCACCTCTTCCACCTTTTGCAATTATGGCCTGTTGTCCATGTTCTGTTAAATCTTCCATAATCAAATTCGTACTCTCATCTCTTACAATTGTGCCAGGTGGTACTTTTAAAATTAAATCTTTTGCATCTTTTCCATACATTTTTTTCCTTTTTCCATGTTCGCCAGGTTCCGCAATGTATTTTCTTTTATAACGGAAATCCATGAGTGTTCGTAACCCCTCATCTACTTCAATAATAATATTTCCACCATGGCCACCATCGCCACCATCTGGACCCCCAGCTGGAATATATTTTTCTTTACGGAAAGACAAACATCCATTTCCGCCATTTCCACCTTTTATAAATATCTTGGCATTATCTACAAACATCATATATCACCCTTAGTCATATATTCAATATACTTTTTATTATTAATATATCTCATATTCATTATACACACTTTTTAATATTTTAATCTATATAATCATAAAACCCATGCCATTAGCATGGGTTTTTATTATTTTGCTACTACAGTTTTAGGATATACACTTACTTGCTTTTTATCCTTACCTTTTCTTTCAAATTTAACTATTCCCTCTATCGTTGCGAAAAGAGTATCATCGCCACCCTTTCCTACATTGTTTCCAGGATGAATTTTAGTTCCTCTTTGACGTACAAGAATACTTCCGCCACTAACTAATTGTCCGTCAGCTCTTTTGACACCAAGTCTTTTCGCTGCACTATCACGACCATTTTTAGAGCTACCTACTCCTTTTTTACTTGCAAATAGCTGAAGGTTGATATTAAATAACATTACTTACACCTCCTCGTCATATAACTGTATATAGCTACTATACATTCCTTGCGTTCCTTTTATTCCAATCAACATGGTATTTAATATTAGATTCGCTTTTTCTCGCAAATCCTTTGTAATAGAAGGCAATTCACAAGACAACCACCCGTCCTTTATATCATACAATATGTCAATAGAAAGCAACTCATGCAATGCCAATAGCGTAGTTTGAGCAAGTATCGATATGCTGGCACAAACAATATCTTCGCCATGTTGTGCCGCATTCGCATGCCCTTCAATATAATATTTAACGATATTATTTTCTTTATCTCGTTCAATATGAATTTTAATCATATCATCAAACTGCCTTATCCAACAATTTTATCAATTGTTATTTTTGTAAACGGTTGACGATGTCCTTGTTTCTTTCTATAGTCTTTTTTAGCTTTGTACTTAAATACTATAACTTTTTTAGCTTTTCCATTTTCAACTACAGTTGCAGAAACCTTCGCACCTTCAACAGCTGGTGTTCCTACAGTTAGTTGTCCTTCTTTTGATACAACTAATACTTTATCAAATTCTACAGTTGATCCTTCTGTTACGTCTAATTTTTCAACGAATAAAGTATCACCTTCTTGAACTCTATATTGCTTTCCACCTGTTTCAATAATTGCGTACATAATTACACCTCCTCGAACCAAACTCGCCAAATGCTAGGTAACATACTGTTTTTAACCCGATTTGAGCGGCTACTTACAAGTATACATGTTATCATAATTCATTTTAAAAGTCAACATTAATGGTTAAAACAATTGCTTATGTTTTTTTATATGTCCTTCATATAAATCTGGACGTTTTTCTTTCGTAATTTCGATTGCCTTTTGCTTTCTCCAGCTATCAATTTCTTTATGATTTCCTGATAATAAAACATCTGGTACTTTTAATCCTCTAAAATCACTCGGACGTGTATAATGAGGATATTCTAGTAACCCAGAATAGATGGATTCATCTGTATAGGACTCTTCTTGTCCTAATACACCATGAATCATCCTAGAGACTGTATCGATTACAACCATGGCAGGTAATTCTCCACCCGTTAGGACATAATCTCCAATTGATATTTCATCGGTTACCCAATAATCGATCACTCTTTGGTCAATTCCTTCATAATGCCCACATAAAAAAATAAGCCTTTCTTCTTTCGCTAATTCTTTAGCAATCGATTGACTAAATATTTTCCCTTTAGGAGACATATGTATTACCTTACAATCTTTAGCGCTTATATTTTCTAAGACATTAAAAATAGGCTCTGCTTGCATAACCATTCCAGCGCCTCCACCATAAGGATAATCATCTACCTTTTTATGCTTATTTTGGGTAAAATCTCTTATATTTAGAACATTAATATCTAGCAATCCTTTTTTTCTTGCCCTTCCTATAATACTTTCTCCAAGAGGTACCTCAAACATATTGGGAAAAAGCGTCAGAACATCTATCTTCATTCGATCAATCCTTCAATTAACTTTACAATAATCTTACCTTCTTCGATATCCACTTTTTTTATAAACTCTTCTACAACTGGAATAAGTATTGTTTTTGTAGGATTTTTTTCACTCGTAATTTCATATAAATCGTTTGCTGTTCCTTGAATAACATTTTTTAATTTTCCTATCAATTCACCTTCAACAGAATAAACATCAAGTCCGATTAAGTCAACAATCAAATATGTATCCTCTGGTAAAATTCTTGCATCTGCTCTATCTATTGTCAAATATTTATTTCTATATAATTCAGCTGTATTACAATCATCAATTCCCTTAATTTTTAATATAACTAAATTATTTTTATATCTTACTTTCTCAATGTAAAATTTTTCTTCAATATTTCCATCCATATAAACCCATTCTAGCTCTTCAAATCGTTCTTTATAATCACTTAATAGATATACCCTTACTTCACCACGAATTCCCTGCGTATTTACAATTTGTCCAACTTTTAAAAGGTCTTTCATACTACACCTCTCTCATTTGCTAACATAGCATTTTCTATGATTTTGTCCAAATGGTTTATAGCTTATACTTTTAAATATGCTATAAGAGGATTAGGTTTCCCTAATCCTCTTATAACTATTGAATAATCTCAACGACTACTCTTTTATTTTCTTTTGTAGCAGCAGCCTTTGTAACAGTTCTAATAGCCTTTGCTATTTTTCCCTGTTTTCCAATGATTTTACCCATATCTTCTGGGGCAACTTTCAGTTCTATTATCAGTGATTGTCTACCTTCTGTTTCAGTAACAAAAACTTCATCTGGGTTATCTACTAAAGCTTTAGCTATTGTTTTTACTAATTCGCTCATTTATTACACCCCCTGAAAGTGCAATTAAAATTATTTTGACTGCTCCATTTTTTCTATAACTCCATACTTTTTAAATAAATCTCTAACTGTATCAGTTGGTTGTGCTCCAGTATTTAACCATTTAATAGCTTTTTCATCATCAATCTTCACCTGTACTGGTTCTGTCATAGGGTTATAGTATCCTATTTCTTCAATGAACTTTCCATCTCTTGGTGAACGAGAGTCTGCAACTACAAGTCTATAAAAAGGTCTCTTGTTAGCACCCATTCTTTTTAATCTAATTTTTACTGCCATTATATTCACCTCCTTTAAAAGTATTTATTTATTTTTCTAAAATGGAAATTTTATTTTTCCACCTTTCTTCATACCTTTTTCCATGCCTGAAAACTGTTTCATCATTTTTTTCGTCTGTGCAAACTGTTTTAATAAACCATTTACCTTCTGCACAGTCATCCCACTGCCTTTAGCAATTCTTTTTCTTCTGCTTCCATTAATAATCGTAGGATTTTGTCTTTCTTCTTTTGTCATAGATTGAATCATGGCTTCTATGTGAGAAAACTGCTTTTCATCTATTTCCAAATTCTTTAATTGTTTTGTGTTTAATCCTGGAATCATTTCTAATATCTGACTCATAGGACCCATATTTTTCATTTGCTGTAGTTGTTCTAAAAAATCTTCAAATGAAAATTCTTGATTTCTTATTCTCTTTTCTAGTTCTTTCGCTTTCTTTTCATCAAAATTGACCTGTGCTTTTTCAATCAAACTTAGCACATCACCCATGCCTAATATCCTAGAAGCCATTCGATCAGGATAAAATGGTTCTAAATCTGTTAATTTTTCACCCATACCTATAAATTTGATAGGCTTTTGTGTCACTGTTCTAACAGATAATGCTGCCCCACCTCTTGTATCTCCGTCTAACTTTGTTAAAATGATTCCATCTATTCCTAATCGCTCATTAAAAGTTTCGGCAACATTTACAGCATCTTGTCCTGTCATAGCATCCACTACTAGAAGAATTTCTTGAGGTTTTACTGCTTTCTTTATGTTCTCTAATTCATCCATTAAATTTTCATCAACGTGTAATCTACCAGCCGTATCTATAATAACCACATCATTACCATGTTCACATGCATGCTCAATTCCTGACTTAGCAATATCTACTGGACTTACCTGATCACCCATAGAATACACTGGAATCTCTAATTGTTTTCCTACTACCTGCAATTGTTTTATCGCAGCAGGTCTATAAATATCGCCAGCAACTAACAACGGTCTTTTTCCCATTTTCTTTAAATTACCAGCCAATTTACCTGTTGTCGTTGTCTTACCAACCCCTTGCAATCCAACTAACATAAATACTGTAGGCGGTTTAGAAGAAAAGGTTAATTTACTTTGAGCTGTTCCCATCAAATCCGTCAATTCTTCATTTACGATCTTAATGACTTGTTGCCCTGGTGTAAGACTCTCCATTACTTCGCTACCAACCGCTCTATCCTTAACTTTATTGATAAAATCCTTAACAACTTTAAAGTTAACATCCGCTTCCAGTAGGGCTAGCTTTACTTCCCTCATTACTTCTTTCAAATCATTTTCCGTAACTTTCCCTTTACTCTTCAGTTTTTGTAATGCAGTTTGAAGTTTATCCGCTAATCCTTCAAAAACCATTTCCTCACCTCCCAAGGGCTTACTTATCTACTATATCCAAAGTTAAACTCTTCAGTTTACTAATATCATCTAAAAATATATCTATTTTTTCATTAGGTTTATATTTTGTTTCAATTTCTTCTATAATATTAATCAGCATTTGAACTTTTTTCTGGGTTGTTACAAACTTTTGAATCAATCCCATTTTACTTTCATAATCTGATAATAATTTTTCTGTTCTTTTTATAGAATCATATACAGCTTGTCTACTTACACTTAGCTGTTCTGACATTTCTCCTAAAGATAAGTCATAATCATAATATAACTGCAATGTATTTTGTTGTTTTTTTGTAAGTAATTGTCCATAAAAATCATACAAAAGACTCATATGCAGTATTTTATCAACCATTATGACACTCCTTTTTAAACTTATATGTGTAAAGGTTATCTGCTTTACAGATGTATTCTATACTAGTTTTATTCTCATGTCAACATTTTTTTATTATTCTTCTCCAAATAAAGCATTTATAAAGTCCGTCGGCACAAATTCTTGTAAATCTTCCATTCCCTCGCCTACCCCAATAAGCTTAACAGGAATCTCTAGATCATAGGAAATACTTAAAACTACGCCTCCTTTCGCAGTCCCATCCAGTTTTGTAAGTACAACGCCACTTATGTTTGTAACTTCTTTAAATACTTTTGCTTGTTGAATTGCATTTTGCCCCGTAGTAGCATCTAATACCAAAAGAATTTCTTTTGATGCTTCTGGAAATTCTCTTTCTACGATTTTTGTAACTTTCCCTAATTCATTCATCAAATTTTTCTTATTATGAAGTCTTCCAGCTGTATCACAAATCAACACATCCATTTGTCTAGACTTTGCTGATTGAATTGCATCATATATTACTGCAGCAGGATCAGCCCCTTCTTGATGCTTTATGACATCAACCCCTACTCGATCTCCCCAAATCTCTAATTGATCAATAGCTGCTGCTCTAAAAGTATCTCCAGCAGCTAGCATTACTTTTTTCCCCTGGGCTTTAAATCCATGCGCAATTTTCCCTATTGACGTAGTTTTTCCAACACCATTAACACCTACCACTAAAATAATTGTTGGTACTGAGCCCACATTTAGTCCTGGTTCTTTATTATTATCTAAGATTTCTATCAGTATCTCCTTTAATAAACCTCTTAATTCAGGTGCTTCTGTAATTTTTCTTTCTTTTGCTTTTGTTCTTAAATCATCAATAATTTTCATCGTAGTATTTACACCTGCATCTGCTGTAATAAGTATTTCTTCAATTTCTTCAAATAATTCTTCATCTACTTTTTTATAGGCTTTTAAAACTTGATCTACTTTATCTGCTATGCCCATTCTTGTTTTACTTAATCCTTTTTTCAACCTGGTAAAAAAGCTCGTCTCTTCCTTATCTTCTTCTACTAGTTCTTCTTGCACTGACTCTTCTTCTACTTCTTCTTCATTTATTACGTTTATTTCACTTCGTTTATCTTCCTCACTATCTTTAACTATTTTTTCCTCTTCCACTACAATCTCTTCTTGAATAGTTTCTTTTGCGACTTCTGTTTCAGTCTCTAAAACTGGCATTTCTTCACGATCAACTAAAACTTCCTCTTCTTTTTTAAACTTTGAAAAAAATTTTTTTAACATTTAATTCCCTCCACTATTAACTAACTTTTTCTGAAAGCTTCACAGATATAAGCTTTGATACTCCATGTTCTTCCATTGTTACACCATACAATGCATCTACTGATTCCATGGTTCCTTTTCTATGGGTTACTACAATAAATTGTGTTTCTTTTGAAAACTCAATCAAAAAATTTGCATACCTATAAACATTAGCATCATCTAAAGCAGCTTCGATCTCATCTAATATACAAAATGGTGTAGGCTTCACTTTTAGTATTGCAAATAATAATGCAATCGCAGTTAATGCTTTTTCTCCACCTGAGAGCAACGATAAATTTTGCAATTTCTTTCCTGGTGGTTGTGCTACAATATCTATACCTGTTGTTAGTATTGATTCTTTATCTATTAAATTTAAGTCTGCTTGTCCACCATTAAATAAACTTTTAAACACTTCACTAAAATTAACCTTTATTTTTTCAAAACATTCCATGAATTGCTTTTCCATCGTACTTTCCATTTCACGTATAACCTGGTTTAAAGATTTTATCGCATTGGTCAAGTCATCTCTTTGAGATGTTAGAAAAGTATACCTTTCCATTATTTTTTCATATTCCTCAATAGATTCAACATTTACATTTCCCAGTTCTTTGATCTTTTGCTTTAACTTTTTAATTTGTTTTGACGACTCTCCCAAATTCACATGATCTTTCTTATATGAAACAGATTGAGCATATGTCAGCTCATATTCTTCTAATAATTTACTAAAATAAGATTGTTGCTGCATCTCCAATCTAGTAAGTCTCACTTCCATTTTATGACTACTGTCTTGCAATTCTACAATTACTTGATTATTTTTTTTAAACTGACCTTCGATTTCATTATAGATATGAGTAATTTCGCTTTTCTTTGTTTCTTGTTTTTTTAAATTAAATTCATATTGCTTTTTTAAAACATTTGTATCTTGTATTTCTCTATTTAATACTTTGATTTTTTCAAACATATAATCTTTATTTTCTAGTAAACGTTTCATTTCTATTTCTTTATTCTTTTTTTGCACCTGTAATTCTTCTATTTTTGAAGAAATCATACTTATATTTTCATAATAGTGCTGGTTTTTTTGTTCATGAGATGCAATTTTCACTTTAAAATTAGTGATTTCATCATTTAATTTATCCTTTTCTATTTTATCTTTTTCATAAGTATCTTTATTTATTGATACGGTACTTTGAATATTTTTCTCATCCAATTCTAATTGCTTAATTTCAGATTGTTTATTTAAAATACTATTTTGGGTATCTTCTAAATCCATATTAAGTTGAGATATTTCTTCATCTATACGTCCCAATTGATTTGAATAATTTTCAACTTCCCTATTTAATCCAATTAACTCATTTTTATTATTCACTAATTCAATCTCTTTTTCTTTCAATAAAACATCACTTTGTTCTAATTCCTTTTCTTTAACACTGAGTTGTTTTTCATTTTCTAAAACTTCTTTTACTTTTTCATCATACTTATTTTGCAACAAACTTAAACTGTTTCCCAATTCCTGTATTTCTCTTTTTCTACTTAATATATTGATTGTTCTAGAATTATAACTTCCTCCAGTCATTGCTCCACTCGTATTAATAATATCGCCCTCTAATGACACTATTTTAAATTTGTGTTTCATTTTTTTAGAAAGTTCTATTCCATTCTCTAATTTATCAACGATCACTACATTACCTAATAAATGCCTTACTATTGATTCGAATTTCGTTGGAAATTCAACTAAGTTCATAGCAATTCCTTTTACCCCTTTAAAATTTTTCAATTCATCAAGTGGCTTATAATTCAATTTGTTTAAGTTAAATCTATCAATAGGCAAAAAAGTTACTCTCCCTAGATTATTTTTCTTAAGATGGTCAATCATCCTTCTTGCATCCTCAGCAGATTGACATACAATATTTTGCATAGCGCTACCTAAAGATACTTCTATTGCTACCTCCATACCTTTAGGCACAGTCATTAGTTCTGCAACTACACCATGTATTCCTTGTCCTAAAGACTTATCTTTTTTCGCATGAATAAGTGCAGTTTTTACACTTTTATGAAAACCTTCGTATGCATGTTCCATTTCTAATAATAATCTTTTTCTTGTACTTTGCTCTTGTATTTTTTGGCCTATATTATTCTGATCCATTCTTAACTGTTCATAAATTTTTCTAAGTTCTTGAATATTATTTATAATTTCTTTCCTATTTTTTTCAGATTCTTTTAATTCTTTTTCCAATTCCTTAAAATATAATTCCACATTTTCTTTTTCTTTTTCAAACTTTTCTTTATTATTCTTCAACTCTATTTTTTCTTTTTCTACAAACTCTTTTCTCTTTTTTATGTTGTTTTGAAAAGTTGATAAACTATTCATTTCACTTTTTTTAGTAGCTGCATTATTTAATGTTTCAATTAAATCACCTTTTTTTTGTTCCATTTCTGATTCTTGTTTTTCAATAGCCTCTGAAATTTCTTTCAAGCTATCTTTCTTACTTTTTAATAGTTTCTTTGCCTTATCTAAAATCTCTTCTTCGTTACCTAACATTTTCTTCAATTCTTCTAATTGAAGTATGAATCCTTTTTTATTTTCTTCCACTTCTATCAAATCTTCATCAATTCTTGAAACATTTTGTTCCGTGTTGGAATTTTTTTCATTACTAAGACCTAATTCCCCGTCTTTTTTCTCTATCAACCGACTTGTCTCAAATATATTATGTTGTAATTGATAAATAGAAGTATCTAATTCCTCAATTTCTTTTTTTATTTTCTCATGTTTTTTTTCTATTTCTTTTTTCTCTATTATATAATTGTTACACTGCTCTTGAACAATATTTTGCTGTTCTTTTAAAGTATCTATATTATATTTCAAATCATCTATCTCATGTATAAATACATTAATTTCTAAATCTTTCAATTCATTTTGTACTTGTAAAAATGTTTTTGCCTTTTTACATTGTACTTGTAAATTAGGTAATCTAGACTCTAACTCTTTAATGATATCCTCTACTCTTACCAAATTTTGATCTGTATTTTCTAATTTCTTTTCTGACTCTTCTTTTCTGGTTCTATATTTTACAATTCCAGCAGCTTCATCAAAGAGCAGTCTTCTATTTCCTGATTTACTATTTAAAATATCGTCAATTCTACCTTGTCCAATAATTGAATACCCATCAATTCCTACGCCTGTATCCATAAACATTTCTTTTATATCCTTTAATCTACATAAAGATTTGTTTATATAATATTCACTTTCTCCAGATCGATATACTCTTCTAGTAACAGTAACCTCTGAATACTCTATCCCCAATTTATTATTTTTATTATCTAAGGTTAGAGAAACCTCTGCCATACCTACAGGTTTTCTTTCTGTCGTCCCTGCAAATATAACATCATCCATACGATTACCTCTCAGTGTTTTAGCACTTTGTTCTCCTAATACCCATCTTACAGCATCAAAAACATTACTTTTTCCACTACCATTAGGTCCTACGATTGCAGTAATTCCACTTTCAAATTCAATTTCCGTCTTATCTGCAAACGACTTAAAACCATGTATCTCAATTTTCTTCAGATACAAACTAAAACACCTCTTTTCATAATTACAATGCAATTTAAAATGTATCCTCTTCAAAATAGATAAATTTTAAATTGCATCCTGAATATATTGACTTATACTATAAAGAATCTCATCTAATCCCGTCTGTATCAGTATTTGCCTATCCAACAAATCATTATTTCTAGTCATTTTTATCTTTTGAATTTTGTATTTTTTCTTAATAAAATCCACATTTTTTCTTTTATGTCCTGCTAAACTAGACATGTCTTTATCATTTGCTTGCAAAGTAATATTTTCTAAATTTCGTATATTATATTGATCAAATAGGAAATCTAACATATCACAAATAATTTCTGTTTCTACAAGTTGCCTTATAGAAGGGTGGAATGGTCCTGCTATTACTTCATTTCCCATTGTAATATTTTCTGTTGGTTGAAGTCCAATTCTTATAACAGTAATGTTATTTTTTAAAAATGCTAAAAGGATTTTCTTTAATATTTCAACTGTCCCTTCAACATTTAATGGTTCATAGTCTCCCTTTACATACATTTTTTCAAGATATGTATCTTTTACAACCAATGTTGGATATATTCTAACAAAATCAGGCTTTAAAGAAATGATTTGTTGTGCAGTATAATAACTCTTTTCAGGAGTATCACTTGGTAATCCAATCATCATTTGTAATCCGATTTTAACATCAAACTTTTTCATGGTCTTTACTGCATTCATTACATCTTGTTTCACATGCCCTCTTGTGCTTTGTAATAGCACTTCTTCATCCATTGATTGAACGCCAAGTTCTATAATAGATACACCATACTCTTTTAAGAACGTCATTATTGATTCATCAATATAATCTGGTCTTGTAGATATACGAATATCTTGAATAATGCCTCTCTTTTTCCATGCAAAAGCTACACTTAATAGTTCTTTTTGTTTTTCTTTTTCTATGCCTGTAAAACTTCCTCCAAAAAAAGCAACCTCTACATGTTTATTTTCTATATCCTCTATAGAGTCTATATATTCTTCGATTCGCATTTCTACGTCTATCCCTGTAACTTCGATTATATTTCCGGTAATCTTTTTCTGATTACAAAAAACACAATCGTGTGGACACCCTTTATGGGGTACGAAAATTGGAATAATATAATTTGTTTTAGCCATATTAAATCACCTTCTTCAAAGCCTCTTTTGCAGCTTTTTGTTCCGCTTCTTTTTTACTTTTTCCTGAACCTTGTCCAACTACTTTTTCCCCTATTTTCACTTGAATATAAAATACTTTATTATGATCTGGACCTTTTTCATTAATTACTTCATATTCAATTTTTTCTCCCTCTTTACTCTGTACAATCTCTTGTAAATGCGTCTTATAATCTTGAAAAATTCTGCCTTCAATTGCATCTTTAATTGTAGTTTCTAATCTATTCAAAATAAATTTACTTGCCTGTTCCAATCCACCATCTAAATAAATAGCTCCTATAATAGCTTCAAATGTATCTGCAAGGATGGAAACTCTTTCGCGTCCCCCTGTAACTTCTTCTCCTTTTCCAAGTAAAAGATACTCCCCTGCATTCATAATCATAGAAGCCTTTGCTAATGATGGTTCACAAACAATACTCGCTCGTATCTTTGTTAATTCTCCCTCTTGAAAGGTTTCAAGATTGTTGTACAAATAATCACTAATAACTATACTCAGTACAGAGTCTCCTAAAAATTCTAATCGCTCATTATATTTCGTATTAATCCTTTTATTTTCATTGGCATATGAACTATGTGTAAGCGCCTCATTTAGTAATTCCTGATCCTTAAACTTATAATCCACTTTATTAACAAAGTCCTTTAACACTTCAATTCGATGCTTATTACTGCTATGCATGAATTTCCTCCTCTATATCCGTATCGATATAATTATATTTTGTCACCACATTTATTCTACACTTTTTTTAATCATTTTAAAAGTTTTATTAAAATAATAAGGAATGTTTAAAAAATAAATTAAATTAATGATTTATTTCTCATAACACTCCTTATTATTAATAGTCTCATTTAAAATGATTAGTTATCTTTTATATTTCTTTAATAAAATAGATGCATTATGTCCACCAAACCCTAATGAATTAGACAAAGCATAATTTACTTCTTGTTCTCTTCCTTTGTTTGGAACATAATCCAAGTCACACTCATCATCATCAACCGTTGTATAATTAATAGTTGGAGGTACAAATTTTTCATGTATAG
Organism: Lutibacter sp. B2; assembly: GCA_015686845.1. GTDB lineage: Bacteria > Bacillota > Clostridia > Peptostreptococcales > Thermotaleaceae > JADPRS01. The sequence goes on from JADPRS010000002.1 coordinate 64,522, forward strand.
CCAAAGCACACACGATTGCTTCAATTCCTCCTGCAGCTCCTAAAAGATGTCCAGTCATAGACTTTGTAGAACTGACTGCTAATTTGTATGCATGTTCATTAAATAAAGATTTAATAGCCATAGATTCAAACTTGTCATTAAATGTAGTAGATGTTCCGTGTGCATTAATATAATCTATATCTTCTATTTTTACATTTGCATCATCTATTGCATTTTTCATGGATCTAACCGCACCTTCTCCTCCTGGAGCCGGTGATGTTATATGATATGCATCTGCACTCATTCCATACCCTGCAACCTCAGCATAAATATGTGCACCTCTTTTTAAAGCATGTTCTAGTTCTTCTAATATTAACATGCCCGCTCCTTCACCCATAACAAATCCATCTCTATCTTTATCAAAAGGTCTGCTTGCCTTTGTTGGTTCATCATTTCTTGTAGACAGTGCCTTCATATTTATGAATCCTGACACAGACATAGGTGTTATAGAAGCTTCAGTACCTCCTGTAATCATAATATCAGCATCGCCTCTTTGGATTACCTTAAAAGCATCCCCAACAGCATTCGTAGCAGAAGCGCATGCTGTTACAACCGTAGTATTAGGCCCTTTTGCACCGAATGCCATGGATATACGTCCTGAAGCCATATTACTTATCATCATAGGTATAAAAAATGGACTTACTCTACCGGGTCCTTTTTCTAGAAGCTTTTCATGTTCAGTCTCAAGAGTCTCAATCCCTCCAATACCAGAACCAACGATAACCCCAAATTTATTTTGATCTATGTTTTCTATATCTAAATTAGAATCTTCTATGGCTAGCTTTGATGCTGCAACACCAAATTGTGTAAATCTATCCATTCTTTTTGCTTCTTTTTTATCTATATAATCTAAAGGATTAAAATCTTTTACTTCACCAGCAATTTTTACATTATAGTCAGTTGTATCAAATCTTGTAATTTTATCGATTCCACTTTTTCCTTCTTTTAACGAATTTAAAAATTCGTTTTTTCCAATCCCTATAGGTGTAATTGCACCTATTCCAGTAACAACAACTCTTCTCATCGTATAAACCTCCCCATTGTAGTTAGTATCTTTATTTAAATACTACATTACCATTCCACCGTCAATATTTATTACCTGCCCTGTTATATATTTTGCTTCATCAGAACACAAAAAGGCAATTGTATTTGCAACATCTTCTGGTGTTCCCAATTTTTTCATAGGAATCTGAGACATAATATGATTCTTTACTTCATCAGATAATACATCCGTCATATTCGTTTGTATAAATCCAGGTGCTACAGCATTTACATTTATTCCTCTAACGCCTAGTTCTTTAGCAATAGATTTTGTAAAGCCAATAATTCCCGCCTTAGATGCTGCATAATTTGATTGTCCTGCATTTCCATTAACACCTACTACTGATGCAACATTTACAATCTTACCACTTCTTTGTTTCATCATTTTTCTACTAACAGCCTTCGTACAATTATAAGTACCTTTAAGATTTACTTCTATTACCTTATCCCAATCATCTTCATTCATTTTTATTAGTAACTTATCCTTCGTTATTCCTGCATTATTTATTAAAATATCAATTTCTCCAAATTTTTCTTCTGCCTGACTTATAAAATTTTGTACTTCATCAAAATTAGCTACATTTGCTTTTATAGCAATGGCTTCTCTTCCCATGTTCTTTATTAATTCAACAACGTCTTCAGCCTGTTGAGCACTACTTGTATAATTAACTACAATATTTGCTCCTAGCTGGGCTAATTTCATTGCAATTGCTTTTCCTATACCTCTTGATCCACCTGTAACAATCGCTGTTTTTCCATCTAAATTCATTCCTAATTCCTCCCTACTTATCTAATAGATCATCTACTGTTTTATTTAAAGAGTTCATGTCTTCAACATTATGTATTTTTACTTTTTTATTTTCTTTTTTAGATATTTTTTTAATAAATTGGCTCAATGACTTTCCAGGTCCAATCTCTATAAAAGTGTCCACTCCATCTTCAATCATCTTCATAACACTGTCTTCCCATAATACGGAACTACTCACTTGACTTACTAACGTTTCTTTCACACTATCTTTTCCAGCATAATAATCTGCTGCAACATTAGAAATAACCGGTAATTTTAATTCATTGATCGAAACTTCATCCAGTTCCTTATCAAGTTTTTCTCCTGCTAATGCTAACATAGAACAATGAAAAGGTGCACTTACAGGAAGTTTAACTGCTTTCTTTGCTCCTTGTTCTATCGCAAGCTCACAAGCTTTTTCTACTGCTTTTATCTCTCCAGATATAACAATTTGCCCTGGACAATTAAAATTAGCTGCCTCTACTATTCCATCCTTTTGAGCTTGTTGTAATACAGCCTCTAAATCATTTCTCTCCATACCTAAAATTGCAGCCATTGTTCCTACGCCCGCGGGAACAGCAGCTTGCATATACGCCCCTCTTTTTTTCACTAATCCAACTGCCTCTTTAAAATCAATCACATTGGCAATTACCAAAGAAGCGTATTCTCCTAAACTCAAACCTGCGCTTACATCTGGGGTTATTCCCTTTTGTTCAATAACCTTTGCAATGGCTATACATGTAGTTAAAATCGCAGGTTGTGTATTCTCAGTTTTCATAAGTTCGTCTTGCGGTCCTTCAAAACACATTTTTTTCATATCATACCCTATAGCTTCACTTGCTTGTTTGAATACTTCATTGGCAATTTCATAGTTTTCTACAATTTCTTTTCCCATACCAACATATTGCGCTCCTTGTCCTGGAAAAACAAATGCTATTTTACCCATGATATTTCCTCCTCATTATTTATTCCATTTTATTACACATGATCCCCACGTTAGTCCTGCGCCAAATCCCACCATGACCACTACGTCATTCTTTTTAATCTTCCCTTGTTTTACAGCCTCATCTAGGGCAATTGGTACGGATGCTGCAGATGTGTTTGCATATTTATCTAAATTAACATGTATTTTATCTTTATTTAATTTCAATTTTTTAACAGCAGAATTAATAATTCTTATATTGGCCTGATGAGGTACAAGATAATCAATGTCCTCAACACCATATCCACTATCCTTTAAAACTTTTAAAGAGGCTTTACTCATTATTCTTACTGCAAATTTAAACACTTCACTGCCATCCATTTTTAGATAATGAAGCTTTTGCTCAATACTTGAAATACTACTTGGAACTCTCGACCCTCCTGCAGGCATATAAAGATGTTTTCCACCATCTCCGTCTGCACCTATACTAGTAGCAAGAATGCCCATTCCATCTTCAGTAGGACCCACTACAGTTGCGCCTGCTCCATCTCCAAATAATACAGATGTGTTCCGATCTTCCCAGTCAATGATCGTTGATAATTTTTCTGCTCCAATAACAAGAATCTTATCATGCATTCCAGTTGCTATAAATTGTTTTGCAACAGTCAGACCATATAAATATCCAGAACATCCTGCGCCTAAATCAAATGCAGCAGCATTTTTAGCTCCGATATTACTTTGAACAATGCAAGCTGTAGATGGAAAAAACATATCTGGCGTTACTGTAGCAACAATAATCAAGTCTATTTCTTCTGCTGCTACGCCTGCATCTTCTAATGCTCTTTTTGCTGCTACTGTTGCTAAATCTGACGTTGCTGTTTTTTCGTCTGCAATACGTCTTTCTTTAATGCCCGTTCTAGCGATAATCCACTCATCAGAAGTATCTACCATTTTTTCCAAGTCTTTATTCGTTCTAATGTTATCAGGTACACAGCTTCCTATTCCTAATATGCCAACAGATCTTACTCTATCCTGCATGATCTTCATCTCCTATTTTCAAAATCTCTTCACTTATGATTTGAATAACATCCTTCTGTGCAAAAACCTTTGCTTGCAGTATAGCATTTTTTATTGCTTTCGCATTAGAGCTTCCATGTGCTTTAATGACTGCCCCTTTTACCCCTAAAAGTGGTGCGCCTCCATATTCTGCATAATCTAAATTCTTCTTAAAAGATTTTAAAGATGGTATAAGCATCATAGCTCCTAATTTGCTCAAGAAACTTTTTTTGAATTCTCTTTTGAGCATACCCATCATTGTCATTGCTACACCTTCTGTAACTTTTAAAATGATATTCCCTACAAAGCCATCACATACAAGTATATCTACGACTCCAGTAGGAATATCCCGTCCTTCTACATTTCCATAAAAATTAAGCTCATTTTTCGATAAAAGTTGGTATGCATCTTTTATCATGGGTGTGCCTTTTCCTTCCTCTTCTCCAATGTTAACAAGTCCTACTGATGGATTTTCTTTACCTAATACTTTTTGAGAATATATAGATCCCATCAAAGCAAATTCCAAAAGATTACGTGGCTTACACTCAGCATTTGCACCTGCATCTACTAATAGCGACATTCCTTTATCCGTTGGATAAACAGTCGCAATAGCTGGTCTGTCAATTTTTTTTATTCTTCCTACTTTAAGTAAACTTCCTGCCAATAATGCACCTGTATTTCCTGCGGAAATAAATGCATCTACCTCTTTATTCTTTAACATACTTAAACCTACAACCATAGATGAATCCTTTTTTCTTTTTATAGCATCCACTGGTTTATCTTCATTTTCAATGACTTCGGTAGCATTTATTATATGTAATTTGGAATCATCAAATTTATACTTTTTCAATTCACCTTCAATCAATTCTTGTTTGCCCACTAAATAAACTTCTAAATCAGTATCATTTATGGCTTGTATGCACCCTTTAACAATCTCTATGGGTGCATGATCTCCACCCATTCCATCTACTGCAATTTTCATATTAATCCCCCTCTTATGATCCTTAAATAGCTACAAGAATAAATTTACCCCTAAAAACTTGTTCTTGTTTAACATTAATCTTTACATGTACAAAATATTTATTTCCTCGTATTTTTGATACTTCCGCTTTTGCAATCAACTTTTGTCCTGCTAAAACAGGTACATTATACTTCATATTTGCAACGCCTGTTAAGGCTACCTTCGCATTAATAACCGCCATAGCTAAGGATTCTGCCATTGAAAAAATATGATGTCCTTTCACCACATTTGTCTTCTCAAAAGCCATATCCTTACTTGTTTCTAATAAAGATATCCCATCTTTATCTAAACTAAGGTCAATTAATTCTCCTATTATTTCCGACGCTCTTAAACTAATTACTTTAGAATAATTTTCTTTCGCTACTTTTTTAATTCTTTTTCTCAACTCAGGAATTCCTAATTCTAATCTATCTAGCCGTATAGTTTGTATACTCACTTGAAAATATTCACTTAATTCTTCATCCGTAACAAAAGGTTCTTTTTTTATGTTTTCCCATAATTCCTTTTGTCTTGTTTGTTTTGACTTCTTCTTATTAGGCATTTTTTTCACCTCGTTTAGTACTTATACTTAGTACCTACTACTAATATTAAGTATATATTATATTAATACATAAATCAAGTAAGGATCTACCTATAGAAATTATAAATACAATAAAAAAATAGTAATGATGCTTATGGCATCATTACTATCTTTTTATTGTACGCTTATTACCTCTTTATCCTTATAGAATCCACATTCTTTACATACTCTATGTTGTAATTTTGGTTCATGACACTGTGGACACTCAACAACATTAACTGCTGTCATTTTTATATTTGATGCTCTTCTTTTATCTCTTCTAGATTTAGAAGTTTTACGCTTTGGTACTGCCATAATTTCCACCTCCTTAATGTATTATAATAAATTTATTGTAACAAATGTTTTAATTTAGCAAGTCTTGGATCAATCTCTTCTTTTTCGCAATCGCATTGCTCTTCATTAAGATTTCCTCCACAAACTAAACATAATCCTTTGCAACTCTCATCACAAATTATTTTCATCGGAAGACATAGAATCAAGGTGTTTTTAATTATATCCGAAACATCTATCATTTTTTTCCTAATAACATACACATCATCTATCTCACCAGAATCTTCTTCAAGTAATTCTTCATGTACATTACTAACGATCTTTCGCCTAAACTTTTCTAAACACCTATTACAAATGAACTCAGCTTCTATCTCTACAGTAGCATCTAAGTACAAACTTGTATCCTCGCGATAGATCTTCCCTTTTAAAGACATAGGACCTATAATGGAGACTTCATCTCCTAAATAATTCAGTCCTTCAATATGTTCTTCTGCTTCTACATCGAGAACTTCCTTTTGCCCTTCTATTAACTCGGTTAAGCTAATTTTCATTCATTTCACCTCATCGCATTAACAGATTTTATTATACAAATGTAATACCTATTTGTCAAGTAAAAATACTTGATAGGCATGCATATACAGAATTTTGTATAAATTATAAAAAAGATGGGATAATTCCCACCTTTTTTATTTTAACAATGCTTGTGCATCTCTAGCAATCATTAATTCTTCATTCGTAGGAATAACTAATACTTTAACTTTTGAATCATCAGTACTTATAACAGCATCTTTTCCTCTTATATTATTCTTATCTTTATCAATCTTAATACCTAAGAATTCTAAACCGTTACATATATCTGCTCTATTTGAAATTGAATTTTCACCTAGTCCTGCTGTAAATACAACAACATCAACGCCACCCATAGTAGCAGCATAAGAACCTATATATTTTCTAACTCTATTATCAAATATATCTAATGCTAATTGAGCTCTTTCATTTCCTTCTTCAGCTGCATTTTCAATGTCTCTAAAATCGCTGCTCACACCAGAAATTCCTAATACGCCTGATTTTTTGTTAATTAAATCATTGATTTCATTTGAATCTAAATTTTCTTTGTCCTTAACAAATGTTAATATTGCAGGATCTATATCTCCACAACGAGTTCCCATTACTAATCCTTCTAGCGGTGTGAATCCCATACTAGTATCTAAACATTTACCGTCTTTAATAGCTGCTAAACTTGCACCATTTCCTAAGTGACAAGTAATAATTTTTAAATCTTCTACTTTTTCTCCAATAAATTCTGCTGCTCTTTCAGAAACATATTTATGGCTTGTACCATGGAATCCATATCTTCTAACTCCATAGTTTTCATATAATTCATATGGTAGTGCATATATGTAAGATTCTTTAGGCATTGTTTGGTGGAATGCAGTATCAAATACAACAACCATTGGTGTGGTTGGCATTAATTCTTTACAAGCATTAATCCCCATTAAATTAGCTGGATTATGAAGTGGTGCTAATTCTGAACACGCTTCAATGGCTTCCATTACTTCATCAGTAATAACTACAGATTCATTAAACTTTTCTCCACCATGTACAACTCTATGTCCAACTGCTGCAATTTCAGACATATCTTTAACTGCACCATGCTTTTCATCAACTAAAGCATCTAAAACAAGTCCGATTGCCACCTTATGATCTTCCATAGGTTTTTCAATAACAACCTTGTCTATTCCAGTTTTTTCATGTTTTAGTATAGAACCCTCTATTCCAATTCTTTCAACTAATCCTTTTGCAAGTACGCTTTCATCCGTCATATCAACAAGTTGATATTTTAAAGATGAACTTCCACAATTAACAACTAATACTTTCATTTCATTTTCCTCCTCATTACATTTATACATTTTTCAGTATATACGCCTTCTAATATATCAACTTAATTATAATGTACTTATATTTTTTTTCAAGTATAAATTTATATTCTACGTGAAAAATATACAACTCATCTTAAAAGTGATCTTATTATTAGGCATATTTTAAAAGCAAATCAGGCATTTTATTGATTCTTTGATATTATTGACTAAATTTAGTAATATTATAGGTAAGAACATTTAGGAGGTCATTTATTCATATGAAAGTATTAGGTATAATTGCAGAATATAATCCTTTTCATAATGGACACAAATATCATTTGTTAGACTCTTTACACAGAACTAACACGACTCACAGTGTGGCTATTATGAGCGGAAACTTTTTACAAAGAGGTGCACCCGCTTTATTAAACAAATGGGAAAGAGCTAAAATGGCAGTAAAAGAAGGGGTCGACTTAGTAATTGAATTACCTTTTCCTTATGCCTGTAATAGTGCGGAGTATTTTGCATTTGGAGCTATTTCTCTATTAAACAGTTTAAATATCATTGATTATGTGAGCTTCGGAAGCGAATGTGGAAATATTGAGAAATTAAAAACTATTGCCAGTGTACTTACTGAAGAACCCATCGAATATAAAACATTATTAAAATCATTTTTATCAAAAGGGAATTCATTTCCGTCCGCACGAGAAAACGCACTATCAACTTATTTAAATGATTCAACATTAGAAGAAATCATTCGTACGCCCAATAATATATTAGGTATAGAGTACATAAAAGCCTTGATCAATCTAAATAGTAAAATGGAACCTTTTACTATAAACAGAATAAAAACAGAGTACCATTCTAAAAATATTGAAAATAGTATATGCAGTGCTACTGCTATACGAAATCATCTCACGAAAGATTCTTATGACATAAGTTTATTATCATCTGTTATGCCAAATGACAGTTATGCAATATTATCCGAAAATATAAAGGAAGAATTAAGCCCCATTCATATTTCAGATTTTTCTCAAATGATTTTATATTCATTAAGAAAATCATCTACAAATGTTTTAAAAGAAATTGTTGATGTAACTGAAGGTCTAGAAAATAGAATTAAAAATGCATCTTCAAAAGCAGTAGATATAGAACTTTTTTTACAACTTACGAAGACAAAACGATATCCATTAACGAGGCTTCAAAGAATATGTATACATACTTTATTAGGTTTAACTAAAGATCATATATTAAAATTTAGCTCTTTAGGAACAGCTCCATATGCACGCATTTTAGCTTTCTCATCAAAAGGGAAAGAATTGATTAAAACATTAAAAAAGACATCCAGCATTCCGATTCTAACCAATATTAATAAACAACCTTTATCCAATGAAATTGCAAACGAAATGCTTTCTTTGGACATACTTTCCAGTGATTTATACAATCTTGCATATGTAAATAAAAAAAATCGTACTGGTGGAGATGATTATTATGAGAAACCTTATATCCATATATAAGCTCCTATGATTTTTCAAAATAGTACTTTATTATTCGAATAATAAAGTACTATTTTTTTCATTCTAAATATATATATGAATAACGATCATTTATTCAGGAGGTCTACTATGTTATTTTATATAAAAAAAATATTCATTATATTCATCATACTTTTCTTAGTCATTGCTGCTATTATTCACCCACAAGAAGCTTTTGATTCTGCAAAGAGTGGTGTATATACTTGGCTAAATATTATTTTTCCTGCACTACTTCCTTTTTTTATTGGTTCTGAACTACTCATTCAACTAGGATTTGTTCGGTTTATAGGTTTTTTATTAGAGCCCCTATTTAGACCTATATTTAACGTTCCTGGAGAAGGTTCCTTTATATTTGCAATGAGTGTAACTTCTGGATATCCTATGGGTGTTAAGATGATTACTGAGCTTAGAAATGATCATACACTCAATAAACATGACGCTCAAAGACTACTTTCATTTTGCAGTACATCTGGTCCCTTATTTATAACTGGAGCAGTTGCAATTGGTATGTTTAATAATGTTCAATTAGGTGTAATTATTGCCTTATCTCATTATTTAGGTGCCATTATAACAGGGCTTTTTTTTAGATGTTATAAAAATAAATCCATATTAAATGCTGCTACTACAAAACAGAAACAAGGTTTCTTTAAAAAAATATTCGAAAATTCAAATAGGAGCAATCAACCATTTGGTCTACTATTTGCAAATTCTGTAAAAAAATCTATTGAAACTTTAATGCAAATAGGAGGATTCATCATTCTTTTTTCCGTAATTATACGCCTATTAACCACTTTAGGGCTGGTTCATTTTCTTTCAAGTGCAATCACATTACTTCCATGGATTTCATTTCCTAATATTCAAATACTCGATAGCCTGATCAGTGGCTTTTTCGAAATTACAGTAGGCTGTAAAAGCCTATCTGAAATTCATAATATTTCTTTTATACAACAAGCCCTTTTTTCCACGATTTTAATTTCATGGAGTGGATTATCCATTCATGCTCAATCAGCTAGTCTAATCGCGAAAACGGATTTAAGTTTCAATCTCTATCTAGTATCCAAATTATTCCATTCATTATTTTCAGGAATGTTAGTAATCATTCTTATTCCAATTATGAATATATTATTTTATAATTTTCATTTACCAGTATTTTTAAACCATTCAAATAAAATACTAAATACTACTTTAACCTATAAGTTTATATTTTCTACCAAATTATTCATCCTAATTAACCTTTCTATCATTTTTATTTCTTTATTATTTTATACATTTTTTACTCAACTAAATCATTTTAAACATATACAAAAATGAAGGGCCTTTTATCCCTTCATTCCTTTTAATTCTTGTCTATTTTGATTAATCATTTGCATCATTTCTTCTAAATTTTGTTCCATGTTAGATAGCAATTCATCTGTATATTGTCTAGCACCTAAGCGCACTTCTTTTGCACTCATTTGTGCTTGAGAAATAATTTCTTCAGATCTTTTTTGAGCTTGTTTTGTAAGTTCATCCTTTTCTACCATTTCTTCAATATGAGATTTTGCATTTTGTATAATTTCATCTGCATCTTGTTGCGCTTCTATTAAAATCTTTTGTCTTTCTTCCTTAATCCACAATGCTTGTTTCACTTCATCTGGTAATTGTATTCTAATTTCTTTTATCATATCTAGAATTTCAACTTTATCTATAAATGCTTTACCGGCAAAAGGAATGGAAGAACTATTTTCTATAACATCTTCAAGTTCATCTAATAAACTTAATACATCCACAACTATCTCCCCTTTTTATTTACAACATTCAAATTTTTGTTTCATTGCTTCAATAACTTCTTCTGGAACCAAACCGTTTATACATCCATTTAGACGAAATGTTTCTTTAATAATACTAGAACTCAAATAAGAATATTCACCTTTGGTCATCATAAACATAGTTTCTATCTTTGAGTTTAACTTTTTATTCATAAGTGCCATTTGAAACTCATATTCAAAATCTGATACTGCTCTTAAACCTTTTACTATAATATCTATCTTTTTCTCATTAACGTAGTCTACTAATAATCCACTAAAGCATGTAACTTCTATATTTGGAATATCTTTCGTAACTTTTTTTAATAATCCGATCCTTTCTTCTACTGTAAAAAGAGGATTTTTAGCTGGATTATATAATACTGCAACAATTACTTTATCAACAATTTTCGAAGTTCTTTTTATAATATCTAAATGCCCATTTGTCACTGGATCAAAACTACCTGGGCATATTGCCGTCTTCATGTTTATGCCTCCTCTGTGTAAATAGATATTCTAGTATTTCCATATTTCTTTTCCTTTATTTTTTTCAAACTTCCTATCTCAGCAGGAATATTGTCTTTTATATCATGTTCAACAACAATAATTCCTTCCTCATCTAACAATCTTTCAGAATCTATAGCCTCAATACATGGAACAATAAGGTCTTTTAAATAAGGTGGATCCATAAATATAATATTAATTTTTTTTCCATTTTCACCTAATTGTTTAATAACATTTAGTGTATCACTCCATAAAACTTCACTTTTTTCTTCAAAACCTGTAGTTTTAATGTTTTCATTTATAACTTTAATGCTATTTTTATTATTATCTACAAAATATCCATAATTTGCACCTCTACTAATTGCTTCTATGCCTAAACTTCCAGTTCCAGAAAAAAGATCTAATACATTACTTTCTATTATGTAGTTATTAATCATACTAAAGATCGACTCTTTCACCCTGTCTGTTGTAGGTCTTGTTTCCAATCCTTTTGGAGCCATTAATCGTTTTCCTTTTGCTATACCTGAAATAACTCTCACAAAATTCTCTCCTCTCAACAAATATATTTTAGCACATATATAAAAGATAAACAAAATCTTAATCTATATTTTTTGCATATTTAATCTATTTTTAGGTCATATTAATATTGAGCACAAAATAACATTCCCCTTAAAGCTTTTTCTTCATTTCTCCTCTCAAAATACTGGTGTAATACACCAGTATTTTTTATTCTAACAATCATTTTACAAGATAACAAGACAAAAATAATAAAGAAGAGATATTATCTCTTCTTTATCATTTGATTTATTTACCTGACATTTGTTTTTCAGCCATTTCAACTAATTTTTTTGTCATATTTCCACCAACATAACCATTTTGTCTAGCTGTTAAGTTTCCTTTATCTACAGTTTGATAATTATTTAATCCTAATTCATTAGCAATTTCATATTTCATTTGATTTAATGCTGTTTTCGCTTCAGGTACAACCTTTGAATTATTATTTGCCATTATTTTTTCACCTCCTAATGTTCTGTACTATTAATTTAACCAATATAAAAAAAAATATATCTAGTATATTTTTACTCATATAGCACAGAATGTTACATTTAGGATATTACAGACAAATATCTTCTATCATCTTTCCAAATTTTTCTATGATCTTGTACTTTAATTCTCTATTTTTTTCTAAGATTAGCATAGGATCTTCATCCATTATTCTTTTCGCTTCTTTTTGTGCTTGCTTCAATATTCTCATATGCTTAAAAAGATTTGCAATTTTTAATTCCGGTAATCCATGTTGACTCGTTCCAAAAAATTCACCTGGCCCTCTTAATTCCAAATCTTTTTCAGCAATAATAAAGCCATCACTTGTGCTCTCCATTATTTTCATTCTTTCTTTTGCGATTGCGCTTTTACTGTAATTAATTAAAATACAATAAGATTGATATTCTCCTCGACCCACTCTGCCTCTTAACTGATGTAATTGAGCCAATCCAAATCGTTCACTATTTTCTATAATCATAGTAGATGCATTGGGCACATTTACACCCACTTCAATAACCGTAGTAGCTACTAAAACTTGTAGCTCTCCTTGTTTAAATTTCTGCATAATTTCTTCTTTTTCATGTGGTTTCATTTTCCCATGCAAAAGACCTATTTCATACTCATTTAGATAAGATTCCTTTAACTCTATATAAATATCTGTAGCAGACAAAGCTTCTATTTTTTCCGAGTTTTCTACCAAAGGTGCCACAATATAAACTTGTCTGCCCAGTTCAATTTCTTTTTTTATAAAATTATATACCCTTTCCCTTTGTGCTTTTGCCACACAATATGTTTTAATCTTTTTTCTACCTGGTGGCAATTCATCTATAATAGATATATCTAAGTCCCCATATAATATTAATGCCAAAGTTCTAGGAATAGGTGTTGCAGTCATTACTACCACATCAGGATTACAACCCTTACTAGCTAACACACCTCTTTGTCTTACTCCAAATCTATGTTGTTCATCTGTAATGACAAGCCCTAATTTTTCAAACGCTACATTTTCTTGTATTACCGCATGGGTGCCTATAATAATATCTATTTCTCCACTTTTTAATTGATCTAATAGACCTTCTTTCTTCTTTTTATGGATACTACCCGTTAAAAGCGCCACCCGTATCCCTAATTTCTCCAACAAATTATATGCAGCCTCATAATGCTGCTCTGCAAGAATTTCTGTGGGTGCCATTAAAGCCCCTTGATATCCATTTAATACACACTGATACAGTGCTATAATAGCTATAATCGTTTTCCCCGAACCTACATCTCCTTGCACTAATCTATTCATAGGTTTATTATTTTCCATGCCACTTTGTATTTCTTCTAGTACCTTTTTTTGCGCTTGTGTTAATTCAAATGGTAAAGATTTTACGAACTGATCTACTTCATTTTTTTTTATAAAACGAATACCATTGTTATTCTTAACCATTTGAATTTTTATTAACCAAAGTCCTAATTGTAATAAGAATAACTCTTCAAAAACCAATCTAAATTTTGCTATTTTCATATCCTGTATGGATAATGGAAAATGTATATTTGATAATGCAAATTGAATATCACATAATCTATTCAATTTCCTTGTATCATCAGGCAAAAATTCCTTTATACTATCTTTATAAGTATCTAACACCTGTTGTGATAACTTACTTATATCATTTTGAGTAATTCCATTCGTCAAAGAATACATAGGCCTAATCTTATTCATTCCTACATCTTCTTGTTTTTCATCTAAAATTGTATACTCCGGATGTATTATTTGAAGTTGATCAAAGGATCTTTGTACTTTTCCATATAAGACTAAAGATTTTCCAATATGAAGTATATTTTTTAAAAATGGAACATTATAAAAAACTGCATACATATTGCCAGTATCATCTTTTATAGGTACTTTATAAATTTTCAATCCTCTTTTAACAGCTTTTTCTTGAATGGGTCCAGCAATTTTCACTTTTAATATTGTTTTTTCATTTACAGTAATATTTTTAATTTGGGTCATGGTCCCTCGATCTTCATATTCTCTCGGGAAATTGTACAAAACATCTTCTATATTCTTAATGTTTATTTTATTTAAATATTGGAACTTTTTAGGTCCAATCCCCTTTAAATATTGAATTGATTTCTTTAAATCTTCCACAGTATTTCCTCCTAAAAAATAGGAAATGATTAATCATTTCCTATTCTACCGAGAATATATAATAATATAATGGTTGCCCACCATAATAAACTTCTACATCCATATCCTCATACTTATCACTTAGCTTTTCTGCTAAATCATCTGCTTGTTCTTTCGTAATTTCTTCTCCATAAAAAATAGTTATTACTGCATCATCTTCATCTACTATTTTCTCTATCGTATCATATGCTTCTTTTTCAATCTCTTTCCCAACATTTACAATATTACCATCTGAAATACCTAAAATGTCTCCTTCTTTAATCTCCATTTCATTAAATTGTGTGTTTCTTACTGAATAAGTAATTTGACCCGTTTTAACACTCTTTATAGCCTCTGTCATGTTTTCTATGTTTTCATCTACACCTAGCTCCTTATTATAGGCTAAAGCTGCCGATATGCCTTCTGGTGCAGTCTTGGTAGGAATTACAATTATATTCTTATCACTTAATTCTTTAGCCTGATTTGCAGCCAAAATTATATTACTATTATTAGGAAGAATAAATATATTTTTTGCCTTAATTTTATCGATTGCGTCTTTAATATCCTGTGTACTTGGATTCATGGTTTGTCCACCAGTAATAACTTCATCTACATTCAAATCTTTAAATATATTACTTAATCCATCCCCCATAGTAACTGTAATTATTCCGTATTCTTTCATTTCATTTTCACCTTGAAGAAGATCTCCCTCAAGCATTTTATTTTGATGTTGAACTCTCATATTATCAACTTTTATATCTACCAATTGTCCTACTTTAATTCCATGTTCTAAAACTTGTCCAGGATGATTTGTATGTATATGCACTTTTACTAAATCTGCTGTACCAACCACTAACATTGAATCTCCATAATTTACAATGGTTCTTTTAAATTTTTCTATATTTATATCTTTTCCTTTAATCATAAATTCAGTGCAATATCCAAATTCAATGTCTGTATTTTCTATGTTCACATTTACATTTTTATGTATATTATAATCTATTGGTTCACTTATTATTTCTTTTCCTGTTAGGGCTTCATAAAAACCATAAAAAACAAAAATTAATCCTTTTCCTCCAGCATCAACTACGCCTGCTTCTTTTAATACCTTTAACATATCTGGTGTTTTATCTAATATCTTTTCAGCATGTTCAATTAATTTTTTAATAAAATCATCCATATACATTTGTTCTTTAGATAATTCAACTGCCTTTTCGCCAATTTCTCTAGCAATGGTCAAAATAGTCCCTTCTATAGGTTTCATAACAGCCTTATATGCAGTATCAGCTGCATTTTTAAGAGCTTGTGAAAAATCTAAAATTCCTAATTTTTCTTTTCCCTCACACCCCTTAGCAAAACCCCTAAATATTTGAGATAAGATTACGCCTGAATTTCCTCTAGCACCCATTAACAATCCATTTGCCAATCCTTGAGATATTTTTTCTACTGTATCATCAGATAACTCTTGTACTTCTTTTTTGGCAGAATTCATTGTAAGAGACATATTCGTTCCAGTGTCTCCATCTGGAACAGGAAATACGTTTAGCGAATCTACTTCCTGTTTATTTTCTTCTAAACACTGTGCGCCTCTAATAATCATTTTTTTTAGTAATATTCCGTCTATATATTTGATTTTCAAAATCAGTACCTCCCTAAATTACTTTTCTACTCTAACACCTTTTACATTTATATTTACTTGTTCTACTTCAAGTCCTGTCATTAGTTCTATATTATATTTTACTTTATCAATAATATTTTTAGAAACAGTAGATATTCTAGTACCAAATTCAATTATAATATATAAATCTATAACAATTTTATTGTCTTTTGCTTTAATTTTAACGCCTTTATTTATATTCTCTCGCTTCAATAATTCAGTCCAGCCACTAGTAGCTGATTTTTTTGACATTCCAACTAATCCATAACACTCCATAGCTGATACCCCTGCAATAGAAGCAATTACTTCATCATCTATAGCAATATACCCCAATTTATTATCTATTTTTGCAGTCATAATAATCCTCCCTCTTAATTTTTCATTATACATATATATAGTCTATTTTATCTAAAAAATTTCAACTATTCAACCAAATATATATCCTTTATATTTCAAAAAAATATTTTCCTTTTATTCTTGCACATAACCTATATAATGTGGTAAACTGTTAGTGTTTGCTATTAGTGCGACATATTTATTTAAAGGAGGTGCTTTATATGTCAAGAGCATGCGATGTATGTGGAAAAGGTAGAATAACTGGTAATAATGTCAGTCACTCAAATCGTCATACAAGAAGAGTTTGGGCTGCTAACATAAAAAAGGTTAAAGCTGTAGTTAATGGTTCTCCAAGACGAATTAACGTTTGTACGAGATGCCTTCGTTCTAACAAAGTCCAAAGAGCTATATAATGTCTAAAGTCTACCTAACTCGGTAGGCTTTATTTATTTTAATGACAACAAAACAACTTATACCCTATATAAACCATTATGCAAGCACCCATAAGAATACATATAGTACGCGGAAGAATAATAAACACTATAATCCCGATTCCAATGATCAATAATAATAATGCTAATCCTTTCTTATCTAATCTTCTCCACTTATTTCTACATCTCCTTCTTCTCAAAATATCTACCCCTTTTCATATGATTTTGCACAATAACAGGATCAAAACAAGACCTAATAACCCTAATACCATGTACCACACATATAATGGTACAATCTCTATAATGATCAAGGTTCCTCCTAAAGCTAATACCACGCCTAATATTCTTCTAATTAATTTCGCCTTCCCAAAATACCACCTCTTTTATACTAGTACTAAATTAAGTTTATACATTACTATAGTTTATTCATTGATCTCGTATTATGCCACAAAAAAAAACCCATATAAAATGGGTTTTAATCTCTAGCTTTGATCACTAAAAGGTTTCCTTTATCAACAGTTATACTTGCACAGGAATCTGAAAATCTATTACTAACGCCCATTGAAGACCCCATACATATGGTTTGATTTTCAAGTACATATTCAAATCCTTTTAATGTAATACCTGTTACTTCTTCACTCAAAGGAATAATAGATACATATTCTCCAACATTTCCATTAATCTTAGTTTTTTTATCTATCACCATTATCTCATTATTTTCATCAATCATTTTAGCTTTAATATTCTTTTTCACTAATGGAAGTAATAAAGTAATATTCGCAAGCGTATGATCCATTCTAGTTCCTATTGCGCCTATTATAGTAATCTCTTTTGCATTTTTCTTAGTAGCATATCGTATGGCAAGTTCTGTATCTGTATAGTCTTTTTTGCTAGGAAATTTATAAAATTCAACTTTATTTTCATAAAAATAATGCTTACTTTCTTCATCTATAGAATCTAAATCCCCAATGATTACATTTGGCATTATTTTCAATTTAAAAAGGTGTTTTGCACCACCATCAGCACATATGATATAATCATGTTCCTTTATTATTTTTTCAATAAATGATAGACTTTCTATTCTCCCATTTGCTACAATTAAACACTTCATCTTCACTTCCACCTATATTTCATTACATTTTTCTCTAAAAGCTTTTACTGTTTCTTCTATATTTTCTGTATTGAAAATAGCTGACCCTGCCACGATTACATTTGCTCCAGCTTCAATCACCTTTTTTACATTATCTAATTTTATGCCTCCATCTACTTCAATATCTATGTTTAACTTTTTATCATTTATCATTTTTCTCAATTTAGAAATTTTATCTAATGAAGAAGGAATAAATTTTTGTCCTCCAAAACCAGGATTTACGGACATGATTAATACCATATCTACATCCTCAAGGATACACTCTATAGAGTGTAATGAAGTTCCAGGATTTAATACTACACCGGCTCTAACACCATAAGATTTTATGTTTTGTATGGTCCTGTGAATATGAGGACAAGCTTCAATATGTACAGTAATTATATCTGCACCCGCCTTAACAAAGTCTTCTATATAACGATCTGGATTTTCTATCATTAAATGTACATCTAATGGCAGTTTCGTAACTTTTTTCACACTATTTAACACGACAGGTCCAATTGTAATATTAGGAACAAAATGTCCATCCATTACATCTATATGCAATAAATCTACACCTCCCTTTTCTACGTCCTTAATACCTTCTAATAAATTTGCAAAATTTGCTGATAAAATTGAGGGTGAAATTTTTACCATGTCTAGTACCTCCTACTTTCGTTAATTTCTTTTAAAAACAATAGATAACTTTTATATCGATCCTCGTTAATTTGATTTTCTAAAACTGCATTTTTTATTGCACATTCAGGTTCATTTACATGATTACAACTTTTAAATTTACAAGTTCCTATAAAAGGTATAAATTCCCTAAATAAATATTGTAAATCTTCTTTTTCAATAGATTCTATATTTAATGAACTAAACCCAGGTGTATCTAAAACCCAGCCATCAAAATCTAATTCCAATAATTCAACATGTCTTGTAGTATGTTTTCCTCTTTTATTTTTTTTACTAATCTCACCTGTTTGTAATTTTAAATTCGGCTGTATAGCATTCACAAGTGACGATTTCCCTACACCTGAAGGCCCTGCAAATACTGTAATCTTATTTTTCAAAATATCTTTAAACTTATCAATTCCAATATTTTCTTTAGTACTTGTTTCAATGACAGTATATCCTGCATCTACATATATTTTTTTTAGGTCTTCTAACTCCTCTGCCTCTATATCTACTTTATTAAAACAAATAGTAATATCTAGTTCCTCTTGTTCTGCCATAACCAGAAACCGATCTAATAATAAAATATTAGGGTCTGGTTTTTTTACAGCAAAAACAATAACCGCTTGATTAATATTGGCAACGGGAGGACGCATAAGTTCAGTATCTCTTTTTAAAATTTCTTCAATAACACCTGTCTCTAATGGCTGAATTACTCCTATTTTCACTTTATCTCCAACCATAGGAATGATTTTATCTTTTCTAAATATCCCTCTAGCTCTACATTCATACATTGTTTTATCTTTTGTTTGAACATAATAAAATCCGCCTATTCCTTTAGTAATAATTCCATCAATCATTAATCTTCCCCGTTTCAAAATCGATTTGTTTATCTGCTATCATTACATCATCAAAATAAATTTTAATCTTAGCATTGCCTCTTCCTTCTATTGTAATTTTTTCTTTTCCACTCATAGATCTTTGATGAGTCTCGTTATGAACTTCAGTAGAAATTCCATTTTGTATCTTTTCGATTTTTAAAACAAATGCGTCTCTTTTAGCTTGTTCATAAAACAATCTAAAAGAGACAGTCTTCATTTGTAATTCATCTTCCTCTGAAGGTTGTTCTACAGTTTCTGGTCCTTTACTCAGCACTAAATTAACGGATTCATTTTCTACTACTTCTTTTCCGGCCGTTATGCTTTGTGAAATAACTGTATTTTTTTCTGAATCGTCATATTTGTACTCCGTTTTGTCCAATACAAGTCCCGAAGTTTCAATGGTTTTTTTTGCATTTTCAAATGACTCTCCTACTAAATTTGGCATTAAAATAACTTTCGTTTCTGGTCCTTGACTTACAAAAAGATCTATCTCCGTTCCTTCTGTCACCTGTTCTCTTGCATTAGGATTTTGATCTATAATAATTCCTATAGGCAAAGAACTATATTGATACTTTACTTGTCCCTCTTTTAACCCTTTGTTATCTAACAAAACATCCATTTCATTAATATTTTTATTGATTAAGGTTGGCACTTCAATCAATTTAGGCCCTTTACTAATGGTTACCTTTACTGGATATCCCTTTTTTCTATTGATTCCAGCAGAAGGATCCTGGGAAATTACATATCCTTTTTCATATTTTGTACTATTTACCTCAGTACTTAATTCCACCTTAAATCCTACATTCAGTAAATCTCTTTTAGCTTCATCAATAGATAACCCAACTATATTAGGAACCTTTACTTCTTTTATAAAAAATACGTCTTTTAAATAAAATGTACTTCCTGTAACAATTAATGCTAGTACAAATGCCGTCAAAATTGCGCTCCACACAATTAAACCTTTTTTTTCCTTTTTCTTCCCTCTTACCTTAGACTTATCATTAAGCAGTAACTCATCATCCTTTATAACAGGTATTACTTGAGTAGGACTATCATCGTCCTCAATCATACGAACAAAACTTCCTGTTGGATAATGTAGTGCCTTATTTAAATCACGATACACTTCTTGTGCATTATTGTATCTTTTGGCTTGGTCTTTTTGCGTTGCTTTTAATATAATATCTTCAATTGCCTTAGGTATATCTTTATTCACTAAGGAAGGAGGCGTTATGCTATCATTAATGTGCTTTAATGCAATACTAATAGGCTTTTCTCCCTCAAATGGCAACATTCCTGTGGCCATTTCATATAAGACAATACCAAGTGAATACAAATCTGATTTTTCATTTATATATCCACCTCTTGCTTGTTCTGGTGAAAAATAATGTACAGAACCTATGATATTGCCTGTATTTGTAACTGTAGATGATGTTACCGCCCTTGCTATCCCAAAATCTGTAACTTTTGCTCTTCCATCCTCTGTAACTAAAATATTATGAGGTTTTATATCTCTATGTACAATATGATTGCTATGTGCATGTTCTAGGGCAAGTGAAATTTGTTTTCCTATTTCTATCAACTTTTCGATTGATAAAGGAGCTTCTTCTTTAATAATTTGTTTTAAAGTTTTTCCTTTCACATACTCCATTACTATATAATAAAGATCATTTTCCCCATTACCTACATCATAAATATTCACAATATTTGGATGTGATAAACTTGCAGCTGCCTGGGATTCATTTTTAAACGAACTAATAAATTCATCATCACTTGTAAATTCTGCTCTTAATACTTTTACAGCAACATATCTATTCAGAAGATTGCATTTAGCTTTATAAACTAAAGCCATTCCTCCTCCTCCGATTTTTTCGATTATTTCATATCTATTCCCTAGTATTCTTCCTATCATTATTTTCACCTCTCTTTCCTTTCGCTATTTCTGATAGCAATCACAGTAATATTATCATTTCCACCTCGTTCATTTGCCAATTCTATAAGATGTTTACAAGCAAGATTTAAATCTTTACTACCACTTAGTATATTTCTCATTTCACTATTTTCTATCAAATTAGACAATCCATCTGTACAAAGTACAATCATATCCTCTTTTTCAAAATCTAGTGAATAAGAATCCATTTTAATATCTTCTTCCGTTCCTACTGCACGAGTAATCATATTTTTTTGAGGATGCACTTTAGCTTCTTCCTCAGTAATATTACCATTTCTTAAAAGCTCCCCAACAAGAGAATGATCTCTCGTAATTTGTGATATTTCTCCATTCCTAACAATATAAGCTCTGCTATCCCCCACATGGCCAATATATACTTTTGATAATATCAGCGCTAATGTTAAAGTAGTTCCCATTCCATGACAAGCGCTTTCATTTTGTGATTTAATGAATATATTTCTATTTGCAGTTATAATAGCTTCTCTCAGAATATCTACTGCTTCATCCTCACATTCTGAAAGCCTATCTTTATTTTCTTCTATATAACTTACAATAGAATCAATAGCAATATTACTCGCTACCTCTCCTGCATTATGTCCGCCCATACCATCTGCAACAATAAATAATTTAAACTCATCATTAGATATGAAATAAGCATCCTCATTAATTTCTCTTACATTACCAACATGAGAACAAGCTCCAACCTGCATTTAATCACCTCATAAATACTTTAATTTTTCTCTTTATAAATTTAATTATATCATATCTTGTAGATGGATATTATCTTATTCGTTTTAACTTACATATAAAAAATCCATCCGTTTTATGTGTATTAGGATATAATTGTAAAACTTTATCTTTCATTCTTAATGCTTTTGGTAAAAATTCATTTATATCTACCATTTCGTATTCCCCATGTTCATACAAAAACTTTTCTATTATGTTCATATTTTCTTCTTGTTCAATTGTACACGTGCTATATACCAAAAAACCACCTTTTTTTACATATTGACTCGCGCTACATAATATTTTATATTGTAATTTAGAAATTTCTTTAATATCATCTATTGTTTTATTATACTTAAGTTCTGGTTTTCTTCTGATAATTCCAAGACCAGAACAAGGTGCATCTACAAGTACTCGATCTACACTTTTAATGAGATTAGAGTCTACTTCGGTAGCATCAAATGACTCTGTATGAATAATATCAATCCCTAAACGATTAGCATTATCATTTATTAATTTTAACTTATGATCATATATATCTCTTGCTATAACTTTTCCTTTATTATTCATCATTTGAGCAATATGCGTACTCTTTCCTCCTGGCGCAGCACATACATCTAGTATACATTCTTCAGGTTGTGGATCTAGCACATTTGCAACCAACATAGAACTTTCATCTTGCACTTGAAAAAATCCTTTTTTATACGCCTCTAATTTTTCTATATCTCTAACCTTTCCGATATACAAAGCATCATTTACATACACACTTTCATCTACTTTTATATCATCTTCAAGTAATAAGTTTACTAACTCTTCTCGTGTGGTCTTTAAAGTATTGGTTCGTATTATAAGCTTAGGCGTTTCATTGTTTGCCTTAAGTAATTCCTCCGTAAACGCCTGTCCATGTTTTTTTATCCATCTTTTAACTAGCCACAGGGGGTGAGAATACATAATAGATAAATATTTTGCAGGATCCTTTTTTATCTTTGATAAATCCACCTGTTCTTTATTTCTTATAAAATTTCTTAAAATAGCGTTAACAAATCCACTAGATTTAAATTCTTCTTTTTTAGCAAGTCTAACGCTTTCATCTACCGCTGCAAATTGCGGTATTTTATCAAGATAAATAATCTGATATAATCCCATTCTTAATATATTCAGAACAGCAATACTTATTTTGTTCATCTTAATTTTAGAAAATTGTTCAATTATAAAATCTAAATAGATTTTGTTTTCAAGAACACCATAAACCAATTCTGTAATTAACCCTTTGTCAACATCTGATATTTCTTTATTTTTTAGATGTTTTCTAATGGCGATATTTGAAAATGCATTATTTTTTTCCACATCTATCAAAATACTCAAAGCACATCTTCTAGCATTTGTCTTTATCATAATGTCCTCCCTAAATATACAAATTAATGCACCCCCACGGGTGCATTTTAATCTTTATTGTTTCCCCTTTTCTATAAAAAACTTGATTGTTTCTTCAATTTTATCCAGGCTCACTCTAGTATTAATACAGGGGCCTTCGGGTCTTTCATTTAATATACCCATCACAGGAATTTTTTTAACATCTAAAATTCCACTACTTAAATCTCGTTCACATGCTACAGCAATAATTGCTTTTGGCCTTATTTCATTGATAATTTTTCTAGCTAATGTACCTCCTGTTGCTACAAATAATCTTACATTATATTGGTCTTTAAGTTCTACAAGTCCATTAATATCACACAACCCACATCTCTTACAATTATTAATATCTACCGTTATTTTATGAGGACAAGTTGTTTTTTGAAGACAATGTGGCAATAAAACCAGTATTTCTTCTGGCTTAACCTTAAGCCCGGATGACAAAATTAAATTGTTGTTCAATTGAGAGAATACGTATCTAATCCTATTTTTATCTACTCTTAGTATTTGTGAACTATAAATAATAATTATATATATATATCTTAGAAAAAAATCCATCCAAATTCGTGACAAACTATTAATTTTCTTACCTTTTAGTAATCTTACTATAAGAATTCCATTCATAAATACTAATATAGTACTTAAAACCGATCCTATTAATATTATATTCAAAATTGCATTATACAATACTATATTACTTGATTTGATTAAATATATTGATAAACCTGCCATAAAAAGTGAAACAAACAATACAAGAAAAATCATTCTTATAAATAAGAAATTATTTTTATCTGTAATTCTTCGATTCATATTATTCTCCAAGTATTGCACCTTCTTCAATTTCATGACCTCTTAAATAAGCATCTACTGTCATTCGACGACTATTTAAAAACTGTACCTCTTTTATAACTAATATACCATCTCCAGTGCATACAAATACACCTTGGTTATTTACTTCTATAATTTTACCCGGCGTGTCATTATCAATTTTTAGTTGTACTTCTGCCTTCCATACTTTAAATTTTTCTCCTTTATAAGTTGTATAAGCAGAAGGCCAAGGAATGACTCCTCTAATTAAATTTCGAATTGATTCTGCAGATTTTTGCCAATTTATATTTCCTAGGTTTTTATTCATTATTGGTGCATAACTACTTTGAGAATCTATCTGCTTTTCTCTAGGTGCTCTACCCATTTCTATTAAGTTCAGTGTTTCATCTAATAATTTAGCACCTTCTGCTGATAGTTCATCATGTAACTGATCCGCCGTTTTATCTTCTATTAATATTTCACTTTTTAAGATCATATCTCCTGTATCTAAACCTTCATTCATATACATAGTAGTTACACCCGTAATAGATTCTCCGTTTATGATGCACCAATTAATGGGTGCTGCTCCTCTATACTGTGGAAGCAAGGATGCATGGACATTGATACATCCAAATTTAGGAATATCCAATAGCTCTTTTGGAAGAATTTGTCCAAATGCAACGACAACAATATAATCTGGATTTAATACTTTCATCTCTTCAATAAATTTTTCATCTCTAACTTTCAATGGCTGTAACACAATAATATCATGGAAAAGAGCTTTTTCTTTTACTGGAGGTGCACTCAATTTTTTTCCTCTTCCTTTTGGTCTGTCTGGTTGTGTTACCACCGCTAAAACTTCATGTTTATCTATGATTTCATTTAAACATGGAACAGCAAATTCTGGTGTTCCCATAAATACTATTTTCATTGTATCCTCCTATTTTATAACCTTGTCCGTAAATAATATGCCTTCTAAATGATCTATTTCATGACAAAAAGCTCTTGCTAGTAAATCTTCACCTTCTATCTCAACCATATTTCCTTTTCTATCCAATCCTCTTACTTTTACTTTTTGTGGTCTGCTCACATCCCCATTAACGCCCGGTACACTCAAGCATCCCTCCACATCAGTTTGTTCTCCAGATTCTTTCATGATTTCAGGATTTATAAGTTCTATAATGCCATCTCCAATATCTATAACAATCACTCTTTTTAATATTCCCACTTGCGGAGCTGCTAAACCAACACCATTTGCATCATACATTGTTTCAATCATATCCTCAATCAATGTAATCAATCTTTGGTCAATCTTTTCTATCTTTCTTGATTTTTTCCTTAATGTTGGATCTCCATCTTTTACTACTCTTCTAATTGCCATAATATTCCTCCTCTAAAGCATACTCTGTGGATTTATATCAATACTTATTATTAAATCATTAAAATTTTTATTTTTTCTCAGCCTCATGTCCACATATTTTATTATACCTTTTATTGCATTTTGGTCAATAAATTTACCTTTAATAATTAATTGCCATCTATATTTTTGTTTTACTTTTGATAAGGTAGCTGGATAGGGTCCAAAAATCATTTCATTATCCTTTATATTCTGTTTTGCTAACAGATCTTTTACTATATTCGTAAATTCATTTGCTAACTTGATTACCTCAAATTCTTTTATTCCTGAAAAAACAATATTGATCAAATCAGAATAAGGCGGATAAGAAAGTTGTTTTCTTAGCAGAATTTCTTGATTATAAAAGGAAATATAATCATGATTTTCGGATGCTTTTATTGCAAAATTATTTGGTTCATAGGTTTGCACTATTACTCGTCCTAATTCATCCCCTCGTCCAGCTCTTCCTGCCACTTGTGTAATCAATTGAAACGTTCTTTCTGCAGATCTAAAATCTGGCAAATTCAAATTCATATCTGCTGCAATGACACCCACCAGCGTAACATTTGGAAAATCTAATCCTTTAGCAATCATTTGTGTCCCTATCAATATATCAATTTGCCCTTTTTTAACCTGATCAAGTATTCTGTCCATGGATCCTTTTTTACTCGTTGTATCCAAATCTAATCTAGCAATTCTTGCCTCCGGAAAATATTTTCTTGTTAATTCCTCTATTTTCTCTGTTCCTACCCCAAAATATTTTATATATTTACTAGCGCATTTAGGACAAATCCTTGGAGGAACAATCTTAAATCCACAATAATGACAAGATACATCATGCTTCGTAGAATGATACGTAAGAGAAACTTCACAATGAGGGCATTTAACTACATATCCGCAATTTCTACATGAAATAAAAGTAGAGTAACCTCTTCTATTTAGAAATAATATACTCTGCTTTCCTCTATTTAGATTATCCTCAATATTTTTGTATAAACTCATACTAAATATACTTTTGTTCCCTTTTTTCAGTTCATCTCTCATATCTATAATTTCAATTTTGGGCAATGGATTTTCATTAAATCGCTTGATCATTTCAATTTTTTTATACTGATTTTCTAGGGATTTTGAATAACTTTCTATAGATGGCGTTGCTGAACCTAAAACTAATATTGCGTTATTTTTTTCACAGCGAAACTCCGAAACATCTCTTGTATGATATTTAGGATTATTCTCAGATTTATAAGTGTATTCATGTTCTTCGTCTATAATAATAATGCCTAGATTTTTAAAAGGAGAAAATATAGCTGATCTTGCTCCTATAACAATTTTCACTTCTTCTTTTCTAATTCTATTCCATTCATCATATCTTTCCCCTAATGAAAGTTTACTGTGAAGTACAGCTACAATATCACCAAATCTTGACTTAAATCGTTCTATCATCTGTCCAGTTAATGCAATTTCAGGTACCAGAACAATTGCCTCTTTAGACTTTCTGATTACCTGATCAATCAACCTCATGTATATTTCTGTTTTTCCACTTCCCGTTACCCCATGGATTAAAAATTTTTCCGATTGATCCTTATGAATATAGGGTTCAATGGTTTCTATTGCATTTTTTTGTTCTGATGTAAGGTTTAAAACAGTTTTGCTCTCTATACTTATATTTTTGTAAGGTTGTCTTTGTTTTTCTATCGTTACAATTTCTACGATTCCTTTTTCTTTAAGAACATTCATTATACTTAAAGAAACATTCATTTCTTTTCTTACTATATCCCATCTAACTTCCTTATGCTTTTGCAAATAGTTTATTACTTCTCTTTGCTTTTGGGCTCTTTTACTAATGATTTCATCTATATTAAATGTATCATTAGATAGTCTAATTATTTTTTCTGAAATTGTATTTACATCCCTTTTAAGCTGTTCCTGTACAATAATTATATTCTTCTTCTCTAAACTTTTTATAGATCTATATATACTATCTTCTTCTATATTATTTCTTAAAGATGTATATGTTGTATTTCTTTTTTTTAATAAAAAATTGACGATTTTCTTTTCAATATTAGATAATTTACTATTTACTAATTTTCTTTCATCTATATCTGAATTAAGCATGATTTTTTTTTCTGATTTTAATGATGCACCTGTTGGCATAACACATTGAATAGCCTCTATAAACTTACACAAATATTCTTCTTTCATCCACTTACATAAATCTATCAATTCTTCTGTTAATAAAGTGTATTCTTCAACTACATCTTTTACATATTTTATTTTATACAAATCTATATCTATATCAATTTCATTTATTACATCTACTACGAATCCTTCTATAAATTTATTTCCTTGACCAAAAGGAACAATTACGCGGGAGCCTTTCCTTACTATATCAATAATACTATTAGGAATTCTATACGTATATTCTCTATTGGTCATATTACTTTTATTATTAACAATTATCTTTACAAATTCGTTTTTTTCCATAGAACCTTGCCTCCATGGTATATCCTATTTGTGAACATTATTTTTAATGAATATTTCCTATAGATTATAAAATTAAAGAAGTAGGGACCCCTACTTCTTTAATTTTACTTAAACTTCAACCTCTTCATCTCTTGTATATGCAATTTTACCAGCATCCATTTCATAAGTGGCAATTGTAACAGGTTTTTTAGAAGATATTTTTATAAGAGGTGAAGCCCCTTCTACAATTTCTCTTGCTCTTTTTGAAACTGCTGTAACTAACGTATATCTACTGTCTACCTTTTTTATTAATTCATTAACTGACGGGTTTAACATGATAATTCCTCCTTAAATTTTAAAATAATATTTTTAATATCTTGTTTTACCTTACATTGTTCGGCAATTATTATTGATTTGATACTTGCAACTGCTTCATTTACTTCATCATTTACAACACAATAATCGTATTGTTTTACATAACTAATTTCTTTAAGGGCGCTATTAAATCTTTTTTCAATGGCTTCTTTCGTTTCTGTTCCTCGTCCAACAATTCTATTTTTAAGTTCTTTCATAGATGGTGGTAAGATGAATATAAACACACCTTCAGGGTATTTATCTTTTACCTGTAATGCGCCTTGAATATCAATCTCCAAAAGAACATTATTCCCTTTTTCAATTTCTTCAATCACATATTGTTTAGGTGTCCCATAATAGTTATCATAAACTTTTGCATATTCAAAAAAAGAATCTGCCGGAATCTGCTTTTCAAAATCATATTTACTAGTAAAGTGATAATTCACTCCATCCACTTCACCAATTCTTGGTTCTCTTGTAGTTGCTGATATAGAAAGTTTTAAGTTTTTCATTTCCTGCAATAGTTGCTTGCATACGGTTCCCTTTCCTGCACCCGATGGACCAGATATTACAACTAATTGTGCTTTATTCATCTTTTGATTCTCCTTTATCAAACTTTCTTTGTCTCATTTTCAATACATTCTTTATGATGTTCTTCTTTATCAACTAATCTATGTGCAACTGTCTCTGGCTGAACAGCTGATAAAATAATATGTTCGCTGTCCGTAATGATTACTGCTCTTGTACGTCTTCCATAGGTTGCATCAATTAACATACCTTTATCCCTTGCTTCTTGTATAATTCTCTTAATTGGTGCTGATTCTGGACTTACAATTGCTACTAATCTATTTGCTGAAACAATATTTCCAAAACCTATATTGATCAATTTAATGCTCATGTATACCCCCCTATTCGATATTTTGAACTTGCTCTCTTATTTTTTCTAGTTCACTTTTCACATCTACAACATAGTCAATGCTCACTAAATCGTTGGATTTTGAACCTATAGTATTGACCTCTCGATTCATTTCTTGAATAAGAAAATCTAATTTTCTTCCTATTTGATCTTCCGATTTCAAAGCATTACTAAGCTGGGAAATATGACTCTTTAAACGCACAATTTCTTCAGTTATATTACTTTTATCAGCAATACATGCTATTTCAATATTTATTCTTTGTTCATCTATTTCAGCAGAACCGTCTATTATTTCATTGACTCTTTCTCTAAGTTTTTCCTTATATTCTAATACCACCTGTGGAGAACGTACTTCAATTTTATCCACTACTTCAGCTATATAACTACATCTATTTTCTATATCCTGAGCTAGTTTTTTTCCCTCTATCATTCTCATATCTACTAACTTAGCCACAGCAGCATCAACGGCCTTTTCCAAGCAGCTCCAAACAGCCTCTTGGTCTTCTTCCTTGGACTCAATGATAAGAACATCTGGGAATTTTGAAATGAAAGATACTGAAATATCGTCTACAACATCATACTGGGTGCTAATTGATTTTAAACATTTTATATATTCATTAGCCAAATCCTGGTTTAGAGAAATATTCACGTCAGATTTACTTGTATTTTCCACATTTATATAAACTTCTACTCGTCCACGTTTAACCATGTCTTTAATTTTATTTTTAATATTGTCTTCCAAATATGTAATCTTTCTAGGCATTCTTACAACAATATCATTATATCTATGATTTACAGACTTAACTTCCACTATAAAATTTCTTTCTAAATCCTTCGCTTCACCTCTTCCAAATCCAGTCATACTTTTAATCATTTACATTCATCCTTCCATCAATTTCTTGAAATATTTATTATAACGATAAGTATTCCTTAATTATTATCATAAAATAGTATTATATCATTTTTATTTGTAAAAATTAAGCCTATAATAAAGTTTATTTATAAAAACGCCTATAATTATGATATTATACAAAAATATATATCATCTTCTTGTACGGTCCTACATTTTTTGTAATTGTTCGTGTTTCTATGATAACTTTTATTTTTTTTAAAAGAATGATATACTGAATGAATAAATAATTAGTATTTGGAGGAATGTATATGCCTTTTGATGGTATTATGGTCTCAGCAATTACAACTGAATTGCAAGGAAAAATACTGAATGGTAAAATCGAAAAAATTTATCAACCAGAATCAGATGAAATTAATATACTAATACGTTGTTTGGGTAAAAAATACAAGCTTTTAATTTCTGCAAGTAGTAATCATCCACGCATTCACTTAACGGATCTACAAAAGCTTAATCCTCAATCTCCTCCTATGTTTTGTATGTTAATGAGAAAACACTTACAGGGAGGAAAAATATTAAATATCGAACAAAAAGAATCGGAAAGAATTATTACCATTGATATTGAGAGTTATGATGAGTTAGGTTTCATAGAAACCAAACAACTTATAATAGAATTCATGGGAAGACATAGTAATATAACATTAATACAAAAAGAAAATCAAAAAATAATAGACAGTATAAAAAGAATTTCCGCACAGATCAATAGATATAGAGAAATATTACCTGGGAAAACTTATATTTCTCCTCCTGACCAAGGAAAAGAAAACCCTAAGACCATAGATTTTGAAACATTTTGTGAAACACTAAAAAAATCTAATTCTGAATTTCCTGTTTTTAAAGGAATCTATACATCTATGCAAGGTATAAGTCCTCTTACTGCCAAAGAAGTTTGTTATAATGCTAATATTGCGGATCATATTACTTCAGAAAATATTACAGAGCAAAATTACTATGACTTATGGACTTCTTTTCAACATTTACTTTCATCTATACAAAAAGGTGATTTTAGCCCTAATATATTAATAACAAAACAAGAAAAACAAGTAGCTGACTTTTTAGCAATCCCTTTTTATTCAACAAAAGATCTCTATGATACAATTCAGCTAGACTCTATCAGCACCTTATTAGAAGATTACTATATCAAAAGAGATTTATATGATAGGCTTAAGCAAAAATCCATAGATTTACATAAGCTTATTTCACATACACTTACTAAGCTCTATAATAAACACAAAAAACTTAACAAAGAATTATCAACTTCTATGGATGCTCCAAAATATAAAATATTAGGAGAATTATTAACAGCCAATCTCCACCTTGTAAAAAAGGGAGATTTAAACATAGATGTGATTAATTTTTATGATCCTTTATGTGAAAATATATGTATTTCATTGAATAAACAATTAAGCCCTTCTCAAAATGCACAAAAATACTTTAAAAAATATAACAAATTAAAAAATGGACAAAAAGAAATTCAAAATCAATTACAAGAAACAAGTCAAGAAATACAATATTTTGAAACGATAGCCCATACACTAGAAACTGTATCTAATTTAGGAGAAATAGAAGAAATACGAAATGAATTAATAGAAGAAGGCTATATCAGAAAAAGAAAACGCAACAAAACAAATAAAGTCTCTACTAGTAAACCTGTCCAGTTTACTTCGTCAGATGGTTTTAATATATTTGTTGGTAAAAATAATAAACAAAATGATTACTTAACTTTAAAATTTTCTTCTAAGAAAGATTTATGGTTTCATACAAAGAATATTCCAGGTTCTCACGTAATCATTTCAACAAAAGGATGTAATATACCTGAAAAAACCATCCTTGAAGCCGCTGAACTTGCCGCTTTTCACAGTAAAGCTAAAATGTCTAGTAATGTTGCAATCGATTATACACAAGTTAAAAATGTAAAAAAACCAAATGGCGCAAAACCAGGAATGGTCATTTATGAAAATAATAAAACAATTTATATTACG
The DNA here is from genome assembly GCA_015686845.1 of Lutibacter sp. B2. GTDB lineage: Bacteria > Bacillota > Clostridia > Peptostreptococcales > Thermotaleaceae > JADPRS01. Next base: position 97,140 of record JADPRS010000002.1, read on the forward strand.
CCACGATATAATATTCATGAAATTCTATCATCAAACAATACACCCTCAAACTTATAAACTTGAGGGTGTTATTATTATTCGCTAATTGTAACATCATTTTTTCCATCTATTTCATCAAATTGAACATGAACAACTTCTTGTTTTGATGTAGGAACATTTTTTCCTACATAATCCGCTCGAATAGGCAATTCTCTATGTCCTCGATCTATTAATATAGCCAGTTGAATCGCCTTTGGTCTACCTAAATCCATTATTGCATCCATAGCGGCTCTTACTGTTCTTCCAGTATACAATACATCATCTGCTAATATTACAATTTTATTGTTAATATTACATTCTACACTTGTCTTATTTAAGATTGGATTTTTATCTACTTCTGTTAGGTCATCTCTATATAAAGTTATATCAATATTTCCCACATCAACTTTTTCTTTTTCAATAGATTCAATTTTATCTACAATCCGTTTTGCGAATGGTACTCCTCTAGTTTTAATTCCTACGATTACAATTTCATCGATGCCTTTATTATTTTCTATAATTTCATGTGCTATTCTTGTGATAGCCCTTTGAATCGCCTTTTCATCCATTATTTGTGCTTTATAGTCCATATATTCTCCTTTCTTTTATCTTTACTTTTTCCCTTCCACTATATCCAATAGTTTTGAGAAATATTTAGGAACATCTGCATTAAATTCCACATACTCCTCTTTCGTAGGATGAACAAACCCTAATGTTTGAGCATGTAACATTTGTCCTTTTAAATTAAATTTTTCCTTTTTCACCCCATATAAGGGATCTCCTACTAATGGATAATTGATGTAGGACATATGAACTCTTATTTGATGCGTTCTACCCGTTTCTAATTTCAGTTGAACATATGTATAATTTTTAAATCTTTCTAATACCTTAAAATGAGTAATAGCCTCTTTTCCATTTTTACTAACAACCGCCATTTTCAATCTATCTATTGGATTTCTTCCAATGGGTGCACATATAGTCCCTTCATTCTCTTTAATATTCCCATGTACGATTGCAATATATTTTCTATTACTTGTATGATTTTTTAATTGTTCTGCCAAACTTCTATGGGCTTGATCATTTTTAGCAACCATTAGCAACCCACTTGTATCCTTATCAATCCTATGTACGATTCCCGGTCTAATAACACCATTAATGGATGATAAATTTTTACAATGGAACAGTAAAGCATTTACAAGGGTACCTTTCCTATGTCCCGGTGCTGGATGAACAACCATACCTTGTGATTTATTTACAACAACTACATCTTCATCTTCATATACAATTTCAATAGGAATATTTTCTGCTTCTACTTTCAATAGCTCAGGTTCAGGTATTTTAATTTCTATATGATCATTTACTTTTATTTTATATTTTTTTATAGTAAGTTGTTCATTATTTATATATACATTTCCTTGTTCTATAAGTTTTTGTATATAACTCCTAGACTCATTTTGTAATTGATTTGATAAATAGGCATCTACTCTTTTTCCTTCATCTTTTTCTTCTACTAACAATTTTTCTATATCCAATAGCACTCTTCCCTTCTACTCATTGACCGTATCAATCTTAATTAGATAATAGGCTAAAAGTAAAGCACCTATTACAATACTAATATCTGCTATATTAAATACGGGCCAAATTCTAAAATCAAAAAAATCAATCACATATCCTACCCTTACTCTATCAATGAAATTTCCAATGGCTCCTCCAACAATTAAACTAAGGCTATAAAAAACAACCTTATGCATATTCTTGTATTTGAAAGAAAATCCAACTATTCCTGTAATCACTACTATTGTCATAACTATAAAAAACAACTGTTTATGTTGCATTATTCCAAAAGCTGCTCCAACGTTTCTAACATAAGTAAGATGAAAAACATTTTTTATAATAGGAATAGATATCAATGTTGAAAGTTTTGTTTGAGCAAGGTATTTTGTAAATTGATCACACATTACTATAACGAATACCAATACATAATTCATATCTATACTACACCTCCCAAATATATGTATATATGATTATAACACACCTTAGTGGCATTTATTATAAAAAAGTGAAGCATTGCTTCACTTTTTATTAATCCTTATCTACTTCTACTACATGAAAAGAATCCTCCAGAAACTCCGTCTCTTTTATTGTATTTGAAACATTTCCATCATACATATTATTGTCATACCAATCTAAAGCCATATGATTTTCATGTGTCTTATTAAAACTTGTAACGGACTGTAGCGCATCTTCACCGTCAAACCCATTATAATTTTCATTTTTGTCCAAAAAAGTTCTTCCAAATGGATTCGCTAAAACCTGTTCCTCAATTGGCCTTGTTTTATTTATTTCATCTAAAGGAATTTCCTCTTTTTTCTCACAATTAATACATAATTTAGATATAGGTAATATTTCCAATCTTTCTTCAGATATTTCTTTTCCGCATAACTCACAGATGCCATAGTTTCCATTTTCCATTCTATCCAACACATCATCTATTTTCCTAATATATACATCTTCACTATTTTTCAAACACATATTCATTTCCATTTCAAACATTTCTGTTCCTATATCTGCTGGATGGTTATCATATACAGATAACTCACTAAAATAGTTTTGCATAGAGGAATTGGGTTCATTCTCATTCATACTCTTCAATGTTTTTTGTGTATTTATTTTTTCTTTTAATAACATATTTTTAAAGTGATTTATTTTTTCTTTATTCAAAGGATATTCCTCCTTTATTTATAATTCTCAATAATTTCTATTAAACGAGCAATGTGTTTTCCAATTAATGGTAAGTCAACAATTTGATTTAGTATATAGAAAAAAATCGCAGCTAATATTGTTAATCCTATAGCCGTTCCTAGCCCCCTAGCAAGACCTATCATAAAATTAACATACAAAAGTTTCATTGGTTTATCTAACATATCTACATACTCTGATATTCTTGTCTTTTCTAAATCTCTCATTAAATTTGTTAATTTTTTTTCTATATTTATTAAATTCTTTTCTCTCATTATTATATCCTCATTCATCTTATAATATTTTAATATTTTCTAACGCAAGTCTTTTTATTTTATTCTTGTTATGTCCTAGTTTTCCTTTAATTATTCAAAAAAACCTATGAACTTATCATAGGTTTTTTTGAATATAAATATATTTTATAAATTTTTAATTATTTTTTGCACCATTTCCATAGAATTTTTTGCTGCATGTTCTACAAACTCATTATAGTTCATATGAGCACTTCCATCTGCCTTGTCAGACATAGATCTTATGATTACAAATGGAATATCATTCATAAAACAGGTATGTCCAATAGCTGCGCCTTCCATTTCTGCACAATATCCTTTAAACTCATTCCACAAAAGATCTTTTTTCTCTTTAGATGCAATAAAAATATCACCAGATACGATTCTTCCTACTTTTGTATTATGACTTGCATTTTCACTAGCCTTGACAGCTAACTCTATTAATTGCTCACTAGCCTTAAATATGGACGTATCCATTCGAGGAATTTCTCCTAACTTATATCCAAAACCAGTTGCATCAAAATCATGCTCCACTAAATCAGTAGAGATTACAATATCTCCTACTTCTAATTCATCATGAATTGCTCCAGCTACGCCTGTATTAATGATTGCATCTACATTAAATTCATTCATTAATATTTGAGAACAAATAGCAGCATTTACTTTCCCTATACCACTTCTAACTAGCACAACATCTTTTTCGCAAAATACACCTTCAAAAAAAATCATTCCTGCAATCTTTTTTTCACTATGTATTTGCATTTTTTCTTTCATAATTATAATTTCTTCATCCATTGCTCCTATTATACCAATTTTATTCATGACAATTGCCTCCTATATTTCTTCATCTTTATCATATATAGACTCAAGCTGAGCTTCTAACAATGTTTTAAATCTTGTTTTAAATATATGCATTTGTTTCTTTACTTCTTCATACTCTCTTTGAATTCTATATACTTGGTTATTTGCACTCTCAATTATTTTAATTCCTTTTGCTTCTGCTTCTACTATAATAAATTCAGCCTGCTTTTGTGCATTTTTTGCAACCTCTTCAGCTGTACTCTGTGCAATTACCAAGGTATTATTTAAAGTTCTTTCTAAAACTTTATACTTTTCTATCTGTTCATTTAATATATCCATCTTATCTTTCAAATCATTTTTTTCTTTAAATATTTTTTCATAATCCACAATTACTTCATCTAAAAACGCATCTACTTCACTTTCTTTATAACCTCTCATAGATTTTTTAAATTCTTTATTTTGTATATCAAGTGGTGTAATCATTATATCCTCTCCCCTAAAGCATTCTTTTGATAGTCACTTTGATTCTATCTTTTTTTGTTTTATCTCCGATATGCTCTACAATAATCCGCCCGCTTCCCCTCAAAGATATAATATCCTGTTTTGAAATCATATGCGAAGACTGTTGTACTGTCTTAAAGTTCACCTTTACTTTTTCATTATTTATAGATCTACTTATTATATTTCTAGATACAGAAAAACCAGCTGATGCCATTGTATCTAACCTCAAAGAGGCTACTGTTGTCTGAATTATTTTAAACTCTTCTTCTTTCTCAATTAAATCTTTACAATCCATATCTTCAACAATAACCTTGTATTTTGAAACCTTATCTAAATTCAAACGAATATATTCACCTAACTCCTTATAAACAACCAGATTAATGACTCCATCATTGATCAAAAGATCTCCAATTTTTTCTCTTTTCAAACCGAGTCCTAATATGGCTCCTAAGAAATCTCTATGTGTTACGTCCTTTTTAGTAAAATTCCCATGAATCTTTAAGGCTCCTATGGGCTTATCCTTTTCTTCAAATGAAAATATAGATGGGCAAACCATAATGATCTTTCTTTCTGCCTCTTTATAACCGCCAAATACACCATAGTTTAAATCACTAATCTGATCTAATACAGAACTACATAGTGATATTTCATAGGGATCATAAAAATCTGTAGAACACACCATATAATTCTTTAGGGCTTTTTCTACTTTATTTAAAGTCTTCATAACAATTTGTCTATCTTGACGATCCTTTATATGTCTAATTAACTTTTCTTTATCTATCAAAATATCCTACTTTCTATAACATACTATATATAAAATTTCTAATAACATCTAATGCTAATACGGCAAGAATAGGTGAAAAATCTATCATTCCTCCACCTAATCCAATCTTCAATAATAAATTTCTAAAAGGCAATAGTATTGGCTCAGTTAATTGATACACAATTCTATTCACAGTTGAATATGTATTTTGACTTAACCATGATAATACAATTCTTGCTATAATTAAGAAGTTCAATACTCTAAAAAAATAATCAATAGATTCTTTCATAATCCACATTTTTTCACCACCAAAACATTATTTTTACCATGTAAATATGCCTTTATTGTCCACTCCATTTGGTGCATTTCCAGCAATATCTACATTGTTAGGTGCTAAAACAAATATTCCTTGAGAAACTTTTTTAATATTTCCATCCAACGCATATATGGCACCATTTAAGAAATCAAATATTTTTCTAGCTACTTCTGGATCTAATTTTTCTAAATTAATAATTACTGCTTTTCTATTTTTTAAACTATCTACAATTTTAGGGGTTTCTTCAAAATCAATAGGCTCATATACCACTACCTTCATTTGTGGATTTGTATGAATATTAACAACTTTATTCTTTTTATTATTCACAGGTATCATCTCAGGATCTGGTTCCTGAAATTCTTCTTGTTTTTCATAATCTTCCTCTTCATACTCATCTAAACCCATAAAATATTTAACTTTGTCCGCAAATTTACCTGCCATAATATTTCCTCCTTATTTCGTATAATTTCTATAACCAAAAATACCAGTTCCAACTCGAATTAAATTAGAACCTTCTTCAATTGCAATCTTATAATCATTCGTCATACCCATGGATAAATACTTCATTTCTACATTGGATAAATTTTTACCTTTTATTTCTTCAAACATTTCTTTTAATCTTTTAAAGTACTTCCTTACATTTTCTACATCTTCATCAAATGGAGCAACCGTCATTAAACCCTTAACTCTAATATTTTCAAGTGATTGTATCTCATTTAAAAACGAATATACCTCTTCACAGGAAAGTCCAAACTTAGTAGATTCGTTTGCTACATTCACTTGAACTAACGTATCCATGATTAGATCATGTGATTTTGCTCTCTTATCAATTTCTTTAGCTAGACTTAATCTATCCAAAGAATGTATTAACTTAACTTTGTCAATTATATATTTAACTTTATTCGTTTGCAAATGTCCAATCATATGTATATTAACTGGACTTAATTCTTGATGCTTGTCCATAATTTCTTGTACTTTATTTTCTCCAATATCTTCAACCTCTTCAATAGCAATATTTATTCTATTCGTATCTATGGTTTTACTAACTACTATTAGTGTAACTTCTTTAGGATCTCTTCCTACCTTATTACAAGCTTCTTTAATTTCATTTTTAGTGTATTCTATATTTTCTTTAATCCTTATCATTTTCTTCGTTCCCTTCTGTCCCTTAATATATCATTTCTCCTTGTTCCACTTTTGATGCTCGTCTTACCATTTCATCGTATAATTTTACAGTACTGACTGCTTTTACTTCATCGCCATCTTTTTCATAATAAACATTACTTTGAATAATGGCATACTTATCATCATATCCAATAATTTTTATAGGTTTAAAAATTGCATGTCTATTAATATCTAATACATACACCCCAACTTGTTTATCTTTTCTTTCTACAATACTATCTTTATAAATTTTTAATCCTTCATAATTTACAACGACTACGTCTAAATTAATATTTCTTGATTTATAAAAATCATCCGCATTTTGTTGTATCTTAAAGACCACCAAAGTATCTTTTTCATTTTTTATGATTTTATGTATTTCTCCTTCTACTTTTTCATCTTTAAGATTAAAAATTACATTTTTTCCAACCTTATAATTTATTACATTATCATTATCTATCCAAGTAATAATATACCACAAATTATTATTTACTATTTTAAATAAGGGCTGATTTATTATTGCCTTATCTGTTTTCAAATCAGTCATATTATATTCTAACTTTTTTAATTTGTCATGTTCTATACTTAAAATAGTTGTTGGCGTTAATACATTTTCATATCCATCAATACAATAGCTTATAATTCCAGAAATAGGACTGATCATTTCCTCAATTCCATTATTAATTTTTTGCTCTAACTGAACTTGTTCCTTTTTTAATGACTCTAAATTTCTTTCTCCAAAACTTTCATCCCCATACATAATCCTTTTTTTTTCTAATTTTAAATTCAATTCATTTTTCAGTTGGATGATTCCTAATATATTTCCATTTTTTTTAGTGCCATTGATTTCGCCTATTATTTCATCAATATCATACTCAATTTTTTGTATATCATTTTGAAAAAGTGCGTCTTTATTTTGATTTAGATTCTCTATTCTTTGTGTAATAACTTCAAATTTTCTTTTCGTATTTTCTTCCACGATATCCTTAGCTATCTCTACTACTTTATGTCCTTTTTCTACTTTTTCTCCTTCTTGTACAAAATAGCTAACATTACCTTCTATGTTTGTTTTAACTAATCTTTCGTTCCTTATTATATAACAATTTAAATTATCTACAATTTGAATATTTCCATATTTTACAATGCTGGTTTCATTAGTAGGTGAAAAAATCCACGGCATTAATTTTATAATCATATAAGCTATAATGATCCCAAATACAAAGTATCTAACTCTAAATTTTTTATTTTTTTTTCGTTTTGAAATAATCTCTTTAGTCCTCCTCTCCAGTGTCCATTAACTTAAAACCATATTATATTTATTATTCTTCATATAAATTTATTTTCCTTCAGACTAATGGACTATTTTGTTTTATTTTTTTATATACTTATAAAAAAATAAAACAAAATAATAAGACCATGAATCATCATAGCCTTATCATTTCAGTCTGGGTACTAAAACTTGAACGCATGACCTCTAGAACAACATTCTAGCATGCTACCAAACTGCACCACAGCCAGGTGAGTATATGTCTTTTATTATACATAATAAAATCTCTTTTTACAAGTATAGGGGGTGATATATCCTTCATCGTAGATCTATAATATAATACAAATCAAACCTCCGTTTCCATCATTTACAATTTTCTGTAATGTGCGTTGCATTTTCTGTCTTGCATCTTCAGGCATCATGAATAATTTATTTTGTAATTGTTCTTTAACCATGTCATGCAATGATTTTCCAAACATATTCGTTTCCCATATTTTACCAGGATCTGATTCAAACTCTTTCAATAAATATTTCAACAATTCCTCACTTTCTTTTTCTGTACCAATAATAGGTGAAACCTCCGTTGCTATATCGGCTCTTATTAAATGTAGTGAAGGTGCATTAGCTCTTAGCTTAACACCAAATCTATTTCCATGCTTAAAAATTTCTGGTTCCTCTAATTCTAACTCCATCAAACTAGGTGCTACCAATCCATATCCTGTTTCTTTTGCATCTTTAAGTGCAGATTCAACTTTACTATACTCTTTTTTTGCTCTTGAAAATTCTTTCATTAGCCCTAATAATTGATGATCTCCTTCAATTTCATATCCTGTCATCTCTTCTAAAATTTTGTAAAATAATCCTTCTTGCGTTTTCACATTAATATGTGTAATCCCTTGACCTAGTTCAATATTATTTAACAAAACTTCTGATATTTGTTCTACCTCATCAAACTTATTTAATGCTTTTTTAATATCATTTACTTTCGTAATATCTTTACTCCAGCCTTTAATCGTTCCAATAATATCTTTCTTTAACCAGTGATCTAATTCTAATCCATCCACCCAGCCTGGTAATGTTATATTAATCTCTTTAATAGGAAATTCGAATAATACATTTTCTAAAATTGTATTCACATCATCTACTTCCATCTGCGCACAATTCGTTATTACTACTGGAACTTGATATTTTTCTTCTAATTGTTTTTTCAATTCTACAGTTTCTAAAGCTTGTGGTTTAATAGAATTAAGTACTATGACAAATGGTTTATTCAAATCTTTCAATTCTTGAATAACTCTATTTTCTGCTTGTATATATTGATTTCTACCAATATCAGTTACGCTACCATCCGTTACAACTACTAATCCAATAGTAGAATGATCCGTAATTACTTTTTTTGTTCCTATCTCAGCTGCTTCTGCAAAAGGAATTTCTTTATCATACCAAGGCGTTGTTACCATTCTGGCCTTTCCATCTTCTTCATGACCAAGTGCACCATCTACTAAGTATCCTACACAATCAACTAACCTAACTTTAAATTTCGCATTATCCTTTAGATGTAATTCTACCGCTTCATTTGGTACAAATTTGGGTTCAGTTGTCATGATCGTTTTTCCTGCACCACTTTGAGGAAGTTCGTCTTTCGCTCTTTCTCTACTATGTGCATTTTCAATATTTGGAATTACCATCAAATCCATAAATCGTTTTATAAATGTTGACTTCCCAGTTCTAACTGGACCTACCACACCTACATAAATATCACCTTGTGTCCGTTGTGCAATATCATTATATATATCGAATTTTTCCATTCATTCTCACTCCTTTTCTATCTTAATAGAATAATTCTATTTTTATTTAGACATACTAACAATATATATATATGAGTGTATGAATTGGATTATTCCATAAAAAAAGATACCTACGTAAGTAGCTATCTTTTATTTACATTTCCATTTATTATTCGTACTTTCAACAACCTCTTCCATCTCATGAGTTCTACTTCGCATCATTAGGTTTACTACAGCTTCTCGTACATCTCTATTTTCATTAATAATACGATAAATTTCTGAAGTAATAGGCATTTCAACATCATATTTTTTTGATAATTCATAGGCTACATTGGTTGTAATAATCCCTTCTACAACCATGCCAACAGATTCAATGGCATCTTCTACCTTTTCTCCCTGTCCAATCTTAATTCCACATCTTCTGTTCCTACTATGCATACTTGTGCAAGTAACGATCAAATCTCCGATGCCTGACAATCCAGCAAATGTATTAATATTAGCGCCCACCGTTTGACCTAGCCTAGCGATTTCTCTTATCCCTCTTGTTATTAGCGCAGCTTTGGCATTATCCCCATATCCTAATCCATCAGAGATCCCCGCTCCAAGAGCAATAACATTTTTCAAAGCCCCTCCTAATTCAACGCCTATTACATCTGGATTTACATACATCCTCAATTTAGGAGATATAAAAATATCTTGAACATATTCTGCAACAGCCTTAGAATCAGAAGCCACAACTAATGTAGTGGGCATATCTCTGCATACTTCTTCCGCATGGGATGGACCTGATAACACAGCAAATGAATTTTTAGGCAATTCTTCTTTTACTACTTCTGATATTCTTAATAAGGTACTTTTTTCTAATCCCTTTGCGGCATTTACAATAACTTGATTCTCTTTTACAATATCTTTAAATGATTTTAAAATGCCTCGTACTGCTTGTGAAGAAACAGTCAATAAAATTAAATCCGTATCAATAACAGCTTCTTCTATATGGTTAAATAGCATAATATTTTCTGGTAACAATACACCAGATAAATATTTTATGTTTTCTCTGCTTTTTTCCATTTGTTCAAATTGCTTAGGATTTCTCATCCATAGCTTTACCCTGTGCCCTTTTTTAGCAAGAGATATAGCCAAAGCTGTTCCCCAACTTCCAGCACCAATAACACTAATAATCGACTTCATAATAAAGCCCCCTATTTATATTAAAATTAAGGCATATTCAAAAAACAGCCATTTCACTGGTTATTTTTTTCATATGCCCAAGCACTATTCTTTTCCACCTTTTTCTCTATTAATAATACGAATCGGTGTTCCTTCAAATCCAAATGCATCTCTGATCTTATTTTCAAGATATCTGGTATAAGAGAAATGTGCCAATTCTTTATCATTAATAAATATTACTATTTTCGGAGGACAAACAGAAATTTGTGTTGCATAATATATTTTTAAACGCTTTCCTTTATCAGAAGGCGGTTGATTCAATAAAATCGCTTCATTAATTACATCATTCAACCTACCTGTTTGCACTCTCATGGCATGTTGATTTGATACAAATTTAACCGTTTCTAATATTTTAGGAAGTCTTTGCTTCGTTAAAGCAGATACAAATACAATAGGTGCATAAGGCATAAATGAAAGTTCATTTCTTATATTTTTTGTAAATTCCTTCATAGTGTTTGTTTCTTTTTCTATAAGATCCCATTTATTCACAACAATAACTGTAGCTTTACCTTCTTCGTGAGAATAACCTGCAATTTTTTTATCTTGTTCGGTTACACCTTCCGTTGCATCTAGGATTAACATACATACATCCGTTCTCTCCACTGCATTCAGAGCCCTAATAACGCTATATCTTTCTATATTTTCATTCACTCTACTTCTTCTTCTTATTCCTGCAGTATCTATGAAAACATAATTGTCTTCTCCTTGTGAAAAAGGAGTATCTATTGCATCCCTTGTTGTTCCAGCAATCTCACTTACAATTACACGTTCTTCTCCTAATATGGTATTGATAATAGATGATTTGCCTGCATTTGGTTTTCCAATCACGGCAACCTTTATTGTATCCTTTTCATATTCGTCATGCTTTTCTTTTGGAAATTTAGATACAATTTCATCCAATAAATCTCCTAATCCTAATACATTTGTAGAAGAAATAGCAAAAGGTTCTCCCATTCCTAGTTGATAAAAATCATAAAAAGAAGAAGGAAGATCACTTGTATCCACTTTATTAACTACTAATATAACAGGTTTACCTGCTTTTCTTAATATAGCTGCAACGTCCTCATCTTGAGATACTAATCCTATTCTTCCGTCTACCATAAATACAATAACATCCGCTGTATCCATCGCCATATATGCTTGATTTCTCATCTGTGACAAAATGATATCTTTAGAATCAGGTTCCACTCCACCTGTATCTATTATTGTAAATTCATTATCCAACCACTCTGCATCTGCATAAATTCTGTCTCTAGTAACACCTGGTGTATCCTCAACTATAGATATTCTTTTTCCAGCTAATTTATTAAATAAAGTAGATTTTCCAACATTCGGTCTTCCAACAATCGCCAAAACTGGTTTCGACATTTCAACACCTCCACACAATACTTTTATCTGATTATTTTGTTAATAAAATCTTGCCCATCATTTTTGACGGCATATGATTTAACATCTAATTCTTTTTCTAAGTCTTTAATAGATAAATCATCCAAAAAAATAGATTCACCTGATTTTAACATACTTTCAGAAAATATCAATTTTTCCCCCAACGATTTACCTTTTAATTGATTAATTATATCTGTTGCTGTTACTAATCCTGTAACAGATATTGTTTCTCCAAAGAAATCATTTCGTATTTCATAAACATTCACTTGGATATTATTAAATTTTTTATGTAATTTTTCACATAAACCATCTATAAATTTCTTTGCTGATTTTCCTGTAGCAATACTCACCTTTTTATTGATCTCCAAATCATCCTTTATACTTTCTAGATAGTGCTCAAATTCATACTCAAGTTTTGTCATAAGGCCAACACCATTTTCTATTAGTGGAAACCCCTCATATTCTTCATAGTTTGGTAATTCTTTATCAGCAAGAACATAAAATTCATCAGATAAATGTACAAAACGAGTCCCCAATTCACTTATGAATTTATTCTGCCACTTTTCCACTTGATGTATTACTTCACATGACATATTATGGTCAAAAGTTCTTAATGGGTATAAGTTATTTCTAAACTTAGTTACGCCTACTGGTACAATGGCCATACTGTATACACTAGGATATAAGTCAGCTAAATGTTTAATGGTTTGATCTAACTTTTCTTTGTCGTTAAGACCAGGACATAATACAATTTGCCCATTGATTTGAATGCCTGCCTCTGCTAGTCTCTTAAGTCTGTTATATATATTTCCCGCAGTCTTATTATTAAGCATTTTAACCCTAGTCTCAGGTTCTGTCGTATGTATTGACACATTAATAGGACTAATCCTATATCTTATAATTTTATCTATATCATGGTCGGACATATTGGTCAAAGTGATAAAATTACCTTGCAAAAAAGATAATCTAGAATCGTCATCTTTAAAATATAAAGTTCCCCTCATATTTGGTGGTAATTGATCAATAAAACAAAACACACATTTATTCTTACAACTTTTCGCTTGATCTATAATTGGATTTTCAAAAACAATTCCTAAATCTTCATCAAATTCTTTATAAATTTTAAATTTCTTTACTTCTCCATCTTTTTTTTCAATCTCAATTTCAATTTCTTCATCCGAAATTAAAAACATATATTCGATAATATCTTCAATCATTTGACCATTAATTCTTAATAATTGATCACCCGGTTCAATTCCTACTCTTTTTGCTTTTCCTTTTTCATCTACTTCTAATATTACATTTTTTATCTGTTGCTCTAACATACTATACACCTTTCCGCATTTTCATATTGTTTATTATTTTTTAGTACCTGATACTAATATTATATCATAAAATCAATATGCATACACTCTAAATAGAAATGTTATCACGTTCTATTCTATTTCGTCAAGAAAAATTTAAAATATCAATGTTTTACGATTACATAAGATCCATTCTCTAAATCATGCACCATTCCTGTAGTTACTTTAGATACTAATAGTGCAACTCGTTCCTTTTCCTCTTCTGTACTGGCATAAAATACAGGTACTGTTGTTGTTGAAATCATGCTTCTATCTGTTGTTATAATGGCTATAATGCTATCTTTAATCCCATAATCCATCTTTTTTCTCCTCTCTACTCCTCTTTACTGGCCTTATATCCTACTTTTGATTGTAGTGGTTTTCTTTTAGACGTTTCAAGTACTGGCGTAGTTTTTACTGATTCTACCAACAATTGAGTATCACTTACCATAGGTACCATTGCCATAACAATATTTCCATTTTCTAAATTACGCCTAGCAATCGGTGTAAAGTCAGGTGTATCCACATCTTTTTTAAGGCCTAATTGAATTGCTGCATTATGTACAATAGCTTGTCTTTGCCCTATATTCCCTAAAGTAGCCCTTGCATTACTATCATTCGGAACAATCTCTATGGCAATTCCATATTTTAGATATATTTCTCTAGACTCTTTTAATCCTATATTCATGATAGAAACGCCATTTACTTTTAGTATGGGTCCATCAAAATCAATCTTAGCTTCATTCACGTTAGCAATTTCCATAATCAGTTGTCGTCTTAACAGCCCTTTTAAAATAATAGCAATAATACTTCCTGATAATATCCCTGAAATAACTTGTATATATATATTAAAATTCATATACTTTGTACTAAAAATTGCACAACTAGTTATCAAAGCTGTAATAATAACCATATAGTTTCTTGCCTCAAATGCTTTTGCAATATCCTCTATATAGGCCATTCCTCTTGAGACCAATTCTGTTGGTTCTATATTATCTAAACTCTGGCGCTCCATGCTTCGTACATCTCGAAATTGCTGTGCTGCTAGAGCTAAAAAAGTAACTGCTCCAAATTCTTTATTAATTAGCGAGGGAACTGCTACAGACCCTAAAAATGAAGCAATGAGTCCCAATGTCAAATGTGAAATTAATCCCTGTGGATAACTAGGATATTGTCTTTGATCTATCCTAATCATATATATTCTAGCAAATAAGCCCATGAACAGTGATACTATAATCGGAATACCAAATTCAATCATGTTTTACCTCCCTTTTATTAAATGAATCTATATTAGTATTTACATTTTATAAATTTTTATCGGTTTGTAATTTTCTATAAATAAAAAAAACGGTCTACGACCGTTTTCTAAATGGGTATTTTTACAATAAATTCAGAGCCTTTTCCCAACTCACTATTAACACTAATGTTACCTTTAAAAGCTATTACAATATGTTTAACAATTGCAAGTCCTAATCCAGTTCCACCTATTTTCCTTGATCTCGCTTTATCAACTCTGTAAAATCGTTCAAATAATCTCGAAATATCTTCTTGAGGTATTCCTATTCCAGTATCTTTTACTATAATAAAAATATAATTTACCCGCTTATAGGCTCTAACTGTAACTTTTCCAAAGTCTGGTGTATATTTGATTGCATTTTCAATTAGATTTATTATCATCTGCTTAAACCAATCTCTATTTCCTCGTACAATGGGAAGTGAATATTCTATTTCTATTTGATACTCTATCTTTTTATGTTTTGCTATTCCTTCAGTCATAATAAATACTTCATCAATAATTTCATTAATACAGATGTCCTCTTTTCTATATGAAAACCGCTTACTTTCAATTTCAGATAAATTCAATAAGTCATCAATCAACCTAGTCAATCTTTGAGTTTCTATATCTATTATATCAAGAAATCTATTTCTTACAGTCCCATCTTCAATTGCACCATCTTTCAAAGTCTCTATAAATCCACTTATGGACGTAATCGGTGTCTTTAATTCATGAGAAACATTTGCAACAAATTCTGAACGAATATTTTCTAATTTTGTTACCTCTGTTATATCTTCTATCAATGCCATAGTCCCAATCACTCGATTTGGATCAATATCTAATCTTATAAAATTCGTATATACTTTAAAAACTCTTTGTTCTTCATTGTCAATTACAATTTTTTTCTTTCCTATTTGTCCCTTTAAAATAATATTCTTTATTCTACTATTCAAATCATTGTTTTTAATGACTTCAAAGATATTTTTTCCATATACATGATCTTCTTCAATTCCAAACAACAACATAGCTAAAGGATTCATCAAAATAATTTTATTATGTTTATCTACAGCAAATACAGCATCTTTCATACTTGTTAACATAGATTGTAATTTGGTATTTTTATCTCTAAGCTCCCAAACACTATCTTCTAACTTCTGCGTCATTTTATTAAAAGTATTTGCTAACATTTCAATTTCATCATCTGTTTGAATATAGACCCGATCTTTAAAATGACCATCTGCAATCCTACTTGAAGCCTTTGTGATTTCTTTAATAGGTTTCATAATATTATTTACATACCTATACCCTAAAATCATACTAACAAAAATACCACAAATTACAGCTATGCAAGTATATTCTAACAATTCATAATACACCTTACGTATTTCATTTAATGGATATGCTAATCTAGTAGTACCCGTAATATGATTATTCTTTTTTATAGGTAGTGCCACATAGATATAATCTATTTTTACAGTATTACTATATCTATTTTTTTTTCCAATTTTTCCTTTTAATGCATCTCTAATTTCTGGTCTATCTAGGTGATTTTCTACTTTCATTAAATCACTCTTTAATATTTCTGAGTCACCTACTACTATCCCCTTAGAATCTATAAAGGTTACTCTAATATGAATTTTTTTCGAATATTCTTTTGCATATTTATCAAAATCAATTTCATCCATATCAGAAGTGTCTAATTTTTCCTCAATAAAGCTATTAATCAATTCTATTTTGCTAAGCAATTGGTATTCAGCATTTTCTATATAATTTATTCTAATAAAACTAACTGTAATTAATCCAGTTAATACAATTCCAATAAGTATGAGTAAAACATATGTTATAAAAAATTTTCTTCTCATATAATCACCTATTTCATTTTATAACCAATTCCTCTAATGGTTTCAATATACAAAGAAGACTTATTATCTTCTATTTTTTTCCTCAAATGTCTAATATGTACATCCACCGTTCTTGTTTCTCCAAAATAATCATATCCCCATACCTGGTCTAGTAAAAAATTTCTTGAAAGAACTTTCTGCCTATTTTGAGCTAAAATCCTAAGCAATTCAAATTCTTTTAATGTAAGCTCAATCATTTTTTCATTTTTTATTACTTCGTGTTTTTCAATATCAATTGTAATATCATTAATTTGTATTATATCTTTTGTACTAATAGGTACCTCTTCAAATCTTCTTAATACAGCTCTTATTCTAGCAATCAATTCTCTTATACTAAATGGTTTTGTTAAATAGTCATCTGCACCTAATTCTAAGCCCACTATTTTATCTATTTCCTCGCCCTTTGCAGTAAGCATAATAATAGGAATTTTACTTAATTTTTCAGCATTTCTTATTCTTTTGCAAACTTCAAAACCATCTATACCTGGTAGCATCAGATCCAATATAATTAAATCTGGCATTTCTAAATGAACAAGCTTAATAGCTTCTTCTCCATTTTCGCTAGTAAGAACCTCAAATCCATTTTTCTCCAAATTAAACTTTATTAACTCTATTATATGTTGTTCATCATCTACTACAATAATTTTCTTTTTATCCAACCCAATGCCCCTTTTCTTTTGTCACAGTAATTGAATTATACCAACCATTCTCCCTGTAGTACCCTTATCTTTTCTATATGAAAATAGTTTTTCACTATTACACATAGTACATATATTACTCATGGATATATTACTTTCTAAAATTCCATTTTCCACTAAAATCATCTTATTTACTTTCCATAAGTCTAACATATATTTACCATCATCTTTCAGTAGTGTAAAATCAGATATATCTTCAAATGTCTCCTTAAACTGGTCTATCACCTTACCATCAACCTCATAACAACAGGGTCCTATAGAGGGTCCGATTGCAGCTAAACAATCCTTAGGATTGGTCCCAAAGTGTTCTTTCATCATGACCAGTGCTTTAGAAACTATTTTTTTAACAGTTCCTTTCCATCCTGAATGAACCAATGAAATAACTTTTTGTTTTCTATCTAATAAAAATATAGAAACACAATCTGCATATACATTTACTAATGCCACATTCTTTTCATTTGTAATAAAACCATCTACTTCAAGAATGTCACTATCATATAAAACACCTTTTCCTCTATCCTCTTTTGTTAGAATTCTTATGTTGTCCTTATGTACTTGATCTGAAAGTACTAAATTTTGTATAGATATGTTCGTAGCTTCACATACGTTTTTAAAATTATCAATAATATTTTCTTTTTTATCATCTGTTTTTATGCCCAAATTTAACGAAGAATAATTACCTTTACTTACGCCTCCTATTTTGGTTGTAAAACACGTTTTTACTAAGTTCGTTTTATCAAAGGTAGGAATAGAATAATATACTACTCCATTTTCACCTTTTTGAATCTTAAAAGAAGAACCCATATCTTTTCCTCCTATATTTTAATAATAACAAGTTATTAACATAACTTGCTATTATCACAAAACTATCACTTTACATTTTTATTTTTTTTCATGTAACATCTTAGTTAGCTCTTCCATAAAAGTATTTATATCCTTAAATTGCCTATATACAGATGCAAATCGAACATATGAAACCTCATCTAACTTTTTTAAAGCATCCATCACTAATTGTCCTATAAATGTACTCTTTATTTCTTTCTCCATAGTATTATATAAACATTTTTCTATATCATCTACAATTGCTTCTATCGTTTTAACTGAAACTGGTCTTTTTTCACAAGCTCTTATGATTCCATTTAATATTTTATTTCTATTATAAACTTCTCTATTTCCATCTTTTTTCACAATCATGATAGGAATCTCTTCAATTTTCTCATATGTGGTGAATCTTTTTTTACACTTACTACATTCTCTTCTTCTTCGAATTACTTGTCCTTCTTCTGTAGGACGGGAATCAACAACTTTTGTATCAAAGCATTCACAAAATGGACAATTCACTACTTCACCCCCTATAAAACAACAAATTATATTTCAAATATATAATCTAGTCTTATTCAAATTATAATATGTCTATTATAGGGATGTCTATAAATTTCTTTGAAAATCAAAAAATACTATTGCTTTTTAATAAAAATCTCTTCTGATATTGCCTCTTCATAAATTTCATCCTCTTGGTTTGTTTCCACTACTTTATTGCACTGTACTAAGATGACATCCACGCCAATTTTTTTTATTTGGTGCCATTTAATAATATGCTCTTCGTGTTTACCAAATATCCCCAAGAACTTTCCAACCCCAGGAACAATAATTGAATCAATTCTTCCTTTTTCTAAATTTACTTCTATATCCTCTACATACCCTAATTTCCTTCCATCTGCTAAATTTATAATTTCTTTTTCTCTTAATTCTGTAGTGCTAATCATTTCATCCCCGCCTCTATATATTTTTCGCTTTTTATAATTATATATACTTTTTCTACTATTTATGAACAAAAATAAAATAGTTTTTTTATAATACATATTAAAAACACAAAAGCTAAACTAGCTTTTGTGTTTTTTCTAAACATGTTTTCTCATATGTTTTAATGCTGTTTTTTCTAAACGAGATACTTGAGCTTGAGAAATGCCAATTTCTTCAGCTACCTCCATCTGTGTTCGTCCTTTAAAAAATCGAAGGGTTAAAATATGTTTTTCTCTATCATTTAATTTCCTAAGAGCCTCTCTAAGTGCAATACCTTCTAACCAGGATTCATCTTCACTTTTTTCATCACTTACTTGATCCATAACAAAAATAGCATCTCCACTATCATGATAAATTGGTTCAAACAATGATATAGGATCTTGAATTGCATCTAGCGCAAATACGACTTCTTCTCGGTTAACATTTAATTCCTTTGCTATTTCTGCTACGGTAGGCTCCTTTGAGTGTTTATTAATTAGGTGATCTCTTATTTGTAGTGCCTTATAAGCTGTATCTCTTAAAGACCTACTTACACGAATTGAATTATTATCTCGTAAATATCGTCTTATTTCTCCTATAATCATAGGTACAGCATATGTAGAAAATTTTACATTATGACTTAAATCAAAATTATCAATGGCTTTAATCAATCCAATACATCCTATCTGAAATAAATCATCTACATGTTCTCCTCTATTATTAAACCTTTGTATCACGCTTAATACTAATCTTAGGTTTCCTTGGATAAACTCTTCTCTTGCAGACAAATCTCCTTGGTAAATTCTTTCAAAAAGTTTTACCATTTGCTTATTGGTAAGCACAGGTAGCTTAGCTGTATTAACTCCACAGATTTCTACTTTATTAATATGCATCATATATTCCTCCGATTCTATGGATTATTGTCCCCTTACTTAATAAAATTATTGCCTCAACATTTTTTCTTTATACACCTATATTTAAATACATGGACAAAATCCAAAATTTACATTGCCCATTATTTTCCAAAATAAAAAGACAGCTATTAGCTGTCTATGTGATCCTCTGTATTTCTTTTTTTAACCTTGAAATAATTCTTTTTTCTAATCTTGAAATATACGATTGAGATATACCTAATAAATCCGCAACTTCTTTTTGTGTTTTTTCTTCTCCATTTTTAAGACCAAACCTTAATTCCATGATTTTCTTCTCTCTATTGGATAGTTTTTTTAATACAATATCTAATAGTTCTCTATCTACCTCTTCTTCTAAAAGTTTATATATAATATCATTATCTGTTCCTAATATATCTGAGAGCAAAAGTTCATTGCCATCCCAATCTATATTTAATGGTTCATCAAAAGAAATTTCTGATTTAGCTTTATTATTTCTTCTTAAATACATTAAAATTTCATTTTCTATACATCTGGATGCATATGTAGCTAGCTTTATCTTTTTACTCGGGTCAAAAGTATTTACTGCTTTTATTAAACCAATAGTCCCTATTGAAATCAAATCTTCCACACCAATACCTGTATTTTCAAACTTTCTTGCTATATAGACTACCAATCTTAAATTTCGCTCAATTAAAATTGTCCTGATTCTTCCATCATCTTCACCTAATCCATCCAAAAGTGCTAACTCTTCTTCTGCTTTAAGGGGAGGGGGCAGTGCCTCACTTCCCCCAATATAAAATATCTCTTTTATATTTTTTAGTTTAAACTGCTTAAGTATTTTTTCTATAAACATCATGTATTTTAATTTAAGCTTTTTCATAACTTTTACCATGTTCACGCCTCCCGTTAGATGTTTAACCCTTATTGTAATACATCAGGATGTAATAAAGCACTGTAATCTCCGTTTCTAGATAAAGTTTTTTCATATATACCAATGATTATATTTTGTACACATTTTTGATCTTCTACTTGTACTTGATCTGGTTTAAATCCTATTAAAATTCCATTTTCTTTCCCTAATGATTTAAAAGGAATAACTCTTAATCTATTTACCCAGCCTGATGTTTGAGCCATTTTTGATATAGCTTCAAAATTTATATTGTTTGCATTGTCAAACACATCTTGAATTTCTAATGGTAATAAATCTTTAATAGCCTTATATTCTACAATAATTACTGGAGATTTAGATAATGGATCTTCTAGCGCATTCCCCGTATCTATAAGTGCTTTTAGATTACTGATGTGATTTTCAACCTCAATAGATATTGGAATATAAATTTTATCTCTCGAAACTTTAACTTGAATATATTCCCAACAAAATCGAATTAAAATATATGCAGTAATACCTGAATAAATTAATAACTTCATAGTAAAATTCCCTGTGTAAAATATTCCATTGCTTACCAAACCTTCAAAATCAGTAAAATAAAACAATGCAAAGGCTACTCCTCCAAATGTAAAAGATATCAGATAAAATATGCCCATTAGTTTAAAAAAATCTTTGAATTTATATGGCATGAATGTAATTACTATTATGAATATTGAGACAATAATTTTCATTAAAAACGAGTACATAAAATTTAGAAAAGGGAAAAAAAATACAAAGGCATAGCAAGCTCCTATTATGGCACCAATCCAGATTCTGTACTTAGGTACCTTACTTTTACTAAAATAGCACGTCAAATGTAAAATCAACCAATTCATGAGCAAATTTTCTAAAAAGAGATATTCTGCATAAACTTCAAACATATACATTCCTCCGTTTGAGCAATATTAATACTCACTAAACACATATTTATTTGTCCCATGACTTATATTCATTATATAGTATTTGTTTTCAAAATTTTGTCATACTACGTAGTCGAAATGCTACTATTTCTAAAAAAAAGTTCCATGATATGACAAAAGATCACTTAAATAAGTGACCTTTCTAATCTATCTTCTTCTTCTTAAAAAAGTAGGAATATCTAAATCATTCTTAAGTTCTTCCTCTTGAGGTTCTTCCTCTTTCTTCTGTTGCTCACCCTCATCTTTATCTTTTTTTATAACTTTTTTTATAGGTTCTATACCATTTTCAAATCCTGTTGCAATAACAGTAATAACTAATTCATCTTTTAATGATTCGTCAATAACTGCTCCAAAAATAATATTTGCATCTGGATCTGCTGCTTGTGATACTAACTCTGCAGCCTCATTTACTTCAAATAATCCTAAATTTGAGCCTCCTGTAATATTTAACAATACGCCTTTTGCTCCTTGAATAGAAGTCTCCAACAATGGACTTTGAATAGCTTGTTTAGCTGCTTCAACAGCTCTATTTTCTCCACTAGCCATTCCTACGCCCATGTGGGCTAACCCTTGTTCAACCATAATTGTCTTTACATCTGCAAAGTCTAGATTTACTAATCCTGGTACAGCAATTAAATCTGAAATACCTTGCACACCTTGCTTTAAAACATCATCAGCAATTTTAAAAGCCTCCATAATAGATGTCTTTTTCTCTATTACCTGAAGTAATCTATCATTTGGAATCGTTACTAAAGTATCTACCTTTTCTTTTAAATCCTTTATACCTTTTTCTGCATGTTGCATTCTTCTTTTTCCTTCAAAAGTAAAAGGTTTCGTTACAACGCCAACTGTTAATATACCCATTTCTTTTGCAATTTGTGCAACAACCGGGGCAGCTCCAGTTCCTGTTCCGCCTCCCATTCCTGCAGTTACAAATACCATATCTGCTCCTTGTAATGCTTTGCAAATATCTTCTTTGCTTTCTTCTGCAGCTTTCCTTCCAATGTCAGGGTTAGCACCAGCACCTAATCCCCTTGTTAATTTGTCTCCAATTTGAATTCTATGTTCTGCTTTAGATGTAAATAAAGCCTGCTTGTCCGTATTTATGGCTATAAATTCAACGCCCTGTAATTGAGATTCAATCATTCTATTAACAGCGTTATTCCCTCCGCCTCCAACTCCTATAACTTTAATCTGAGCAAATTGCTCTATATCTACATCAAACTCTAACATCAAACTTCCTCCTCCTTTAGCTATGACTATACTACACAGCCTACAAATACATTTTAATATTCTTTTTTATGTTTTAATTATGTTTAGTAGGTAAAAGTTCTATTTTACACTTATTTTTTCACTAATTTATCTCCCTACCTTTACTATTTCTTCATTTCACTATATGTAAATTCAACGCATAATTTAAATATCCTCTTTTTTTTACCAAAAACATTACTTTTGTCTCATTTTTTCGATAAAACATCTTCTCAATATTGCAAAGTTTTGGAATAGTCTCCCACCAAAGGTAAATATTGCAGCATAATATAAGGGTACTCCAAGTCGATCTCCAATGTAAGCAAGCATTCCTGCTAAAATTGCATTTCCAAAAAATCCAGATACAAAAATAAGTGTGTGAAATTTTTCTTGAACATATGCCCTTAGCCCACCAAAAACTGAATCTAATGCTGCTAAAATCCCAACAGATATATATAATGAATAGGAAGTAGGATATGTAACAGGAATATACAAACCTACAAACACTCCTATCATTAAACCTATTATAGCTATATACAATCTACTCACCTTCTTCTAATGATTTTGAATATCTAATATTTATTTTTTCAGAATATCTAGGTATATTTATATATGAAGCAATATTAACCTCAACATAAAGATCATAGTATTCTTTTAGGAAAGTCCCATTTGCTTCTGGTGCAATAAGTGCTGCCTCTAATACCTTCGGCGCGCCAATTGCTTTTATAATAAATGGCTGAGCAAAAAATTGATCATTGATTCTCACACTATGTCCTGCACAACTTAATTCGCTACTAGCTAATAATCGTTGTCCATTGATAGATATTGCTTCTGCTCCTGCCTCCTTAAGATCATTAATCAACATTAACACGTATATATCATGTACTAAAATATCATTTGGATCTTCTCCTTCATATAATTCTCTTTTACTATCATCTAATGTAAGAATAATACCTGGTCCTTCTAAATCAGAAAAACCTGCAATCATTTTTTGCTTTTTAAGTTCAACTGATATGGCGTCCTTAAATTTTCCATCTTTTTCTTTAATTTTCTCATATGCTAAAATACGTTGATTTCTCTCTCTAATAATCTCTTTTAAATTGTCAACTTCTTTTTTTTCACTTTCTATAGATACCTTATACTCATGGATTACTTTTAATGGTACGTATGAATAGATATCTTTAACATTTTTAAACTGTAGAGAAATCAAAACACCCAATAAAATAGCAATTATCAAAATATTAAATTTCCATATACTATACTTCATGCATTCACCTCAATTATTGTTGTTGTTCTTCTACAGGCTTAGCATATCTAAATTTTATCACTTCATTATATCTTGGTATATTTATTTCATCTTGTTTTTTAACAGACACTTGAAGATTATACCTATCACTTCTCATTTGTTCAACAATACCAAATCGAATATTCAAAACAGAAGCAAGTGTATCCGAATTCCCTATAGCCTTTATAACAAATGGTGGTGCTGTAGGTACTGAATTAATATTCACATTGCTTCCAGCAAGACTAATTTCCGTACGAGAAACAAATCTTTGTTCATTTATAGATATCGCTTCTGCTCCTGCATCATTTAATTTATTTATTAAACTAAGTAGTAAATCATAATTATACATAATCACACTTACATCTAATGGAAACTGAGGATCCATTAGAGGATCGTCAACTACTACCACTACCCCTGATCCTTTTACAGGTCTCACCCCAGAAATAACTTTATATTTTTCAAGCTCTGAACTAATATTTTTTACCAAAACATCTTCTTTCGACTCTGCTTCTTCTATTTCTTTAATTTTACCTTCAAGTGCATTAACCTCACTTATTAGAGCCTGTTTTTCTTCTCTAGTCTTTTTTAACTCAGCAGCTAGTTCTTGTGCTTTTTGTCCAGATCCAATTCCTTGTAAATAATTATTTTGAACAGTGCGAAACTGCAATGTGATTACGATTCCTAAAATAACACATACAATCCCAATTGCTAGTTGCGCTTTACCATCTTTCATTCTTCATCCTCCTATTCTATAGGCCTATAGGTGGGATATCCATTATGGCTCATATCAATAATACCTCTCGTAATTTCTCTTTGTTCTAAATCTTTCAGCATATTCTTTACAAAAATTAAGCGATAATCTAAATTTTCCGAGGGTCCTATTTTACATATTAAATCATCCGTCAACTTAATGATAATATTATTTTTTTCTGATACATTTACCTCTTTTATAGATATCCCTATAGAATTCATCCCCTTAATTATTTCTAATGCTTTATTGAATTCCTCTCCATTTTTAGTATTTAATTTTTCTCCTTCTATACATTGTTGAAACTCTACCCCAGATATTATTTTAAACATTTCAGAATCTAACGAAGATCGTAAGACGGTTCCTTCATTATCAATAATTAAATACGTATCTATAAAAGATATAGCAGCTTCTTCTATTCTTTCATCAATTTGAATAATAATTTTATTAGGCATTTTTCTTTTGACTACTACATCCTTTATATAGGGATTAGATCGTAAATTTTTCTTAATATTTTCAATTTTCTCCTTTAAGATATGATTTTTGATTGTAATCCCTGATTCTTCAATTATATCACTTTTCTTTAATTTATGGTTACCATAAACTTCAACAAATTTTACGGTAAATATATCCGTTTTAAAAAAAACAATAAATGCTACAATACTTGTTAATATCATAATGGCTATAATCACATGGACATTTTTCTTTTTTACATTCATCTGTACACTTTGTTTTATTATACTCATTCCTTATCATCCTAAGTAGGTTTATTCTTTTTTTATTTATTAAAAGCAGCAAAAGCTGCTTCCTAATTCATTCTGTATACCTCTGCTCCTAATTTCCGTAGCATTTTATCTATCATATCATATCCTCTATCAATATGCTTTAAATTATTAACAATTGTAACGCCTTCCGCAGTAAGTCCTGCTAAGACTAAAGCTGCTCCGCCTCTCAAATCTTTTGCCGTAACATTTGCACCCGTAAGCCTTTTCACTCCTTGCACTACAGCAACTCTTCCATCAACTTTGATTTTGGCTCCCATCCTAATTAACTCATCTACATGCTTATATCTATTTTCAAATACAGTTTCAGTAATAATACTTGTTCCTTGTGCAATGGTCATTAAAGACATAAACTGTGCTTGCATATCTGTTGGAAATCCTGGATATGGTAAAGTTTTCGTTACCTCAATTGCATTGAATTTTCGTGTTGATTTTAGTTTTAGCGAATTACCTTCTTCTATAAGCATACATCCAGCTTCCCTTATCTTTGATATTACGGGCTTAATGTGCTCTACCATTACATTCTTCAGTATGATTTCTCCTCCTGCAATTGCACCTGCCACTAACATAGTACCTGCAACAATTCTATCTGGCATAACTCTATGCTCTACTCCACTGAGCTTCTGTACACCTTCTATTATAATTTGACTTGTACCAGCACCCTTAATTTTTGCCCCCATTTTATTTAAATAGTTTTGCAAATCAACAATTTCCGGTTCTTTTGCAGAATTCCTTATTCTCGTTGTCCCTTTTGCCATAACTGCAATGAGCATTGCATTTTCAGTAGCACCAACACTTGGATAATCTAAATTAATTTCCGTTCCCTTTAAATCTATCACTTCACACTCTAAAAAACCATGGGCCTCTTTTATTTCTACACCTAATTGTCTTAACGCTTTCAAATGTAAATCAATAGGTCTAGGCCCTATTTCGCATCCCCCTGGATAACTTATTTTAATTTTTCCACATCTAGCTAACATAGGTCCCATCAAGAAAATAGAAGACCTCATTTCTCTTACTAAATCCTCTGGTATTTCATGTGATGAGAGTACACTTGAATCTACACGCATCATTGAATTATTAAATTCCACCTTACAACCAATAGCTCTTAATATCTCAATCATTGCGTCTACATCACTAAGTCTAGGACAATCAAATAATATATTTTCTCCTGCATTCATTAGAGTAGCAGCTAATATAGGTAATACAGCATTTTTAGCACCACTTATTCTAAGTTCGCCATTTAGTTCATTTCCACCGTTTACAAGAAGTCGGCTCATATATTCCACCTCCGAAATTTTCACAAATGCAATTGGTACTATATACTGGAATTTTTTTAAGACCCTTCTCTCAATATATAATATATTAATCATTTTATGCATAATTCTCCAAGGTGTTCACATAAGTAAGCCAATTTATGATTTTAAGATACTTAAAATGTTGGAATAGATAATATCTGTTGCATTTATTTTTTCAAGTTCCTTACTTTTGACTGCCATTTCACTAAGTTCATCCCTATTTTTGTTAAATCTGTTTATTAATTTAACGATTTCCTCTCCCGTTAATTCTTTTTCTTTTAGTAATACAGCCGCTCCATTTTTTTCTAATACTCTTGCATTTAATTCTTGATGATTATTCGTTACATATGGAGAAGGAATCAAAATTGAAGGCAATCCCATGGCTGTAACTTCTGCTAAAGTAATAGCCCCTGATCTGCATATAACAAAATCAGCAGCACTCATAAATTTTGCCATATCATGAACATATTCTTTTACAATACCATGTTGATTTTGACTAAAATTACACTGTTTTAATTTTTCTAATACCTTTTTGTAGTGAATACTACCCGTAACATGAATGATTGTAATCTCTTTATTCATCTTTAATTTATTTAAAACATTGATCATAGCATCATTTATTTTTTCTGCTCCTCTACTTCCGCCAAAAGATAGAACTACAAAATTTTGTTCTTCTATTTCTAACTCTTTTCTAGATAAATTTTTATCTGTATGAATGAAGTCTTTTCTTACCGGATTTCCCGCCACTACAACTTTATTACTGTGATTAAAATATTCTTTTGACTCATCGAAGCTCACCAAAATCTTATTAACAAATTTGCTAAGTATTTTATTCGTTACTCCTGGTATAACATTTTGTTCATGAATAATCGTCTTTATATTTAACATAGATGCCACAAAAACAACTGGTCCACAAACATATCCACCTGTTCCTATAACCAAATCTGGTTTAAAATCTTTAATAATCTTTATTGCATCTTTAATTCCACAAAACAAATCAAATGCAGACTTAACCGTATCTTTAGATAATCTTCTTTTGAATCCACTTACTGTTATTGTTTTAAATCTATACCCTTCATTAGGCACAAGCTGACTTTCTAGTCCTTTTTCTGTACCCACAAATAAAATTTGAGCATTCTTAATCTCATCCTTTATCTTATTTGCAATTGCAATTGCTGGGTAAATATGTCCACCTGTGCCACCGCCTGTAATTAATACCTTCATTACTTCAACTCCTATCTAAATTCGAATACCTAGAAATATTTAATAATATTCCGATTGCAGCCATGAATATTGACAGAGAAGTTCCTCCCCAGCTAATAAAAGGAAGTGCTATTCCTGTAACTGGCATTGATGATGTAGCTACTGCAATATTAATAATAACTTGAACTGCAACCATTGCAGTAATCCCTGTAGCAAGCAAGCATCCAAATAAATCTGGCGCATTAATTGCAATTCTAATACCTCTCCAAATCAACAAAACAAATAATATAATAATAGTTACACAACCAATAAATCCTAATTCTTCCCCTATGATAGCAAAAATAAAATCATTTTGAGGTTCTGGTATATACAAGTATTTCTGAACACTCTTTCCAAGTCCTACACCAAATAATCCACCTGAACCCAAAGCATAAAGGGATTGAATAACCTGATATCCAGTACCTTTTGGATCTGCAAATGGATCTAAAAAGCCTGTCAATCGCTTCATTCTGTAAGGCTCTATTATAATCAAAGATATAAGCATTGCTACTCCACCCAGTCCCATAACAGCTACATGTAACCATCTCATCCCAGCTACAAACATCATGGATGCAATAATTGCACCGATGGTAACAGCAGTACTCATATTAGGTTGTAATAGTATAAGCCCCATATAGATGCCTATAATCATTAAATTAGGTATTACCCCTTTAACAAAGTTTTTCATCCTTTCAGGTTTTATTGAAAGCCTATTGGCAGCAAATATTATCGCACATATTTTTGCAATTTCTCCTGGCATAATAGTAATGGGGCCTAAGTTAATCCACCTTTGCGCTCCATTTAGTCTAGTACCCGCAGGTGTCAACACTAGGATCAGTAAAATTATGCTGACTACATAAGCAACAGGTGCTATCTTTTTATATTTCAAATAATCAAAATTCATTGTAACAAACATACCAACCAGACCCAGAGCAGCCCACGCAAATTCCCTTTTTAAAAAATGATAAGAATCATTCATTTTAAGCAAAGCATAGTAATGACTTGAACTAAATACCATTATAATTCCAATTACTACAAGGATTAAAACTGTTAGTAAAAGGGTAAAATCACTGGATTTTTTTTTGGTCATTAATTCTACCTCCTTAGACTAGCTGTACATTCTTTAAAATGCTTTCCTCTAATTTCAAAACTCTTATACATATCCCAGCTTGCACATGCCGGTGATAATAATATAACATCTCCATGTTTTGCAATATCATAAGCACAATTAACTGCTTCTTCCATATTGTTAACAATGGTTACACTTTCAAAATCATTCTCTTTCGCTGTTCTTTTAATCTTTTCTGCCGTTTGCCCTATTAATACCATATGTCGCACTTTACCATTAAATGCATGCATAAATTCATTAAAATCACTTCCTTTATCCATACCTCCAGCAATCAATACGATTGGTGTTTTCATAGCTTCGATTGCTTTAATAGACGCATCAGGGTTTGTTCCTTTTGAATCATTAATAAAACGAATTCCATTGATTTCTTCTACAAACTCTATGCGATGCTCTACCCCCATATATGATTTTAATGTATCTGAAATAATTTCTATATCAATACCAGACCAATATGTAATTACGACAGCAGCCAACGCATTCTCTAAATTATGATTTCCTGGAATTTTCAACTCATCTACCTTACAAATTGTCTTTGGACTTTCATTTTCTTCTTTTACTACAATAGCATCCCCTAAAACATATGCACCTCTTGACACTTCATTCTTTCTACTAAATAAAATCACTTGTGAATTTGTACGATTTTTTAGTTCATAACTCATATCATTATCCATATTCAAAACAAGAAAATCATTTTCATCTTGATTTTTAAATATATTTGCTTTTGCATCAATATAATTCTCCATTGTTTTATGTCTATTTAAATGATCTGGCGTAACATTCAATATTGTAGCAATATGAGGTTTGAAATCTACAACACTCTCTAATTGAAAACTACTTACTTCCGTTACCATAACAGCATCTTTTGTTGCCTTACGTGCTTTTGAAATAGCGGCAATTCCAATATTTCCTACGATATGCGTTTCTTTTTGTGCCTTTTTAAAGATTTCTCCAATTAATGCTGTTGTTGTTGTTTTTCCATTTGTACCTGTTATTGCAATAAACAGTCCCTCACAAAGCCTATATGCCAATTCTAATTCACCTATAATACATATATTCTTTGCTCTTGCCTTTTGTATAAATGGCAAGTCAGTAGGTATTCCAGGACTTAAAACAACAATATCAAACTTCATAATATCTTCTGGAAATTCCCCTGCTATCAATTCCACATTTTCCATATCTATTTTTCCAAGAATCCCTGTCAATTCTTCCTTGCTTTTTTTATCGTAACATGATACCTTTGCTCCTAAACTTAATAATACTTCTACTGTGGGTATTCCTGACGTTCCTAGACCTACCACCAATACAGATTTACCTTTTATATACAATATAGACACCTACTTTCATAAAATACTTTCTTAATATATATTTTTAATTTAATATAAATAATCCCAAAACACATAAAAATAATGTAACTGACCAAAATACTACTACTACTTTTGTTTCTTTCCATCCCTTAAGTTCAAAATGATGATGCAGTGGGCTCATTCTAAAAATTCTTTTTCCAGTAAGTTTAAATGAAGTTACCTGTAAAATTACAGATAGTGCTTCAACAAAGTAAATTCCGCCAACAATAGGAATAATCAAAGTCAAATTCATTAGAATTGCAACCGTTGCGATTGCACCTCCTAATGCCATAGACCCTGTATCTCCCATAAAAACTTTTGCGGGATAAGCATTAAATCTTAAAAATCCCAAACATGTTCCTGTAAGTGCTCCAGAAAATACGGTTAAACTTGAATATCCCCAATTCATAGCAACTAAACTAAAGAAAGCTGCAACAATCAAAGTTACCCCCGAAGCTAATCCATCAAGGCCATCTGTTAAATTA
Source organism: Lutibacter sp. B2 (assembly GCA_015686845.1). Taxonomy (GTDB): domain Bacteria; phylum Bacillota; class Clostridia; order Peptostreptococcales; family Thermotaleaceae; genus JADPRS01. The sequence goes on from JADPRS010000002.1 coordinate 128,700, forward strand.
ACACTATTTGCTGTAGCGACTACGACAGTAGCAATAAATGGTATATAAAATATTCCAAAATCAACATATTGATTAATAAAAGGAATTAATATATTCGTTCCAGAAACAGAGATTTTAGATTGATATACGGCAATAATAACGGCTATTAAAATTTGTCCAATCAGTTTTTGATATGCTTTTAATCCTAAATTTCTTTTTAAAACTACCTTGATAAAATCATCAATAAATCCAATGAGTCCAAAAGAAACCGTTGCAAATAATACCATATATAAATCGATCTTTTGCTTTCCTGTCATGCCAGATGATAAAGTTGTTATTAAAATTGCAATAATCATAATAATTCCACCCATTGTAGGTGTTCCAGACTTAGCTATATGAGATTTTGGCCCTTCATCTCTTATACTTTGTCCTACTTTCAACCTTTGTAACATAGGTATGACGATGGGACCTAATATTAATGTTATAAAAAATGAAATCACAATTGTCATCATTAGTTGTTTATAGTGCATCATCTATTTAACTCCTCTCTTGTATGTAGTGTACAATTTGTTCCATTTTCATTCCCCTAGAACCTTTTACAAGTATTGTATCATTCTCTTTTAATATTTTCTCTAGAATTTTTATTACTTCCTTATTTTCTTTGCATGAAAATGCATTTTTATCTTCTAACCCATTTTTTATTGCACCCACTTTAATATTTTCTGATTCTTTTCCTACTGTAATCAATAAATCCAAATTATTTTTTCCTACTTCACACCCTACGTTATAATGTCCTGCTTTTGCATATTCGCCCATTTCTAGCATATCACCTAGTACAGCAATGGTTCTTTCAGGTGCAATTGTACCTAATACATTTATTGCTGCTTTCATAGAATCTGGACTTGCATTATAAGTATCATCTATGATTGTAATATTATTTTTTGCATTCTTTACATGTAATCTCATATCACTTCCCTCAAAGGAAGAAATTGCCTTTGTAATGGATTCTATATCTACTTTAAATAGAATTCCCACAGCAATGGCACATAAGGCATTATAGACATTATGCTTTCCAGCTACTTTTAAAGAATAGGTTTCTTTATGTTGATTATAATCCACCTCAAAAATAATTCCTTCTGCATACATATCTTTTTTAATAATTGCTCTAAAATCACAATCATCTTCAAAACCAATAGATAAACACTTGTAAGTATTATGGTTTTCTTTTACTTCTTGTAAAAATAAATCATCTCCATTTATAATCAATGTACTACTTTCATCAAAATAATTTACAACTTCCATTTTTGCCTTCCTAATGTTTTCTTGAGAGCCTAAATGTTCAATATGAGATAATCCAATATTACTAATAACAGAAACATCAGGTTTAACAATACTTGCAAGGGTATCTATCTCTCCAAACCCACTCATGCCCATTTCAAATATAGCAATTTCATGACTTTGATCTAATTCAAAAACAGTTTTAGGAAGACCAATATGATTATTAAAATTCCCTTTATTTTTCAAGACCTTATACTTTTGTGATAAAACTTCATAAATCATTTCTTTTGTAGTAGTCTTTCCTGTGCTCCCAGTAACAGCTATAGTAGGAATATTAAATTTAGATTTATAATATCTAGCAATATCATGAAACCCTTTTAAAGTATCCTTTACTTGAATAATAACAAGATCTTTGTAGTTTGACCAACATTTGTTATAAGATGAATTTACTAATATACAAATAGGATTTTGATTTATGGCACTTTGAATAAAATCATGACCGTCAAACATTTCTCCTACAATAGGAATAAATAAATCATTATTCCTTATACTTCTTGAATCTGTTGATATTCCTTCAATGATTTTATTGTCATTCCCTTGAATCAATATTCCTTTTGTTGCATTCATCACTTCATGAATCGTTAATTTCATGATAATACTTCCTCCCCCACAATCTCCATTGCAACTAATCTGTCATCAAAATCTATTGTTTTATCTCCTAAAATTTGATATGTTTCATGTCCTTTACCAGCAATTAAAACGATATCTTTTGATGTTGCTACTGCTATAGCTTTTCTAATAGCTTCTCTTCTATTCTCTATACTTTTATATTCACAATCTGTTTTTTTCATTCCTACTTCAATATCCCTTATTATTTGGCTAGGGTCTTCTGATCTTGGATTATCACTTGTAATAATACAATAGTCTGATAGTTTTCCAGCAATTTCACCCATAATAGGACGCTTTGTCTTATCTCTATCTCCACCACAGCCAAATACAGTAATTATTTTAGCTTTAGAAAATTCTTTTATCGTATTCAAAGCATTTTCTAAAGCATCAGGTGTATGTGAATAATCTACTATTACTGTATACTCTCCTGTATTTTTCACAACTTCAAATCTTCCTGATACACCTTTAATAGATTCTAACCCTTTTTTTATTTGTTCAAAACTATATCCTAATACATAGCAAACAGTAGCAGCAGCTAAGGCATTATAAACCGAAAACATACCTGGTGTAGCAATTTCTATTTCTCCGCTGAATTTTGGCGTAACTAATTTAAACCTTACCCCTTTTGTAGAAATCTTTATATCTCTTGCATAAATATCTGCTTCATTTTTTATACCATATGTAATAAGTTTTGCTTCTAACTCTTTTATATCTTTTGCTATTTCATACCCATATTGATCATCTACATTAATGACATTTGCCAAGGATGTTTGATAAAAAAGTTTTGATTTTGCATTCTTATAATTTTCCATAGTTTTGTGAAAATCCAAATGCTCCTTTGTTAAATTTGTAAATACACCTATATCATATAAAATAGAATCTACTCTATGCAAATCTAATGAATGGGATGAAACTTCCATTACCGCACTATTTACGCCTGCATGTAGCATTTCATTAAACATATATTGTAATTCTGTAGATTCTGGCGTAGTATTGCTAGCCTTATATTCTTTATTTAATATTTTATGTGCAATCGTCCCTATTAGTCCAGTAGCCACACCATTTACATCAAGAATGTTTTTAACTAAATGCGCAACAGTAGTCTTTCCATTCGTTCCTGTTATACCAATAAGATTCATATCTTTCGTTGGGTTGTTATAAAAATTAGCAGAAACATAAGCCAATGCAATCCTACTATTCTCTACTCTTACAATGGTAACGCCACTTATTGCTTCTATCTTTTTTTCAACAATTAATACTTTCGCTCCATTTTCTAGCGCTCGATCTATATAATTATGTCCATCAACTTTAAAACCTTGTACGCATATAAAAACGCTATTCTCTACCAATTTTCTAGAATCATAGGCTATCCCCTTAACGTCTACCTCTTCATCTCCAATTATATCAATCACTTTACAACCCTTTAACAACTCTCTCAACTTCATAATCTCTCTCCTTATACACTATATTTCCTATTTCGAGTATAGACTTTAATATTAATTCATAAACAAAACTCATGAAAAGGCAACCCAGTCTAAAGAGATGTCACTTCGACTTAAGTTGCCTTTAATATTTTATTTATTCTAATTATAACACATATTTAAAAACTGTTTTATAAATAATATGTTCTGCTATATATTTTTTATTCTTTTTTTAAATAAAGTATTATAACAGATTTTTCTGCTATTTTTGCTCCTGGTTTTGGAAATTGATCTACGATAATCGTATCTGGATTTTCAACAATTAATGGTTCCGTTTCATATTCTAATTCATGTTCTGTTAACACCTGCGTTGCTTGCTTCAATGTAAGATTTCTAATCTCTGGCACGACTACATCATTCTTTTGATATTTTTCTGCTTCTTGATCATTAAACTTAGGCTCTATCTCTAAATATCTTAAAGTATCCTCTAAAATTTCATGTGCAACTGGAGCAGCTGTAAGACTTCCAAAATGAACACCTTGTGGCTCATCTATTACAACTAAAATAGCAACCTTAGGATCATCTACAGGTGCAATTGATATAAATGAAGAATATACTTTTCCTGGTGCATATCTTCCATCTACAATTTTATCTGCAGTTCCAGTTTTTCCGCCTACTCTATATCCTGGTATATAAGCACTTTTACCAGATCCTTCTGTAACTACAGATTCCATAATGGTTCTCAATTCTTGTGATGTTTTTTCCGACAATACTTGTCGTACCATTTTAGGTTCATATCTATGCATGACATTTCCAGAATCATCTACTAATTCTTTTACTACTCTTGGCTTCATAAGTTTCCCATTATTACCAATAGCAGAAATCGCAGTAATTAATTGTAGTGGTGTAACTGATATTCCTTGCCCATATGATATAGTCCCTAGTTCTACAGGTCCTACACGACTTTCTTTTTGTAAAATAGCTTTCCCTTCACCAGGTAAGTCAATACCCGTCGTGTCACTAAATCCAAATGCGTCAAGATATTTATAATAAGTCGATACACCTAATCTCTGACCTACCTCAACAAACACAGGGTTACATGAATTTTGTACTGCTTGGGTAAAAGTTTCTGCTCCATGGGGTCTATAGTATCTCCAACATTTTAACTTTTGACCTGCTACCATAATATATCCCTTATCATAGAAAGGAGATTCTGGCGTAACAACCCCTTCTTCCAATCCTGCGGCAGAGGTAATTAACTTAAATGTAGACCCTGGTTCATAGGTATCACTAACAATTGCATTTCTCCACATTTCATTCCATATTTTTTGTTTTCCCGCATTATCTAATGTTTCATATATACGTCGCTTATTTTCATCAATCGGTACTCTTGGATTATTAGGATCATAATCGGGTTTTATAACCATGGATAAAATATCTCCTGTTTTTGGATCCATTACAATAGTAAATACTCTTTTAGCTTGTGTTTTTGCCAATGCATTTTCTACTGCCTTTTCTGTAAAATGTTGAATTACTTCATCAATGGTAAGTACAACATTTAATCCATTTTCTGCTTCATAATATTTTTCAGTTCCATAATGAAGCTGTCTTCCTGCTGCGTCTGTATTTTTAATCCATCTTCCTGGTAAACCACTTAAATATTTGTCATACTTAAGTTCCACTCCTGAAAGTCCCATATTATCTACAGTTGTGTGTCCAAGAACATACGCTGCAAAATTTCCAAAGGGATAATACCTACGATTATCTTCTGCAATCCATATTCCCTTTAATTTTGCTTTTCTTATAGCATCTGCTTTATCCTTATCAATCCATTTTTTCACTTTTACTAGTCCAGTATTTTTTTTAGATATTGATTTTAATACTTCTGCTTCATCCATTTCCAGTATTTCAGCTAGTTTTTTTGATGTTTCTCCAGCTTTGTCAGACTTTACTACCTCTGCAGGCCTTGCCCAAACTGTATTCGTACTGGCACTAATAGCTAATTCTTTTCCTTTTCTGTCATATATAGTTCCCCGTTTAGCTGGTATTGGAATATCTCTAGTCTGTTGTATATGGGCAAGTTGTTTATACTTCTCTCCCTTTACAATTTGAATCCATCCAATTCTAAAAACAAGAATAAATAATACAATACCAACTGTAAACAACAAAAAAACCAATCTTTTTTTATGTAAGATATTAGGTGTCCCCAATTTAATCGTCCCCCTAACTCACAAAAGTAGAACTTGATTCAGTCTACAAAATTAAATACTTTTTTGACTTTCTCTATAAAATAGTTTTCTTGATCATCAACCTTCTGTTTATTTTCACCTTCAGTTGAATTCGTGTTCATTTCATCCATATTAATCTCTAAAAACACCATTTGTTTTTTTTCTGGATACTGCATTCCTAATTCATTTTTAGCCCTATCTTCTATTAAGTCACTTCTTTTAACTTTTTCTAATTCTACTTTTAAATTTCCTAGATGTGACTCTATCAGTTGTATCTCTTTATTATATTTATTCACATTATACTTTAATTCCGTAAGTCTTACATATCCAAACAATATTCCAATACATAACCCTGCAATAATTAGCACTATAAAAATAATTTGTAATTTAGGGATGCTTTTTTGTTTAACATTTCTTTTTTTATTATTTCTGTTCATTGGCTTTTTTTGTTGTTGATCCATCTCCTGATGTTCATACTTATATTCTCTTTGTGCTACTATCACATTATTCACCCTCTCTTTTGTTTAGAACTCTAAACCTTTTGGGCAACTCTTAATTTTGCACTCCTTGATCTTGAATTTATTTCTATTTCTTCGTCAGATGGTAATATTGGCTTTCTTGTAATTGTTTTTATCTGTGCTTTTCCATTACACATACACATAGGATATTCTATGGGACATTTACATGCAGTTGTTAGATCTTTAAAAACGTTTTTTACAATTCTATCTTCTAATGAATGAAATGTGATTATACAAATTCGTCCACCACTTTTTAATCCGTCTACAATATCTCGAATGGTTTTCTCTAAAATGCCCAATTCATTATTTACTTCAATTCTTATAGCTTGAAAAGTTCTTCTTGCAGGATGAGGCCCTTCACGTCTTGCAGCAGATGGAATTGCCTTTTTTATAATTTCGGTCAATTGTGTAGTCGTTTCAATGGGACTTTGTGCCCTTTCTTGCACGATAAATTTTGCAATTCTCTTTGCCCAGTTATCTTCTCCATATTCTTTAATGATCCTATGTAGTTCTTTTTCATCGTATTCATTTACAACATCTTTAGCGGTTATTCCTTTTGTTGTATCCATTCTCATATCTAATTGTGCCTCATACTTATACGAAAAACCTCTTTTTCCCTCATCAAGTTGATAAGAGGATACCCCTAAATCTAAAATCATACCATCTATTTTCTCTATCCCATGTTTAGAAAGGACCTGATTAATATTAGAAAAGTTATTGTGTTCAAAAATTTTATGATTATTATATATTTCTAATCTTTCTTTTGCCGCACCTAGGGCTACTATATCTTGATCAATTCCAATTAATGTTCCTTCCGTAGATAAACTTTCACATATTTGAGAAGAATGCCCTCCCCCACCTAATGTTCCATCCACATAAATTCCATTTGGTTTTATGTCAAGATTTTCAATCGTTTCTTTCAGCAACACAGAAACATGTTCAAATTTCAAAATACCACCTGCTTTCTCAATTATAAAAATTAGTATTTACTTTTTTACCTCTAACTATTTAAATTCCTAGTTCAACCATTTTTTCAGCAATATCGTCATAACTCAAATCAGCAGTTTCATTGTAATCGTCCCACTCTTCCTTGCTCCAAATTTCTACTCTAGTAGATACGCCAATGGTCACAACTTCCTTATCTACCTTGGCATGCTTTTTAAAATTTGGTGCAATGGTAATCCTACCTTGCTTGTCAAGTTCACACTCTGCTGCTCCTGAAAAAAACAACCTAACAAAAGCCCTAGCATTTCTACTTGTTAAGGGGAGTTGCTTAAGCTTTTCTTCAAAGCGCTTCCATTCAGTTTTGGGGTACACAAATAAACAGTTATCTAATCCCTTCGTTACAATAAATCTTTCGCCTAATTCTTCTCTGAATTTAGAAGGAATGATCATTCTACCTTTCGCGTCAATCGTATGAGAATATTCTCCTATAAACATACGCACCCTCCATCTTTGGGAAATCGCTCCACACCTCACCACTTTTTGCCACTTTTTATTAATTCTATCACAAACAATAAAATCCTTCAAAATAAAATATTTTCCATATGAAATTTTGAGGATAAAAAAATCTTACTTTTAAAAAAAAAATTTAAAAGTAAGATTTTTTTATCCTCATTTACGCTTTAATGGAATTATTTTCAATTTGTTTATTATAAAAACTAATAATTAACTGGTCTAATGCCGTACTCACCTTGTAAATTTCATTATAACTATAACCACCTTTTATAAGATGATACAACTGTTCTCTTAAAACTTCAATATCCCTTTTCCCCATTCTTACACCCCATCTTTTCATAATATTATCTCGATTCCCTTATTTCGTGGTAAAAAGTGGTATAGCATCATGATATTTTAAATTACAATATCTGTCAATCATAATATATAACAATTTCGTTATATATTCATTACATTTTCTTATCTTTCTATGTATTCCTACAGTATACGTATTTTTACTACTATATTTGAATAAATTTACTTTTCACTTTTTCTTCTTCCAATAAAAATCAACACCACTGCACCCACAAAAATTGTAAGGCTTATTAACTGTGCTACTCTAAAAGAACCTAGCATAAGACTATCTGTTCTTAATCCTTCTATAAAAAAGCGTGCAAAAGAATACAATGCCCCATATAGCAAAAATAATTCTCCTTCAAATTTTTTATATTTGTCGAACCAAATAAGAAAACAAAAAACCAAAAAGTTCCAAAAGGATTCATATAAGAAAGTTGGATGTACCTTTACTCCGTCGATCATAATCCCCCAAGGTAAATCAGTTGGCCCTCCATACGCTTCCTGATTAATAAAATTCCCCCATCTTCCAATTGCCTGCCCTAAAATAATACTCGGTGCACAAATATCTGCAATCTTTTTAAAAGAAATTTTATTATATCTACACAACAAATAAGAAACAAACACGCCTCCAATGATCCCTCCATGAATTGCTAATCCGCCTTGTCTCATATTGATCATTTTAAAAATATCCCCTGCATAATAATTCCAATTGAAAATAACATAATAGGTTCTTGCTCCAATAATCGCTGCAGGTATTGCCAATAAAAGTATATCTAAAATTTTATCTTCTTTAATACCTACTTTTCCCGCTCTTTTTATAGCTATCATTGTGCCTAACAAAATCCCTATAGAAATTAAAATACCATACCATCTAATCGGTAATCCAAATAAATTAAAAGCAACTGGATTCATAATAAACCACCTCTCTTAAAATGATTTAGGTTGTCAGAAATTCTGACAACCTATACAAACATTATAATAAATTTTATGATTTTTAGCAAATTTACTTAGGGCTAATGATTGATATCACACTATTTTCTTCATTAAAATGGTCATTCAATCTTTTTTGAATATCCTCGAATTTAATATTTTTTAATTCGTCCGTATACTCAAAAATATTAATTCCTTTAAAATAATAGGATACAAAAGTTGTTGCAATATATTCTATAGAATTATAGTAACTTAAGTGTTTTCCAATAAGCTTCTTTTTAACTCTTTCAAAATCACTATTATCTAAATTATTTTCTTTTACATTTTTAATATATTCTAACACTCTCTCTAAAACCAATTTAGGATTCTTTGATTCTCCACCCATCATAGAATATCCATAGTTTAACTCTCCTGTATACTCACTTGAGAAAGTATCATTAATCAATCCTTCCTCATAAAGGGTACTATATAAATCTGAGCTTCTTGAAAATAACATACCTAAAATGATTTTTGTACAAATCTCTTTTTTAAGTACTTCCTTTGCATCCGTACTATTATCTGTATCCTTAAAAGCTATATTAAACAAAGGAATAGATACATCTAAATTTTCTTCTACCACTTTTTGTGCTATTTGATTGGGCTCTTCAGGATAAATTCTAACGATTTCTCCCCTATTTTTCTTAGTAACTTCTTTTAAATTATTCTCTATAACTTCAAAAACTTTATCCTCTTCTAAATCTCCAACTACAAAAACAATCATATTACTAAGATCATAAAAAGTTTTATAACATTTATATAAATCTTCTTTCGTTATTTTATTGATGCTATCCACAGTTCCAGCTATATCAATTTTAACTGGATGTTCCTTATACATAGCCTTCAAAGAATTAAAAAATACTTTCCAATCTGGATTATCATCATACATTTTTATTTCCTGGGCAATAATTCCTTTTTCTTTTTCTACGTTTTCTTCTGTAAAATATGGACTCTGAACAAATTTTACTAATAACTCTAAATTTTCATAAAATCTATCCGTACATGAAAAAAGATAACAAGTAGACGTAAAATTTGTATAAGCATTTACATTTGAGCCTAATTCTGAAAATTTATCAAAGATACTTCCCTCTTCTTCTTCAAATAATTTATGCTCAAGAAAATGTGCAATTCCATCAGGAACGATTGTATCATGATTATCTTTAGGTGCAATAAAGCGACTATCATTAGAACCATATTTCGTTGCAAATATGGCATATTGCTTACTATAACCTTCCTTTGGCATATAAAATATTTCTAATCCGTTATCTAATTTTTTTTGTATTATTTTTTCTCCCAATAATTTACTTTCTATTATTTTACTTTTCATAGGTTCTTCCCTCCTCTTCATTGTTAAGGAAGTATATTGTATCTAGTTTTATATTTTGTGCAACCTGTACGATTTCTTCTTTTGTTACTTTCCTGATTTTTTCAATTATTTTTTCTAATGAATCTTCATTCTTACAAATGGATTGCGTATAATAAAAATCAGACAACGTACCTGCACTATCTGACATAGATCGGATAGAAGTAATAATGGAATTTTGAGCACCCATTAGATCCTCCTCACTAAAGTTCCCTTTTTTCATATCTTCAACTTCTTTACCTATTAAAGAAACGGCTTTATCATAGTTTTCAAATTCTACCCCTGCTGCAATCATCATTAATGACTTAAACTTTTGTAATCGAGAGAAAACATAATAACATAAACTTTCTTTTTCCCTTACATTTTTAAATAATTTAGAATTTGCTCCTCCACCTAATATATTTGAACATACGATCAAAGCATTATAAAGTTTATCTTCATAAGGAATATTTGTCCTATATCCTAAGGTTAATTTTCCTTGATTAATATCCATAACTTCTTTTATTATGGTTACTTTATCTGCATCTTGAATTTGTTCTCGTTTTATATCTACAATATGGTCCATATTAAATTTCAAATTTTCTTTTATTAAACCTTCGATCAAACGCTCATCAATATCTCCTACTACAGAAATATCTACACTTGAAGTGCTCATCACATTTTTATAGTGCTCATATAAAGCCTTGCTTGTGATAGCATTTACATCATCAATATTCCCATACTCATACAATGCATAAGGCTCCCCTTGACACATTTCTTCAATACACCTTCCGTATGCAAAACTCATTTTATCATTTTTTCTTCCTTCAATTCTCTCAATAAGATTCTTTTTTTCTTGAACAACATAATTTTCATCAAATTGATGATTCAGTATATAAGGATTATTTATAAAATCATTTATAATATATAACCCTTTTTTCATAACATTTTCTTCATCAACATATCGATCATTCACCAATTGAATGGCAAATCTAATAATATTTTTCTCCCCTTTTTTAACTGCATCGCAAACAAATCCTGCTCCATATAATCCTTCTAATTCCTTTGAAAGTTCCATAGTTGTAGGAAAATTCTTACTTCCTCTAGACAATACCATTGAAAGCAGTGCATTCTTTGTAACCTCATCTTTGCTCAGTGGTCTTTTTATATATACATTGATCATATTTGTTTTGAATTTATCTGTTTTAATGACATGTAAATTTATATTTTTATCAATTTCAACAGTTTTATATTTTTTCAACACATTTTAGCCTCCTTTATTTTTCTCTAACTTATTTATACCCTAAAAATGAGTTATTGTCACTATCTAGGGTGTATAAATTTACCCATAATATCCATATTAATTACTACTACTCCATATTTTTACATTCATAGATCTAATTTTAAACTCCAACGTTTCTATTAACAAATCATCTTCTCCCCAACCTTTAATATAGCAAACATCAATTCCCTCCATGTTTTTTGTATGTTCTACAATTTTTTTTATAATATATTGGTTTTTAATAGTATCTACAATATCTCCAGTATTTACAATAAAAAATTTTTCAACCCCATAACTTTGTAATTGTTCTAAAAAATTTTTCACCTGTAATTCATTTAGATATGTATTTGCATATAATATTTTTCTTTCTTCAAACTCATTCTCTTTTAATTTTAATTTAATATGATCTATAACGATCTTTTCTTGCTTCATATTCTTGAGTAGATTATCTTTATCAGATCCTTCTTTAAATGCCTCACCCAATAGAATGATTCCTATTTTTTCTTTATCAATACCTTCTTTTCTATTTATAATTCTTCTAACTATGCTATTTTCTATATTTTTGTTATTCCAAAGAGGATCACAAAATTCAAATTCTATTTCCTTTAAATGTGTTTTTTTTAATGTAATATCATTTACAATACGATGATATACCTTAGACTCTGTTAACGTAACAGGTACAACAATAATTCTTTTATAATTATTCTTCACTATTTTTTTATCTATTACATCTTGATAATATAGTTTATTATTTGCATATCCTAAAAAAATATCATACCCTTCATCTAACCTATTGGATAACTTCAAATAAATATTATTACACATTTCCTCATATCCACTATTACCCATCTCTTCATATGTTCTCTTCACCTTATATAAATGAAAGGGTGTAGTAAAAATGTATTTATACATTTTATCTTTTTCTATATTTTTCAACAAAATAGACAAATCATATTTTGCTGGTTCCCCTTCAAAAACCAACAATACAGCCGTATTTTTTTTAGGTTCAAAACTTTTTTGCAAATCAGTATGATCGCTTTTATATTCAAAATAAAATAAACTATAACTCGTAACAGACATTCCAACAACGATACTTACTAAAATGATCCCTATGCTTTTCATATTCATTTTTTTAATATTTTTTATTAAAAGATATATAAATATTGTAAAGACAATGGTAATATATCTTTCGATCATTCCAAAAGATACCATATAAATGATTAAAAAAACGCCAAAAATAAAGGAGAATAATATTTTTAAAAACATAAACCCATGCACCTCCTCTTCTATTGTATTTTATAAGATAAATGAATATGAGTTTAAAATCGTTGAACTACAAGATTATATAGGTTATAATCTAATTTGTATGAATAGACAAACGTTTGAAAGGAAGATTAATAAATGAAATTAGGTATAGTAGGTTTACCAAACGTAGGTAAGAGCACATTATTTAACGCAGTTACGAAAGCAGGAGCAGAATCGGCAAATTATCCATTCTGTACAATAGATCCAAACGTTGGCGTAGTTTCTGTACCAGATGAAAGATTAGCGGTACTAAGAAACATCTATGATTCAAAAAAAATAATACCTGCTGCAATTGAATTTTATGATATTGCAGGATTAGTTAGAGGGGCTTCTAAAGGTGAGGGATTAGGAAATAAATTCTTATCTCACATTCGTGAAGTAGAGTCCATCGTTCATGTAGTTCGATGCTTTGAAGATTCAAATATCATTCACGTAGAAGGAAATGTAGGACCTCTAAGAGATATAGAAACGATTAATCTTGAATTAATTTTTTCAGATTTAGATATGATCGGGAATAGAATGCTAAAAGTAAGAAAAATGGCTAAAAATGATAAAGCTTTTCAAAAAGAATATGATTTACTTCAGCTAATTAACGAAACCCTAGAAGCTGGACAATCTGCTAGAGCATTAGACTTAACGGATGATGAAATGGAAATCGTAAAAGGATTTAATCTATTATCTATTAAACCGATCATCTATGTAGCTAACGTATCTGAAGACGATTTATTATCATCAGAAGATAATGATATGGTTAAAGAAGTTAGAGCACACGCTAAGACGGAAGATGCAGAAGTAGTCGTTGTATGTGCAAAAATCGAAGAAGAAATTTCTCAACTTGAAGATGATGAGAAAAAAGAATTCTTACAAGAATTAGGACTTGACGAATCTGGTCTTGATAGCCTTATAAAAGCAGGATATAGATTACTTGGTCTTATGAGTTTCTTAACGGCTGGACCTCAAGAGATTAGAGCTTGGACTATTAATATAGGTACGAAAGCACCTCAAGCAGCCTCAAAAATCCATAGCGATATCGAAAGAGGATTTATCAGAGCTGAGACTATTTCTTTTGATGCTTTAGTTGAAGCAGGCAATATGACTACTGCTAAGGAAAAAGGTGTAGTTCGTCTTGAAGGAAAAGAATATATTGTTCAAGATGGAGATGTAATATTATTTAGATTTAACGTGTAATTAAAAAAACTCGGTTCCTAGAATCGAGTTTTTTCTATTTCTTATTCATATAGTACAAAATCTGGCTGTGACAAATATTCTAACTGGTATAGATCAGCTCTTGAAGATAACAACCCTTTTATATATCCAATACCATAATCGCCTTTATTTACTATATAAAATACATCTTTATTTTTATTTGCAGGATATAAAATATTAGCCTCACTAAATACTTCTTCTTCCTTGTCTAAGGTTACCAATGTAAACTCTTTATTTTTCCAGTTTATATTATATACTTTGTAGTTTTTTTCTTTTATGTTATTCATAAAATCTTCTTTTGTTAGAGTCAATTCCACTCCTATTAAATATTCTTTTTCGTCCATATCATTTTGAAATTCTTCACCTAATTCTCCCTTATTTAAGGCATTCGCATAAGATATTTTACTTATTTTCAAATGATTAATTCTTTCTAATATATTCAAATCATTACCAAGTATAGGAATCTCCATGTTTTCACTTTGTACATATTTATATTTTTTTGGTTTCTGCAAGTATATATATCCCATATCAACAATTGGTTCACATGTTATTCTCATCCTCATCATTCCTTGTTTCGAATTTCAAAAATCATTTAGCCCTCAATCTTTTAATATAACTATGTTTCATCTTTAAAATGTTTTATATTTAATATATTTACTTCTTGAGATGTAAACATTTATATTTTTAATTTTTCATATAACAAACATACAATTCATCATATTTTGGGGTTAAAAACTCGTAGCTTTAATTAATATTTAGACTTTTTATAATTCCAACTTTTCTTTACAGATATCTACTATTTCTTTTTCAGAAAAATCAACATCACTTTCTAAAATATAGATCACTTCCTCCTTTTGAATTATAATTTCTGATTTATTATTATATAAATAATAACCTCTATCTACATTCCATAAGTTATTCGAAATCTTGATAATTTCATTTTCTTCTTCTTTAGCTCTTTTTTCATTCTCAAACGCTAGATACTCCTTTATTCTTTTTTCACGTCTTTCTTTTTCTTCGTTCATATATCCATCAAAAATATACTCTGCTATATCCTTATTTCTACATTCAATATATGTAGTACTTACCATCATAATTTCATGATCTTTTGCCTTTCTTCCAAGACTTTCATAATATTCAATATTAAGAGGAACAAAAATACTTGATTGTTCATAAGTTCTAGTTCTTTTAGGTGTAGCATTTGTACCAAAGTCTGAAAGTTCTAAAACTGCAACATTCTTTGGCATATCATTATTTTCTTCAAACTCCATCCTAGAAAATACAATTGCCATCACTAAGCCCATAGTTATAATGATTGTACAAGTAGTTATAATCAAAAATAAAACAATATTATATTTTCTTGTATTTTTTTCAGTTTTAAACCTTTTAACAAAATACTTTCCTATCAAACCTCCACTAATGACAGGTATAAAAGCAAGGATCACCTTAAGAGGATTTGTAAAACAATCACTTCCAGCTAAAATGATTAATATAAAATATACACTAACGAAGCTCCACATTACAATATTTCGTATTAATCTTGCTTTTTCTGTAGAAAAAGTCAATTCCTTTCCACTTGAAACATTCCTCTTATTCTTTATCAACCAGATGACTGGATGTGTATATAACGATAATACGATTGCTATTAATAAAACAGGGGATATTACAATAAACAAGGTCGTATCACTAAATAAAGTTTCATAATTAAAGTTCAAAGTCTGAATAAGGTGCATGGCTACTATAAATAACATTAATAGCATGCTCACAAAATCCGTTTTCATAAATATACTTTTAATAGTTCTATATTCTTCACTAGGGTCTGTATTCATAGGAATAGCTTCTGCATCTTTTTCTTTGTAGAAGATTTGATAAATACTATTACTTGCACAAAATATCCAACCTCTTTCTTCATGAAGTTTTCTGTAGTCTTTATCCTTTTCTTCATCTGGATAATCAAATGGGGTTATATAATAAAACAAACTTATATTAAAAGTTAATTCTTTAGGTGTTGTTCTCTCAAAAATCAAACTATTTCTTTTTATTTCAGAAAGCATCAAACCTTCGGACGCCTTCTTTTCAAGATATTTTTCAAAATTTTTATATTCTGTTATAGAAATAGATTTCATTACTCTCTTTGTATTCTTCTTCATTCTGCTCACCTTCTAATAGAATATTTTCCGTTTTCTTCCTGTTTTATATTATCATATTTCAAATTATATTTATTTAAATACATTTAAACAAATTAATCTCACATAAAAGAACCTTACAGAATTATCTGCAAGGGATTCTTTATACTTATCTGTTCCATGTACACAGATAAATGAGCATCCAAACTCCATATTCTTATCGCTCCAATAGCGGGAACAGATTCTTTGTAGTTATTATAAGCTGATATAATAGACAAATCGCCTATACCAGTTTCCTTCATAGCCATATCTGGAAATTCTTTAGAAAAATATAATAAATCCGCTCGAGTAATTTCTCCTTCATAATAATCCCAAGGAGCATTCCCATTTGCCATATCCTTTAACATCTCAGCCATGGCTTTCCCCTTAGTTCTTCTTATATTGCCATTAGAAATATGTGCTATATGATTTCCCGTTTCTATAATGGTAGCTACTGGCAAAAGTAGAGTATCTATTTCACTTTCTTTCAATCGTCCATATTATTCTAGTACCATTTCTCTATGAGAATTCATATTTATTCCTCCATCCAAGTATATTGATTTTTTCTTGTTTTCTTATTCATAATCGCTTTATGAACTTCATCTTTTTCTAGCAAATCTCCTAATTTGCCCGTTGCCATTAACTTCGGATATTTATCGATATCTACTAGTGAAACAAACTTACTACTTCCTGATGAGGGATTTCTATAACAGTCTACAACGCCTACTAAGTTCTCCTTATTAACCGCATTAAGTAAAGCCATATTATGCGTAGTAATTAAAGTATCTATATTCCTCTTATCAGATACATTTGAGATCACATCGATGAGTTTTGAAGCCCTACTTGGATGAATGCCATTATCCACCTCTTCAATAATAATCATTGATCTTTCGTCACCTTGAAGTAGAGCTGCTACTATCGCTAATGCTCTTAATGTTCCATAACTTAATTTTTCAGCTTCAATATTATAATTATTTTCGCCAACTTTTTCTTCTACTTTAAACATTACATCACCAATTGATGTTCTATCAAAAAAAATATTTATAAATTCACTTTCTGGCAAAGACCTCATAATATCTAATATTTTTTCTTTTTTTTCGTTTTCCTTACATAAATGATTTAATACTGATGGCAAGTTAGAACCATTCGGCTTCATTTCTATATCATTTATTCTTGAATATACCTCCATACTAGTTGGCTCTGGATCAAAAAACAATATATTTCTTAATCTTTTAATAACATATTGTATCTCTGAAACAATCGTTTTTTCTATTTCACTTTTTAATGGTATTTTAGTTTGTAATTGACTAATTACAGAAGAAAAACCCATACACTCAATAACTGAATTTGAATCATTTTTACCATCATCATATTCGGCTCTTATAATGCCTTCATATTCTCTAATATTTTTTGTAGTAAATATATTCGTATTTCTATTTCCTTTGTCATTATAAGAAATTCTATCCAAGCGCTCTTCTTGTACATGAATTTTTTCATCTACTTTAATCTTGATCTTATACTCTAAATCAGTATTTTCATCATATCCAACGGTACACCCTAAAACAAAATAATTCGAATCAAGTCTTGGACAAGCTTCACTGCCACCTCGAATCCATCCTTTGAAGTTTTTTGTTCCATCCAATATGTCTGAGATATCTCTACCAATTACTAGCTCTTATAGTATTTTAATGCCTTCTATAGCATTTGTTTTTCCCCCAGCATTTGCTCCAACCATTATCGTAAGTTGCTCTATATCTAATGTAGCTTGAGCAAAACTTTTGAAATTTTCAAAGCTAAAGCTCTTAATCAATTTAAGCACCTCCTTTAGAAGTTCTAATTCACTTTTTCCGAAGTTATTATCACTTTATATTCTATTCTATTCCTAAAGCCTTAAATACTGCATCTTCAGGGCTCTGATAAAATGCTATCTGAAATTTAGCAAATAATTCAGGGGGTACTGTTGGAATATCCATTGCCGATGCCATTGGTAAAAGAATTTTCTTAGCTCCAACATCAAAACATACTTGTAATACATTTGCTAATTCTTCAACCCTGTTAATCGTACCACCAATACTCATAGATCCTAATACTACCGGCTGACTTTGAGTAGGTTTTCTTAATGCACCTGAACAAAGCCCAATAAACGCCGCTAAAGCTAATTCGGAAGTCATTCCGATCCCTTGTAAATCCTGTATAGCCATTAAATAATCTTTCGTTTTTGTACTAATTGTACCACTTATATTTTTACTATTCGCCTTAAAATAATTAAATGCTGTATTAATACTCTCCTTCGCATCCCTATTAGACCCTGGACCTGATTTATCAAACTTCTCTGATCCAGAAACCGCTTCCGTCTCTATCTTATATACACCAATCATTCCTGATTCACCATGAGAAACAGTATAGGTATGTCCTGGCTTACCCATTCCCTCTGGTATAAGCTTACCTCCACCTTGCTCTAGAGCAGATACAAACCTTATTTAAAACTATTATAACTTATAAAATAACTAAGACAATCCCCTTGTTTTTATAGCGAATAGTAATAATCTTTTATCTTTTTAGCAATTAATGTTCTTCTTTGCTCTAGAAATTCATTATAGTTATTAATATCCATATCAAAGATTGATTCTGGGATACAATTCTGAACTAAATTATCTTTTAAATCTTCATAATTATCTATTCCACCATATGTTAATTTCCCATTTTCACTTTGCTCTTTCAATTCATTAAAATAAACATTAGGAGCTTTATCTTTAACTTTTATATTTATCTCAGTCTGCATGTAAACATAATTAGCAATCTGATTATATTGTCCCTTGGTCAATCCATTCTTTTGGAGATACTTCTTAGGGAAAATGTGATGTATATCTCCACGTTGTTCTATCAAGTGCCTTACTTCAATATGTTTTGATAAGAATCCTTTATCATTTCCCCTTATTTGAGCCATTAGGTATAGATTAAAGTATGGACTACTAATTACCGAAGTATTTAATTTACTAATTAGTATATTGTTCCAAAAAGAATCAGATAATTGCCCTTCCTCTTCTCTATTAATGTAATCTTCAAAATCATTTTCAACCATTCTTTTTATATCATAATCAAACATGGATTCAGCTGATCCAGAATACCTTCCTGTCAATATTGATAATGCAAGCCATTTTCTAACCAGCGTCTCTATTTTATTAGAATCAACACCTTTTAATTTTAAAGTTAGATATAGTATATACGCAAAGTTCATAGCATTCTGTGAACGAATCAGCTTTTTATTTATGATTCCTGCTGATTTAACAATCATTATAAATCTCTTATAATTTGTTTCATTTACAAATTCTAGTATCCCTTTTTCAAATTTGTTAAAAGAATCCTCAACAATAGATTCTTCAAACTCTCTCGTTTGAAAGTTTCTTCCTGATAGCAAACTTACTAAATCTGCAAGTTTACCTCTGTAAAATTGTGATGTGAATGCAACCTTAATTACATCCGAATAACTAGGTATATATAAATCTTCATTCTCTTTTCTAATCCATTCAATTTTCTTAAAATATTCCGTCTGTGAAAAATCAACATCATTTTCCTTTATTGTGCCATAATCACTTGGATTTTTAGCTAAATGACAAAAATAATCTATTGTTTTTCTTATGAGATTACCATTACACTCTTCATTTACTGATATTTTAGACATAGCAAAATCAGCTTGACTTAGCACTACTCCTTTTGAGTTTATCCTAATGAAAATTTCAGTTACTGTTTCAATATCAAGATTATGAGCAAGTTCTATAATACCGATGTTTCTATTCTTTATATTCATAAGCTTTGTAATTGTATCATTCAATTTTGCACTATTTGTATTTTCATATTTTTGACTATATTCCATTACAAAATTGAATGTATTAATATCTCCATTTATAAACTCAGATATATCATTTATCCAGTAATCATCCTTTTGAATAGCAGGATTTAAGACTTCAAAACGTTCTTCCAAAGGATGAAATGCTATCCTTATTCTTTTTTTCTTATAATTATCATTAACAACTTCATATCCTAAAAGTGAAGCTGTTAATGCTGTAACCCTCTGTTGTCCATCTATCAGTATTCGTTTACCAAATGCTGATGTTCCATCTTTAAGCTTTGTATTAGGATTTCTCCAAGTAATCAAATACCCAACGGGATACCCTTTATACAAGGAGTCAATTAAATCCCTTACTTTTGTAGAATCCCATACAAAAGGTCTTTGAATTTCAGGGATAGCAACTTCTCCCTGCTTAATCCAAGATAATATACTTTCAATAGAATTATTATTAACATCATATTTTTGCATTTTCTATATCCCCCTTATACGCATACATCTTCATTATACTACTTTCATACAAATTTATCCATTATTCATATCTTCTCATTTCATATGAATATTTCCACAAAAATATTGTGAAAATAAGACAATAAATATGGGTTTTACTTAATCCCTTATTAACACAAATTTTCACCTCACAGCATTATATTTGTTTATACTAGCTTTACTATCTATAGGCGATTCAACGTATAATACCCACATCTCTAAAGATTGTTAAAAATCCCTTACAGAATTGTCTGTAAGGGATTTTTATATTATCGCTTCTTATTCTCTAAAGCAACTTCCTCCAATAAACTCCTTTATAATAGATGTTTGCAAAATAACATCATCATTCTCAATGGATACAAAATAATTTAAAAACTTTAATAATCTTTTCGCTTCCATGTACGCATGATCCTCTTTAGTGATCTCCTTTAATAAAGGTTCTGCATATTTTTTAA
>JADPRS010000039.1 GCA_015686845.1 Lutibacter sp. B2
CGGCAAGTGGCATATGCTATAGCATAATCGAAACTGCGAAAGCCAATCACCTTAAGCCGTTTCAATATCTAACATATCTTTTTGAAAAGCTTCCAAACATCAATGTAGAAAATGTTGATGAATTGGACGCTTTACTGCCATGGTCAAATTCCATACCTAAAGATATTAGGCTGAAATCTGAATAGAATTATTGAAAGCATCACTTCGCAAATACGATTTTGAAAAGTGATGCTTTTATTTTACTAAATTTGAAGTTTTATTTCTATGTGTGTTGCAATTGACGCTTACTTTTTGTGTATATTTAGTACATTACATGATAAAATAATAGTATATAAAGTGTTCGAATAGACTAAAAGATATTAAAGAGGAGGATATTTATGAAATGGAATGAAATAAGAAAATCTTATCCAGATAAATTTGTACTCTTGGAATCCTTAAATTCTCATATAGAAAATAATAAAAAAGTTATTGAAGATGTTGCTTTGGTGAGGATTATAGATGATTCAGAGGAAGCTAGCAATTTACTAGTAAGATGCAGAGGTGATATGTTTGTTTTTCATACATCTAAGGAAGAACTTGCTATGAATATAGTTGCGAATCCAGTATTTAGAGGAGTACGGAAAAATGAAAATAGAGTATAGAAAAGGACTATTATATACTAGTTTAAAAATAGTGTATAAAAGTAAATCAAAAGTTGTTGAAAATATTATAATAGATACGGGAGCTGCACATACTATAATATCACCAAAGATAGATTTTGGTATAATTGATGATGCAGGTACTATTAATGGATTATTAGGATTGGATTTATTAATACAATGTGAAGCAGTTATAGATTTGAAAAAATTAGAAGTGAATATATAAATGCCTTGGATGAAAATCTAAGGTGTTTTTTGTTCTTGAAGAGAAAATTTAAACATAAGACCATCGCATGGATATGATGGAACATGGTATAATATGAATAGAAAGTATCGCTTAGAGATAATCAATTTTAAAAAGAGGTGAAATAATGAAATTACCTTATGGAATTTCAGACTTTAAGACTTTACGAGAGCAAAATTACTTGTATGTAGACAAGACAAAATATATTGAAATGCTAGAGGAATATAATAGTAAATATATGTTTTTTATAAGACCAAGAAGATTTGGAAAGAGTCTGTTTTTATCTACATTGGCTTATTATTATGATATAAATTTTAAAAATGAATTTGGGGAAATTTTCAAAGACTTATACATTGAAAAAAATCCTACTAAATTAAGAAATAGTTACTTTATGTTAAAGCTAAATTTTTCGGGATTAAACACACAAGGAAAGAAGGAGTTAGAAGAATCATTTAGGATTACGATGATAGACGGGATCATAAGTTTTATAAATAAATATAGAGTATATTTAGATGAGTTATCTATACTTGAAAGTAGAATGAAAGAAATGAGTGATATAAAATCAATTCTTAATGCTTTGTTTGAAGCAGTAAATAAAACAAAAAAGAAAATATATCTAATCATTGATGAATATGATCATTTTGCAAATGATATTATAGCCATGGGAGACAGTGAATTTTATAAGGATACAGTAAGGGCAGCCGGATTTGTAAGAGATTTTTATGAAACAGTAAAAATTGGAACAGAAAGTGTAATAGACAGGATCTTTATTACAGGAATATCCCCTATAATGTTGGATGATTTAACGAGTGGATTTAATATAGCAGCAAATATTACAATGGATGAGCAAATGAATGAAAGCTTAGGTTTTACAGGGAAAGAAGTAGATTATATTATGGATTCTTTAGGATTAAAAAAAGAAGATCTACGTATTTCGTTGAAGGAGTACTATAATGGATATTTGTTCAATATTGATGGTGAAGAGAGAGTCTATAATTCTGATATGGTTTTATATTATTTAACACAACTTGTAAAAAGGAAAAAGCCACCTAAAAACCTTATAGATGATAATGTAAAGACGGATTATGGAAGATTAAACAGATTAATTTCCAATGAAGAAAATAAAAAGGTATTGAATGAAATCATTATGAATGAGGGAATTGTAGCCGATATTGCAACAAGGTTTTCATTTGACAGGATGTATGATGAAGAGTATTTTGTTTCATTATTATTCTATATGGGGCTATTGACAATTGACAGACAAGAAAGATCAAGATTGTTACTAAAGATCCCTAACTATGTAGTCAAAACGATATTTTGGGAACATATGGAGAATATGCTCAAAAAAGAATACAACATCAATGTTGAAACAAAAGAACTTAGATTGAGTATAGAAGAAATGGCATATGAAGGAAATTTGAATCCATATATAGATTATATTAACAAACATGTAATAAAGCCTTTGTCTAACCGGGATTTGATGAAAATAGATGAAAGATATATAAAGGTAATATTGTTTGCTTATCTTGTAAACAGCAAAGTATATAGACCCATAAGTGAAAAAGAAGTAGAAAATGGATATATAGATATCTATTTAGAAAAAGACATAAGGATGCCAGAGGTTGAGTATGAGTGGATCATTGAGCTTAAATATATAAAGAAAAGCGAAAGAGATAAATTAGAAAAAATAAAGGCAGAAGGCTTGAAGCAATTAGAAGGATATGTAAGAAGTAGAGAATTTGAAGGTAAAACAAATGTGAAAAATGCATTGATTATATTTATAGGCAAGGATGAATACATGATTGAATATGTATCATGATAAAGTATCGCTTATGAAGGGGAGAATATTATGAAAAGAATACCTATAGGTATAAGTGATTTTAAAGAAATAATAAATGAAAATTACTATTATGTTGATAAAAGTTTATTTATAAAAGAAATCATAGAAGATGGTTCTAAAGTAGTACTAATACCAAGACCAAGGCGTTTTGGAAAAACCCTTAATATGAGTATGTTAAAATATTTTTATGAAAAAAAGGATGAAAATAATAATAGCCTTTTTAAAGATTTAAAAATAAATGAGGATAAAGAAATTATGGATATGCAGGGGAAATACCCTGTAATTTATATTACCTTTAAAGATATAAAGTATTCAAAATGGGAAGATTGTACGGAAGGATTAAAACTGCTTATAAGAGATGAGTTTATGAAACATAAGTATCTTTTAGAAGGAGATACGTTAGAAGAAAATGAGAAGATCGGATTTAGAAATATTTTAAGTGGCGAAGCCAAAAATGTAGAGTTTCTGAGTGGTTTAAAAAGCTTAAGTAAATATTTATATAGGGTTCATAAACAAAAAGTGGTGATTTTAATAGATGAATATGATGTTCCCATTCAAAGTGGATATTTAAGCGATTACTATGATGAAATAATCGAATTTATGAGGATTTTTCTAAGTAGTGGCCTAAAGGATAACGAGTATTTAGAAAAAGGCGTACTAACAGGAATATTAAGAATAGCACGAGAGAGTATATTCTCAGGCCTTAATAATCTGAAAGTCAGTACAATACTTAGCAATCACTATAGTCAAAGTTTTGGTTTTTTAGAAGATGAAGTAGAAGAACTTTTAAAATATTATGGTATAGAGTTTGAGATGAACGAAATAAAGAGCTGGTACAATGGATATATATTTGGACAAAATGTAATATACAATCCTTGGTCTATACTAAACTATCTAGATAATCATGTAGAGGGGTGCAAACCTTACTGGGTGAATACAAGCAGTAATGATTTGGTTAAGATGGTTTTGACAAAGTCAGGAGAATATGTGAAGAAGGAACTTGAAGATTTAATAAAGGGAAAAAGCATACGAAAACGTATTAATGAAGATATCGTAATGAGAGATATAGACAAAGGTGCAGAAAATGTTTGGAGCTTTTTATTGTTTAGTGGATATTTAAAAGTGTTAAAAAAAGAATATGAACAGGGAGAATTGTTCTGTAGTTTAATAATACCTAATACGGAAGTACTGTATTTATACAGACAAATAATTATGTCTTGGTTTAAGGAGAGTATAAACAATGATAAATTCAATCTTATGCTAAGAAGCTTAACAACTGGTGATATAGAGACCTTTGAAGAAATATTGAGTGAATATTTGATGAAAAGTGCAAGTTATTTTGATATAGATGAAAGTGAGCAGTTTTATCATGCTTTTGTTCTTGGTATTTTAGTGGCTTTAAGTGAAGCATATGAAGTGAAGTCTAATCGAGAAAGCGGATATGGAAGATACGATATAATGATGATTCCTAAGGACAAAGAGAAATTAGGCATAGTGATAGAGTTTAAAAAGGTAAGTAAAAGAAGAAAAGAAACTTTAGAAACAGCAGTTGAGAAGGCTTTGAAGCAGATAAAGGAAAAAAACTATAAACAGGAGTTACTGGATAGAGGAGTGAAAAATATCATTGAACTTGGAATCGCTTTCGAGGGAAAAGAAGTACTGGTGAAATAATGAAATTACCTTGAATGAATATTCAAGGTAATTTTTTTGTGGTATTATGGGAATATATGTTTTTTGTGAAAAGGGGGAAATCACATGAATAAACGAATATTTAAACATCAAAACGCAGATATAAAACCTCATGAAATACAACACCTAAAAGAACAAGTAAAAGGATTTCATGAACAAATCCATGAAAAAACGGGTGCAGGAAATGCGTTTTTAGGATGGGTTGATTATCCATTAAATTACAACAAAGAAGAATTCAACAAAATAATAGCAACCGCAGAAAAAATCAAAAAAGACTCCCAAGTATTTATCATAATAGGAATAGGGGGATCCTATCTAGGCGCAAGAGCTGCAATAGAAATGCTAGGACATACCTTCTCAAATCAACTTCCAAAAGAAAAACGACAAACACCAGAAATATACTTCGTAGGAAATCAAATAAGCTCTACCTACTATAAACACCTACTAGACGCAATAGAAGGTAAAGACATAAGCCTATGCATAATATCAAAATCAGGCACAACAACAGAACCAGCCATAGCATTTAGACTACTAAGAGACTATATGGAGAAAAAATATAAAGAGCAAGCGAATAAAAGAATATATGCCATAACAGACAAAGAAAAAGGAGCACTCAAAAAACTAGCAACTCAAAAAGGCTACGAAACCTTCGTAATTCCTGATGATGTAGGAGGAAGATATTCCGTCCTTACACCAGTAGGACTATTACCCATAGCAGTAGCAGGAATAGATATAGAAGAAATAATGAAGGGTGCCAAGGCGGCCTATGAAGAATACAATATAGACAACTTAGATAACAATCCTTGCTATGAATATGCAGTAGCTAGAAATATATTATATAGAAAAGGAAAAACCACAGAAATTTTAGCAAGCTATGAACCATGTATGCAGTATTTTATAGAATGGTTTAAACAACTATTTGGAGAAAGTGAAGGAAAAGACAAAAAAGGAATATTCCCAGCAGGTGTATCTTTTACTACAGATCTTCATTCAATGGGACAATACATACAAGATGGAATGAGAAATATATTTGAAACAGTCATCAATATAGATTCTTCAAGAGAAGAAGTAGTCATTCCCTATGACGAAGAAAACCTAGATGGACTCAATTATCTAAGTGGAAAAACCATGGAACATGTAAATAAAAAAGCGTATGAAGGAACACTACTAGCTCATACAGATGGAGGCGTACCTAACTTAGTTATTAACATTCCAGAGATTAGTCCATATTATTTTGGACATATGGTATATTTCTTTGAAAAAGCTTGTGCAATGAGTGGATACATCTTAGGAGTAAACCCCTTTAACCAACCAGGGGTAGAGGACTATAAGAAAAATATGTTTGCACTCCTTGGAAAACCAGGATATGAAGAATTAAGAGAAGACTTACTAAATAGGTTATAAGCCTAAGCACAAGGGGACAGTTTGTGAATAATATACACAAGGAACGAAATATACACCCCAAAATGAGATAAACAATTCATCTCAAATTAAAACTATAGAAATAACTAACTGTCCCCAAAAGATAAAAGGAGGAAAACTGCATGAATTACAAAGAAAAATACACCCAATGGATCAATAGTGATCACATAGACCAAGAAACAAAAATAGAACTTCAAAAAATAGACAATGAAAAAGAAATAGAAGATCGATTCTACAAAGACCTTGAATTTGGTACAGGAGGACTTAGAGGAATCATAGGCGCAGGAACCAATAGAATAAACAAATACACCATAAGACGTGCAACACAAGGACTTGCAAACCACCTACTAAAAAACAGCCAAAAAACAGGCGTCGCAATAGCCTATGACAGCAGACACAAATCACAAGAATTTGCATACCAAGCAGCAGCAGTTCTTAGTGCAAATAATATAAAAGCATACGTATTTGAAACACTAAGCCCAACCCCTGAACTATCATTTGCAGTAAGACACCTAAACTGTGCAGGCGGAATCGTAATAACAGCAAGTCATAATCCAGCCGAATACAATGGATACAAAGTATATGGAGAAGATGGTGGACAAATAGTAACAGAAATAGCAGATAAAATAATACATGAAATAGCTCAAATAAAAGATGATGGTCAAATAAAATATATAGACGAAAAAATATCCATAGCTAACGGAATGATTGAAATAATAGGAGAAGAAGTAGACAAAGCCTATATAGAAAAAGTAAAAACACTATCTCTAAGAGAAGACGTAGATAAAGATATAAAAATAATATACACACCCCTTCATGGAACCGGAAACATACCCGTAAGAAGAGTATTAGCAGAATTAGACTACAAAAATGTAGTCGTAGTACCAGAACAAGAACTTCCAGATAGTGAATTCTCCACAGTAAAATCACCAAACCCAGAAGAACACGCAGCTTTCACATTAGCACTAGAACTAGCAGAAAAAGAAGGTGCAGATATACTATTAGGGACAGACCCAGACTGTGACAGAATAGGAGCAGTCGTAAAAAATAATAAGGGCGCGTATCAAGTCCTTACAGGAAACCAAACAGGGGCACTTCTGATAGAATATACACTAAAAGCAATGAAAGAAAAAAATACATTACCTAAAAATCCATTGATCATAAAAACCATTGTTACAAGCAAAATGGGCGAAAAAATAGCAAAAGCATATGGCGTAGACACACTAGACACCCTTACAGGATTTAAATTCATAGGAGAAAAGATCAAAGAATTTGAAGAAACGAAAGAAAAACAATTCATATTTGGCTACGAAGAAAGCTACGGATACCTTGCAGGAACATTTGTAAGAGATAAAGATGCAGTCATAGCAGCCATGCTAATCTGTGAAATGGCAGCATACTATAAATCAAAAGGCATGACACTATATGATGCCCTTCTAAATCTTTATAAAGAATATGGATACTTCAAAGAAGACCTAGTATCGATTACATTAAAAGGAAAAGAAGGAATAGAAAAAATAAATAAAATAATAGAAAGCCTAAGAAAAAATCCACCTAAAGTAATAGCAGGAAAAGAGATCAAGATATTTAGAGACTATAATGCAAGTGAATCATCTGATTTACCAAAATCAAACGTACTTCACTTTACATTCACAGACAACAGCTGGTTCTGCGTACGTCCATCAGGAACAGAACCAAAAATAAAAATATATTTTTCTATCATAGGAGAGACATTAGAAGATGCAAACCAAAAGTTAAAAAACATCAAAGATGCTGTAATGGAAATCATAAATATTTGTTAAGACAAAAGGGGCACTTTACGTAGCTCCTTTTTATTTTAATAACAAATATGGTTTTAAATATAATGTTTGCCTAATAATACCATCTATGATATATTAATAGCGGATATCATAAGGATAAATAATTAGGTATTTATATTAAAAAAATTTTAATTATAAATGTATAATTTTTAAAGAATAGGAAGGAAAATGAAAAAATACATAGAATACATATAGGATTTGAAAAAAGTGCAATAATAGAAAGGATGGAATGAATGGACGAAATGGAAGTAATTGACTTACGAGAGTATATGGATGTCATCAGAAAAAGGATATGGATTATATTACTAATTACATCACTTGCAGTAATTACAAGTGCAATAATAAGCTTTTACGTACTAGATCCAGTATATGAAACATATACAACCATGATGGTAGGGAAAACAAAAAGTCAGGAAACAACGGTAGAATACAGCGACGTACTATTAAGTCAAAAGCTAGTAAAGACATATAGTGAAATCGCAAAAAGCACAGTTGTATCTAGAGAAGTAATAAAGGATTTAAAACTAGATATGACCCCAGAAGAATTAAAAGATAAAGTAAATGTATCATCCGTTCGAGATACAGAAATAATCATGATCAAGGTGCAAGATACAGATCCAAAGGTTGCACGAAACATAGCAAATCATTTGGGAAAAGTATTTATGACACACGTAACAAAAATTATGAAAGTAGACAATGTACAAATAATAGACAGAGCAGAAACACCAAAAGAACCAGTAAAGCCTAGACCACAGCTAAATATATTAATAGCTGGCGTACTAGGAATCATGATTAGTTTAGGAATCGTATTCCTATTAGAATATCTAGATAACACAATAAAAACGCCACAAGATGTAGAAAAATATCTAGGACTACCTATTATGGGTGCCATACCAATGTTCGAAGAAGAAAGTGATAAGTCAGAAAAAGGAGTGAAGGCGTACGCATGAAGAACTTGATAACACTAAATAACCCAAAATCTCCAATTTCAGAAGCCTACAGAACATTTAGAACCAATATTCAATTTTCAGGCTTTGATAAAGACTTGAAAACCATAGTAGTTACAAGTTCAGGACTTGGAGAAGGAAAAACTACTACAATATCTAACTTAGCAATAACAATAGCACAATCAGGAAGCAAAGTATTATTAATAGACTGTGATTTTAGAAGACCACAAGTGAATAAACATTTTGAAATGCATAATCACGCAGGACTGACAAATATATTAGTAAACCAATCAACATTTAAAGAAGTAGTAAAACAAACCAATATCATGGGGCTAGAAATACTTACATCAGGACCTAAACCTCCAAATCCATCAGAGCTACTAGGTTCTAACGCAATGAAAGAATTCATACAAGAAATGCTAACAGAATATGACAAAGTACTAATCGATGCACCACCAGTAGGACTCGTAACAGATGCAGCAATTTTATCTACATTTGTAGATGGAACCATCCTAGTATTAGCAGCAGGAGAAGTAGCAATAGAACAAGCCCAAAGAGCAAAAGAACTACTACAAAATGTAAATGCAAATATTATTGGCGTCCTACTAAACAAAGTATCAATAGCCAAAAGCAAATACTATAAATATTATAACTATCAATATTCCTATGAAGAAAATAATTGATTGTCATTGTCATATAGTCCCCGAAGTAGATGATGGTGCAAAGGATTTAGAAGAAGCAATAAAAATGGCAAAAATAGCATACAAAGATGGCATAAGAACAATCATAAATACTTCCCATTTTTATGACCCAACTCAATTTGTCACAGGGAACGAACTAAAACGTAAGGTAGAAGCATTCAAAGAAAAATTAAAAGAAGAAAAAATAGAGATAGAAATACTACATGGAAACGAAGCATACATCTCTCTAGAACTACCCATGTATATAGAAGAGAAAAAAGTATTTACATTGAATAACTCTAAATATCTATTAATGGAGCTACCACTTCAAGAGATGCCAATGTATATAAATGAAGTACTATACAAGATCCAACTTAAAGGAATCGTGCCTATCATTGCACACCCTGAAAGATACGTAAAAGTAATAGAAGACCCCACTATAGTCAAAGATCTGATAGAGCAAGGAGCACTCATTCAAGTAAATGCAGGAAGTATAAGAGGCAGTTTTGGACAAGACATACAAAAAACTGCCAAAACTTTAATAAAGCACAACATGGTACACCTAATAGGAAGTGATGCCCACTCATCAAGGAGCAGAAGGCCTACACTGAGTAAGGCGTTTGATCTAGTATCTGAAATTATGGATGAGGATTATGCAAAGAAGATATTTTATCACAATCCAAATGCAATCATACATAATGAAGAGATAGAAATACCACAGCCTATAAAAATAGAAAAAAATAAAAATTTTTCAATGAATATTTTCACAAAATTATTTAGAAAAAGAAATTAGGAGGGAAAACATGAAAAAAAAAATATTATTACTGACGCTTAGTTTAATGCTTATTTCTAGTACGGTTCTTTCATATGCAGTAGGAACTACGAATGTAAGCAGTAAGGCACTTATAGCTATATTTGAAAAAGCAAAAAACCATAAAGACAAAGATCTAATATTGAAGGAAATGAAGGATGATTTTGAGAATGCTGATAAGATAGACATATTAAAAGGTGTAGTAGAGGGGATGCTTACGCCAGAAATATTAGAAAAATTAAATGAAAACGGAATAAAAGTAGAAGATATAATGGATTCATTGGATAATTTGAAAAGATGGAGCTATGATTCCAGAATGAAGCTTATAGAATATGTAGAAAATAACGAAATGAAAAAAGCAGCAACATTAATAGAAAATGACGGAAAAATAGAAGAAGAAAAACCAAACACTCCAAGTGTAGGCGGTGGGGGTGGAGCATTACCACCAAAAGAACAACCATTAACAAAGGTAGAACCTGATAAAAAAATAGAAGACCCTAAAAAAACAGTTTGCGATTTCAAAGATATAGAAACTCATTGGGCAAAAAACAGCATAGAGCATATGGCATCTATAGGAATTGTAAATGGAATAGAAGAAAATAAATTTGCACCAGAATTAAAAGTAACTAGAAGTCAAATGGTTACATTTATAGTGAAATTACTAAAAATTGATACAAAAGCAGAAGGAAATATGCCTTTCTCAGATATAAAACCAGATTCATGGGATTATGGTTTTGTAAAAGCTGCCTATAATGCAAAAATAGTAAATGGAATCTCAGCAGAGCAATTTGCTTCAAACAACCCAATAACTAGAGAACAGATGATCGCAATGATTATAAATGGTCTAAAATATAAAAACAAAGAAGCACAAGAAAATGAAGCATTGGATTTAACTAAATATGAGGACCTAGATAAACTTTCTGATTGGGCTAAGGATTCTATGAAAAAAGCAATAAGTTTAGGAATCATAAGCGGAAGAACAGAAAAAACAATAGATCCTCAAGGAGTAGCAACAAGGGCAGAAGCTATTACAATTATAGAAAAGGCCTATAGCATCATTCATAATTAATAATAAAATTAAAATAAGAAAATGGAGGGAAAGACATGAAAAGCAATAAGATTATAGCACTAACAATTTGTATGTTAATGATTTTTTCATGCATACCAATGAACAACATTTCATATGCTGATTCACAAAACCAGCTAAATTTTCAAGATTTAAAAGTAAAATTTACTAAAGTTGTTCACAAAATAGCAACGAGTGAAGATGCAAGGATACAAAAAGTATTTGGTCAAATAGTTAGAGCCGCAAAAGGTGAAATGAAAATAGAAGTTCTTATAGGTATTTTAGAAAGTGATATAGAATTAGATACTTCAGAAGATAGAATTAATTCAGGCGAAAGCGAGCTATATCCATATTTGAAAAAAGAAGGAATTAAAGTAAAACAAGCTACAGATTCACTTCAATTATTTAACCTATTCAAAATATTTACAGAAGATAAAAGACTAGCAATAATAAATGAGATGAAAGCTGGAAACATACCAAAACTATTAGATGAAGAAAACGAAATACTAGCGGATATAAAAGCTAAAATTGGAACAGCAGACTATGATCAATTAGTTAAAGATTTACCATTTGATATACATGCATATGTATTTGTACTAAATGCGCTTCAAAGCAAACTAGATAAAATAGATAACTCTATAGTAAAAGATGATGAAAATGATGCAAATAAAATAGCTATAGAAATTCCAACTGATGTTGGAGGCGTATCAGGAATAAAAGATATTGTAAATAAGGCATTAAAGGATTTAAAAATAAGAGGATTTGAATTTACAAGCATTGATGAAATGAATACAATATTTGTAGAAAAAATCAACAATAGACTTAGCAAAGAAAAAATGGAAGATCTTAAAATCGTGTTAGCAAGTTATGGACTTTATGAAGGAAAACCAGTAGTTGAACCACCAACGACAGATGGAACAGTAACTATTAAAGGATTACCAGAAGGTGCTGATGGTAAAACAAAACCGACTACAGTAAATATTCCTTTAAATGCAGAAATGAAAGATTTATTAGGTGTAGATGAAATAAATATTGAATTACCAAGCTTACAATTAACAAATGGAAAATTAAACATCCAAATCAAAAAAGCAACACAAGCAGAGGGTATTAAGAAAAACAACTTAGCTGTAGAAATTATTATTGAAGGATTAGGAACACAACAAGTGACATTAACACTACCAGTTCCAACAAATATCACAAATCCAGGAGCATTCCATGGAATAGGAACAGTTGGAAACATGCGTTGGGAATTTAGAGCAGCAACAATAAAGGACGGGCAAATCACATTCACAACAAGCCTAAGTCCAGTAGTAATTGCAGAAAAAATAGAAGTTCGAACATTAAAAGAAAAATCAAAAACAACAAATAGTGCAACATTCGAATGGGATTCAAACGTAGTTAGAAATTATGAAGTATTTAATGGTGAAACATTACTTACTACAACAAGTGAAAAAAGTTATGAAGCAACAGGATTAGCTTCAAATACTACATATAACTTTAAAGTAAGAGCAATAGATACAGAAGGATTTGAATCTGATTATGCTCAAGTAGCAATAACTACAAATAAATCATCAAGCGGCGGCGGTGGCGGTGGCGGCGGAGGTGGTTCTGCATATACCGGAACTATAGTAAAAGCCAACGAAGCTGCAACAATCACTAGAGAAGATGCAACAGTAAAAATACTAGCCAATGCATTTGACAAAGATATAAAAGTAAAAATAACAACAATGTACGAAGGAGATGCAAAAAAACTTTCAATCTCAGAGAATACAAAACTAGCAAGTAAAGTATTCGAAATCATTAAAAACGAAGAAGGAAACTTCAAAAAAGCAGTAACAATCACACTACCATTCGAAAAAGCAGACCTAGAAAAATACAAATTAGAACTATGCTATTACAATGAAAAAACAAAAGAATGGGTAGAATTAGAAAACACAAAAGAAAATAAAGACACAATGAGTGGAGAAGTAAATCACTTCACAAAATTCGCAGTAATAGCAATAGAAAAAGTACCAGTACCAGTAGACGTAAAAGGACACTGGGCAGAAGAAAATATCATGAACCTTATAAGAAAAGGTGCAGTAAACGGATATGAAGATGGAACATTCAAACCAAACAACAACATCACAAGAGCAGAATTTGCAACAATCCTAGTAAAAGCATTCAACCTAGAAGCAAAAATAGGAACAATATTTGAAGATACAAAAGATCACTGGGCAAAAGACTACATCAAAGTAGCATCTGTTCATGGAATTGTATCAGGATACAACGACACAACATTTGGACCAGATGAGCTAATCACACGTGAACAAATGGCAGTAATGATCGGAAAAGCAGCAAACTTAAATAAATCTATAAATGAAAGCACATTCAAAGATGCAAAACAAATTTCTGAATGGGCAAAACCATACGTAGCAAAAGCAAACGAAGCAAAATTCATAGCAGGATACAATGATAACACATTTAAACCAAAAGCAAATGCAAAAAGAGCAGAAGCAATGACAATAATAGCAAATGCAATAAAATAAAGTGAAAATAAGGGAACCCATAGTAAATTTACTATCGGTTCTCTTATTTTTGTAAATTTTGTAACGAAGAATTTATTCTTCACAAATGACATTTCTAAAAGAATAAAAACAAAGTCTGTCGAAATACAAAAAATACTGTCAAAAAAGAGATGAAATTGTTGGAAAAAAGTGTATGAAAAATCCAAAAGAAGGAAGAAGTTACTGTTTTTTTATAGTATACTAAATAGGGACAATGACCTATAAACAGGGGAAACGGGGATAGGGATTGTTCTCAGTATATTAAGCTTTTTAGCGAGCGAAGAAATGCAGCTTGTACCTGGACGCTTGAGTTGCATGGAGCTAGTAGCGTACCCACCGCAAAAAAAATATTTCAGGGGTGAGCGGTATGGAAAATACAACAATTTCACAGGGAAAATTAAGAATAGCAGAAAGAGAATCATATGGTTATCTGGTTTCAAAAAGATTGATTGATATCATTGGATCATTGATAGGATTGATAGCTCTGTCACCATTGTTTCTTATCATATCAATACGAATCAAGCTAGAAGACCCCAAAGGGGCAGTTTTTTTTGGACATAAAAGAGTGGGTGAAAATGGTGAAATGTTTAAATGCTGGAAATTTACATCCATGATACATAATGCAGAAGAAATAATGAAAAATTTCACGACAGAACAAAAAAAAGAATTTGCTGAAAACTTTAAGCTAAAAGATGACCCAAGAATTACAAAAATAGGAAACCTATTGAGAAAAACAAGTTTAGATGAATTTCCACAATTATGGAACATATTAAAAGGAGAAATGACATTAGTAGGACCAAGACCAATAGTAACAGCAGAACTTGAAAAGTATGGTAAGTATGAAGAAAATTTAAAATCTGTAAAACCAGGATTAACAGGAATGTGGCAAGTAAATGGAAGAAGTGATACTACGTATGAGGAAAGAGTAATGATGGATATGCAATACATATCAAAGCGAACCTTGTTTTTAGATGTTTATCTAATATTTAGGACAATCGTAAAAGTTATCAAAAAAGAAGGGGCGTATTAAAATGTCTATATTGGTTACTGGTGGAGCAGGATACATAGGAAGTCATACAGTATTAGAGCTTCTAGAAAAAGGTGAAAAAGTAATAGTAGTAGATAATCTTCAAAGTGGACACAAAGAAGCAGTATTAGGTGGAGAACTATATATAGGAGATATAAGGGATAGAGAATTTCTAGATCAAGTATTTAAAGAAAAT
The DNA here is from genome assembly GCA_015686845.1 of Lutibacter sp. B2. Classification (GTDB taxonomy): domain Bacteria; phylum Bacillota; class Clostridia; order Peptostreptococcales; family Thermotaleaceae; genus JADPRS01. The sequence goes on from JADPRS010000039.1 coordinate 14,927, forward strand.
AATATAGAAGCAGTAATACATTTTGCTGCAAATTCACTAGTAGGAGAAAGTATGACAAATCCATATAAATATTATCATAATAATGTATATGGAACATTATGCTTATTAGAAAAAATGAAAGAACATGCTGTAGATAAGATAGTATTCTCATCTACAGCAGCAGTATATGGAGAACCAGAAAACATTCCAATACTTGAAAATGATAAAACAGAGCCTACCAATACATATGGTGAAACAAAACTTGCAATGGAGAAAATGATGAAGTGGTTTGATAAAGCATATGGAATAAAGTATGTAGCACTTAGATATTTTAATGCAGCAGGTGCACACGAAAGTGGGAAAATAGGAGAAAATCACAATCCAGAGACACATCTTATTCCATTAGTTTTACAAGTGCCATTGGGAAAAAGAGATAGTATCAGTATATTTGGAGATGACTATGATACACCAGATGGAACTTGTGTAAGGGATTATATTCATGTTACAGATTTAGCAAATGCACATGTATTAGCATTAGAAAAGTTGAAAAGAGAAAAAACAAGTGATGTTTATAATCTTGGAAATGGACAAGGTTTTTCTGTAAAAGAAGTAATAGAAGTAGCTAGAAAAGCTACCGGTCATAGTATACCAACAGTAATATCAGAAAGAAGAGCTGGAGATCCAGCAGTACTTGTAGCATCATCGGATAAAGCTAAGAAAGAATTAGGGTGGAATCCTAAATACGATAGATTGGAAAAGATAGTTGAGGATGCTTGGAATTGGCATAAAAACTATGAGAAAAAATACAAAAGATATGAATAATTAGCTATAAATGTAGGGACTTATTGTAAAAGAATAATAGCAGAACTATATTATAAGAACTAAGGCTATATAATTTTATATAGATATATTCAAAAACTGATGAAAATATATTACAAAGAAAGCTAGTTTATTAAGAAATAAAATATACTGTTAATAAATGGGGATTTGAGGGAGGACAATAAATGTATGACTATCTTATAGTAGGAACAGGATTATTTGGTTCTATTTTTGCTTATGAAGCAACAAAAAAAGGGAAAAAATGTTTAGTTGTTGATAAAAGAAATCATATAGGTGGAAATGTATATTGTGAAAATATTGAAGGAATAAATGTACATAAATATGGTGCACATATTTTTCACACTAGCAATAAAGAAGTGTGGGATTATGTAAATAAATTTGCAGAATTTAATAGATATACAAATTCGCCTATAGCAAATTATAAAGGGAAAATATATAATCTTCCTTTTAATATGAATACTTTTAATAAATTATGGGGAGTAAGTACACCAAAAGATGCAAAAGAAAAAATAGAAGAGCAAAAAAGAAAAATAGGAATAATAGAACCTAAAAACTTGGAGGAACAAGCTATTTCACTTGTAGGAACAGACATATATCAAAAATTAATTAAAGGATATACAGAAAAACAATGGGGAAGACCTGCAACAGAATTGCCTGCTTTTATTATAAAAAGATTACCTGTTAGATTAACATATGATAATAACTACTTTAATGATAAATATCAGGGAATACCTATTGGTGGATACAATGTTATCGTTGAAAAAATGCTAGAGAATTGTGATGTTGAATTGAATATGGATTTTTTCGAAAACAGAGATGAATTAGAGAAAAAAGCAAAAAAAATAGTTTTTACAGGAATGATAGATGAATTTTATGATTATAAATATGGGATTTTAGAATACAGAAGTTTGAGATTTGAAACTGATATTCTAGGTGAAGATAACTATCAGGGAAATGCTGTTGTAAATTATACTGATAGCCAAACACCATATACTAGAATAATTGAACATAAATATTTTGAATTTGGAACACAAGAGAAAACTGTTATAACAAAAGAGTATCCAGCAGAATGGCAAAAAGGTGATGATCCTTATTATCCAATTAATAATGACAAGAATAATGAATTATTTAAAAACTATAAAGAGTTAGCTAAAAAAGAAGAAAAAGTAATATTTGGGGGAAGGTTAGGAGATTACAAGTACTACGATATGCATAATGTAATTGCAGTAGCACTAGAAAAAGTAAAAGAGGAGTTTGGAGCGTAATGGATATTAAAATACTTGTAGCAACACATAAAAAATATCAGATGCCAGTAGAAAGTATGTATTTACCTCTACATGTTGGTAGAGAAGGAAAAGAAGATTTGGGTTATCAAGGAGATCATACAGGCGATAATATATCTATAAAAAACTCTAACTATTGTGAACTTACTGGACTATATTGGGCATGGAAGAATTTAAAATGTGATTATATAGGTTTATGTCATTATAGAAGATATTTCACGAATGAAAATTTATTTCAAAAGATTTTAAAAAGGAATGAAAAGTTTGATTTAATATTGAAAAAATCAGAAATTGAAGAGTTAGTAAAAGAATATGATGTGATTTTGCCTAAAAAAAGAAATTATTACATTGAAACTGTATGGACTCATTATAAGAATGCTCATCATATAAAAGATTTAGAAGAAGCAAAACAAATAATTGAGGAAAAATATCCACAATACATAGATAGCTTTGATAAAGTAATGAACGGAACACAATTACATATATATAATATGTTTATAATGCAAAAAGAAGAATTTGATAGATACTGTGAGTGGCTATTTGATATTTTATTTGAATTAGAGAAAAGAGTAGATATATCCAACTATGATAATTATCAAAAAAGAATATATGGGTTTATTAGTGAGAGGTTGTTTAATGTTTGGTTATCATATCAAAAATTAAATGAAAAAGAGACATTAGTAATCAATATGGAAAAAGTAAAATGGTCTACAAAAATTATGGAATTTATAATAAGAAAATTTAGGAGTTAACAAATGGATTACATGATTGAGGTTTTAATATACATATGCATATTTTTCCCATACACTAAGTTTTTTAATATTGGAGTTAATGGAAATTTACAACCATATGCTTTTGTTACTACGGTTGCGTTTCTTTTTATTTACAATAAAGCTATAAAATATGACAGAAGTTCTAAATTGTTGATGATATCCAGTGTTATTGCTATACTAGTTTTTTTTATAGATGTAGTGGCTCACTATAATGAAATGATCAATATATATGGAGCAATGCAATCAGTGTACTTTTATATTAGTGGATTTCTATATTTTTTAGCTTTTAAGAATTTAATAAGAATTAAAGGTATTAAATTAACTTATATTAAGATTATATTTTGGATTTGGACAATAATTGCAGGTATACAATTAGTATATGATAGAACTTTTTTTACTGGTTGGATGAATAAATTGATAATTTCCAGTGACAGAGGTGTTATATCTTTATCATCAGAACCGTCATTCTTTGCAAGAATGCTGATTCTATTTGCTGTGATTTTTTATGTTAAAAAACAATATAAACTATGTTGGTTAGCAGTATTTGAGAATATATTTTTTGCAAGAAGTCTGTTAGGAATTTTTTATCTATTAATTGGATTGTTTTTTTTATTTGAAAAAGATAGAAAAACTTTAAGATATATATGTATTTTAACAGGCATAGCAGTAATAGTTTTTCCTTTTACCTTAGGATTTGAAAATATTAGGGCTATATATTTACTGAAAGAATTTCTATTAGATCCAGTTCAAGTATTATTATATAGAAATAGTATAAACTTTAGATTAGCAAATGTATATTATGGTTTTAAGGGTTTTGGATTTTTACCAAATGGTTTTCTATCGTGGGAGAACTATCTTTGGGAAAATTTAATGAAAAGCGATATATTTTTATCTCCGCTAGCACATGAAAGTCTTAGAATAAAAGGTATGTTACCGAGAATTGTTTACGAATTAGGAATTTTTTCTGCTTTGATATTATATAGTATAAAAAAAATGTTTAAGAAAAGAAATTATCGTAATATGATTTATTTTTTTACTATTATGACTTTTGGATTTACTAATCCAGCATACGTTTTTGTTTTGGCTTTTTTATCAAATAAAGATAGTAATATGAATGTATTAGCTAAACAAAGATCATATAATTTAAAGGAAGTTAATAACAAATGTGAGTAATATAAGGAGAGCAAAATGAGAAAAGTAGTTTTTGGATTAGCAAATTTAATTTATAAATTATTTTGTTTATTACCTATAAATAAAAACAGAATGATTTTAGAATGCGATTATGGCAAAGGGTTTTATGGAAATTTATTATATATATATGAAGAAATTTTAAATCAAAACCTAGAGTTTCAAATTATAATTCCTTTAAATAAAGGAGTAACATATGATAAAAAAGATAATGAAAATACTAAAATAATTAGAACAAAATCTATTGTACATTTGTATTACTTAGCTACATCTAAGTATTGGATAACTAACAATCATTATTACTTCTTTTTAAAACCAAGAAGTGAAACTATATTCATAAACACATGGCATGCATTAGGGGCATTTAAAAAATTTGGGCTAGATTCTGCAAAAACTAAAGAAGAAATAGATAGGTTTAAAAGTGAAGGGGAAAATATTGATTACTTGTTAGTAAGTTCAACGAAGTTGAGAGATATTTATTCAAAAGCTCTAAATGTTGATTCCAAAAAGATTTTATCTTTAGGGATACCGAGAACAGATCCTTTGTTTAATATTGAATATAAAGAAAAAGTTAGGCGTGACTTTTTTGAAAAATATCCTAATATACATAAAAAAAAGATAATATTATATGCTCCAACTTTTAGAGATCATGAAAAGGAAAATTTTAATTTAAAATTAGATTTAAAAAAAATGAAAAATGACTTAGGTAGTGATTGTATATTATTGTTGAGGTTACATCCAATTATTCGAAAAAACTATAATCTAGAAAAAGAATTACAAGATTTCACGATTGATGCAAGGAATGAAAACATAAATGATTTGATGATTATTTCAGATATATTAATTACAGATTATTCATCATTAGTTTTTGAGTATTCATTATTGAAAAAAACTATTATATTTTATGCTTATGATTATCAGGAATATGCAAATAAAATAAGAGGGTTTTATTTTGAATTTAAAAGTTTTGTTCCAGGGGATATAACAAAGACAACCAATGAAGTCATTAGTTTGATAAGGGACGATAAATTTGATATAGAAAGAGTTGAAAAATTTTCGGAAACGTTTTGTGAATTTCAAGATGATAAAGCTAGTAAAAGATTTGTTGATTATTTTTTAAAAAATATCAACTAAGTATGTAAACAGATTTGATTAAAATAAAGTAATAAATGAGCGTTTACTAAAAATATTTTTTTTATTATGGATAGGTTTGACGATTGAAAAACAAAGAATTTTTTAAGAAATATATAAAGAATATAGTAACATCTTTGATAATATCACTATTGAATGGAGGAAAATATATGAATATAGCAATTATACTTGCTGGTGGAAAAGGAACAAGAATGGGGAGTGTAGATACTCCAAAGCAATTTATTGATATGTATGGAAAGCCTATACTTGTGCATACTTTAGAAACTTTTGATATACATTCGGATATAGATGCTATTGCTATAGTTTCTTTAAAAGAATGGCATGAAGATATAAAAATATGGACAAGAAAGTATGAACTAAATAAAGTAAAGTGGATAGTAGAAGCAGGTAAAACTAGACAAGAATCAATTAATAATGGATTAGAAGTTATAGGTAGAGAATGTGAAGAAGAAGATATAGTTGTAATACATGAGTCCGTAAGACCATTAATTTCGAACAGAATTATAACTGAAAATATTGAAGGTGCTATGGAATATGGGGCAGTAGATACGGTTATTCCTACAGCAGATACAATAATAAGAAGTTATGATGATGAGACGATAGCAGATGTTCCTGTAAGAAAAGAACTCTATTTAGGCCAAACACCTCAAAGTTTCAAATATTCAGTAGTAGTCAAAGCTCATGAAAATGCAAAGCAAAATCAAATTGATGATGCAACTGATGATTGTCAATTAGTGTTAAAAACAGGACAATCAGTTCATTTGGTTAGAGGAGAAAAATTGAATTTTAAAATTACTACTATGGAGGATTTATTACTTTTAAAATCTATTATTAAGATAGGTAAATTGGAGATGGTCTAAGTGTTAACAAAAGGATTTAAAATATCAGGTCCAAAGAGATTTGAGATATACATAGATAATGTTAAGGTCAAGAAGGATGAAGCTTTAATAAAAGTAGATACAGCTACTATTTGTAAAGCTGATTTAAGATATTATTTAGGGAAAAGAGATGAAAGGGTTCTGGGATTAAAATATCCTATGAATTTACTACATGAAGCAATTGGAACTATAATAAAAGATCCGAGTGGTACATTTAATAATGGAGATAGAGTTGTTTTAGTGCCGAATTTAATATTTGAATGTGACAAAAGTTCATGTAACTTAGATATATGTAATAGAAAAGAATTAGGAGAAAACTATTGTCCGAAAGCAAAGTTTGCATCAAGTAGTTTTAATGGATTTTCAAGAGAGTATTTAAGTTATCCTGTGAGAAATTTAGTGAAAATTCCTAGTAATATCGAAAATCACATAGCTGTTTTGTGTGAACTTATATCAGTAGCTTGTGCCGCAATTAGAAGAGTAAATATTAGAGAAGGATATACAATAGCAGTTTGGGGAGATGGGATATTAGGGTATATACTTTGCTCTGTTCTAAAAGTTATGCATGATGTCAAAATAATAGCTATTGGAAAGCATGAAGAAAAATTAAAACAATTAGAAGTAGATGACATTTACTTAGTGAATGATAAAGAAATTTATATGCAAAATATTGATATGGCTTTTGAATGTGTTGGAGGTATTGGATCACAATATGCTATAGATGAGATGATAAAATGTATAAAACCAGGAGGAGATATTGTCTTAACAGGAGTGTCTGAAAAAAAGATAGAGATAGATACTAGAAAAATTCTTGAAAAAGGAATTTCGCTAAAAGGTGTAACGAGAAGTAATGTAGATGATTTTAAAAAAGCAGTTGAATTGTTTGCGTATGAAGATTTTGTCAATAATATAGAAAAGTTAAATTTAGGAGAAATCTGTATAAGAAATATTGTGGATTTTCACCATGTGTTTGAGAAAGAAGTGAATAATAAGAAGTTAGGTAAATATATTATGAAATTTGCGTATTAAATAAAAATATATGTATTAATAGAGGTTAATATGAGATTAAAAAAAGTATTTAAAGTAATATTTGTAGATTGTTTTAGTTTATTAGTAGGAATATTAAATGGTTTATTCTTGCCTAAGATATTTAATATAGATCAATACTCATTTTTTAAAACTTTTGGACTCTATGCTAGTTATGCTGGTATATTTCATTTTGGATTTTCAGATGGAATTTATATATTACTTGGTGGTAAAAAAGAGAAAGATATTGATAAAGAAAAGGTTAGAGGATATTACGAATTATTATTAAAAATAGAGATTATAGTTTTAACAGTATTTATATTTATGAATGTAGTTATAATAAAGAATATAGTATTTCGTTATTTTATTTTATATGTGTTTCCTTTTCAGATGGTACATTTTTTTAGATTATATTATAGATCAATTGGAAAATTTGATAGCTATTCTTTATTACAAGCTAGTATTACTACGATAGGGTTAATTAATACTTTGTTGACAGTATTCTTCTTCAAATCTCCTGATATATACATAGTTATACAGATATTATCATATATAGTTGTGGCGATATATATTAGTTTTAGATTTTATTTACATCATCCTTGTAGTAAAAAAGTAAGTTTTAAGGAGTTTAGGTACATAGTTGAATTAGGGTTTACTGTTATGATAGCTAATACCGTAGCGGAATTATTTTTTTCACTAGATAGATGGTTTTTGAAATTTGGTTTTTCAAGTAATGAATTTGCGTACTATTCTTTTGCTGTATCAATGTTAACTATATTTATTAAGTTAATAAATTCTGTAATGATATTATTATATCCTTATTTTTCAGTTAATATAACTGATGACAAATCAAGAAAAGTAATGAAAAAATATTTAATAATAATAACTTCTTTTGCGCCTACATCGTATTTTGTCTTGAAGTATATTGTTGGAAATTATTTAAATGAGTACATTAAATCTATAGATATATTAGGTATATTAATATTAGCAGTTCCTTTCATTGCGCTTATTAATATATTATATTCTAATTTATATAAAGCATCTAAAAGTGTAAAAAAATATTTGACTATAGTTTGTTTAATGTTTTGTGTAACATTAATATTGAATGTATTGTCTTATTTAATATTTAAAAACCCTATAATGATAGCTTGTGCAACGGTGACTTCGTTTTTTATATGGTATTTGTATTCTTCTAAAGACTTTGAAGGGCTTGAGGTTACAAGAAGAGAGATTTTATTTTTTATCGTTTATTTTATAACGTTTAGTATTGTACTGAAATTTAAATTTGGAATAATTTTGCCTGGTTTAGTATTTGTTATAGTTATTGCGGTAAGTGAATGGATATTTTTCAGGGAACATGTAACTAGTCTGATTAAATGTTTTTGTAAGACAAAGGAGAGTAGTAATTGAAAAAAATTGTGGAATAGCATTATGTATATGTAGGTATTTTATACTATAACAGAAAACGTAAAGTAGAATTTTAATATAAAAAAATGTTGAGTATGTATAAATAGATTGTAATTGGGAGGGATTGAAATGAAGGTAAAAAAAGCGATTATTCCAGCGGCAGGATTAGGTACTAGATTTTTACCTGCTACGAAAGCACAGCCAAAGGAAATGCTACCAATAGTAGATAAGCCTACTTTGCAGTACATAATAGAAGAAGCAGTAGCATCAGGGATAGAAGAGATCCTTATTATTACGGGCCGTAATAAGAAAAGTATAGAAGATCATTTTGATAAATCAATAGAGCTAGAGCTTGAACTTGAGAAAAAAGGCAAAAAAGATATGCTTAAAGAAGTTAGAAAAATATCGGAAATGGTAAATATTCATTATATTAGACAAAAAGAACCTAAAGGATTAGGACATGCTATACATTGTGCTAAGAGCTTTATAGGGAATGAACCTTTTGCTGTTTTACTGGGTGATGATATAGTAGATGCTAAAGTTCCTTGTCTAAAGCAGATGGTAGATAAATATAATGAGTATAAGACGACTATTCTTGGTGTACAAGAGGTAGCTAGAGAAGATGTAGATAAGTATGGTATTGTAGATGGAAGATTTATAGAAGATGGTATTTATAAGGTGAAGGATCTTGTTGAAAAGCCTTCTGTAGATAAGGCTCCTTCTAATGTAGCGATTCTTGGTCGATATATTATTAGTCCTAAGATTTTTGATATCCTAGAGAATACAAAGCCAGGTAAGGGCGGAGAGATTCAGCTTACAGATGCTTTGAAGGAATTGTCTCATGAGGAAGCTATGTATGCATATAACTTCGAAGGAAGAAGATACGATGTAGGAAATAAACAAGGATTTCTAGAAGCTACTGTAGAGTTTGCTTTAAAAAGAGCAGATTTAAGAGACGCATTTTTGAAATATTTATTGAAGATTACGGAGAAAGAAACAAAGCGCATTGCAAGCGATGAGGTTGCAGCTGTGAAAGAGGAATAGAAAATAAATGAATAAAAAACGAATAATCATCCTAATTTCCTGGACAGTAGTATTCCTTTGGATGGCACTCATTTTTAACTTATCATCTCAAGTTGCAGATGAGTCTAATAAATTGAGCAAAGGAGTAACAAAAATTATTGTAAAAACGGTTGCGAAAGTTGCTCCTGAGACGGATTTTGATATAAGTAAATTCAATCATATTGTGAGAAAAAATGCTCATTTCTTTGCCTATTTAATACTTGGTGTATTGGTTATGTATGCTATGAGGCGAAGTGATAGAAAGGGCATTAGAAGGGTTGTTTTAACACTTTTGATTTGTGTCCTCTATGCAATAAGTGATGAAGTACATCAGCTCTTTGTCCCTGGTAGAGGCCCAGGTGTGAAAGATGTATTTATTGATAGCGCTGGGGCCAGTGTTGGTATTTGTATGTATAGAATGATAAGTAGAATAAAGAATAAGGTCATGACCAGCAGGTAGTTTTATTTGCTAGTGATGACCTTTATTGCTATGTCAGGATTTATAAAAAATATAAATATTCTTTAAAAGACAGTGAAAATATAATAAAAATTAAGATATTATATAAATAACGACTTTATATTTAAAAAGCTTTTTGGAGAAAATGAAGTAAAAGATAATTTAATTGCATTTTTAAATGCAGTATTAGATAGAAAAGATAGCGATAGATTGGTTACAT
>JADPRS010000040.1 GCA_015686845.1 Lutibacter sp. B2
GTTTGCATGATTAGACTCAGTGTTAAAATAATGACTAGTAACTTTTTCATATTTTCCCCTACTCTCCATATTTTGTATATTCTTCAGAATAAGGCATTATATCATATGTTTCTCAACAATTTCTCAACAATTTTCGTCAACAACACTTTTAATTAGTGGATTTTCTACAAAATAAAAACTGCTATCTCATTGGCTAGCAGTAGTGTTAGTATATAAGTGTGGACACAAAAAGTTTAATAGGATAAAATATCTTTGAATATGAAAGATGAGCGTTAGACAAATGCCCAATCATATATTATATGAAGCTACATTATACTTTAATATACTATATAATTAATATAAGGAGAGAATGTTACTATGAATACTACACAAAAAGGATATATTGGCGCTACTATCTCAGCCATTTTTTTTGGATGCTCTGGTTTATTTGTAAAACTTGCCCAAGGTACGGGTCTAGATTCTGCTAGTATTTTAATACTACAATATATCATTACCGTTCCATTCATGTGGAGCATCTCATTTTTAAAATACAAAAAACAAATAAAAATTAGCAAAAAAGACCTTATAAGATTATTCCTGATTGGAATGTTCTTACAAAGTTCTGTGAGTATATGTTACTATGAATCTTTTAAATATCTTGATATATCTGTGGCCACTATTTTATTATTTACCTACCCTATTATGGTTACCATATTTTCATCCCTTTTTTTAAAGACAAAACTAAACAAGATCATCATAGCCTCTGTGTTTATTGCTTTTTTAGGTTGTATTCTTGTTTTAGACGTATTTCATATTGATACATCTCTTTCTGTAAAAGGTATTTTATTTAGTCTTGGAGGCGCTTTATTTCTTGCATCTTCAAATATGTGCCTTGAAACATTCGGAAACAGAATACACCCTTTTGTTTTATCAACTTATACATCTACTTTTATATTTTTAAACATTGTTATTTTTAGATTTCCACCTACTTTACTTCATGGAAATATAAGCAAGTTTCAATGGATGATTGCTGCTTTACTGGCTTTTATATGTCAAATTCCACCCAACGTTTTAATGTATGCTGCCATTCAGTATATTGGTGCTGTAAAAACAGCCATCATCGGAAATGTTGAAATTCCTGCCGCAGCACTGCTTGGATATATTTTTTATGGAGAAACTATGAATTTTTTGCAAATCATTGGGATTGTTCTAGTGATTGGTGGAATCATGCTTATGGAAAATAGCGAGTATGTGAAAAGAAAGTTAGCGAATGTTTAAAAACTTTTCAAACTAAATATCTATTTACTATTATTGTACCAATGTATGAATTCGCCATTTTTGTTGATGTAAAACTTAATGTTAAAATTATATTTGACTAGGTCACAATTACTCAATTGAATACTTTAGACCTGCTATAGATTCTATAAATTTTATATCTGATTCACTTTCATTTTCAATCCAACTTATTTCTTCATGTGCAACATTATACAACCACACATTTCCATTATCTTTTATAAAACATAAATCTTCTGGTAATTTAGGATTAACCCAAGAATATAAACTATTTGCAGATTGTAGTAATATATATTTTGTTTTTTCATTTGAATGATAATAATAAAGTGTAGATGGAGCACCTTCTGTTTCTGTTCCAGGCCATTCTTTAGAAAGTAAACTTTTTTTTAGATATGGTTTTAGTTGTTCTAAAATCTGTTGTCCCTCTGTACTTAGCTTAACTCCATGTCTAATTACTACAACAAACTCCTGACAAATTTCTGAAGCATATGTAATTAATAATTTATATCTTTTATTACTTGGATTATTTAATATATCTATCATAATATAATACCACCTTAATAAAATTTTAATCAATAATTTACAAAATATAATTTTGCGTTTAGATGTACATAATTTCATATAACAGTATATCAAAACTTGGGGATGTATCAAGGTTAAAATGCACGGATAACTCCGACCTTGACAGATTCCCAAGTTTGATAGGGTTGCTACTTAATAGAGTCATGTGAAATTATGGTTAACTATTAAAGCACCGATTTATTTTCACACTATCATAATATAAATAACTATTATTTTAAGTAGAAAATATGTACGTCTGGATGGGCGTTACAATGATAATGCCAGTAATATGCTGGTTGCTTCTTAGTACCATGGATTTCTGCATCTCTGGCAGGACCACCACATGTAAGTACTACTAATTGTGCGGCTGTTTTATTCTTTGCAAAAATATCTGCACCAGAACGAACAGCTGCAACTGCTTGTCGTTTTGTAAGAGGAGCTCCGACACATAACATTTTGTTTTTTAATGCAGCTGCAAAATAATCATAGTGATCTTTCTTGTCGTTTATATGTTCTTCTATTTTTGTTCCAGTATACCATGTAACACCAGCTGCTGCAAAAGTTAATGTTGTAGCAGCTAATGCTTCTAGAGCAGCTACAACTTCTGGAACTAATACTAACATCCAAGCAAATCTTTTCTTTCTGTGGTTATTAGTTTCTCCTAATTTATAAGTTTCTCCTGTTTCTTTATCTTTAAGTGTTGCTGATACTTTCGTATTTTCATATTTATCGATAGTAGCAGTATAAGTTTTATTTCCCATAATATCGTCAGTTGTTTCAACTATTATTTCTTTGGTTTGTTTATCAAGTGTTGCAATACACTTTCCATTTTCTGACTCAACCATTATTTTAGTAATTTTATCAGTATTCTCAAGTATTTGTGCATTACTTGGCAATTTTGAATAATTAATATTCTCATTGGATGCAGCATAACCACTTACAGTAAAAACAAATAAAAGAGAAAAACACACTAGCATTGATATTAATTTTTTATATATAGTTTTCATTTTTTAAAACCTCTTTCTATAGTTTAATTAAGATTTTTAGTTTCAAATGGCCATTTAAAAACTTAGTAAAATCCTTTACATAATTAAAGACAATCGAAAAACAAAAAAGTTTCACTTTTTTTCATTTTTTTTGAAACTTTTTATATTTTAATTTGTCTTTATTTGTAGAAATGAAAAAAAGGAGAGTTTTTATTATGAAAAAATTAGTTTCAATGATTTTATGTGGTGTTTGTTTTTTATCATTTGGTTTGACAAGTTTTGGGGAGGAAATTACCTTTAATAGTAGTACTATTGAATTAGAAAACACCATCCTTCACCGCTCTAAAAGATCTACTGATTATCTATACAAAACAGACTGCGATATAAATTTTTCTTATAAAAATGGGAAATTAAATGTGAGTGGACATACCAAGGCATTTGAGGATGTAGACAAGATATCTGTTGAGATTTTCATACAAAAATACAATGAAAAATCACGTAGATGGGAAACTTTTAAAACCATATTAGAAAGTGAAAAAAATTCAGATTGTGTAAGATCTTCAAGATCTTACAGTGTTGGACCAGGTAAATATAGAGCTAAGTCATATCATGAATTACAAAAAGGACAATCAAAGGAATCTGGTAGAAATACTACTAATTCAATAAAGGTAAATTAAAAAAAGGGATATATCCCTTTTTTAATTTACGCTTATTTTAATGATTTTATAATGTCTATACATTCATCTTTTGATAGATCATAATTAAATGTTATATTTGATTTTATTCCAAAAGAGGACCAAATAATTTCAGAAATTTGATTTTTCGTATTTATAAATGTATATTCAGTATTCCCTATGGTAAAGGATTCCATATTACTTTCATTATAAAAAGTAACAGAATTACTTGACTCGTTGTTTTCTAAACTTTGAATAAATTCAATTTTATCATTGTTAGCAACATAGTTTAATATAAGTGTATTTGTTCCTATAATACTTGAATTTTCTAGCGTGTAAGGTAATTGCTTAAAGTTAAAATCTATGAATTTATGAGCATCTTCAATATTTATTTTTTCTAAAGTATTAATAGTTTCATTAGTATCATCTAATTCTGATGAGGAAGATTGATCTTTAATATTTATAATATCTTCAGTTTTTTGATGTATATTCTTTTGCTTAAATATTTTCCATGAATAGGATTCAGTTGATGAAAAACTGTTTACCATCATGAAAGAAATTGTTATTATAGCTGCTATTGAAGCTATTTTCTTATAGCTTTTTCTATTTTCTTTTTTGCACTTTTCTAATCCTTGTAGTTTTCGCCATTCAAATTCAATCTCGCTATTTGAAATATGTACATCTTCTACATCTTCTTTTAAAATTTCTTTTATTAAATTGTCCATTCTATCTTCTTTATTCATCATAACCACCTTCCATCTTAAGTAGATTATATAGTTTTTCTTTTGCTCTATTTACCCTAGATTTAACCGTATTTATATTTAAATCTAGTTTTTCAGAAATATCATTGTATGATAATTCATTATAATATCTCATAAAGATAACTTCCTTATATTTTATATCTAATTTCGATATAGTGCTTCTAACTTTTTGTCTTATATGTTTTTTTTGTATTTTGTCTATTACTTCATCTTCCATATTTCCGGATATTAAATTTAAGCTTTCAGTATCTTCTACTAAAGTTATTCGATTATTTCTAGTAACATGATTTTTAGCTAGATTAAGCCCTATTCTGCATATCCACGGCTTAAACTTATCTATTTCGTCTAAATTATCATATTTTTCAAAAGCCTTAATATATGCTTCATTCGTCAGTTCTTTGGAGATTTCTTTATCCTTTGTAAAATAATAAATGGTTTTAAAAACATCTTTATAATAGCTTTTATATAAAATATGCTTTTGATCGTTACTTAAACTGCTAGATTTATTACTGATTTTTAATACTGCCAATTTAATGCCCCCTGTTAAGAAAATAATAGCATATTAATCAATTATCTTCTTAATTTACCACAATATAGAAAAAATCAAAACCTTTATAAAAACTTCCTATCTAAATTTTAAAAAACACCCTATAGAATAGACCTTTTTATTTGGCCGCTCTATAGGGTATTTTTTAATAAGACTTAATTTCCGTCCAAACTCGATCATATTCTGTAGTGAATTCGCCTAAATCGTTAAACACTTCACCTTCATTTAAAATATCTCCATCAGGATATAATCCTTTATTGTTTCTCATCTCTTCTGGTAATAGCTTTACTGCTTCTTTATTGGCAGTAGCATATCCTATGGTTTCAGCCGTTTTCTTCGCTACGTCCGGTCTCATCATATAGTTTATAAATAATTCTGCTTCCCTTTTATGCTTAGAAGTAGTTGGGATTGCCATACCATCAAACCAAAGATTCGTTCCCTCGTTAGGAATTGCATATGCTAAATCTTCATTTTCATTCGCAATCCTGATTGCTTCTCCAGACCATACAAGAGACATAGCAGCTTCTCCTGCAATCATAATATTTCTATATTCATCCACTAAATATGCTTTTACAAGGGGTTTTTGTTTTATAAGTTCTTTTTGTGCTTCTTCTAACTCCTTAATATCTTTAGTATTCAAAGAATATCCTAGTTTTTTAAGGGTAATACCAATCGTATCTCTAGGGCTATCTAGCATTATAATTTGGCCTTTATACTTTTCATTCCAAAGTATATTCCAACTGTCTACTGGTTCTTTTACTTTCTTTTTATTATATAAAATCCCCATAGTTCCGTATAAATAAGGAATAGAATATTTATTTTTTTGATCATATGTAAAATCTTTTAAATTATCATCTATATTTTTAAAGTTCGGCAAATTATTATAATCTAGCTCTTGTAATAATCCTTCTTTTTTCATAGCTTCAATCATATATTCTGAAGGAAATATTACATCATACTCTGTTCCACCTTGCTTAATTTTAGCTTGCATATCTTCATTTGTAGGGTACTCTTCATAATTCACTTTGATTCCATACTCTTTCTCGAAATCTTCAATTACGCCTGGCGCCATATAATCTCCCCAATTGTAAACATTGATTTGATTATAATATCCTTGTTCATTGACCTCGCCTTTCCCACATGCACTTAAACTTACTACCATCATACATACTACAAGAAGTAACGCAATTTTTTTCAATAATACCACCCTTTCATTAATTCGTATTTTCTTCTCTTTTTTGTAGAAGAATAAATAAAATCAATACACCTATAAACAAAATTGTTGATAGTGCATTTATCTTAGGGCTTACTCCTAATTTAGTCATGGAATAAACCTTAATGGACAATGTGCTTACCCCTGAACCTGTTGTGAAAAAACTTACCATAAAATCATCTAATGATAATGTAAAAGCCAGTAAAAACCCAGTAATAACCCCGGGCATAATTTCTGGTAAAATAACCTTTGAAAATGCTTGTAAGGGTGTTGCTCCTAAATCTAGGGCCGCTTCTTCTAAAAAAGGATTTAATTGATATAATTTAGGCAGTACTGATAAAATCACATAGGGAATATTAAAAGTAACATGCGCAAGTAACAATGTCATAAATCCTAATTTACATCTCATCATTCCAAATAGTGCAAGCAGTGATATACCGATTACTATATCTGGATTCATGACAGGTAAATAGGTTACATTCATAAAAATGTTCTTCATTCTTGGAGACATTTTATAAATTGAAATGGCTGTGATCGTTCCTATGATCGTAGCAATACAGGCTGCTAATATAGCCACTGCAAAGGTATTATATACCGCACTTATAATACTTTTATCCTCAAATAAAACTTTATACCATTTAAATGTAAAACCATTCCATTTACCGCTATATTTAGAATCATTAAATGAATACAATATAAGAAAGAATATTGGAAGGTATAAAAATGCATATACGAGGGTTGCGTATGCTTTTTTTATTATGTTTCTTACCATAAACCTCCACCTTCCTCACTCTTATATTTACCACTAATCATCATACTAATTAAAATAAATACCATCATTATAATCGAAATAGCAGAACCAAATTGCCAGTTTCTAGCTACTGAAAATTGATTTTGTATTAAATTCCCAAGTAAAATCGTTTGTCCTCCACCTAGTAAATCAGATATAATAAAGGTACTTACAGCTGGCATAAATACCATGATCAGTCCTGAAATTACGCCTGGCAAACTAAGGGGTAATGTTACTTTTAAAAATACTTGTGTAGAAGTAGCACCTAAATCCTTCGCTGCTTCAATCAAGCTTTCATCCATCTTAGATAATACTGAATAAATAGGAAGTACCATAAAGGGTATAAAATTATAAATCATACCTAAAACAACAGCGCCACTATTATATAAAAATTTTATTGGTTCATCTATAATCCCTAAACCAATCAAAATATTATTAATAATACCCTGTTCTCTTAATATAATCATCCATGCATAGGTTCTAAGCAAAAAATTCGTCCATAAAGGAATAACAAAAAGCATAACCAACATATTTTTTCTTTTCGCTTCACTTTTTGCAATAATCATAGCCATAGGATAAGCAATGATTAAGCATATAATTGTACTAATAGCCGCTAATGATAAAGACCGCCAAAAAACGTTTATATATATAGGTTCTAACAATTGTTTATAATGATCTACTGTAAATTCATAGATCATGCCACCATAAGTAGAACGTTTACAAAAGCTATATACAGTAATAATGATAATAGGTGCAATACTAAATAATAGTGCCCAAATTGCATAGGGTATAGAAAGCCAAGTCTTTTTCATTTCTACACCCCCTTCTTCATTATATGTATAGCATCAGGTATAATTTTAAGCCCTACACGTTGTTCCATCTTCGGCATGTGAATATCGTGTATCATCCATACAAATCCAATATCATCCTGTACCGAGATTTCATAATGAACCCCCTTAAATATTACCCCTACTACTTTCCCTTTTAATTCTCCTTCACTCGGATCTACTATTTGTATATCCTCAGGCCTTACTAATACCTCTACAGGCTCATTCATCTCAAAACCTTTATCTACACAAGGTAGTATCTTATTTTCTACCTCTACTTTAAAATCTTCTAGCATAACACCATCTAGTATATTTCCTTCTCCTATAAAACCTGCTACAAATCTGTTGATAGGCTCATTGTAAATATCTTCTGGCGTACCAATCTGTTGAATTTCTCCTTCACTCATAACAATGACTCTATCTGACATGGTAAGGGCTTCTTCTTGATCATGGGTTACATAGATAAAAGTAATGCCTACTCTTTGTTGAATTTTTTTAAGTTCTATCTGCATATCTTTTCTAAGTTTTAAATCTAGTGCGCCTAGAGGCTCATCAAGTAACAACACATTTGGTTCATTTATCAATGCTCTTGCAATAGCAATTCTTTGTTGTTGCCCGCCACTTAAAGAGTCTATTTTTCTTTTTTCAAAACCTCTCAAATTTACTAATCTAAGCATATCTTTTACTTTTTCATCGATTACTTTCTTATCTACTTTCTTAATCTTTAATCCAAAAGCAATATTATCAAATACATTCATATGAGGGAAAAGTGCATATTTTTGAAAGACCGTATTAATCTGTCTTTGATAGGATGGAATATCATTGATTCTTTTTCCTTCAAAATAAACATCCCCCGTCGTGGCGTACTCAAATCCACCTATTATTCTTAACGTGGTCGTCTTGCCACATCCACTAGGGCCTAACAAGGTAACAAATTCCTTTGGTTTAATCTTTAAATTCATATCATATAATACTTCTTTTTCGTTATATTTCTTTGAGATGTGTTTAAGTTCTATAATATAGTCCTTCATTTCCACTCAACTATCCCCCTCCAAATATTTAGTATTTGTAATCTTAAAGTTTATTAAAACTAAATCAATTAATTATATTTTTTTTGGAGAACTTTGTCAATAAAAAAAAACTGACTGAATGTCAGCTTTTATTTATTTTTAAATTTTCCCATCATGCTTGCTGGCGGCTTGGGTCCAAAGAATTGATAATAATCAACCTTTATTCTTCCATTATACAATTTTCTTTTCTTGTTTGTCTTTTTTCCATATAATTTTTCAAACTGATCGTCAGAAGTAATCACATATTTAGACCAAGTCTCAAATTGTTCAAAAACTTCTCCCATTCTCTTATATAATTGTCTCGCTTCTTTTTGTTCCCCTAATCGTTCACCGTATGGTGGGTTACATATAATATAACCATATTCTTTATCAGACTTTATTTTTGCCATCTCTTGAACTTTAAATTCTATACAATCCTCTACACCAGCTTCACGAGCATTCTCCTTAGCAATCTCAATTGCTGCTGGATCACAATCAGAAGCTTGTATCTTAACCTCTGCATCTTGTCTGATACTGCTCATTGCTTCAGCCCTAGCAGCCTTCCACAAGCTTTCAGGAACCCTATTCCAACCTTCAGAAACAAATTCTCGGTTAAGACCTGGTGCCATATTTTTTCCAATCATTGCCGCCTCGATTGGAATTGTTCCAGACCCACAAAATGGATCAATCATCACTCGATCTTCTCTCCATCTGCTGATCATTACCATTGCAGCTGCTAATGTTTCTT
Source organism: Lutibacter sp. B2 (assembly GCA_015686845.1). Lineage (GTDB taxonomy): Bacteria > Bacillota > Clostridia > Peptostreptococcales > Thermotaleaceae > JADPRS01. Next base: position 9,429 of record JADPRS010000040.1, read on the forward strand.
TTATAGGTGCGTCTGTTGCATCAACCCTATAACCTCTTTTATGTAATCCTTTTCCACTCGTATCTATGGTCAATGTAACCGTATCTTTTAATAGTGCCACTTCAATAGGATACTTTGCGCCATCTTCTTCAAACCATTCTACATCGTATTTTTGTTTTAATCTTTCTACGATGGCTTTTTTTACTATGGCTTGACAGTTTGGAACACTAAAAAGTTGAGATTTTATTGATTTTCCTGAAACAGGAAATTCATCATTTTCACCAATCCAATCTTCCCATGGTAAAGCCTTTGTTTGTTCAAATAACTCTTCAAAGCTTGTAGCTTTAAATTCTCCAATTTTCAAACGCACTCTATCTGCTGTTCTTAACCATAGATTCGCTCTCGGTATAGCCGCTTCATCTGCAATAAATGTAACTTTCCCATTTTCTACAGTTATTTGTTCATATCCAAGACGCTTTACTTCTAATTTAACCAACTCTTCTAATCCAAAAGTGGATGTAGCAATTAACTCAATTTTTGACATACCATCTCTCCTATATCGCTTTTTTAAAATTATCCAATATTGGTATTATAGCATAGTTCTATATTTTTCATGTAATGAACTTTTGTTTTTCCAAAAGTTATCCTATATTAGCCGTTTTTATTATATTTTCTTTCACTTGAACATATATACCACTTGGTCCCATCTCTGTAATACTTCTTAATGCAAAAGCTCTAGGATTAGACTTTATTAATTGAGACAATTGTTTGTATCCATAGGTATTGGGATTGAAATCAGGGTCTATTTTTAACAATGCTTTCCCAATAGATCCCAAATGAGCCCAGCCATCCTCTTTTACAACCATATCAAATGCTTCCTTCAATACATTCACTGCATCAAAAGGTTTACGCACAATTTTATTTTTAGTTTGCACGCGCTTTATATTATTTTTTCTCTTTTGATAAATGTCCTCCGTATATATGAAAATATCACATGCATTTACAAATGCTTTTGGCGTCTTCTTTTCGCCGATGCCCATTACAAATATTCCCTCTTCTCTAATTCTCGTTGCTAATCTAGTATAATCACTATCGCTAGAGACAATACAAAAACTATCTACGGATTTTTTATGAAGTATATCCATTGCATCAATAATTAATGCACTATCTGTAGCATTTTTGCCTACCGTATAACGAAATTGTTGAATGGGCTGTACTGCATAATTATGTGTAGCACTCTTCCACCCATTCATATTACAAGTTGTCCAATCTCCATAAATTCTTTTAATCGTAATGGTTCCATATTTTTCAGTTTCTAGTAACATCTTTTCTATCAAAGGAGGTTGTGCATTTTCTCCATCGATCAATACAGCCATTTTCCGTTCTTTATTTTCATTGTATTTATCTAGTATTCTTTCTCTATACATCTAAGTAGACTCCTATTCTAGATTTTTTCTTACACGATTTTAAATACCTACTTCCTATCTTTTCTGTAAATATACTAAAAAATCCTTCTTTATTGACGAATTATTGACGGATTTTTTCTATTATTAAAAATATACAGAGAAAATCATTAATAATATGTTCTGTTTCTTGCTTGTACTTATAATTGATGATAAAATTCATAATAAAAGTTATAATAAAAGTCGAACTTGATTTAGTGGAGGTCATATTATGAATAGGATTTCTAAAATATTAACCCATCATAAATACATTGATTATATAAAGAAAAATGCACAAGCAGAAACGAATCGAATATTTTGTCATCATGACCTTACACATGGCATTGATGTGGCTAGAGTTGCCTATATCATGGCATTAGAAGAAACGCTTGAAATAAAAAAAGGCATCATTTATACAGCATCCCTTCTACATGACATTGGAAGATGGAAAGAATATGAAGATGGAATAGATCATGCCTTAATAGGGGCAGAACTAGCGGTTGAAATTTTAGTAGATGCTGGTTTTAATTCTGAAGAGATCTTGCTAATATGCAATGCCATCAAAAATCATCGCAATAGCGCTCCATCAAATTCTATACTTGGATCTATTCTTTATAAAAGCGATAAAATTTCTCGCCCATGCCATACATGTAATGCAAGAAACAAGTGCAAGAGATTTAAAGAGGACGAGAAACCTATTTTATATTATTAAAAGGTTAAAACCTAATAATGAACCAGAAAGGACTGTTATCCTTGATTCTAATGATTGACAATTATGATTCTTTCACATACAACCTAGTACAATATTTATCGGCATTAAACGAAGAAGTATTAATCAAAAGAAATGATGAGATCACACTAGAAGACATAGCGGAAATTAACCCTGATATAATCGTTCTATCTCCTGGCCCTTGTACACCTGATGAAGCAGGTATATGTAAAGATGTAGTTTCTACCTTTAAAGGCAGATTCCCTATTCTAGGAATCTGTCTTGGACACCAGACTTTAGGACAAGTATTTGGGGGAAAAATCATAAAAGCAAAAGAACCTGTTCATGGAAAGGTTCATCCAATAACGCACTCAAACATAGGGGTTTTTAAAAACCTACCAAATCCACTGAACGTAACTAGGTATCATTCATTAATCGTAGAAAATGAATCTTTACCAGATTGCTTTGAAATTACAGCAAAAACGTTAGATGGAGAAATAATGGGTATCAAACATAAAGAATACATGATTGAAGGTGTTCAATTTCATCCAGAAGCCATTCTTACAGAAAAGGGAATGGAGCTTCTAGAAAATTTCTTGACGCAAGCAAAGAATATTGAGAAGTAGGTGAAAACATGAAAATAAAAAAAATAAATACATCTTATACTAGCTTTGAACTTTATACACTATTTAAAGATCATCCCTATAGCTTCTTTTTAGATAGTGGCATGGATCCTGAAAAACTAGGAAAATATTCTTTTATTGGATTTGATCCTTTCTTAACATTTAAAAGTAAAAATAAAAATATAGAAATTATAGAAAACGGAACGACTAAAATCTATACAGGTGATCCACTAGAAAAGCTACAAGAAATACTTTCAAAATATAAAATGGACTATCCATCAGAACTTCCTTTCTTAGGAGGTGCAGTAGGATACTTTGGATATGACTTATGTCACCACATGGAAAAGCTTCCTAGAACCGCTGTGGATGATGTGAATATTCCGGATTGTTATTTTGGATTATATGATGGAACCATCATTATAGACCATCAGAAAAATGAAGTCTTCATTTCATCTTTAGGTATAAAAGATCATGAAGATAAAATCATTTCAAAAATTGAAGATAGGATTCAAAATAAAAATTTACCTACTATAAAAAAATCTACAAAGAAAATGACCCAAATAACATCTAATTTTAAAAAAGAAGATTATATAAAAGCAATCCATAAAATAAAAGACTATATTCGTTCTGGAGATATCTATCAAGCAAATATGACACAAAGGTTTGAATGTGACCTTCATAAAAGTCCACTTGAGCTTTATAAAAATCTTCGAGAGATTAACCCGGCACCCTTTGCAAGCTTTATAGATTTTGGCGAGGGACAGATTGTAAGTAGTTCTCCAGAAAGATTTGTTGAAATCAAAAATAATATAATAGAAACGCGTCCTATTAAAGGCACTAGACCTAGAGGAAATACGCCTCAAGAAGATATTAAAAACAAGGAAGAACTTTTAACGAGTGAAAAAGATCAATCTGAGCTTCTAATGATTGTAGATTTAGAAAGAAATGACTTGGGTAGAGTATCAAAAACAGGTACTGTAAAAGTAACAGAATTATTTCATCTTGAAGCGTATCCTACAGTATATCATTTAGTCTCTACTATTGTTGGTGAACTTAAAGACGATTATGATGTTATAGACTGCATAAGGGCAACATTCCCTGGTGGTTCCATTACAGGTGCTCCTAAAATTAGAGCCATGGAAGTGATCGATGAATTGGAACCTACACAAAGAAATATATATACTGGTTCTATTGGTTATATAGGATTTAATGGAGATATTGATTTGAACATTGTTATTAGAACGATTCTTTGTAAAGATGAAAAAGCTTATTTTCAAGTAGGGGGTGGCATCGTTTGGGATTCTGATGCTGAACTTGAATATGAAGAAACCCTTCATAAGGGTAGGGCTTTAATGGAAGCCCTCAATAGTTAAAGGCAGATCCTATGTATTTATCTATTAATGGCGCTTTACATGATATCAATATTCAAACTGTATCTCCAAATAGTGAAGGTTTTCAATATGGATATGGTTTATTTGAAACCATTAAAATTTGTAATGGCAAGTTACTCTTTTTTGATGAACATATCCAAAGACTTAAAAACGGGTGTACATCTTTAAATATACCTATTAAAGAAAATTTCTGTTTCCTCAAATATTATAGTAAAGACTTAATTTTAGCTAATAATATAAAATATGGAGCATTAAAAATTCTCTATACAAAAAATAAAGATAAATATGACTTTTATCTTTATACAAGAAACAATCCATATACAAAAGAACTCTACCACAAAGGATTTTATGTATGTTTTTCAGAAATAAAGAAAAATCCTCATACACCACTGACTTATGTAAAATCAGCTAATTATTTAGAAAGTCTACTCTGTAAAAATAGGGCTACAGAAAATGGGTATGATGAAGTTATTCTTACAAATGTATATAACCATCTTTGTGAAGGAAGTCTATCAAATCTGTTTTTTGTAAAAGGTAATGTCCTCTTTACACCAGATCTTTCATGTGGCCTTCTACCTGGAATTATGAGGGATCAAGTGATAGAGATGACTAAATATTTAAATTTAACCATACAAATTGGAAACTTCAATAAAAGTGAACTTTTAAATTCAGATGAGATTTTTCTTACAAACTCTTTGATGGATATTATGCCAGTATCAAAGGTAGAAAATCAACATTTTGATATTACAAATAATTTTATAACTAAAAAACTTATGGAAAACATAATAGAAAAGGAGAATTATTATGGATAAGGCAAAAATTGAACGTGCGGTAAGAGATATATTAGAAGCAATAGGCGAAGATCCTGATAGAGAAGGACTGATAGATACACCTAAGAGAATCGCAAGAATGTATGAAGAGATCTTTTCAGGTATTCATGAAGATCCCAAAGAACATTTAAAAATATTTTTCCAAGATGAAAAACATGAAGAATTAGTATTAGTAAAAGATATTCCTTTTTACTCTATGTGTGAACACCATCTTGTTCCATTTTTCGGCGTAGCCCATGTTGGATATCTTCCAAAAGGAGGTAAACTTACTGGCCTTAGTAAATTAGCTAGAGTGGTTGACACCGTTGCAAAAAGACCTCAACTTCAAGAAAGATTAACTTCTACTATTGCAGAAACAATCGAAGAAATGTTAGCTCCTCATGGCGTAATTGTAGTGGTAGAAGCAGAACATATGTGCATGACTATGCGTGGCGTAAAAAAATCTGGTTCAAAAACAATTACATCTGCTGTACGTGGACTATTTGCTAGAGATATAAAGGCAAGAACAGAAGCGCTTTCACTTATTAAGTTTTAGATATGTATATATCAAGGTTGTGATTATATAATCGTCGTTCCGGCAAGTATGAAGATTGCAAGTCACTCCTTATTATATAATCACAACCTTTTAAACTTAGATTACAAAGTTGCATATCTATATCTAATAACTGAGGGGGGGAATAGTATGAAATATAATTTCAATAGAAAAGTAGACGTACCTTGTGGAAAATATACACTCCACTTAGGAACGAAAACCTATATAATGGGTATTTTAAATGTAACGCCAGACTCTTTTTCTGATGGTGGTAGCTATGTAAACGTAGATGCAGCCATAGAACATGCAAAGCAAATGATTAGAGACGGTGCAGATATCATTGATATTGGAGGAGAATCTACGCGTCCAGGTTCGGCTGAAGTAGATGCTGCTGAAGAACTAAGAAGAGTTCTTCCTGTTGTAGAAAAACTAGTACAAGAAATAGATGTTCCTATTTCTGTAGACACCTATAAAGCAGAAGTTGCCGATCAAGTCCTTTCCGCTGGTGCACATATGATTAATGACGTATGGGGACTACAAAGAGATCCAGCTTTAGCAAATGTTGTTGCAAAACACAATGCACCTATTATTGTTATGCATAACCAAATAGGTACAAGCTACGAGGGAGATATTATAGAAGAAATGTCTGCCTTCTTGAAAAAATCTATTCAACTAGCACTGGATGCAGGGATTCCAAAAGAAAAAATCATTTTAGACCCAGGCATCGGATTTGGAAAAACATCTGAACAAAATATTCATGTGATGAATAGACTTGATGAATTGAACCATTTAGGATATCCTATTCTCTTAGGAACATCTAGAAAATCCACTATTGGAAAAATATTAGACCTTCCTCCTCATGAACGAGTAGAAGGTACCCTTGCTACCTCCGTCATTGGAATTATGCATGGTATGGATATACTAAGAGTTCATGATATTAAAGAAAATCTTCGTGCTGCTAAGGTAGCAGATGCTATTGTGAGGTAATTTTTATGGATAAAATAGTAATGAAAAATCTTGGTTTTTATGGCTATCACGGTGTTTTATCAGAAGAAACAACCCTTGGGCAAAAGTTTTTTATAGATATTGAGCTTCTTGTAGATTTAAAAAAAGCAGGAAAATCTGATCATGTGAAAGATACCGTTCATTATGGAGAAGCTTACAATATCATAAAAAATATTGTTGAAGAAAAAAGATTTAAACTCATTGAAGCATTGGCTGAAGATATTGCAGATACTATATTAAAAACATTTTCTTTAGTAAAAGAAATTGATATTACAATTAAAAAACCAGAAGCACCCGTACCTGGAATTTATGACTATTTTGGTGTTCAAATAAGGAGAAGTCAAAATGAGTAGAGTATTTCTTGGAATCGGTGGTAACATAGGAGATAAGCATGCAAATATCAAAGAAACTTTATCCTTATTACAAGAAAATCCAAAGATCGAAATCGTAAATACATCCTCCTACTATGAAACGGCACCTGTAGGATATGAGGATCAAGACTGGTTTTTAAATATTGTTGTAGAAATAGAGACTTCTTTAGAACCCTATTCTCTTTTAGAATACTGTAATCATATTGAACAGGAATTAAAAAGAGAACGCCTTATACATTGGGGTCCAAGAACCATAGATGTAGATATTTTATTATATGAAAATTTTTCATCAGATAATGAAAAATTGATTGTTCCTCATCCTCGTATGTGTGAACGTGGATTTGTCATCATTCCACTTTATGAGATTGCACCGGATTTAATAATTTATGATAAACCCATTAAAGAGTTTGTAGATCAACTACAAACTGAAGAAGTTAGGAAGATAAATTATGAAGGATAAAAAAATTTTAACAGGAAAACAAATTATCGTTGAGGTTGGGGATTTAAAAATTGGTGGAGACCATCCACCTGTGTTTATAGCGGGTCCTTGTTCTGTAGAATCTAGAGAACAGATTATGGCTACTGCAAAAGCACTAAAATCTATCGGTGTAACTATTTTAAGAGGCGGTGTATTTAAGCCTAGAACCAGTCCATACGATTTTCAGGGACTTGAAATTGAAGGATTAAAGTATTTAAGAGAAGCAGGGGATTCTATAGGTGTTCCAATCGTTACGGAGCTTATGGATGAAAAAAATCTTGATATAATGCTTGAATATACAGATATTATTCAAGTTGGTTCTAGAAATATGTACAACTATCCTTTGTTGAAAACATTAGGTAGTGTAGACAAGCCTATTCTTCTAAAAAGAGGAATGAGTGCTACTATTAAAGAATGGATTTTAGCTGCAGAGTATTTAGCTGCTTATGGCAATACGAATATTATTTTATGTGAACGAGGAATTAGAAGCTTTGACAATTATACTAGAAACATGCTAGATTTAGCTGCTGTTCCTATTATGCAAAAGGAAACAGGGTTACCTATTATCGTAGATCCTAGTCATGGTACGGGTGTTAAATCATTGATTACGCCTATGTCTAAAGCCTCACTAGCTTGTGGTGCAGATGGTCTTATGGTAGAAGTACATCCAAACCCTGAAGAAGCATTAAGTGATGGTCCTCAATCTTTTACGTTTGATGAGTATAAAGAATTTTTTAATGAATGTAAAAGGTAGATGAATTAATTCATCTACCTTTTTTGTTTTTCTAATTTAAAATCTTTTCTTTATTGATTGTTTTTATCCCTTCTATAAATAATTTATATAGGGAAAATCCGATCATAGAACCTATTACATTCAAAATAATATCATCCACATCAAATATTCCAAGTGCAACTATGAACTGTAATAACTCTACACCACTACTTGCTAAAAAAGATATCTTTATATTTTTTCCAAGACTTCTTCCTTTATTAAAAACAAAAGGAATTAAAAATCCAAAGGGCATAAATACAATCATATTTTTTAATACGCCAAAGTTATAAGAAAATATATATTTCCATATAACTTTTACAATCATATAAATAATTTTTCATTATATTCCATCATTACCAATTTATTAATTCATGCTAAATTGGATTAGAATTTATCTTAAATCACAAAGTTATTTACAGACTCTAGGGAATAAAAATGTTTTTTTAGTCTTATGATTATGATACTGATCCTTTAATTGTATTTTATTCTGTATCTCTCAATTAAAAAACTTTAAACGTTTTTTCTGCTATTTCAGCACCTTTCATTATGGCTTCTTTCTTATCTTCGCTATAGTCAGGATTTACATCTATATACATATGTGTACACCTAAAGGTATAAACTACTCCATTTTTCTCAGCAACTACTGCTGTTTGATATGAATCTTCTCCATAATAGGCTAATTTAACAGTCTGTGTAGCTCCTTCTACATTAGCTTCGATGTGTTCCCAACCACTATAAAAATTCTCTATATAGCTTCGAAAATCATTATCCATCATATAACAAGCATACACTCGAATATCTTCAGCATCGTCCATAAATAGTACACATCCATCTCCGTTATCACTTTCTTCTATTTTTCCCCATGTTTTGGGATAGTCAATACTGTAACCAAACCTACCATTTTCATACTTAATTGTATCAATAGTTGATACTGTATTTTTGATTTTATCTTGCCTATTTACCGTTTTTTGGGGTTCTTTTATTTTATTTTCTGATTCTGTTTTTTTATCATCAATCTTATTTACAGATATACCCAAACAATCTAGAAACTGTTTCTTAAAAATCTCTATTTTATTATTTTTTTGTTCTTTATTAGATTGTAATGTTCGTATATTTGCTTCATAACTATCACCATTTACAACGTAATCTATTTCCGACTCACTTGCAGGCCTATATTCATCACGTTTAACATCAAATCCGCCTTCACTATAATCCCCCTTACCTGTATAAACAATATACATATCAAAAGGTCCAGTCTTTTCAAATTGATGTGTTTTCGATTTTAAAATTGCTCGGTTTTTTCCAGCGACATATCCTACAATTGAATTGTATTTTCTATCTGTTGTAATGCCATATTTATATTCTGCGTCTATCTCATCTGCTATATTTCCAAGCAGGCTATCGCCATAACTTACTTGATTTATCACATAACCTTCTACATATATTATATCTTCTAAAGAAACTATTTTATTAGTGATAGATTTTATTTCTTGATCTATTCCTTTAATTTCTTTAATATTAATATTGATATTATCAACTATACTTTTTATTTCTGTTAAGTTAAAATTAACCTTTTTTATTTTTTGAATCTTATCAATATATTTAATAATTTTACTATACTCTCTCTTGCCTAAACTACTGTTTAAAATATTAGTAATTTCATTATTAATTTGAGACACTTCAAAAAAATCAATATCTGTTAAATATTTAGTTTCTTCCTTTTCTTCAAAATCATTATTTAAATATTTAGATACCAATACATTTAATTCTGCTTTACTTTTTTCTACAGTACTACTATTGGAAATAGAAACTTTTTCTTCAGTAGATGAAGTAGTTGCTACCATAACAATAGATACAATCATCGCCACACCATAATATAAGAGCACCATTCTTCTAGTTTTATTACTATCATTTCCCCATCTAATAACTATCTTAGGTTTTATTAATCCTAAAATAATACATATAATTGAAACAAAAAATACCAATACAAATAAAATGTCCATATATTCCTCCTACTCTTATCTATTTTTTTTGAAAACAATGATATTATAACATTTATCATTTATCAAAATTTCTCGTTTGTTGTCGTACAAAGTTAACTTTTTATATTTTGTTTAGTTTAGATAATACTACGATAAACCACAAACTCTAAAAGTATATGATTTTCATTACTTACCTATGGTAACACGGATCTAAGATAAAACTTTTAGTTTTGAGATATTATTAAGTCTCTCATGTTTGATATAAGAGTCTTGTATTTTTATATTTAACCCTTTCTTCTTTCTTTTGGGGACAGTTCCTAAAAAATTTCAAAAAAACATCTCCCTTTGAAAATCTTCTTGTTTTTTAATTTCATTCTTGTAATCTAGCACTACAATGAGAGCAATATTTTAATCCAGATGGATTAACTCTTGTGTCAAATTTTTTATTACATATGGGACATTTATATTGCATATCAAAATATATAGCAATCATAAATATAATTCCTATTAGTAAATATCCTACTATATTTTGAAACAGAAACCCAACAACAGGCGAGCTTATAAATAGACACGTACTCCAAGTCCTATATCTTTGTGCTTTTTTAAACTTTTCATACACTTCATTATTATCCATCGGCACACCCCTCTCAATTACATATATTTATGAACCGTCCCTATTTTTTCTATTTCTATAATTACAAAAAAGGAGCTAATACTTTCACATTAGCTCCTTTTGCTATAATCATAGTGTCTTATGTTTGAATAGAAGTTATCTCTGATTTTTTATAGCTACTCCATTTAAGAACTTTATAGCGAAATTATCACTACAATATTTATAATGAGTATGTCCTTCTTTTCTAAATAAAGGACTTAATTCTCCTTTTGTTACAAACGTACCTGCTTCTTCAAATATATCAAGCATATCTTCAGCTGTTAGTGATAGGGCAATTTTTAATTTTTTAAGCATGACATTATTAACACTTTTACTATTTTTTATAGCTAGTGGAGGTTTTTTTGATTTTCCTGGTATTGAGTCTGGTTCTCCTCTTTTGAATATAATAAATCCATTTAAAAATGACTCTAGTGAATCATTATTGCATTCTAAATTCTCTTTCTTTTCTTCTATGTCCTGATCTTCGTTATGGTCACTGTCTTTTGATTCTATGAGCATCATGCTCACTTCTTCACTTGTTAGTTCAATGCCCCCAAGCTTAAATATCTCTACCATATCTGTATTTTTTATATCTAGCGCATCTCTCAATCTAATTAATATCTCGTTATTATTCATTATGTTCCTCCTAAAAATTTTAAAGTTACACTATCATTATATCATAGTATTTCTTTTATTATTTGCAATGGTCAGACATATCATATCGTTTTCTTCTAAAATATATGAAGTAATTGGAGGTTGGGGAGGAAATACCGAAAGAATAGGTAAACCACAGATAGATTCATTCCGCTCTGTAGCGTATAAATAAAGAAACTAACTATTATTTTTGATTACTTATTTATCATTGTAATCCTTACATACTTTCCTTTGTTTCTATAAAGTAGTCATATATCTTTCTTTGATTCGTTTTTTTCGGATCAAATCCATTACATACAAATATCTCATTCAGTATATATCCTCCACAAAATGTAACTAAAACAGTACCTATTCCCACTAATCCCCCTAGTAAATAGCCTATAACTAATACAGTAAGCTCAATAGCTGGTCTTACATAGGTGGTACTAAGTCCTGTTATTTTTATAAGCCCTACCATGAGGCCATCCCTTGGCCCTGCTCCTAATTCTTGTTTAATATAAAAATATATACCATAATTAAATATTAAAATTCCCCAAAATAAGCTTACAACTTTTAATAGGTAAATTTCTGGTATCCAAATTATATTTACTTTATCTATAATGTCTATAAACACACCTATAAAATACATATTTAGGATAGTTCCAATACCTGGATATATTTTTAAAGTTAGTGAAAATAATATTACAAATATTCCTACGATCTGAGTTACTCTACCAAATTCAATAGCAAATTTATTAACGATCCCTAAGTTAAGCGTTCCCCAACTGTTCATACCTATGTTTGCAACCTTCATTTGAGCAATTCCATAGGCACATAAAAAGAATCCTACAAATAAACCTGGTAATTTTTTTACATCTACTAACATCATTTTCCTGTTTATTTTCATAATTAATTCCTCTTTTCTTCTATTCTTTTCCACTACCATAACATATCTAACTACATTTTTAAATAGAGGGATACCGGCATCACCTTTATTGTTATGAACCGTTAAAGAAAGAAATCAAACAATATATGGTTTACTATAATAAATATATATATCCATGGAATCTAAAAAAGATGACTCCTGTTCAATACAGAAATCATCTTTTAATTACTATTAGAGATTTATTATTTCTCCTCTACCATGCTACTTACCACAAATGGACCGCCTAATTTTTTAGCTGTACGTCCATTACGATCCATTATAAAAAATAGTAATTCATCATAAAGTTTATCTGCATCTACACAAGCTTTCTTTGCAGTATCCATATGTAAATTAGTTACATACTTAATCGCTTCTTTTGGATCTTTTTTATAAAGAGATATCATTTCTTTTTCAGCTTTTTCCATATCTGCATATAAATTTTCTTCATACATATTCCAATAATCTTTTACACCTTGTCCATAAAAACTTCTATTTTGTTCTGCCAAAGCACAAATTCTCTTAAACTTCCAATATGCACCCTCGTAGTTAAGTTCGTCACCATCTACTTGATAAGCAGCATAAGTGTTTTCAATTCCGCTAAAGTTTGGAAGGAATACAGAATGTTCTGCATTACCAAAAGCTAGCCATTGTAAAGCAGAGATTTCAGCTGGATAATTATCTTTTACTTGGATTACGTGTATCTGAGACTGACGTTCTACTCCGATTACACGAAGATCTTTATTTTCTGGAAGAGAAGCATCGTACTTCGTACCTTCATAACGGTTACGTAGTACATCCATAACTTCTAAAGCAGAAACTTTCTTGTCTGGGCTATAAAAAAATGGATAATAAGTATCTGTCTTATATTCTCCTACACTAGATGGTGCCAATAAACGATGTCCCATCCATGTACGCATGTTAGAATAATCTTCTCTTGGTTCTCCATAAGTTGCAGCAAGATGTATCTTACCATTTACTTTGTTTGTCCATTTATATTTGTCAGCAGTCGTAAATAAATCCTTATGGAACATTACATTTTCTGTATCACTTGGATCTACTGTTTCAATCATAAACTGATTTCCAAAAACAGCAACTTTATCTGTTGGCATTTTTTTAGCAGCCCATAAATGTCCACTATACACTTCAAATACCCAAGCTTCTTTCTGATCAGCAAGCATTACGATATTTCCTTCTTCTGAACCATATTTTTCAACTGTTTCTGCTAAAAGCTTCACGCCTTCTTTTGCAGTCTTACACGTTGCAGCTACAACGCCAGGAAGAATAGCTTCACGCAAGCTTCCTTCAACATATGGATCCACTTCTAAAACGTTTTCCTTTGGAGAAGCAGATATTGTTGCACTAACACTCAATCCGTATTCATTTGTACAAGCACCATAATAAGGTCCATCTCCACAAGTTGAAGAATCTGGCACGATCGTATACTTATACGTAGTTGCTGGCAATTTGTAAGAAAATCCGTTTGTATCGTCGATTGTACGACCAGCTACATTTTCCACTCTATTAACTACCTTAAACATCTTGTTGTAAGCACCTGTACCTTGATCTTCACTTCTTGCTAAAATTGTACTTCCATCTGCACTTACATCTTTTCCTACATAAACTGCACTACAAGCAAATGCACTAGTACTACTTACGATTAATGCCATGATAAGGTGAACGTAATGATTTTAAATTTTTTCATAATCTTCCTCCTTTGAACTTTATTACAATATTTTTACATCTGTTTACATTATAACATGGTTAAAATTAATTCACTATAATTTTATGAAAATTCATTTAAATATTTATAAACCATTCCTTTTTTTCGTCAATGCATGTGTTCAAATCCTATATTCTTTTTCTCGCATAACTACCTTAGATCCTCTATTAATTCTTTGTTATTTACAATATTTCTTATAGAATAGGATTCTGTAAACATTGATATATCCTCTCCTACCATTCCTTTATAGGCTATATATATGCCATTTTGTATATTGGCTCGATCATAGTTTACTTTTCCAGCAATGATCATGGTTACTTTGCTCCAATACAATTCATTAAATCCTTTTGTTCCTATTAACACCACTTTACAAGTAATTGATCATTGTTTTCCATAAAATAAAAACATCAAACA